>NZ_JBHSMZ010000017.1:0-52587 GCF_042656905.1 Massilia aerilata
GTACCGGGACAGCGCCTTCTTCTTCCTCAAGATCAAAGCCGCGTTTCCCGGGAATCCGTGAAGAACCTTTTTTATGCCTGCATGTCGCGATCGTTCTATATTGCTGGGAATGACAATTCCACAATATTGACCATGAACGCTCCGTCTTCCCTGCGATCGCCCAGCGCCCGCCTCTACCAGCCTTCGGTGGACGTGGCGCCCTTCGTGCGCGCCTTCATGCTGCGCGACACGCGGCAGTGCGCACTGCAGGGCGAGCAGTTGCTGAACCGCTTTCCGGCCAGCGCGCATTGCGTGATGACCTGGTTCCTGGAGGGCGAGGCCGAGCTGCTGAGCGACACCGGCGGCCAGCAGGGCCTGGTGCTGTCGGGCTGCGTGATCAGCGGTTGCCAGACCCAGCCCGTCGTCTCGCGCAATCGCGGCGATACCCACGGCTTCATGGCGATGTTCTATCCGGATGCCTTCCAGTCCCTGTTCGGCGCCGACCTGGCCGCGCTGCAGAACAAATTCGTCGATGCGCACGCGGTGCTGCCGGCGCGCGGTCGCGAGCTGGCCGACGCCGTGTTCGCGGCTGCGTCGCACAGCGCGCGCCAGGTCCTGGTCGAAGACTGCATCCGCGAACACGCGCAGCGCCACAAGCTGCCGGCCTGGCTGCGCTTGCGCCGCATGGGCAGCCGCATCAGCCTGGGCATGGCCGCCAGCCTGCTCGGGATCGGCCCGCGCCAGCTGCAGCGCCTGGCCCTGCGCGAGCTCGGGACCAGCCTGCAGACCCTGAACCGCCTGCGGCGCGGCGAGCGCAGTTTCCTGGCCGCCCAGCGGCGCCATCTTGCCGGCCAGCCGCACGACTGGGCCGAGCACGCGCTGGATTGCGATTACGCCGACCAGTCGCACCTGACGCGCGACTGCAAGGCGCAGACCGGCCGCACCCCCGCCCAGCTGGCGCGCGATGTGATGCGCGAAGAAGCCGACTGGGTCTACCGACTGGAATTTGCCGATGAGTTCACCGATGACGACCATCCCCCGCCCGCCCGGTCCGCGTGACCGCGCCTTCGGCCTGCGCCTGCTGGCCGACATGGAACGCGACTACCTCGGCTTCTGGCGCCAAGCCCAGCGCCAATACGGCGACACGGTCTACATGCGCCACGGCTGGCTCCAGCACTACGCCTTCATGCATCCGGACCAGGTGCGCGAAGCGCTGGTCGACAAGGCGCGCTCCTTCATCCGCTACGAGCAGCACATCACCGTCATGCGCCAGCTGCACGGCAACAGCCTCCTGATGAGCGAAGGCGCCACCTGGCAGCGCCAGCGCCGCACCCTGCAGCCCGCCTTCAGCCCGAAGCGCTTCGAAGCCTATGCGGGCCAGGTGACGGCCGCCGCCGCCGAGGCCTTCGGCAGCTTGCCGGCCGACGGCGCCACGGCAATCGACGCCGAGCACGCGATGAACATGCTGGCGATGGACATCATCCTGCGCACCATGTTCGGCAGCCGGATCGAGGCAGACACGGCGCGCATCGAGCAGGCGATCCGCACCCTGTCCGCGATCGGCTATGCGGAGATGTTCCTCCCCTTCGCGATCCCCGCCTGGGCGCCGCTGCCGCGCCAGGGCGCGAAACGCCGGGAGCTGCGCCTGCTCGACCGCCTGGTGCGCTCGCACATCCGGGAACGCCGCGCCCTGATCGATACCGGCGCTGGCGCAAGCGAAGATTTGCTCGGCATGCTGCTGACCGCGCGCGACGAGGAAGGCGATGGCGCCCCGCTGCCCGACCACGAAATCCGCGACCAGCTGATGACCATCTTCCTGGCCGGCCATGAGACCACCGCCACCGCGCTGGCCTGGGCGGCCTGGGCGCTGGCAGCCGATCCGGACATGGCCGCGCGCGTGGCCGCCGAAGCCGACGGCGTGCTCGGCGCGCGCGCGCCCGCGATGGCCGATTTGCCGCGCCTGCCCCTGCTGGCGGCTGTCGTGAAGGAAACCCTGCGCCGCTATCCGCCGGTGCCCGGGGTGCTGATGCGGCGCGCGGCCGAGGAGGTGCGCATCGGCGAGTGGCTGCTCCCCAAAGGCAGCCTGGTCACGATCCCCTTCTTCATCCCGCAAGGCGATGCGCGCTGGTTCGCGCAGCCCGAAGGCTTCGACCCCGGCCGCTTCCTGGGCGATGCGGCGCGCGAGCTGCCGCGCGGCGCCTATATCCCGTTTGGCGCCGGGCCGCGCGTCTGCATCGGCAACGGTTTTGCCACGATGGAGATGACGCTGGCGCTGGCCATGCTGGTGCAGCGTTTCACGCTGGCGCCGGCGCCCGGCCAGGGCATTCCCGAAGCGAAGATGCAGGTGACCCTGCGGCCCGCGCGCGGCTTGCGGCTGCTGTTGAAGGCGCGCGTACCCGGTCCGGCGCAGGCCGCGCCGGCGCCTTCGCCCGCCGGCCTGCACGCCTGCCCCTTCCATGGATAGGCGCATCGACCTGCCGCGCCGCCTGCACCGCATCGCCGCCGTCCTCACCGGCCTTTACCTGCTGGCGCACCTCGTGAACCATCTGCTGGCATTGCAAGGCGCCGCCGCGCACATCGCCTTCATGCAGGGCGTCCGCAAGTTCACGCGGGTGCCGGCCGTCGAGGCGCTGCTGCTGGCCGCCGTCGCGCTGCAGGCGGGGTCGGGACTGCGGCTGCTGTGGCGCCGCCGCGGGCAGCGCCGCCTGCTGTTCGACCGGCTGCAGGTGCTGTCGGGCGCCTGGCTCGCCTTCTTCCTGTTCGTGCACGTGGTCTCGGTGCTGTTCGGCCGCGCACTGCTGCGGCTGGACACGAACTTTTACTATGCCGCGGCCGGCCTGCAGATGCGGCCCTGGCCGCTGTTCTTCGTGCCCTATTACGGCCTGGCGGTGGCGGCGCTGTTCGTCCATCTGGCCTGCGCGCTGCGGCGCCTGCTGCCGGCGCGCATGCCGCTGGCCTCGCGCGAGCGCCTGGCCTGGGGCGCCATCGCGCTCGGCGCGGTCTTGGCGGTGCTGGTCGTGGCGGCCTTCAGCGGCGCCTTCTACGCGATCGATCTGCCGCCCGCCTACCGCGCCACCTTTTCCTGAGCGGCAATAAAAAAACCCGCCGAAGCGGGTTTTTGAAGCAGTGCTGGAACCGGCTCAGAACTTGTAGCCGACCGACACGATGTACGAATCCGGATCCAGTTTCATGTGCTGGAACTGGCCGGTCGAGAAGTGCACGTCGGTGCTCAGCTTGGTCTTGATGTAGGACACGTTGGCGAACCACTTCGGCGTGACGTTGATCTGCAGGCCGAGCTGGCCCGAGTAGGTCCACTTGTTGTCGATGCTGAAGGTGGTCGGGGTGCCGGCGCCCGGGTTGGTCAGCGCGGTCATCGCGAACGAACCGCGTTCCTTCTGGAACATCGCATAGGTCACGCCCAGGCCGATGTACGGACGGATCATCGCATCCGGCGAGAAGAAGCGGTACTGCACCAGGGCGATCGCCGGCAGGGCCTGCACGGTGCCCAGCTGGCCGGTACCGGTAATCGCGCCGGCGCCGTAGATCTTGTGCTTGTACGGCGTACCGATTGCGGACTCGATCGAGATATTGTCGGTCAGGCCGTAGTTGATGACGGCGACCGGCTGGGTGTCCTTCGAGACGTCGCCCTGCGAGTTCGGCAGCGCCGGCGCCGAGATCGCGCCGCTGGTCACGTCCGGCTTCAGCATGTTGGCGCCGACCGACACGGTGAACTGGCCCTGCGCTTGCGCCATGGCGCCGTTCGCGGCTGCCAGGATGCCCGCGGCAACCAGCATCTTCACGACATTTTTACTTACTTTCATATGTTCTCCTGATCCTTATTCGCGAAAATTACAGCCAGCCCTTGACGGTCATCTGCTCCAGCACGTAGCGCGCGAGCAGTGCGTACTCGAACGGGCTCGGGTGCACGGCGTCGGCAAACATGTAGTGGCTGACGTCGCCGGCGATCAGGTTGTTCTTGTTGCAGACCAGCGCGGAACCGAGCGGGTTCTTGGCAGGGCTCAGGTCGCAAGCCGGGGTCGTGGTATTGGTCAGGCCGTACGGTCCGGGGTTGACCGCCTGGTCGTGGCTGACGGCGGCAACGTCGACGTACAGCACTTTCGGCTCGGCGCCGACGGCTGCCTTCAGCTGCGAGTTGAAGGCGTCGACCATGGCTGCGATCAGCTTCTGGGTGTCGGCCGACTGCGCCTTGGCCGATGGCGAGATCGACACGTCCGGCAGGTTGTTCACGACCACATAGCCTGCGCCATTGGCCAGGATCTGGGTCTTGACCAGCACGCCCAGCTCGGCGCCGGCGGTGGCCATGTTCTTGACCACGTCCGCACCGTGCGCAGCCGAGTATGCCAGGCCGGCGGCGGTTGCAGCGGCGCCGGCGGTGCCGCCGATGGTGGCTGCATTCGCGGGAGCGGTGGTGTTGCCGTTCATGGCGGCAGCGGTGATCGCGGCGCCGATGATGCTTTGCGGCGTCGCGGTCGGCTTGGCTGCTTCAGCCTGGATGGCTGCGCCGATGGCGGCCGCGCCGGTTGCCGGATTGGCGGTACCCGGTGCCAGCTGGGTCACCAGGCTCTGCGCCAGGGCCTGGCCGCCGGCGGCAGTGGCGGCAGTCGACAGCTCGTCGAGCTGTTGCAGTGCATCGTTGCCGCCTGCCATGACGATGACCAGTTCATCGCCCTTGAACTTGCCGCCGACCTTTTTCAGGTGATTGGCGATCTGGGTCACGACCGGGACGGTCAGTGCGCCGAACGACACCGCGCCCGGCTTGTCGAGCGCCTTGTTGCGCGGGCCGATCGGGTTGGTCACGCGGGCGCCGCCCATGGCGTAGCCGAAGCATTCCGGATGGTCGGTCACCGGGACCGAGAAGCCTGCGGCCGCACTGCCCAGCAAGCCGGTCTGGGCCGCGCACGGGGCCGGCAGACCAATCTGGGCTGCGATAAGCTGGGTAAAGTTCTTGCCGGTCAGCTCAGGGTTGATCGAGGTGTTATTGCCATTGATGTTGAACTGGCCGCCGCCCAGTGCTGCGACGGTGCCGACGGCGTAGCTGCCGACGTCGGCAAGGCTATCGCCAAAGGTAATTTGGTTGCTGAACTTGGTCTTGGGCGTCTGGTCGCCAGCACTTGGGCCGTTGCCACCGCAAGCGGTCAGAACGGCTGCGGTCAGCAGCGCGAGCGCGAAAGAGGTCTTACGCATTGTGTCTCCTAGATGAGGTTTTCTTTGCTTTTTGAAACGAACGCCCGTGCTATTCGTATCACAACTAATATGCCAGTGTTCAGCTTGGTTGTATAGGGAAAGCCTTCCGTATCGCATTCAGGAAACTAAATTTGCAACACAGTACGGATGAAGCCCGGCAGCGCTGGGGATTATAGCAACGCCGCTGAGCTTGTCATACGGGAAAAGTGTATTGGCGCTCAACCCTTCATGGCCAGGACGGACTGGAAATAATCCCGTGTGGCGGCCATGCAGAATGGCGCCACCAGGCCGGCGTGGTAGCTCGAGGCGACGGCGCCGTCGCCGTTGGCCGCACGCAGGATGGTCCGCGCCGCAACGAAGCCGGATTTGGCGCTGCGGTAGGGGTCGTTCAGGCTGGGCGTATCGTCGATGTCGAGCTCGGTGATCGCGGCGCCGCGGGCCCGGAAATAAGCCGCTGCCGCCGTCGTATTGAAGTAAGGAACGGTCGGATCGTCATGGCCGCCGCACAGCAGGGTCGGCGCCATCGGCAGGTAGCTGCGCAGATCGTTGCGCAGCAGCCACTTGCGCAGGGTGTGCGCGGGCGCGCAGTTCAGCGGCGCGCTGGGGCTCTGCTCGCAGGGATGGGCGGCGAGATCGGCAAGATAGGCGGCGCGGTAATCGCTGCGGATCAGGTTGCCGGCGCCGAAGTACTGGGTATGGCCCGGCGTCTGCGGCATCGAGTCGGCCGCGAACAGCGCCGTGGCCGGCAGCCTGCCCAGGCTGACCAGCTCGCTGCTGCCCAAGGTGCCCGGCACCAGGTCCGTGATGGTGGCGGCGTACTGCGCCTCGTACACGTCCGCCGGTTTGCCGTAGATGGCGGCGCTGGCGTGCTGGGCCGCGTTGATGATGGTCGGCACGATCACGGTCGCGCCGTCGCGCGGCGCGCCGCCGAACAGCTCGTCGCCGAAGCGCGAGAGCGCATACGGGCCCGACATGCCGGCCGCGGCTGTCAGCGTGAACTCGGCGTTGTTCAGGTCCTGCATCGCGCGCTGGGCCGCCAGCGCCACATAGCCGCCCTGGGAATAGCCTGTCACCAGGAGCTTGCCCGAATCGCGCACGCCGATGGCCGTGAAGCTGCTGCGCGCCGCACGCAGGGCGTCGATCATGTCGGCCCCTTCCTGCACGCGGTCGAGGTAGGGGTGGTAGCCGAGCGAAGAGCCGCCATAGCCGGCGTAGTTGGGCGCGACGACGATGAAGCCCTGGGCCGCGAACACGGCGGCGGCCAGGCGCGCTTCCGTGTTGTTGGCGATGTCCGCCATGTCGTAGGACTTTTGCAGCGATGTGCCGTGGGCGTACAACAGCACCGGACGCGAATTGCCGCAGGAATTGCCGCTGCCGGTCGGCACGAAGATGGCCGCGCTGGCATCGGTCGGCTCGCCGGCGCCGCCGATGGTGTTGTAGTGCACGCGGTAAACCGAAACAGCGCACTGCGGCTGGCCGGCCACGGCCAGGGTGCCGGTCTGGGCCGATTCGAGGAAGCCGGCCAGCACGCTCGGCGACAGGGTGGCGAGGCTATTGCCGGCGATATTCACGGCGACCGACGCGGCCTGGCCGACCAGGCTGCCGCGGATGGGCACTGGCAGCGGTGCGGGATTGGTGACGCCGACCGGGGTGCCGCCGGTGGTGGTGCCGCCGCTGCAAGCGGCCAGCAGCATGCCCAGGCCGAGGCTGAGGGCCAGGGTTTGGAACGAACGCATGGATTGTCCTTCTGATAAAACGAAAATGCAAATGTTGCCTTTTTTGGCATTGCCAAAAAAGACTCCCCGCGAAGGCGGGGACCCAAGTTCTCTCAGCGTCTTGTTAACGCAAGCAAACTTGGGTCCCCGCCTGCGCGGGGACGACGGAGAAACTAAATTTCCGACAAGCATGCCTTCTGCATGCGTTTTTGAGAAGCCTGGCTTTGTATCAGAAGGCAGGAGTGTTGTTTATCAGTCCGTGCACGATCCCGCTCGAGCCGTGCGCGGCGCGGCGCAGGCGGTCGTTGACGCCCAGCCAGGCGCCGTCCTGCGGCGGCGCTTCGACCAGGATCAGGTCGGCGCCGGCGCCGTCCATCGCGCGCAGCGCGGCGTAGAGCGCGTGGGCAAAGCCTTCCGGCGTGGCCGGCAGCGCGACTTCCGCGTGCACGGCGGGCAGCGGCGAGTAATGGATCAGCGCGACCTTGCGCCCTGCCCCATGCAGGCGTTCCAGGGTAGAGGCCAGGGTGGCGGTGTCCTGCATCGCCACCGGCGTGTGCGGGGCGTAATGCGATTCCAGCGTGCCGGAAGCGCGCGGTGCGGCCGCATCCGGACGGGCCGGCACCTGGTCGATCACGGCGGCAATCGCTTCGGCCGAGATATGGCCGGGACGCAGAAGAACCGGGCCGTGGCTAGCCAAACGCGACAGGTCGACGATGGTCGATTCGATCCCGACCTCGCTCTGGCCGCCGTCCAGCACCGCGGCGATGCGGGAGTCAATGCCGAATTCGTCGCGCACATGCTGGGCCGTGGTCGGGCTGACGTGGCCGAACTTGTTGGCGGACGGCGCAGCGACACCGCCCTGCCCGCCCTTGAAGGCCTGCAGCAGGCGGATCGCCACCGGGTGCGAGGGGCAGCGGATGCCGACCGTGTCCTGGCCGCCGGAGACGGCGTCGGGAATATTCGCCGCGCGCTTGAGGATCATGGTCAGCGGGCCGGGCCAGAAGGCATCGGCCAGCTGGCGCGCCTCAAGCGGAATGTCGGCGCACCAGTAATCGAGCGAAGCGCCCGGCGCCACGTGCACGATCACCGGGTGGTCTTGCGGCCTGCCCTTGGCGGCATAGATGGCGGCGACGGCCGCCGGATTCTCGGCATCGGCGCCGAGGCCGTACACGGTCTCGGTCGGAAAGGCGACCAGGCTGCCGGCTTCGAGCGCGCGTGCGCCCGCGTCGATGTCGGCCTGGTTTGCTTCCATGGCTTGCTGCTGGGTCACGGTGCGGGTCACAGCTCGATGCCCAACACGGCGCAGGCAGCCTCGAACTGGCGCTGCGCCTCGTGCAGCGTCGGCGCTACGAAAGTCACGTGGCCCATCTTGCGGCCGCGGCGCGGATCGTCCTTGCCGTACAGGTGCAGGTTGGCGCCCGGCAGGGCCAGCACTTTATCCCAGGCCGGCTCGCGCGCCACATTGCTGTCGCCGTCGAACCAGACATCGCCCAGGATGTTCAGCATCACGCTCGGCGAATGCTGGCGCACATCGCCCAGCGGCAAGCGCGCCATCGCCCGCACCTGCTGCGCGAACTGGCTGGTGACGCAGGCGTCGATGGTGTAGTGGCCGCTGTTGTGCGGGCGCGGCGCCATTTCGTTGACGACCAGCGAACCGTCGGCCAGCACGAAGAACTCGATGCACAGCACGCCGACGTAACCGAGTTCGGCGACGATCGCGCGCGCGGCATCCTGCGCCTTGCGGGCACAGTCCGCGGACACGTTCGGGCCCGGCACGGTGGTGGTGAACAGGATGCCGTCGCGGTGCACGTTCTCGGCGATCGGATACACGACCGAGGAACCGTCATGACCGCGCGCGGTCAGCACCGAAACTTCATAGGCCAGCGGCAGCATCTTCTCCAGCAGGCAGGTGACCTTGCCCATGGATTCGAAGGCGGCGCGCACGTCCTCGCGCGAGCGCACGCGCACCTGGCCCTTGCCGTCGTAGCCCATGCGCACCGTTTTCAGGATGCCGGGCAGCAGCTCGTCCGGAATCGCATCGACGTCTTCCGTCGAGGCGATCACCTTGTGCGGCGCCGGCATCACGCCGGATTTGGCCGCGCAGGACACGAAGAAGGATTTCTCGGCGACCCGGTCCTGGGCCACCGACACGCCATGCGCATTCGGCGCGACAAACACCTGCTGCGCCAGGCGCGACAGGCTGTCGGCCGGCACGTTTTCGAATTCGGTGGTGACGGCCGCGCACCGGCTTGCGAGCGCATCCAGGCCGGCGGCGTCCGTATAGCCCGCTTCGACCAGATGCTCGGCGACCTGCCCGGCCGGGCAATCCTTCGAAGGCTCGAGCACGGCCACCTTGAAGCCCATGGCCTGCGCGGCCTGGGCGAACATGCGGCCCAGCTGGCCGCCGCCCATCACGCCCAGCCAGGTGGACGGATTCGCGGCAGGCAGCAGGGGCCTGGTTTCCTGATTACTCATCACGGTTCATTCAAGCGGCAGGGTCATGGCCCTGGCGGCGGCGGTCTGCTTCGCGCGGAAGTCTTCCAGCTGCGCAGCCAGTGCGTCGTCGTTGGCGGCCAGGATCGCGACCGCGGTCAGGGCCGCGTTGGCGGCGCCGGCCTCGCCGATGGCGAAGGTCGACACCGGCACGCCCTTCGGCATCTGCACGATGGACAGCAGCGAATCCTCGCCGCGCAGGTAGCGCGAAGGCACCGGCACGCCCAGCACCGGCACGATGGTCTTGGCGGCCACCATGCCCGGCAGGTGGGCAGCGCCGCCGGCGCCGGCGATGATGGCGCGCAGGCCGCGGCCACGCGCGCTTTCGGCGTAGGCGAACATCTCGTCCGGCATGCGGTGGGCCGAGATCACTTGCGCTTCATGCGGCACGCCGAACTGCTTGAGGATGGCGACCGCATGCTGCATCACGTCCCAATCGGAACTGGAACCCATGATCACGCCGACCAGCGGCTTATTGTTATCTGCCATTGCTCAGACCTTCAGTTTCTCGCCGGTCAGGCGTTCGATGGCTTCGAAGTACTTGGCCTGGGTCTTGTCGATCACGTCCTGTGGCAGCGCCGGCGCGGGCGGAGACTTTTTCCATTCGGTCAAAGTTTCGAGGTAGTCGCGCACGAACTGCTTGTCGAAGGAAGGCGGCGACATGTCCGGGGCGTACGAATCCGCCGGCCAGAAGCGCGAGGAATCGGCGGTCAGGACTTCGTCCATCAGGTGCAGCACGTCATTGTCATCGAGGCCGAACTCGAACTTGGTGTCGGCGATGATGATGCCGCGCTCGGCCGCGTACTGCGATGCGGCGTTGTACAGCTTGATGCTGACGTCGCGGATCTGCTCGGCCAGTTCGATGCCGATGCGGTGTTCCATCTCTTCGTAGCTGATGTTCTCGTCGTGTTCGCCCAGGTCGGCCTTGGCGGCCGGGGTGAACAGCGGCTCGGGCAGCTTGTCGGCCTGGCGCAGGCCGGCCGGCAGGTGGATGCCGCAGATGGCGCCGTTGGCCTGGTAATCCTTCCAGCCGGAACCGATGATGTAGCCGCGCACAACGGCCTCGACCATGATCGGCTTGAGGCGCTTGGCGACCACGGCGCGCCCCTTGACCTGGTCCACTTCCTCAGGCGCCACCACGGATTCCGGCGCCACGCCGGTCAGGTGGTTCGGCACGATGTGGCCGAGCTTGTCGAACCAGAAATCGCTCATCTGGTTCAGCACCATGCCCTTGCCGGGAATCGGCTCGTTCATCACGACGTCGAAGGCCGACAGGCGGTCGGTGGTGACGATCAGGATCTTGTCTTCGCCGACGGCATAGTTGTCACGGACCTTGCCGCGTCCAAGCAGTGGCAGGGAGGAAATAGTGGATTGGTAGAGGCTTTTCATAGAGGGGGTATCTTGATAAAGCGAAACCGGCGGGGGGCCGCCGGTGAGGAAGTGCGTAATTTTACGTCATTTTGCCCCGTCGTTCCCGCGGAGGCGGGAACCCAAGTTCGTGGCGTACCGAAAAACTTGGCTTCCCGCCTGCGCGGGAATGACGGTTTTACAGCTGCGGGTTCGCTGTTATTGCGCGGTCCAGCTATTACTGCACGATCTGCGCCAGCTCACCAGCCTTGTAACGCTCGGCCATCTTATCCAGCGGCACCGGCTTGATCTTCGAGGCCATGCCTTCGCAGCCGAAGGAGATGTAACGCGCCTTGCAGATCATGGTGGCGGCTTCGCGGGCCGGCTTCAGGTAGTCGCGCGGGTCGAACTTCGACGGGTTCTCGAACAGGTACTTGCGGATCGCGGCCGTCATCGCCAGGCGGATGTCGGTGTCGATGTTGATCTTGCGGACGCCGTGCTTGATGCCTTCCTGGATCTCTTCGACCGGCACGCCATAGGTCTCTTTCATGTCGCCACCGAATTCGCGGATGATCGCCAGCAGCTCCTGCGGCACCGACGAGGAACCGTGCATCACCAGGTGGGTGTTCGGGATGCGCGCGTGGATTTCCTTGATGCGGTCGATGGCCAGGATGTCGCCGGTCGGCTGGCGCGTGAATTTATAGGCGCCGTGCGAGGTGCCGATCGCGATGGCCAGCGCGTCGCACTGGGTGCGCGCGACGAAGTCGGCGGCTTGCGCCACGTCGGTCAGCAGCTCTTCGCGGGTCATGGTGCGGTCCGCGCCGTGGCCGTCTTCCTTGTCGCCCTTCATGGTTTCCAGCGAACCGAGCACGCCCAGTTCGGCTTCGACGGTCACGCCGATAGCGTGCGCGAACTTCACGACTTCCTTCGAGACTTCGACGTTGTACTCGTAGGAAGCGACCGACTTGCCGTCGGCTTCCAGCGAGCCGTCCATCATGACGGACGAGAAGCCCGAACGGATCGCGGCCATGCAGACGGCCGGCGACTGCCCGTGGTCCTGGTGCATGACGACCGGGATGTGCGGGTAGGCTTCGACGGCGGCGTCGATCAGGTGGCGCAGGAAGGCTTCGCCGGCATATTTGCGGGCGCCGGCCGAGGCCTGCATGATCACCGGGCTGTTGACGGCATCGGCGGCGGCCATGATGGCCTGGACCTGCTCCAGGTTGTTGACGTTAAACGCCGGCAGGCCATAGCCGTTTTCGGCGGCGTGGTCCAGCAGTTGACGCATTGATACGAGTGCCATGATGTAGCTCCAAACAATAAAAAACTTGTGTGTGGAACCTCGATTAAGCCGTACGCTTTTCTTATTGTTAAGACGTCGTTCCCGCGAAGGCGGGAACCCAGGTTGGACGCGTTACGTCAGCTCACGCAGAACTTGGATTCCCGCCTTCGCGGGAATGACGGTATGAAGCGTCGCAGGGTATTACGAGGATTCCTTCAAAAAATTCTCCGCATCGCCCACACGCACGATCTTCAGCGCGTTGGTGCCGCCGGCCTGGCCCATCGGCGAGCCCCAGGTCACAACGATCAGATCGCCCTTGCGTACGACGCCTTCGCGCATGAGGAGTTCCTCAGCCTTGCGCAGCACGGCGTGGCTGCCGCCTTCCTGCATCAGGTGGAAGGAACGCACATTGCGGTACAGCGAAGCCTTGCGCTGCGTGGTCTGCGACGGGGTCAAGGCGAAGATCGGCGTATCGATCGAGTGGCGCGACATCCACAGCGCGGTCGAGCCCGATTCGGTCAGCGCCACGATCGCCTTCACGCCCAGGTGATGGGCGGTGAACAGGGTGCCGTAGGCGATCGACTGGTCGATGCGGGTGAACTTCACGTTCAGGAAGTCGGCTTCGAGCTTGTTGTATTCGGACTGCTCGGCTTCCACGCAGATCGCCGACATCATCTCGACGGTCTCGATCGGGTACTTGCCCGATGCGGTCTCGGCCGAGGTCATGACGGCGTCGGTACCGTCCAGCACGGCGTTCGCCACGTCCGAGACTTCGGCGCGGGTCGGCACGGCGTTGACGATCATCGACTCCATCATCTGGGTCGCGGTGATCGCCAGCTTGTTCGATTCGCGCGCCATGCGGATCATGCGCTTCTGCAGCGCCGGCACGGCCGCGTTGCCGACTTCGACCGCCAGGTCGCCGCGGGCGACCATGATGCCGTCGGAGGCGTCCAGGATTTCCTGCAGCACCGGAATCGCTTCGGCGCGCTCGATCTTCGCGATCATCATCGGCTTGTGGCCGAAGGGTTCGCCGGCGATGTTCGCCAGCTGGCGCGCCATTTCCATGTCGGTGGCGCTCTTCGGGAAGGAGATCGCCAGGTAGTCGGCCTGGAAGCTCATCGCGGTCTTGATGTCTTCCATGTCCTTCGAGGTCAGGGCCGGCGCGGTCAGGCCGCCGCCCTGGCGGTTGATGCCCTTGTTGTTCGACAGTTCGCCGCCGACCTTGGTCGTGGTGTAGATCTCGCTGCCGACCACCTTGTCGACGACCAGGACGATGAGGCCGTCGTTCAGCAGCAGCCTGTCACCCGGCTTGACGTCGCGCGGCAGTGCCTTGTAGTCGAGGCCGACCCGTTCCTGGTTGCCCAGCTCGCCGTTTTCGCCCCACTTGGCGTCCAGGATGAAGGCGTCGCCGTTGTTCAGGAAGATCTTGCCTTCCTCGAATTTACCGACGCGGATCTTCGGACCCTGCATGTCGGCCATGATCGCCACTTCGCGGCCGCACTCGGCGGCGGCGCGGCGTACCAGGGCAGCGCGATCGATATGGTCTTGCGCCCGGCCATGCGAGAAGTTCAGGCGGACGACGTCGACGCCGGCGCGAATCATCTTGACGAGAATGTCGAAATCGGTCGATGCGGGGCCGATGGTTGCTACGATCTTGGTGCCACGGTACATGGTTATCCTTCAATGAAAAGCGCAGCCTGGGGCTGCGCTGGGGTCTCACTCAGTTTTTACTGGCGCTGCGTTGCAGCAGGATCTCCACCGCCGGCAGCGTCTTCCCTTCGAGGAACTCAAGGAAGGCGCCGCCGCCGGTCGAGATATAGCCGATCTGGTCGGCAATATTATATTTTGCGATGGCAGCCAGGGTGTCACCGCCGCCGGCGATCGAGAAGCCCCTGGACTGCGCGATGGCCGTGGCCAAAGTCTTCGTGCCTTCGGCGAACTGGTCGAACTCGAACACGCCCACCGGGCCGTTCCAGACGATGGTGCCAGCCTTGGAAATCTGCTCTGCCAGCTGGGCCGCGGTCTTCGGACCGATGTCCAGGATCATGTCGTCATCAAGCACATCGGCCACGTCCTTGACGGTGGCGGCGGCGGCCGGCGAGAACTCCTTCGCGCACACCACGTCCACCGGAATCGGCACGGTCGCGCCGCGCGCGGCCATCTTGTCGATGATGGTTTTTGCTTCGCCCACCAGGTCCGCTTCCATCAGCGACTTGCCGACGTTCAGGCCGACGGCCTTCATGAAGGTGTTGGCGATGCCGCCGCCGACGATCAGGTTGTCGACCTTGTCGGCCAGGCTCTGCAGGATGGTCAGCTTGCTCGACACCTTCGAACCGGCGACGATGGCCAGCAGCGGACGCTGCGGCGCGTGCAGTGCTTTACCCAGCGCATCCAGCTCGGCGGCCAGCAGCGGGCCGGCGGCCACCACGGGCGCGAATTTCGCGATGCCGTGGGTGGTCGCTTCCGCGCGGTGGGCGGTGCCGAAGGCGTCGTTCACGTAGACGTCGCACAGCCTGGCCATCTTCTGGGCCAGGGCGTCGTCGTTCTTCTTCTCACCCTTGTTGACTCGGCAGTTTTCCAGCAGCACGACCTGGCCCGGGGCGACGTCGACGCCATCGACCCAGTCCTGCTTCAGCTCGACCGGCTGGCCCAGCAGCTCGGACAGGCGCTTGGCGACCGGCGCCAGGCTGTCTTCCGGCTTGAATTCGCCCTCGGTCGGGCGGCCCAGGTGGGAGGTCACCATCACGGCCGCGCCTGCCTGCAGGGCGTCGCGGATCGCGGGGACCGAGGCGCGCACGCGGGTATCTTCGGTGATGTTGCCGGCGTCGTCCTGCGGAACGTTCAGGTCGGCACGAATGAAGACGCGCTTGCCCTTCAGCGCATCTTGGTCGATCAGGTCTTGCAAGCGGGTGAAATTGAGGACAGCCATGTCAGCGTGGATCCGGTAGGTAGATTGGTGAAAAAACGCTATTTTACCTTAGCCGATGTTGCCGAAAACATGAAACACACGCAACAGTGTCAGCACCAGCATGCCGAAGATGATGGTCTGCAGCATGGCGCGGCGCCACAGGTAGAACAGCAATGCGGCAATGCCGGCGATCAGTTTCGGGTTCGCCAGCGCCAGCTGCAGCTCGCCCTGCGGCCCCAGCACCATGTCCGGGAACACGATCGCGGCCAGCGCGCAGGCCGGCGCATAGCGCAGCATTTCCTGCACCCGTGGCGGGATCGTCACCTTGTGGCCGATCAGCCAGAAGGTGCTGCGGGTGCAGGCGGTGGCCACGCCGAGCACCAGGATCACGCCCCAGATTTCCCAGTCAGCCATGGCCGGTGCCGCTCCCTCGATGTCGCTTTTCCATGGTTTCCTGGCAGACCATGGCGGTGACCATGCCGGCCAGTACCGCCGCCAGCAGGCCCAGTTTATACGGCAGCCCGTGCGCCAGCACCGCCGTCACGCCGGCCACCAGCACGCCGCACAGGGCGGCGCTATTGATAATCAGGGGCACCGTGATGCAGAGGATGGCCAGCGTGCCGGCAAAGCCGAGCTGCCATTCGCTGGGGACGGCGCTGCCGAGGAAGATGCCGATCAGCGAGCCGATCTGCCAGGCGAACCAGTTCGGGTACATCAGGCCCTTCAGGAAGGCCAGCTTGCCGGGCGCGGGCGCCGGGGTCGGATAACGCTGCAGGAACAGGGCGATCGAGACGTCGCCGGAGATGTAACCAAGGTAGAAGCGCTGCCACAGCGGCAGGCGCGAGAAGTGCGGGCCCAGCAGGGCGGAAAAGATCACGAAGCGCAGGTTGACGACCAGGGCCGTCAGGAAGATCACCCAGACCGGCGCGCCGGCGGCGATCAGCGGCAGGGAGGCCAGCTGGGCCGAACCCGCGAACGCCACCAGGGTCATGCCGCTGGCCTGGGCCACCGTCAGGCCGCTCTTGACCATCGCCACCCCGACCACCATGCCCCAGGCGCCGATGCCGAACAGGGTGGGCAGACCGGTCTGGAAGCCCTCGCGCCAGCCGCGCGCATCCGCTTCCTGGTCGACCGGCAGCGCCGGATGCGGCTGGTTCATGTCGCTTTCCTGCAACATTGAACGGAGACTAAGAACGCGGCAGACGGGTGACAGTCGGGCATCGAACGGGATCTACAATCTACTCGGCAGTAATCGGCCCGTTATTCTACCGGAGCATTCCGGCATTCAGTGTGAATCCGTTAAAATCATGGCTTCGCATATTTCGCAATGACGGAGAAGTCAAACATGAACGAGAAGACCATTCCTGTGGTGGAACTGGAAGCCAAGGACCTGCCGGCCTACTGCCCGAACCCGGCCATGCCGCTGTGGTCGTCCCACCCGCGCGTCTTCCTGGATTTCGACCACCACGGCCACGCCAAATGCCCTTACTGCGGCACCCAGTACCAGGTAGCGCCAGGCGCCCTGAAACACCACTGATCCCAGGTCGGGCCGGCCATGCGCCGCTATTGCACCGATTGCAGCGGCCTGTTCGAGAACATGCCCGCCTATCGCGCCCCGCTCTGGCTCCCCGGCGGCGACTTGCAGACGATCTGGCCGGCCGTCTGCGTTCGCAAACCTGAAGTGGCATTCCGGCGCGAGCGCTGGGACACGCCTTGCGGCCAGGATTTCATCGACGTCGATTTCGTCGAGGGCCTCAAGCCCGATGCGCCTTTCGTACTGCTCTTTCACGGCCTCGAAGGCTCGTCGAACAGCCATTACGCGCGCGGTTTGATGGCGCAGGTAGCGGCGCGCGGCTGGCACGGCGCGATTCCCCACTTCCGCGGCTGCTCCGGCGAAGCCAACCTGGCGCCGCGCTTCTACCACTCGGGCGACGCCCAGGAACTCGACTGGATCATCCGCCGCCTGCGTCCACGCTTGACGGGTCCCTTCTACGTGGCCGGCGTCTCGCTGGGCGGCAATGCCCTGCTGCGCTGGCTGGGCGAGCAGCAGCATGGCGCCGAGATCGTCGATGCGGCCGTGTCCGTCTCCGCGCCGCTGGATCTGGCGGCCGGCGGCGCGGCCTTGTCGTCCGGCTTCAACCGGCTCTACACGCGCATGTTCCTGGAGACCTTGAAACCCAAGGCACTCGCCAAGCTGGAACGCTTTCCCGGCCTGTTCGACCGCGCCGCCCTGCTCGCCTCCCGCGACCTCTATGCTTTCGACAACGTCGTCACCGCGCCGCTGCACGGCTACCGCGACACCGACGACTACTGGCATCGCGCCAGCGCCAAGCACGTGCTGCACGACATCACCGTGCCCACCCTGGTGCTGAACGCCCGCAACGATCCATTTTTACCGGGCAAGCATCTGCCGGAAACGGCATCGAGCGCCGTCACGCTGGAATACCCGGCCACCGGCGGCCACGTCGGCTTTCCGGCCGGTCCCTTCCCTGGCCGCATCGACTGGCTGCCGCGCCGCATCCTGCATTTCTTCGACCAGGCAGCCGGACAAGCCCGCACGCGCGCGCCAGGCGCTGCCCAACTATGCCAAGCTTGACCACATGGACGACATCGTAAAACAGGCCATGGCCAAATGGCCGAACGTGCCCCATTGCTATGGCTGGCTGGCGCTCGACGCCCGCGGCGCCTGGCGCATGCGCGACGAAGCAGCCCAGCGCGCCGACGCGCCCGGCGACAAGCTCAACAACACTGCCCTGGTCGGCTTCATCGATCGCAACTACGCCCGTGACGAGCGCGGCTGCTGGTATTTCCAGAACGGCCCGCAGCGCGTCTACGTGAACCTGGAGGCCACGCCCTTCATCGCCCGCACCGATCCCGCCCACGGATTCGTCCTGCACACCGGCGAAGCGATGCCGGCGCCGGAACAGGCCTTCATGCTGGAAGCCGGCAGCGTTGTGGTGTGCGCCGGTGACCGGATCGCCCAAGTGGACGACCGCGATGTGGCCCAGCTGCTCCAGGCTCTGGAATTGGATGGCCGCCCCGTGACGGACGAGGGCTTGCTGGCCTGGCTGGAAGGCGGCTCGGGCCGCCTGGCCCTGCGCTGGCAGGGCCGGGAAACCGCCGTGGAACGCCTGGCGGCGAACGAGGCGCCGCGGCGTTTCGGCTTCGTGCAGCGGCCCGATCAGTTAGCCGTCCAGAAATAATATTTCATCCAGCGCTGCCAGATGAAAGATTCTTTCACTGGCTGCGTTTCTGCAGACGCTTGTCGAAGGCATCGAAGGAATCGAAGCCGGAGCGGGTCTCGCTGCCCGGCGTGGTGCCGAACCTGGAATTGGGCAGGGTCTCGGTGCTGGTCTCGACCTTGAATTTCGGTCCGCCGTTCGCGCCGGCCGCCCAATTGTCTCCCCGGTCCTTCTTCTCCTGCTTCTCGTCTTTCTGGCGCTGCTGCAGCTCGCGTTCGCGGGCGTCGATCACGGCCTGGTCGTAGAAGGACACGTCCTGGGCCTTGCGCGCCAGGTTCAGCTGGTCGACCGCGGCCGGCGTCGCCCCGCTCAAGACATAGGATTCGGCCAGCGCCATGTGCTGCAGCGCGATCTTGCCCTGCGCCGCATAGGTCCTGGCCAGCTGGTCGTAGAGCTTGGGCTCTTCGCGGTACTGCTGGACCTGGTCGCGCAGGAAAGACGCCGCCTGGTCCAGCTTGCCGGAAGCGATCATCGCATCGGCGTACTGGCGCGCCAGCATGCGCGACAGCGGGAACTTCTGGTGCATGTGCTCGGCGTCCTGCACCGCCTGCGCCAGCACTTCCGGCGGCTGTCCCGGCGCCAGCTTGATCTCGACGCCGAGGCTGGCGAACATGGCCGAGCCGTCGGAGCCGGTGCGCTCGGCCGACAGCACGCCAGGACGGGGCTTCATCGATCCCCGGGCCTTGTCGAGCCAGCTTTGCGCCAGTTTCAGGTCGCCCTGCTTGAGCGCGAGGAAGGACAGGCCGTACATGGCGGCGGTCTGCTGCTGGGTGTTGTCCTGCTTCAGCTGGCTCTCGAAGGCCGCCTTGGTGTCTTCGTGTCCCTTGGCGCTCGGATCCTGCAGCACGCGGGCGCGCGCACGCACCAGGTGGAACTCGATCGCATCCGGCTTGATGTGGCCGGCCTTGGGCGCCTCGCGGATCCGGTTCTGGATGTCGGCGATGCGCTCGCCGGTCAGCGGGTGGCTGGACAGCCAGGCCGGCGCCTCGCCGTACAGGCGGGTCGTGCCCTGCAGGCGCTTGAAGAAGGACACCATGCCGGAGGTATCGTAGCCGGCCGCGCGCATGGTCTGGAAACCGACGCGGTCGGCCTCGCGCTCGGCATCGCGGCTGAAATTCAGCTGGCGCTGGATGGCCAGGCCCTGCCCGCCCATCACCACGCCCATCGCCGCATCGGCGCCGCCGCCGGCCTTGCCGACCAGCGCCGCCAGGATCAGGGCCGCCAGCGGCAGCAGCGCATCCTGCTTCTGCTGCCCCAGCATGCGCGCAATGTGGCGCTGCTGCACGTGGCCGATTTCGTGCGACAGCACCGAGGCCAGCTCGGACTCGTTCTGCGCCGCGATCAGCAATTGCGAGTGCACGCCGATGAAACCGCCCGGCAGCGCGAACGCATTGATCATCGGATCGCGCACGGCAAAGAAGAAGAAATCGGCATTCGTCTCGCCGCGCGCGCCCGGCGCGAAGGAGACCAGGTTTTCGCCGAAGTTGTTCAGGTACTCGATGATGGCGTCGTCGTCGAGGTAATCGCGGTCGCGCCGGATGTCGTTCATGATCTCCTCGCCGAGCTTGCGCTCGATGACGGGAGACAGGTCGGCGCGCGCGGCGTCGCCCAGCGTCGGCAGGGTGGCGTCGGGCGTGCGCAGCACCGGCGTGGTCGGCGTGGTGGGCGCCGCCAGGGCGCAGGTGGCGGACGCGGCCAGGGCGACGGCCGTGAGAGCGGCGCGCCATTTTTGATGGCGGTTTGCGGATGGTGAAAGCTGCAACATCGCTGGATTCTGGTTCGTTTTCACGATGCTATGATACTTGTTTCCGCAGCCTTGTCACGGTCGGGCTGTAAGCCAGTTAACCTTCTTTTAAGACACCATGAGTAACCAGGAATCGCCACTGACCCACTTCGACGCCACCGGCCAGGCCCACATGGTCGACGTCGGCGCCAAGCAGGACACCCACCGCATCGCCATCGCCGCCGGCACGATCCGCATGAAGCCGGAGACCCTGGCGCTGATCCAGTCGGGGTCGGCCAAGAAGGGCGATGTGCTGGGCATTGCACGGATTGCGGCGATCATGGGGGCGAAGCGGACCAGCGATCTGGTGCCTTTGTGCCATCCGCTGCCGATTACCCGCGTTGCCGTCGATTTCGAGGTGAATGCAGAGGCTAGTTCCGTGCATTGCCGGGCGCAGGTCGAGACCGTCGGCAAGACCGGGGTCGAGATGGAGGCGCTGACTGCGGTGCAGGTTGGGTTGCTGACTATTTACGATATGTGCAAGGCGGCGGATCGGGGCATGGTGATGAGCAATGTGCGGGTGCTGGAGAAGCATGGTGGGAAGAGCGGGGACTGGGCAGCTGATATCTGATTGATTGGCAAGCCGTACCCAGTCAGCCGAGAGACCGGGGCAAGTTCACGGATCCACTCTCGAGGTTCGGAATGAAGCAAAGAATAATGACGGCTTCGCAGTCGCGGACATGATCCAGACCGTTCACGTAGATCCTGTATGCCTTTGCACCAACAAGCATGAGCAGCGGAAGAACGGCCAAAGCAGGGATGAGCAATAACCATGCACGCCTGCTTGCCACAAAGCTCGCCAAGCTTCGAGTCACAAGCGCCAGCAGCCAGATTCCGGCCAAGGGCAAAAGGCTGCTGCCAATGACCTCAGAAATCAGTTCGAGCCGGAACCAGTTGACGGGTCTTGGATTCCCATAGCTGCACGCGATATAGACCCAGGTGAAGAGCAAGCCCAGGATTATGAGAAGCAAGGCCAGCGTGATGACCGTTAAGCCAGCGCGCAATCCTCGGGGGAACTGCGTAGTGTCAGTCGACTGCATCTTCGGATTCCTCAATCGGATCGTATTGCAAATGTCTAAATGGTAACCGATGCGTAGTTGATCGATCCGAGTAGAGGAAGTCGCCATCATCCTTTCCACATGTTAAATTGCTTCTTTTCACAGAAGCACGAGGACAGGATGAAACTACGCATGCTAGCGCTGGCAGCCACCGTTGCCGCGACCTTCGCCACGACCGCCGTCACCATGGCGCCGATGGCAGCAGCCGCCGCAAACACCGGACGCGGTTTCACGGTCGAAGACCTGGTGACGATGGAACGCGTCGGCACGCCGGCGGTCTCGCCGGACGGCAGCCGCGTCGTCTACACGGTGCGCAGCACCGACATGGCGAAGAACAAGGGCCACACCGATCTCTGGCTGATCGACCTGCGCGTCGCCAACGCCAAGCCGCAGCGCCTGACCTCGGATGCCGCCAGCAGCACCGATCCGGAATGGTCGGCCAGCGGCGATGCCATCTATTACCTGTCCGCGCGCTCGGGTTCCTCGCAGGTCTGGCGCGTGCCGCTTGAGGGCGGCGACGCCACCCAGGTAACGAACATGCCGGTCGACGTCGACGCCTACCGCGTCTCGCCCAGCAGTGACCGCATCGCGCTCGGCATGTCGGTGTTCCGCGACTGCCCGGACCTGGCCTGCACCAAGGCCAAGGCCGATGCGAAGGACAAGGACAAGGCCACCGGCCAGGTCTACGACCGCCTGTTCGTGCGCCACTGGGACACCTGGGCGGACGGCCGCAACGCGATCCTGTATTCCGCGCCGCTCGACGCCAACGGCCGCGTGACGGCCGCGCCGGTCAGCCTGTCCGGCTCGCTGGATGGCGACGTGCCCTCCAAGCCTTTCGGCGACCGCGAGGAATTCCATTTCAGCCCGGACGGCAAGACCGTGGTGTTCTCGGTGCGCATCGCCGGCAAGACCGAAGCCTGGTCGACCAACTTCGACCTGTACTCGGTGCCGGCCAGCGGCGGCACGCCGCGCAACCTGACCGCGGACAATAAAGCCTGGGACACCAAGGGCGTGTTCTCGCCGGACGGCCGCACCCTCGCCTACCTGTCGATGACGCGTCCGGGCTTCGAGGCCGACCGCTACCACATCGTGCTGCTCGACATGGCGACGGGCAAGAAGCGCAACATCGCCGAGAGCTGGGACCGCTCGCCGGGCAGCATCCAGTGGACCCGCGACGGCAAGACCCTGATCGCCGACGCCGAAGACATCGGCCAGCATAAGCTGTTCTCCATCGATGTCGCCAACGGCAAGGTCACCGCGCTGACCAACAAGGGCTCGATCGGCGGCTTCGACGTGCGCGGCGACACGGTCGCCTTCACCCAGGCAAGCCTGGCCTCGAGCGCCCAGCTGTACGCCATGAAACTGGGCGCCAGCAATCCGGTCAAGCTGACCGACGTGAACACGGACAAGCTGGGTGAGGTCCGCTTTGGCGAGTACGAGCAGTTCTCCTTCAAGGGCGCGAACGGCGACACCGTCCACGGCTACGTGATGAAGCCCTGGAACTATGAGCCGGGCAAGAAATACCCGATCGCCTTCCTGGTGCACGGCGGCCCGCAGGGCAGCTTCGGCAATGGCTGGAGCTACCGCTGGAACCCGCAAACCTACGCCGGCGCCGGCTATGCCGCCGTGTTCCTCGACTTCCACGGCTCGACCGGCTACGGCCAGAAATTCACCGACGCCATCAGCGGCGACTGGGGCGGCAAGCCGCTCGAAGACCTGAAAAAGGGCCTGGCCGCGGCCGTGGCGAAATACCCGTGGCTGGACCGCTCGAAGGCTTGCGCGCTGGGCGCGTCCTACGGCGGCTACATGATGAACTGGATCGAGGGTAACTGGTCGGACGGCTTCAAGTGCATCGTCAACCACGACGGCGTGTTCGACACCCGCGGCATGGCCTACTCGACCGAGGAACAGTGGTTCACCGACTGGGAAAACGGCGGCCCCTACTTCTCGGTGCCGGAAAAGCACGAGCGCTTCAACCCGGTCCTGCACGTGAACAAGTGGAAGACGCCGATGCTGGTGGTGCAAGGCGATAAAGATTTCCGCATCCCGACCGCCCAGGGCCTGTCGACCTTCACGGCCCTGCAGCGCCGGGGCATCGAGAGCAAGCTGCTGGTGTTCCCTGACGAAAACCACTGGGTGCTGAAGCCGGCCAATTCGGTGCTGTGGCACCACACCGTCATCGACTGGCTCGACCAGCACATCAAGCCCTGATTCGATGTCTGCTTGACACAATGCCCGCCTTGGAGCGGGCATTTTTTACATGCAAGCTGCGTAGAAATTACCCCAGTGCTATCATTCTTGGTTGCCATTTTGCAAGTGAAACCACAGAAAACAACATGGGCAGTATGCAGACGGAGCGCGAACTCGCGCCCAAGGAATTTACATTCGAGTCAATGAACCTGCAGGTCGGCGTACGACTGCAGTTCATCACCTATCGGCGCATCAAGCCGATGCAGTATTTTTCGACGCTGATCGGCTACGTCAAGGACGAGTACCTGATCGTCAAGGTTCCGCTGGAAAACGGCACTCCGGTGGGCCTGGTCGAAGGCGAACGCATCACCATCCGGGTCTTCTCAGGCATGAATGTGTGCTCCTTCGCCTGCACGGTCCAGCGCGTCTTCGACCGCCCCCTGCTCTACGTCCACCTGTCCTTCCCCGACACCATCCAGGGCACCAGCCTGCGCGCGGCGATGCGGGTCAAGGTCGACATCCCGGCCCAGGTCCTGCCGCCGCAGGCCGGCGCAGCCGTCGACTGCGCGCTCAGCAATGTCAGTGTCAGCGGCGCGCGCATCGAGTCGGCCCTCACCCTGCCGGAAAGCGGCGGCGAGATCACGCTGGAATTCGGCTTGCCCTCACCGCTCGGCGACGGCGAAATGCGGGTGCGGACCCAGGCAGTGGTCCGCAACGTGAATGCGATTCGCAAGGAGGCCGACGGCAGCGAGATGTTCGCCTACGGCGTCCAGTTCCTCGATCTCGACCCGGTCCACCACACGATGATCCAGAACCTCACTTATGAGGTGCTGCTGGCGGACCGGCAGAATATCGTCTAGAAGTAGCCGGCTTCCCAGAGGCGGGGCCAGTTTCCCTTGTTGTTGATTGCCTTTTCGGCAGGCGTCGGTGCATCGCCCCGGGCATGGCGCATGAAGTCGGGCGCTACCGACCATACCAGTCCGCACAAGGCTGCCGCCGCAAGCATGGCCGTGACGATGCGCGCTGCCGGCGATGGCGCCGGCGGCGCCATACCTGCATCGAGCGAACGCAGCCAGCCGCCGGCGCAGCCGATGACGAGTGCGATGGCAAGCTGACTCTGCGGCATCACGAGCACGCCCGAAAACAGGCCATCCACGAAGATGGCGGCGCAAGCCATCAACAAGGCGGCCAGGATCTGCTGGTTGTGCACATCCTCCGCCGCAATCCGTTTACCGCTGCCGGCCAATGCGCGCACGCCCAGAACGATGGCGCCGAGCAGGCACAGCAGGGCCGGAACGCCCCATTCGGCGCCGATCTGGAACAGCCAATCGTGAGGGTGGGCGCCAATATAAAGCTTTGCACCCTCGTGCGCGAAGTGCTGCGGGCCGACGCCCAGCCAGGGGTGGGCAGCGATCAGCTGCAGCGCCAGTTTCCACAGCAGCGTGCGGCCCGAAGACGGGTCGGCCGCCGTGCGTGCCACGACGTTCGATGGCACGCCGATCGACCCCAGTCCGGCGAGCAGAGGCAACAGAATGAATCCGAGCACATAGACGACGACGCCGGCAAGGGCGGTCAGCGCCATCATTTCCAGCAGTGCGCGTGCATGCGAGCGGCGCAAGAGCAGGACTGCGACGCCGGCGGCGCCGAACGCCAATATGGTAGCGCGCGCTTCGCTGACAAAGAGAAGCGCCCACCAGAACGCGGCCAGGGCAAACCAGGTGCGGCGTATGACGGTTCTTTTCGGCGCCTGCAGGCACAGCAGGACGATCAGGGACAGCAGCGCGGTTTGGGTATGGTTCAGGAAGCGGACATTGCTGAAGCCGACGGCCAGCACATGCATGTCGATCTGCACACCGCTGGTCAGCGCCGCCGCATACATCAGCAGGACGCGCAGGGAATGAAGCAGGCAGGCCACGCCCATGCAGACCAGGACGGCTTGCAGGCCGCCTTTGCCGGTGCGGGCCAGTTCCGCGGCGAGGAGTGCTGCGGCCAGCAGCAGGAGCAACAGGATCGACCACTCGTAGATCGCATGGCGCAGCGAAAAAGCCATCGACACCGAGATCGCGCCCAGCGTGAAGAAAGCTGCCAGGCACATTCGGGCGGCGGGACGCATGCCGCTAACGGCTTGCGCCGCACCGCGCCCTGCGATGACCGCGCCGGCGAGGATTGCCAGCAGCACGAGCTGGGCACAACGCTGCTCGTCGTGGCCGGAGCACCACAGGAACGCCACTGCCATGGCGGCGATCAGGAGCAGGGAGAACCAGGGCCGGTCCGAAAATGCGGGAAGAGACAAGCGCGAAACCGGATGTGCGGAGCTGGACATGGGTCACCTCGTGCCTGGAGGATTTTTGAGAGGAAAAGAAAAAGCCGCCCGAGGGCGGCTTTCTTGTACTGTGGTCAGATTACGAACCCGACGGAGGAGTCACGCTGTTCTTGGTCAGGGTCTGTGCCGCCGTGCTATTCGAAGCAGTGGTAGTGACGCGCCAAGTAATGGTGGTCTGATTTGCGACAGCCGACGGGGTCATCGTGAAGGTCGTGCCATTCACACCGCTACCGATACCGGCTGCAGCAAAGGTTGCGACGATTTCGCCGTCGGTGACAACAGCGCCCGACAGCTCTTTGGTCGGGGTGAAGGCCGGGACTTCGGCAGTGCCGCTGTCGCAGGTAGTTGCCACGCCGCCGTTTTCCTGGATGCAGTTAGCAACCGCGGTCTGCAGCGAAGCAACAGAGCTCATTGCCGCACCAACCTTGGCCTTGATGGTGTAGTTCGAGTAAGCCGGGATAGCAACAGCTGCCAGGATACCGATGATGGCAACAACGATCATCAGTTCGATCAGGGTGAAGCCGGCTTCGGCTTTCTTCATCATTTTCGGTGCTTTCATGGTGTTTCTCCAGTTTTGGTACGACGTTTAAAGGGTGACTGCTTGCTTCTGCCCTCTACTATATGCAACCGCCGTGCCAGGTCGTTTCCAGGCAGAATCGTTAGCACCGAGACATCAAAACGCCGTGCCAGCGCCACTTTTTGTCAGTACTACCCTTGCCGTATGACAATTTTTGTCAGCCGGGTATGTCAAAAATTGTCCCTTGTCGAAAAATGTCGGCATCCCGGCAAAAAAAACGGGGAGCCGAAGCTCCCCGTTTGCATCACTACTATTAGAACGAATCGATTACAGCATGGCCTTCAGCAGGCGAGCCATTTCCGACGGGTTCTTGGTGACCTTGATGCCGCAGGCTTCCATGATTTCCAGCTTGGCTTGCGCGGTATCGGCGCCGCCCGAGATCAGCGCGCCGGCGTGGCCCATGCGCTTGCCCGGAGGCGCGGTGACGCCAGCGATGAAGCCGACGACCGGCTTCTTCATGTTGTCCTTGATCCAGTGAGCAGCATTCGCCTCGTCCGGGCCGCCGATCTCGCCGATCATGATGACCGCGTCGGTGTCCGGATCGTCGTTGAACATCTTCATCACGTCGATGTGCTTCAGACCGTTGATCGGGTCGCCGCCGATGCCGACTGCCGACGACTGGCCCAGGCCCAGTGCGGTCAGCTGGCCGACTGCTTCATAGGTCAGGGTGCCCGAGCGCGAAACGACGCCGATGCGGCCCTTCTTGTGGATGTGACCCGGCATGATGCCGATCTTGATCTCGTCCGGGGTGATCAGGCCTGGGCAGTTCGGGCCCAGCAGCAGGGTCTTCGAACCGGCCTTGGCCATGCGGTCCTTGACTTCCATCATGTCACGGACCGGGATGCCTTCGGTGATGCAGATTGCCAGGTCGAGTTCGGCTTCGACGGCTTCCCAGATCGCGGCGGCGGCGCCTGCCGGCGGCACGTAGATCACGGACACGTTGGCGCCGGTGTTCTGCTTGGCTTCCTTGACCGATGCGAAGATCGGAATCCCTTCGAAGTCTTCACCAGCTTTTTTCGGGTTCACACCGGCGACGAAGGCTTCACGGCCATTCGCGTAATCGCGGCACATGCGGGTGTGGAACTGGCCGGTCTTGCCGGTGATACCTTGGGTGATGACTTTGGTGTCTTTGTTAATCAGAATCGACATGTTATTTCCTTTGCGAATTAGGCTTGGCCAGCAGCAGCGGCGACGACCGACTTCGCTGCGTCTTCCATCGTGTCTGCGGCGATGATCGGCAGGCCCGAATCGGCCAGCATCTTCTTGCCCAGGTCTTCGTTGGTGCCCTTCATGCGGACGACCAGCGGCACCTTCAGCGAGACGGCCTTGGATGCGGTGATCACGCCTTCGGCGATCACGTCGCAGCGCATGATGCCGCCGAAGATGTTGACCAGGATGGCTTTCAGGCCCGGGTTCTTCAGCATGATCTTGAATGCTTCGGTGACCTTCTCGGCAGTTGCGCCGCCGCCCACGTCCAGGAAGTTGGCCGGCTCGCCGCCGAACAGCTTGATGGTGTCCATGGTGGCCATGGCCAGGCCGGCGCCGTTCACCAGGCAGCCGATGTTGCCGTCCAGGGAGATGTAGGCCAGGTCGAATTTCGATGCTTCGACTTCAGCCGGATCTTCTTCGTCCAGGTCGCGGTAGGCCACGATTTCCGGGTGACGGAACAGGGCGTTCGGGTCGAAGTTGAACTTGGCGTCCAGGGCGATGACCTTGCCGTCGCCGGTCACGATCAGCGGGTTGATCTCGGCCAGCGAGCAGTCGGTTTCCCAGTAGGCTTTGTACAGGCCTTGCAGGTTGGCGCGGGCAGCGGCGATCGAGCCTTCCGGCACGCCGATCTTGCGGGCGACGTCGTCAGCCTGCGCGTCGGTCAGGCCGACCGACGGCTCGATCACGACGTTGTGGATTTTTTCCGGGTTGCTGTGCGCGACTTCTTCGATGTCCATGCCGCCCTCCGACGAGGCCATCAGCACGATCTTCTGGGTGACGCGGTCGGTGACCAGCGAGACGTACAGTTCTTGCTTGATGTCGGCGCCTTCTTCGATCAGCAGGCGGCGCACTTTCTGGCCTTCCGGGCTGGTCTGGTGGGTGACGAGCTGCATGCCCATGATCTGGTTCGCGTACTCGCGCACCTGGTCGATCGACTTGGCAACCTTCACGCCGCCGCCCTTGCCGCGGCCGCCAGCATGGATCTGCGCCTTGACTACCCAGACCGGGCCGCCCAGCTCTTCAGCTGCCTTGACGGCTTCGTCCACCGACATGCACGGAATGCCGCGCGGAACGGTCACTCCGAACTTTCGGAGGATCTCTTTGCCTTGATACTCATGGATTTTCATGCTGGCTTCCCTTCTTCGTTTACTGATGTGAATACGGTTGGATAAATAAAAATACTACCCCGATACCACCTTCAAGGCCCAGCGCGGGTAGTACTTCGCGACGGCGGGGCCGTCGGTGCGCAGCGCGTGGCAGCGGTCGAGTTCATATGGACGCTCGGCCGATTGCGCGGCTTCGCGATTTTCCATGGCTTCGTCGGCAAAGGCCTGGATTGCCGCGGTGGGCAGGACCTGTGCCAGCTCGGTCAAGTGGGTGCATCCGAGGACACCGGACAGGCGGTCCTTCAGGTGCAGCCGGAAATGTTTCATCAGCGACAAGCCGATCAGTTTTTTGTAAGCGGGCGCGATGGTGTCGCAATAACCGGGATAGGGTACGGCATCCGACGAAGCTTCGGCGTCCGTGACAAGCATGTCGCGGTCGATGGTCACGCGCAGCTTGAGGTCGTGCACAGGCAGGCCGCCCGGACGTTGGCCGGAAGGCAGTTCGATATCGTGGGTCTTGATGTCGCGAATGCAGGCGTCGAGGTCCCACAGCCCATCGTCGCGCGCGTACGCTTCGACGGTAATGGCGCGCGTGTGCCTTAGCTTACGCGGAGCGGGGGATGACAGGGGCATAAACACCAATGCCGGAATGCGGCGAAAAAAGTATGCAGCCGTTGTGCCTGATGCACGTTGCCGCAGCTTCTACGGCAACAACCGCTCTTGCGGCGCTGCTTAAACCATGAAAGTTTAGCACAGGGCGCTGGCGGATGCACCCGGCTGCTGATTTTGTAGGCAGTTTTGCAAGGAAGATAAAGAGAATTGTTGTGTTCCAAGCGCACAGCGTCATTCCGCCGTTGAGGAGACGTGCCAGGGCACGTCGGCGGATGGCGCTGTGCGCTTGGGCCTCCCGCGTCTAACAAAGCCCTCATGGCGGCGTTGCTCCGTCTCGCCGTACTAACGTACTGTCTTCGACGGTGCGCCTTGCCCTGAGGGCTTTGTTAGACGCGTTAAGGATGACGCGTTGAGGATCAGGACTCGTCGTCCTCGTCCCGTCCCTGCATGGCGCTGCGGATCGCGCCCTGCGAAAAACCACGCGCCATCAGGAAGCGCATTTGTTTACTACGTTCTTCGGCGTCCTGCGGGACCCGGTCGAACTTGCGGCGCCATACTTCGCGGGCGCGGGCAACTTCGGTTTCTTTCAGGCCGGACTTGAGCTCGTCGAGATCCTCGCCCTTCACCCCATGCTGCTGGAGTTCGGCCAGCACGCGGCTGTTGCCGTAGCGGCCGGCACGCCGGTGCACCAGGGATTCGGCGAAGCGTTCCTGCGACAGCCAGTTGTTCTTTTCAAGGAAATCGAGAAGGGCTTCGACATCGTCACCCTCCTCGGCATAGCGAGACAGCTTGCGCCCCAGCTCGAGCCGGCTGTGCTCGCGCATCGAAAGGTATTTCAATGCGCGCGCTTTCAGACTAAGGACCTGCCTCACTGGGGCGCCAACAAACGCTTACTCGTCGGCAGCGGCTGCCACGGCGGCCGGCGCTTCACCGGCAGCCACTGGCGCCAGTTCGCGCACGCCCAGGGCGGCACGGACCTTGTTTTCGATCTCGCGCGCCAGGGCCGGGCGGTCTTTCAGGAACTGACGTGCATTGTCCTTGCCCTGACCGATACGCTCGCCACCGTAGCTGTACCACGAGCCCGCCTTCTCGACGATCTTGTTGTCCACGCCCAGGTCGATGATCTCGCCTTCGCGGGAAGTGCCTTCGCCATACAGGATGTCGAAGTGGGCTTCCTTGAACGGCGGCGCGATCTTGTTCTTGACGACCTTGACCTTGGTTTCGTTACCGATCACCTCGTCGCCGGACTTGATCGAACCGGTACGGCGGATGTCCATGCGCACGGAGGCGTAGAACTTCAGCGCGTTACCGCCGGTGGTGGTTTCCGGGCTGCCGAACATGACGCCGATCTTCATACGGATCTGGTTAATGAAGATCACCAGGGTGTTCGTACGGTTGATCGAGCCGGTCAGCTTGCGCAGCGCCTGCGACATCAGACGGGCTTGCAGGCCCGGCAGGGAGTCGCCCATGTCGCCTTCGATCTCGGCGCGCGGGGTCAGTGCCGCCACCGAGTCGATGACCACCAGGTCGACGCTGCCCGAGCGCACCAGCGCATCGGTGATTTCGAGGGCCTGCTCGCCGGTGTCCGGCTGCGAGATCAGCAGCTCGTCCAGCTTGATGCCCAGCTTTTGCGCATAGCCGACGTCCAGCGCGTGCTCGGCGTCGATGAAGGCGCAGGTGCCGCCCAGCTTTTGCATCTGGGCGATGGTTTGCAGGGTCAGCGTGGTTTTACCCGACGACTCCGGACCGTAGATCTCGACGATACGGCCGCGCGGCAGGCCGCCGACGCCCAGGGCGATGTCCAGGCCCAGCGAGCCGGTGGACACGGTCTGCACTTCCTCGACCGGCGCGTTGGCGTCCATGCGCATGACCGAGCCCTTGCCGAACTGCTTTTCGATCTGCGCGAGGGCTGCTGCCAGCGCCTTGCCCTTCTCTGCTGCGTTTACTGCGGATTTTTTGTCGTCCATAACTTTCTTTCTGTCCTAGAGTGAACCAAGATAAGGGCCGCTCGCGCGATTTCAATAGGAAGTACTGTATAAAATCCCAGTGGTTTTGGCAAGCGATATTTACTGCCGTTTGACGCAATCGACATGTTGCGAAAGATCACACACAATATGCAAGCAATCAGGGTCCAACCAACAACCGAGGGTAACAGAGATGCGTATTTTACTAGCCGAGGATGATAGCGTACTCGCCGATGGCCTGACGCGCTCCCTGCGCCAGTCCGGCTATGCCATCGATTGCGTCAAGAACGGCCAGGATGCCGACACCGCGCTCTCGACCCAGGAGTTCGATTTGCTGATCCTCGACCTCGGCCTGCCGAAGCTGTCCGGGCTCGACGTGCTGCGCCGCCTGCGCGCGCGCGGCTCCCTGCTGCCGGTGCTGATCCTCACCGCGGCCGACTCGATCGAGCAGCGCGTGGGCGGCCTCGACGCCGGCGCCGACGACTACATGGCCAAGCCCTTCGCCCTGTCGGAACTGGAAGCGCGGGTGCGCGCCCTGACCCGGCGCGGCCAGGGCGGCGGCTCGACCGTGATCCGCCACGGCCCGCTGGCCTACGACCAGGTCGGCCGCAGCGCCTACATCGACGACCAGATGCTGGACCTGTCGGCGCGCGAACTCGGCCTGCTCGAGATCCTGCTGGCGCGCACCGGGCGCCTGGTGTCCAAGGAACAGCTGGTCGACCACCTGTGCGAATGGGGCGAGGAAGTGTCGAACAACGCCATCGAGGTCTATGTGCACCGCCTGCGCAAGAAGATCGAAACCGGCGGCATCCGCATCGCCACCGTGCGCGGCCTGGGCTACTGCCTTGAGCGCTATTCCGACGGCGCGCGCAAGACTGCCCAGTGAGGTCCCTGAAGCGGCGCCGCGCGCCCGAGCCCGTCGCCGGCTACGACACGGCGCTCGAGCCTGCGCTTGAACCGGTGTATGTGCCGCCGCCCCCCGAGGCCGAAGAGAGCATCCAGCACTCGCTGTTCGGCGAGATCCTCGACTGGATGCTGGCGCCGCTGCTGCTGCTGTGGCCGATGAGCATCGCCATCACCTACCTGGTGGCGAAATCGATCGCCAACCAACCCTTCGACCATGCGCTGGAAGACAGCGTCACCGTGCTGGCCCAGCAGGTCAAGGAAGTGAACGGCAAGGTGGTGGCGCGCCTGCCCGGCAGCGCGCGCGACATCCTGCGCGCCGACGACGTCGACAGCGTTTACTTCCAGATCACCGGGCCGCGCAACGAAGTCATCGACGGCGACCGCGAGCTGCCGCTGCCGCCGCTGGACGACGCCGAGCGCAGCGGCCGCGTCCACTTCCGCAACGAGAGCCTGCACGGCACGCCGGTGCGGGTCGCCTATGCCTGGGTCAAGCTCCAGCCGCTGCTCGATGCCGGCGCCGCCAGTCCGGAAGCGCGCCTGGCCGTGGTGCAGGTGGCGGAGACGCTGGAAAAGCGCGCCCAGCTGGCCAACGAGATCATCAAGGGCGTGATCCTGCCCCAGTTCATCATCCTGCCCGTGATCCTGGCCCTGGTCTGGTTCGCGCTGTCGCGGGGACTGTCGCCGCTGGCCCAGCTGCAGGAGCGGATCCGCGCACGGCCGCCGGACGATCTGTCGCCCATCGATTCGCGCCAGGTGCCGGAAGAGATCTCGCCGCTGGTGGGTTCGCTGAACGACATGCTGGCGCGCCTGGCGCACACCATCGACGCCCAGAAGCGTTTCATTGCCGACGCCGCGCACCAGATGAAGACCCCGCTGGCCGGCATGCGCATGCAGTCCGAACTGGCCCTGCGCCAGGTCGATCCGGAAGAGATCCATCGCTCGCTGGAGCAGCTGGCGAAGAGTTCGGAATCGGCGACGCGCCTGGTGAACCAGTTATTGGCGCTGGCGCGCGCCGAGAACCAGCCGCATGCCGGCCTGGCGCTGGAGCCGCTCGACCTGGCGGCGCTCGCGCGCAGCGTGGTGCAGGACTGGGTGACGGCGTCCTTCGTCCACGAGATCGACCTCGGTTACGAGGACCCGGACGGCGCGCTGGAAATCGCCGGCAGCGCGATGATGCTGCGCGAGCTGCTGTCGAACCTGATCGACAATGCGTTGCGCTATACACCCGCAGGCGGCAGCGTCACCGTGCGCGTGCGCAGCGATGGCGAGCTGGCCCTGCTCGAGGTCGAGGACACCGGCCCCGGCATCGCGCCGGGCGAGCGTCCGCGCGTGTTCGAGCGCTTCTACCGCATCCTCGGCTCCAGCGCCTCCGGCTCCGGCCTCGGTCTGGCGATCGTGCGCGAGATCGCGCAGCAGCACGGCGCCGAGATCGAGATCTTCAACAACCCGCGCAGCATCCAGAAAAAATACCCGGGCAGCCTGTTCCGCCTGAGCTTCCCACCCTTACCCGCACCGCTAGAACCCGATGCCGACTGACAGCGCCTCCCCACCTCCCCCGCCGCCGCGCGAACGCATCCTCGCCGCCCGCGCCCGGCACTGGCAGCGCACGCGCCGCCTGGTCCTGGTCCTGCTGGCGCTGTGGCTGGCGACCGGCTTCGGCACCGTGTTCTTCGCGCGCGACCTGGCCCATTTGTCCGTGTTCGGCTGGCAGCTGTCCTTCTACCTGGCGGCCCAGGGCGCCTCGCTGATCTACCTGGCCATCCTCGGCGCCTACGCCTGGCGCATGCGGATTCTCGACCGCGAGTTCGTGCGCATGCTGAGGGAGGGCGCGTGAACACGCAGAAGAGCAAGAACCGCAGCTACTTCCGCCGCCTGTCGCGCTACTACCTGTGGTTCACGGCCTGCCTGGCCCTGTTCCTGGTGGCGCTCACCATCCTCGAAAACGAGGGCATGCCGCGCCAGTGGATCGGCCACCTGTACATGTTCGCCACCATCGTGCTGTACGCGATCATCGGCGTGGTGGCGCGCACCTCGAACGTGTCCGAGTACTACGTGGCGGGGCGGCGGGTGCCGGCCCTGTTCAACGGCATGGCGACGGCGGCCGACTGGATCTCGGCGGCCAGCTTCATCAGCCTGGCCGGCACCTTGTATTTGCACGGCTTCGACGCCCTGGCCTACGTGATGGGCTGGACCGGCGGCTACTGCCTGGTGGCGCTCCTGATCGCGCCCTATTTGCGCAAGTTCGCGCAGTACACGGTGCCGGACTTCCTGGCGGCGCGCTACGGCGGCAGCGACAACCGGGGCAACGTGGTGCGGGCGCTGGCGGTGAGCGCCACCATCGTGGTCTCCTTCACCTACGTGGTGGCGCAGATCTACGCGGTCGGCCTGATCGCCTCGCGCTTCACCGGCGTCGATTTCTCGGTCGGGATCTTCCTCGGCCTGGCCTCGATCCTCGTTTGCTCCTTCCTGGGCGGGATGCGCGCGATCACCTGGACCCAGGTGGCGCAATACATCATCATCCTGGTCGCCTTTTCGATTCCGACCGTGTGGCTGTCCATGAAGTTCGCCGGCAATCCGGTGCCGCAGGTGGCCTACGGCTCGGTGCTGCCCAAGCTGGCCAAGCGCGAAGCCCAGCTGGCGCGGGATCCGCGCGAACTGGAAGTGCGTGCGCATTTCCAGGCCAGGGCCGACGAATACGCGGCCCGCCTCGCCACGCTGCCGCAATCCTGGGAAGCCGGACGCATCGAGGTCCAGCGCCGCCTCGACAAGGCGCGCGCCCGCAATGCCTCGCTGGGCGAGGTGCGCAACGCCGAGCGCGAGCTGATCGCCTATCCGCGCACCGCCGACGAAGCCGCGCGCATCTGGCTCGAGCAACGCGCGGCCAACCTCGCGCGCGCCCAGCCGCCCGAGCCGCACGCCGAACCTTTCCCCGGCAAGACCAGCGAGGAGTCAAACCAGCGCCGCAACAACTTCCTGGCGCTGGTGTTCTGCCTGATGTTCGGCACCGCCGCTTTACCGCACATCCTGATGCGCGCCTACACCACGCCCTCGGTGCACGAGACCCGCGTATCCGTGTTCTGGACCCTGTTCTTCATCCTGCTGATCTACCTGACCATGCCGGCCCTGGCGGTGCTGGCCAAGTACGACATCTACACCGCGCTGGTCGGCAGCGACTTTGCCAAGCTGCCGACCTGGGTGTCCTACTGGGCCAACGTCGACAAGGCGAATCCCCTGATCAGCATCGCCGACATCAACGGCGACGGCATCGTGCAGCTGGCCGAGATCGCGATCGACGGCGACGTGCTGACCCTGGCCACGCCGGAGATCGGCGGACTGCCCTACGTGATCTCGGGCCTGGTGGCGGCCGGCGGCCTGGCGGCGGCGCTGTCGACCGCCGACGGCCTGCTGCTGGCGATCTCGAACGCGCTCTCGCACGACATCTACTTCAAGATGGTCGACCCGGGCGCCTCGACCCAGAAGCGGGTCACGATCTCGAAACTGCTGCTGCTGGCGGTGGCCTTCATCGCCGCCTACGTCGCCTCGCAGAAGCCGGCCGACATCCTTTCCCTGGTCGGCGCCGCCTTCTCGCTGGCGGGTTCAACCTTGTTTCCAGCGCTGGTGGCGGGCGTGTTCTGGAAGCGCGCCAACCAGCAGGGCGCGATCGCCGGGATGCTGGCCGGCTTCCTGGTCTGCGTCTACTACATGCTGCACACCAACCCGATCCTGGGCGGCAACGCGGACAGCGCCTGGTTCCACATCGCGCCGATCTCGGCCGGGGTGTTCGGAGTGCCGGCGGGCCTGGCGGTGCTGGCCGCGGTCAGCCTGCTCACTCCCGCGCCGCCGCGCGAGACCATCGGGCTGGTCGACCATATCCGGGCGCCGGAGGAATTGTAAAGATGTATCACGAAGGCAACGTTTTTCAGAAATGTTGCCTACAAAGAATTTACACGCTGTTATTCTTTTCGAACCGCGGCGGCGAACCTGCCGCCGCATTTCGTCAAGGATCCGCATGTACTTCCCGTCCCTGTGCCGCCGCGCCGCGCTGGCACTCCTGCTTACCCTGCCGCTCGCCGCCACCGCCGCGCCCGCTGCCTCGGCCCAGTCCGCGCCAGCCGGCAATGCCGCGGCCCCGGTCCCGCTGGCCAGCTTCTTCGACGGCAGTAGCTTCGGCGGCGCCCTGCTCTCGCCCAGCGGCCGCTACCTGGCCGCGCGTTCCGGCGCGCCCGGCCGCCGCACCGTGCTGGCCGTGATCGACCTGCAGCAAAACACGCTCAAGGTGGTGGCCGGATTCCGCGACGCCGACATCGGCCACGTCACCTGGGTGAACGACGAGCGCCTGGCCTTCGACCTGACCGACCGTGAAGTCGGCCCGCGCGACACCTACCTCGGCGCCGGCCTGTTCGCGGTCAACCGCGACGGCAGCAACATGCGCCAGCTGGCCGACCGCCGCGGCGAGGAATTCGTCAGCGAGGCCGGCAGCTTTGCGGCGAAGAAGATCCTGCCCTGGTCCACCTTCCTGATGGGCGAGGACGGCGCCCAGGATTCGGAATGGCTGTACGTCACCAGCTACGACTTCGACGACGACGATGGCCATGTCCGCAACGTCAACCTGCTGCGCCTGAACACCCTGACCGGGCAAAGCAGCGTGGTGCAGCGCCCGGCGCGCGTGGACGGCTGGATGCTCGACCACCAGGGCAAGCCGCGCCTGGCCATGGGCCACGAGCGCGACCAGACCACCCTGTATTACCTCGACCCGGCCAACGACAAGTGGCGCGCCCTGGTCAGCTACCAGTCCTTCACCGGCAGCAAGGGCGGCTTCACCCCGCTCGGCTTCGGCGCCGACGGCACGCTGTACGTGACCGCGCGCCGCGGCAAGGACACCCTGGCGCTGTACGCCTTCGATTACCAGGCCGGCAAGGTCCAGGACGAGCCCCTGATCGAGACCCAGGGCTACGATTTCACGGGCGACCTGGTCGCCAACCGCGCGAAGCTGCTGGGCGTGCGCTACGAAACCGATGCCCAGGCCAGCATCTGGTTCGACCCGGCCATGAAGGCCTTGCAGGAGAAGATCGACAAGCTGCTGCCTTCCACCGTGAACATGGTCTCGGTGGCCGCAAGCCCGGACGCACCCTGGGTACTGGTACGTTCCTACTCCGACGTGCAGCCCGCCGTCTACATGCTGTACAACGTGCAGAGCGGGAAGCTGAACAAGGTCGGCGAAGCCCGTCCCGCCATCGACACGCGCCGCATGGCCAGCCAGGAAGTCCTGCGCTACAAGGCGCGCGACGGCCTGGAGATCCCGGCCCTGCTGACCATCCCGGCCGGCACCCCGAAAGGCGCGAAGCTGCCGATGGTAGTGCTGGTGCACGGCGGCCCTTATGTGCACGGCAGCAGCTGGGGCTGGAGCGCGCAGACCCAGTTCCTGGCCTCGCGCGGCTATGCGGTGCTGGAGCCGGCATTCCGCGGCTCGACCGGCTTCGGCGCGCGCCACTTCAGGGCCGGCTGGAAGCAGTGGGGCCTCAAGATGCAGGACGATATCGCCGACGGCACGCGCTGGGCCATCGCCAAGGGCATCGCTGATCCGAAGCGCATCTGCATCGCCGGCGCCAGCTACGGCGGCTACGCGACCCTGATGGGCCTCGTCAAGGATCCCGACCTGTACCGCTGCGGCGTCGACTGGGTCGGCGTCACCGACATCCAGCTGCTGTACGACGGCCACTGGAGCTTTAAATCGGACATGAGCGACGAGTGGAAGTCGTACGGGATGCCGGAGATGGTCGGCGACCCGGTCAAGGATGCGGCGCAGCTGGCCGCCACCTCGCCGCTGCAGCAGGCCGCGCGCATCACGCAGCCGCTGCTGATGGCCTATGGCGGCGTCGACCACCGTGTGCCGATGTACCATGGCCGCAAGTTCTACGACGCCGTCACCAAAACCAACAAGCAGGTCGAATGGATCGAGTACCAGGACGAAGGCCACGGCTGGTCGCTGCCGAAGAACCAGATCGATTTCTGGGGCCGCGTCGAGACCTTCCTCGACAGGCATATCGGCAAGGACGCCGTGATACAGTAAGGCAACAAAAAAGGCGCCTGGTAAAAACAGGCGCCTTTTTTATCGTTTCCAGCCTCTCAGTTGACGATGGTCTGGGCCTCGCCCTCGGCGCGGGCGCGGATTTCGCCGATGCGGTAGACGGTCTCGCCGGCTGCCTGCAGCTGGGCCATGGCGGCGTCCGCGTTCTCTTTCGAGACGATCACGGTCATGCCGATGCCGCAGTTGAACACGCGGTGCATCTCGGCGTCGGCCACGCCGCCATGCTGCTGCAGCCACTGGAACAGCGGCGGCATGGTCCACGACTTGGCATCCAGCACGGCGGTCAGGCCATCCTGCAGCACGCGCGGGATGTTCTCGACCAGGCCGCCGCCGGTGATGTGCACCAGGCCCTTCACTTCCATCGACTGCATCAGGGCCAGCAGCGGCTTGACGTAGAGGCGGGTCGGCGCCATCAGCACGTCGGCCAGCTTGCGGCCGTGGAAGTCGGCGTCCAGGTCCGGCTTGGCGACGTCGATGATCTTGCGCACCAGCGAGTAGCCGTTCGAGTGGATGCCCGAGGATGCCAGGCCCAGCACGACGTCGCCAGGGGTGATTTTAGAGCCGTCGATGATCTGCGATTTTTCCACGGCGCCGACGGCGAAGCCCGCCAGGTCGTATTCGCCGTCCGGGTACATGCCCGGCATTTCGGCGGTTTCGCCGCCCAGCAGCGCGCAGCCGGACTGTTCGCAGCCCAGGGCGATGCCTTTCACCACGGCGGTGGCGGTGGCGACGTCCAGCTTGCCGCAGGCGAAGTAGTCGAGGAAGAACAGCGGCTCGGCGCCCTGCACCAGGATGTCGTTGACGCTCATGGCGACCAGGTCGATGCCGACCGTATCGTGGCGGTTCAGCTCGAAAGCCAGGCGCAGCTTGGTGCCGACGCCGTCGGTGCCGGACACCAGGACCGGCTCCTTGTACTTCTTGCTGATCTCGAACAGGCCGCCGAAACCACCGATGCCGCCGAGCACTCCTTCGCGCATGGTGCGCTTGGCAAACGGTTTGATCGCTTCGACCAGGGCATCGCCGGCATCGATATCGACACCGGCATCGCGGTAGGAGAGAGAAACATTAGACGGTTGGCTCATGATATTTGGCAGCGGAGGCGGTAAAATAGATAGCGGTGAATCAACTGAACGCACCCGCGTCACTGCCGGGAACGGCCAACTGGTCAATCCGCTATTTTAGCAATAACAAGAAGAAGATGCCTTTTTTCCCTCTGCCCGGATGAGATGCAAGCCATGAAACAGCTGGTGCTCGATTTAGGCGCGGCCGACCCGGCGCAAAGCCTCGACACCTTCCAGATAGGAGCGAATGCCGAAATGGCGCACTTGATGCACCAGTTCGCGCAACGCGCCTCGCGCGAGCATTTCTGCTATCTGTGGGCCGAAACCGGCGCCGGCAAGACCCACATCCTGCACGGCCTGGCCGCCACGCCCGGCTCGCGCTACATCGCCGCCGACGCAAGCGCCAAGGAATTCACGTACACGCCGGACATCAGCCTCTACCTGGTCGACGACATCAACCGCCTGTCGCCCAAGCGCCAGATCGACGCCTTCGCCCTGTTCAACCAGGTGCGCGAGCACGGCGCCTACATGGTCTGCGCCGGCCCGGTGCCGCCGGCCGTGCTGCCGGTGCGCGAAGACCTGCGTACCCGCATGGGGTGGGGCCTGGTGTACCAGATCCACGGCCTGTCGGACGACGAGAAGATCGCCGCCCTCACCCAGGCCGCCGAGGCGCGCGGTTTGACGCTGTCGGCCAGCGTGTTACCCTATTTGCTGTCCCATTTCAAGCGCGACATGCGCTCCCTGTCGACCATGCTGGACGCCCTCGACCAGTATTCGCTCGAGACCCAGCGCCCGGTCACGCTGCCCCTGTTGCGTGACCTGCTGCTGCAGGGAAACCCGCAAAACGATGTAAAAGAATGAGCAATCTCGCGCTGTTTGACCTCGACCATACGCTGCTGCCGATCGACTCCGACTTCGAGTGGGGCCAGTTCCTGGTGCGGAACAAGGTCGTCGATTGCGATGCCTACCAGCGCCGCAACGAAGAATTCTTCGCCCAGTACCAGGCCGGCACCCTCGACCCGGTCGAGTACCTGGAATTCGCCCTCGGCACCCTGGCCGGCTTCGAGCCCGCCCATTTGCAGGACCTGCACGCGCAGTACATGCGCGACGTGATCGAACCGGCCATCAAGCCGAAGGCCGTCGAGCTGCTGAAGCGCCATCTGGACGCCGGCGACCTGGTCGCCATCATCACCGCCACCAACGGCTGGCTGACGGCGCCGATCGCCCGCGCGCTGAACGTGGAACACCTGATCGCGGCCCGCCCGCACCTGGACGAACGCGGCCACCCGACCGGGAGGCTAGCAGGTACCCCGACCCAGGGCCACGGCAAGGTCGTGCACATGCATGCCTGGCTGGAAGGCCTGGGCAAACCCTTCAACACGTTCGAGCGTAGTTGGTTCTACAGCGATTCGCACAACGATATCCCGCTGCTGTCCGTCGTCTCGCACCCGGTGGCGACCAATCCGAGCGCCAGACTGGCCGAACACGCAAGCACCCACGGCTGGCCTTTACTTCACCTGTTCAATGATTAAAAAATTCATCCGCAAGATCCTTGGCGTGAAAGACGAGCGCGACCCCACCCAGCCCGTGATCCTCGGCGCTGAAGAGCATGGCATCGACCCGAAGCTGCTCTCTCCCAATGCGGTGCGCGTCACCCAGACCCTGCAGGAAGCCGGTTTCAAGGCCTTCGTGGTCGGCGGCGCCGTGCGCGACCTGCTGCTGGGCGTGAAGCCGAAAGACTTCGACATCGCCACCGACGCCACGCCGGAAGAAGTCAAGAAGCTGTTCCGACGCGCCTTCATCATCGGCCGCCGCTTCCAGATCGTGCACGTGATGTTCGGCCAGGAGCTGCTGGAGGTGACCACCTTCCGCGGCAACGCCGTCAACAACAACGCACCGAAGGACGAACACGGCCGGGTCCTGCGCGACAATAACTTCGGCCCCCAGCACGAAGACGCCGAGCGGCGCGACTTCACCATCAACGCCATGTACTACGATCCGGCCACGCAGTCGGTGCTCGACTACCACGGCGGCATCGAGGACATCCGCGCCAGGATCCTGCGCATCATCGGCCAGCCGGAAGCGCGCTACCGCGAAGACCCGGTGCGCATGCTGCGCGTGGTGCGCTTTGCGGCCAAGCTGCAGTTCACGATCGAGCCGGCCACCCGCGCCCCGATCCCGGTGATGGCCCCGCTGATCAACAATGTGCCGGCCGCGCGCGTGTTCGACGAGATGCTGAAGCTGCTGCAGTCCGGCCACTCGCTGGCCTGCCTGAAGGAGCTGCGCGCCTCCGGCCTGCACCACGGCCTGCTGCCGCTGCTGGACGTGGTGCTGGAACAGCCGATCGGCATGAAGTTCGTGACCCTGGCGCTGGAATCGACCGACGCCCGCGTCCGCGCCGGCAAGGGCGTCTCGGCCGGCTTCCTGTTCGCCTCCCTGCTGTGGCACCAGGTGCTGGAAAAGTGGAACGCCTACCGCGCCGCCAATGAAGCGCCGATCCCTGCCCTGCACCTGGCCGCCGACGACGTGCTCGACAACCAGACCGACTCGCTGGCCCTGCAGCGCCGCATCGCCACCGACATGCGCGACATCTGGGCCATGCAGCCGCGCTTCGAACGCCGCACCGGCAAGGCGCCGTACAAGCTGCTGGAGCATCCGCGCTTCCGCGCCGGCTTCGACTTCCTGCTGCTGCGCTGCGAATCGGGCGAGCTCGATGCGGAGCTGGGCAACTGGTGGGCCACCTTCTATGCCGGCGACATCGCCGAGCGCGAACGCCTGATCAACACCGCCCGCGAACCGGCCGGCGCCGACAAGAAGAAGCGCCCGCGCCGCCGCGGCCCGCGCAAGACCGGCGAGGACGGCGGGGTCCAGCACGACGCCGGCGTCCAGGCTGCGGGCACCGACGACGAATGAGCGCCTGGGTCGGCATCGGCGCCAACCTGGGCGATGCGCACGCCAACGTCCTCGATGCGCTGGACCGCCTGGCCTGGGTGCCCGGGGTGCGCCTGCTGCGCGCGTCCTCGCTGTACCGCACCGCGCCCATCGATTCCTCGGGCGCGGATTACGTCAACGCGGTGGCCGAACTCGACACCTCGCTGAGCCCCCGCGCCCTGCTGGCCGCGCTGCACGGCATCGAGCAGGCCCACGGCCGCGAGCGCCCCTACCGCAATGCCCCGCGCACCCTCGACCTCGACCTGCTGCTGTATGACGACGAGGTCATCGCTGACGCTCCCGCGCTTCTTGTGCCGCACCCGCGCATGCACGAGCGCGCCTTCGTGCTGGCGCCGCTGGCCGAGCTGGCGCCGGGGCTGGCGATTCCCGGCCGCGGCCGCGTGGCGGATTTGCTGCCCGGCGTGGCGGACCAGGCCATCGAAAGGCTGCGCTAGTTTCAGCTGAAGGCGACGGCCCAGAGGCAGGGCAAGAGCGCCAGCGGCATCACGATTGCGCCGACTTTCAGGAACTGCCAGAAGCCGACCTCGATCCCCTCGCGCCGCAGCACGGTGAGCCACAGGACGGTCGCCAGGGAACCGGTGACGGACAGGTTGGGCCCGAGATTGATGCCGATGAGGGTCGCGGCGCTCACATTCGGCGCCGCGTGGCTGGCCGCCATGGTCGCGCCGGCGATCAGGCCGGCGGGCAGGTTGTTCGCAATATTCGACACCAGCGCCGTTGCGATGCCGGCCGCCCAGGCGCTCCACGCCGGCGCCGTCGCGTGCAGCTGTTCCAGCATGCGCGCCAGCGCGTCGGCGACACCGATCTTCGACAGCGCCGCCACCAGCACGAACAAACCCCCGACCAGCGGCAGGACCGACCAGGACATCTCGCGCGCCGCGCTCAGCGCCGCCGGACGGGCGCGCAGGAACACGACCACGAAGGTGGCGAGGCCGGCCGCGAAGCTGGGCCAGCCCAGGTCGATCCCGCGGCTCGAGGCCACCAGCAGCAGCACGGCCATCAGGCCGATCCCGCCCGCCACGGTTTTCGCGTCCCCCGACAGCGGCGGGACTTCGGCGTCCTCGTTCAGGCGCAGTTTCAAGTCGGCGCGCTGGGTCCAGTACAGGGCGGCGAAGGTGACGGCGATCGCGATGGCGGAAGGCAGCAGGAACAGCCGCAACCAGTCCAGCAGCGGCGGCATCCGGCTGGCGTACACCACCAGGTTGGCGGGATTGGAGACGGGCAGGACGAAGCTCGCGGCATTGGCAATCAGGGCGCAGGCGAACAAGTGAGGCAGGGGACGCTCGAGCTTCGCCGCCCGCGCGGCCGCCAGCACCGCGGGCGTCAGCACGACCGCGGTCGCATCGTTCGACATGAAGGTCGTGACGAGGATGCCGACCGCGTACACGATGCAGAACAGGCGGCTGGCGGCCCCCCTGGCCCAGCCCACCGCGTGCGCCGCGATCCAGTCGAACAGCCCCGTGATACGCGCCATCTCGGCAATCAGCATCATCCCGATCAGGAACAGATAGACGTCCGTGCCCTGCCCGACCGCGCGCGCAAGCTCGGCCAGTTCCACCTGTCCGGTCAACAGTAACAGTAGCGCACCCAGCACCGCCCACCAGGCTTCCGCGACCCGGAACGGCCGGACCAGCACGCCGGCGGTGGACAGCAGGGCGATCGGTAATACCACGGCGGGAGAGAGCGGAAGCTGTAACATCGGGGCGGCCTGAGTCGGGGGTAGCGCATTGTACTAGGCCAGCCACCCGCGGGCAGGCGGGCAAAAATCCCGTACTGGCATTACACTACGCCGTCGGCGCGCCATGGCTGCAGCCGGCAGGCTTTTTTACGATCTACAAAGGAAAAACGATGAGCGGATATTTGCAGGGCAAGGACATGGCGGCACCGGGCGCGGACAGCGGAGCGCAGGCGCCGGTTGCGGCCCCGGCGAAACCAGTCCCGATGGCCGTGACCATTCCGTCGCTGCGCGCCATGCGCGCGGCCGGCCAGAAGATCGCCATGCTCACCTGCTATGACGCCAGCTTCGCCTCGCTGATGGACCGCTGCGGCGTCGAGATCCTCCTGATTGGCGACTCGCTCGGCATGGTCTGCGCCGGCTACGATTCGACCCTGCCGGTGACGGTGGCCGACGTCGCCTATCACACGGCCTCCGTGGTCCGCGGCCGCAAGAACGCGCTGGTGCTGGCCGACCTGCCCTTCGGCAGCTACGGCACCAAGGAGCAGGCCTACGACAGCTGCGCGACCCTGATGCGCGCCGGCGCCCAGATGATCAAGATCGAAGGCGGCGCCTGGCTGGCCGAAACCGTGCGCTTCCTGGTCGAGCGCGGCATCCCGGTGTGCGCCCACATCGGCCTGACCCCGCAATTCGTCCACCAGCTGGGCGGCTACAAGGTGCAGGGCAAGACCAGCGAAGGCGCCGACCAGCTCAAGCGCGATGCGCAAGCGCTGCAGGATGCCGGCGCGGCCATCGTGCTGCTGGAAGCGGTGCCGGCGGCGCTGGGCAAGGAAGTGACGGAGATGCTGCAGGTGCCGACCATCGGCATCGGCGCCGGTCCGGACTGCACCGGCCAGGTGCTGGTGATGCACGACCTGCTGGGCGTCTTCCCGGGCCGCAAGGCGCGCTTCGTGAAGAACTTCATGGACGGACAAACCAGTATCGACGCCGCGGTGTCGGCCTATGTGACGGCGGTGAAGGACGGCAGCTTCCCGGCGCCGGAACACTGCTTCTGAGATGGACACCACGCGCCTGTTCCTCGCGCTCTGGCCCGATGCGGCCGTGCGCGAGCAGCTGCGCGCATGGCGCGACTTGTGGGACTGGCCGCGCGGCGCTTCGCCGGTCCATACCGGCAAGCTGCACATGACCTTGCACTTCCTCGGCAACCAGCCCTGCGATGCCGTGCCTGCGCTGCTGGATGGCCTGGCCGTGCCCTTCTCGCCGTTCCGCCTGCAGCTTGGCGTGGCCGAGTTGTGGCATGGCGGGATTGCGGTGCTGGCGCCTTCCTCCGTGCCGCAAGAGCTGATCGATTTGCATGCGGCCTTGTCGGGCGCCTTGCCTGGTGTGGGACTGCAGCCGGAGGCGCGGGATTATCGGCCGCATGTGACCATGGCGCGGCGGGCTGGCCGGGTGGAGATTCCTGCGAATGGGCCGTCGATTGACTGGCCGATTGACCACTACACGCTGGTCGAGTCCAAGACTGGTGATGGCAGCGGTTATACCGTGCTGCGCGAATACAGGTAACGATGTCCGCGTGGGCTTGGGGAGCCCACCCTACGATTACGCTGCCGTAGGGTGGGCACACCGTGCCCACGTTGCACATTACCCCTTCACGGCCCGCGCATTCGCCGCGATCACGATGCCGGATATCGACAGGATCCCCAGCGCCACCGCGATATTAGTATGCGCCGCCACCGACCCGATCAAGGGTGGCGCCAGCAGCAGCCCCGCATAACCCAGCGTCGCCACCGTCGCCAGCCCGCCGCCGGCCGACATCCCCGGCGTGCGCGCGGCGGCCGAGAAAATCAGCGGCACCACGTTCGCCGCCGACAGGCCGATCAGCGCAAAGCCGCAGGCCGACAGCACGAACTGGGTGCTGAGCACCGCCAGCATCAGGCCGCAGAACATGCCCAGGCCGCCCGCCACCATCACCCGCATCGGGCCGAAGCGCAGCACCAGGCGGTCGCCGGCGAAGCGGCAGGCCGCCATCGCCACCGAAAAGGCCGAGTAGCCGAAGGCCGCCGACGCCGGATCGGCCTTGGTCCGCCCGGTCAGCAGCAGCGCGCTCCAGTCGACCAGCGCGCCTTCGACGGCGAAGCACAGCAGGCCGAGCAAGCCGAGGAACAGCGCCGGCCCGCGCGGCAGCGCGAAGTGGCTCTCGTGCTTCGCCGCCGCCACTTTCAGCACGAAGGGCGCGCACAGGGCGACGACAAGCGCGATGACGACACCCGCCATCAGCGCGCCGCGGCCGTCGCCCAGCCCGGCGCCGATCAGCATCCCGCCCAGCGCCGCGCCGGTCAAGCCGCCCAGGCTGAAGAAGCCGTGGAAAGAGGACATGGTCGGGATTCCGCGCGCGGTCTCGACCTCGCTGGCGTTGGCGTTCATCGACACGTCCAGCACGCCGTTGCTGGCGCCGAAGGCGAAGGCCGCCAGGAACAGGGCCGGCAGGCCGTCGGCGTTCATCAGCACCGCGGTCGTGATGGCGAACAGGAAGGCGCTTACCAGGGCCACCGTGCGCGTGCCCCAGCGCCCCGCGAGCCAGCCCGACAAGGGCATCGCCGCGATGGCGCCGCCGGCGATGGTCAGCAGCAGCAGGCCGAGCACGCCGGTGTCGATGCCGGCGCGCGCCTGCACCAGCGGCACGTGGGCGGCCCACAGGCCGATGCCGGCGCCGTTCAGCAGGAAGATGGTGGAGATGGCCCAGCGCGCCCTGTCGACCGTGCCGGTGCCGGCTGGTTGGAGATTCTCGGCCGGTTTCATGGTTTGACTTTCGCTGCGAGCTTGATGTCGGGGGTGGGGTCGAGCTGCCGCAGCCGCTCCAGCACCTCGGGCGGGCAGGCGGCTTCCAGCACCAGCTGGTCGACTTCGCCCAGGGGCGCAATCAGGAAGGGCGCCGGCGCTTCCAGGCGTTCGTTGAGCGCCGCGACCACGCGCCGGCTGGCGGCGGCCAGCATGGCCCGCTTGACGGCGGCTTCCTCGGCATCGCTCGCGCCCAGCCCGCGATCGGCCTCGACGCTGCAGACGCCGACCACGGCCAGGTTCACGCGCAGCCTGCGGATCTCGTCCACGGTCTGCGCGCCCAGCACGGCGCCGGCATGGCCGGCATAGATCCCGCCCAGCAGGATGACCCTGGTCTTGCGCAGCTCGCCCAGCGCCAGCGCGATCTGCGGGCTGTTGGTGATGATGGCCGCGGCGCGCCCGTCTTCGAGCAGGCGGGCGAAGGCCAGGTTGGTGGTGCCGGCGTCGACCAGTACGGTATCGCCGGGGCGTACCGCCTCGCACAGCGCCTGGGCCAGCATCGCCTTGCGCGCGCCGGCGTCGTCGACGCGCTGGCCGAAGCTGGGCTCGGCCCGCGTGCGCCGCATCGCGCCGCCGTGCACGCGACGCAGCAGGCCGGCGGCGTCGAGCTCGCGCAGGTCGCGCCGGATCGTGTCCTCGGAGGTCTGGAAACGCAGCGCCAGCTCGGCAGCCAGCACCTTGCCCTGCTGGTCCACCATGTCGACGATCCGTTGCCGACGCTCTTCCGCTAACTGCATACCTGTCCTTCGTTTGTTCGATGGATCATCTTACACGTTTACGCATAAACCAGCACATACATGCAAATTTTAAGCATGTTCATGCGTATTCTGCATGCATATTGACAACAAATCAGGCACTGCTAGTTGGTTGGGAGCGGTTTCGTTGTTACACTCGGCCAATAGAAAAAGAGTTAAAAATCATGGACAAGTCCGCCTCCATTCTGATCGTCGACGACTACCTCTTGATCCGCACCGCGGTGCGCCAGGTGCTCACGGAACTCGGCTTCATCAATATCTTCCAGGCCGAGAACGGCAAGACCGCGCAGGACCTGATGCGTAAACAACCGATCGACATCGTGATCGGCGACTGGAGCATGCCGATCATGAGCGGCATCGAGTTGCTGGGCTGGATGCGCAAGGACGCGCGCTACGCCAGGACCCTGTACATGATGCTGACCGCCGAGTCGAATCCGGCCTCGGTGCGCAGCGCGCTGCAGGCGGGCGTCAGCGCCTACATGATCAAGCCCTTCACGGTGCACAGCTTCGCCAGCAAATTCATGGCGATGATCGGCTCGCCCCAGGAAGCGCCTGCCTTGCCCTTCCAGCGCGCGGCCGCGCCCGCGAAGCCCGCCCCTGCCCCTTCAGCTGCACCGGCGCCGGCGCCCGCCCCGCTGGCCGCGCCGCTCGACACCGGCGCCCATGTGATCGGCCTGCAGCAGCCGCTGGCGGAACGCATCAAGAAGAGCACAGTGCTGATCGTCGACGACGTGCCGACGAATATCGAGATCCTGGCCGGCGCCCTGAAGGACGAGTACGCGATCAAGGTGGCCATCAGCGGCCGCAAGGCGATCGAGATCGCCAACAGCTTCCAGGTCGACCTGATCCTGCTCGACATCATGATGCCGGTGATGGATGGCTTCGAGACCTGCCGCGAGCTGAAGGCGAACCCGAAGACGGCCGGCATCCCGATCATCTTCCTGTCGGCGAAGGACGCGGTCGACGACGTGGTCGGCGGCCTGCGCCTGGGCGCGGTCGACTACGTATCGAAACCGGCCGACCCGACCATCCTGAAGGCGCGCATCGCGACCCACCTGACGCTGGCCGCGGCCACCGCCGACCTGCAGCGCCAGAACGCGCTGCTGGTGGAGAATGCCCACCTGCGCGAGGACGTCGAGCGCATGACCCGCCACGACCTGAAAAGCCCGCTGGCCGTCGCCCTGCACGGCAGCCAGGCCTTGCAGGACTCCGCGCTGACCGACAGCCAGCGCGAGCACGCGCGCATGATCGAGATGGCGGCGAATAACGCCCTCGAGATGATCAACCGCACGCTCGACATCTACCGCATGGAAAAGGGCGAGTACCAGCCGGCGCTGCAAGCCTTCGACCTGGGCGCCCTGCTCGAGCGCGTGGCCCAGCAGACCCGCCTCGCCTTCGCGCCCAACCAGATCGACATCCGCTTTGCGGCGCCTGGCGACACCAGCTGCCTGGGCGAACCGCTGCTGTGCTACTCGATGTTCTCGAACGCCTTCAAGAACGCGGCCGAGGCCTCGCCGGAAGGCGGCGTCATCAAGGTGGACGTCTCGCCGGGCTACGGCAGCCTGCACGTGGTGATCGACAACGAGGGCGAGGTGCCGCTGACCATGCGCGGACGCTTCTTCGAGAAGTATGCGACCGCCGATAAGGAAGATGGGGCCGGGTTGGGGACCTACTCGATTCGCTTGATGGCCGAGGTGCAGGGTGGCGGGGCGGCGATGGATACGGGGGATGGGCACACCCGGTTGACGATCACCCTCCCCTGCGTGTAACCGTCATTCCCGCGAAGGCGGGAATCCAAGTTCGTCGCGGGCCGATAGCACGTGCTAACACGCCACACGCAAACTTGGGTCCCCGCCTGCGCGGGGACGACGGTCTCGAAGCCGTCATACCAGCAGCATCAGATGCTCCCGCTCCCAGGAACTGATCACCCGCGAAAACGTCGCAAACTCCAGCTCCTTCACCTCGCAAAACGCCGCCACGAACAGCGGCCCCAGCATCTCCGCCAGCGCCGGACAGCCGCGCAGCTTGAAGATCGCATCCTCCAGGTTGCGCGGCAGTTCGCCATGCACGTGCTCCGCGCTTTCCGCCGTCGGCGGCGCCGGCTGCAAGCCTTCCGTCATGCCCAGCCAGCCGCAGGCCAGGGTCGCCGCCATCGCCAGGTAGGGATTCACGTCCACGCCCGGCACGCGGTTCTCGACCCGGCGGTTGAGCGGCGTGGAATTCGGCACGCGGATGCCGCAGGTACGGTTGTCGTAGCCCCAGTGCACGTTCATCGGCGCCGACTGGAAGCGCGACAGGCGGCGGAAGGAATTGACATGGGGCGCGAACAATAAGGTCGCTGGCGGCACGTATTTTTCCAGCCCGCCGATGAATTGACGGAACAGCGTGCTTTCGCTGCCGTCCTCGTTCGAGAACATATTGCGTCCACTAGCAATGTCTACCACGCTCTGGTGCACGTGCATGGCACTGCCCGGCTCGGTCTCCATCGGCTTGGCCATGAAGGTGGCGAAGATGCCGTGCCGCAGCGCCGTCTCGCGCACGGCGCGCTTGAACAGGAAGACGCGGTCGGCCAGCTCGAGCGCATCGCCGTGCGTAAAATTGATTTCCATCTGGCCGGCGCCGGCTTCGTGGATCAAGGTCTCGACGCCCAGCTCGTGCTGCTTGCAGAAGGCCGACAGCTCGAGAAAAAAGGGATCGAAATCGTTGACCGCGTCGATCGAGTAGGACTGGCGGCCCTGCTCCGTGAAGCCGCTGCGGCCGGTCGGCGGGCTCAGGGGCTCGTGCGGGTTCAGGTTGCGCGCGACCAGGTAGAACTCCATCTCGGGCGCCACCACCGGCTTCCAGCCGCGCTCGCGGTAGCTTTCCAACACGCGCCGCAGCACCGAGCGCGGCGCCAGGCCGACCGGGCTGCCGTCGAAGTTCTGGCAATCGTGGATCACGCAGGCGACCCGCTCGGTGGCCCAGGGGACGACGCGGATCGTTGCCGGGTCGGGCACGCAGACCATGTCGGGATCGATGGCGCCGACGTAGGGCGTGTTGTTGGGCTGCTCGCCGTGGACCGTGTTCAGCAGCACGCTCTTGGGCAAGCGCATGTGCTCGCCGGACAGGAACAAGTCTTTCGGAATGATCTTGCCGCGTGCGATGCCGGTCATGTCCGCGATGACGCACTCGACCTCGTGGATATTGTGTTCGCGCAGAAAAGCGCGCATGTCATCGCTGCCTGCTTCAGCCATCAAACTCCCCGCTTGCCCTGCTGCGAGCTACGCAGTACAGCCGAATATAGCACCGCCCCCGAAGCTGCTGCGCGCCAATGGTTCCAGGCCGATCCCGCAATTCGTTGCACGAAATCCGCAGTTGGCGTCATGGGCATCGCTCTGGCCCGGCTTATGCGCCATACTTTCCGTTATGGAACTGACCACCACACACCACGACATCCCGACCGGCCGCATGTGGCGCCTGTATGCGCTGGGCTGGCTTGCCTACCTGTGCCTGCTGATCATGGCGCTGCAAGTCGACGATCTGCGCGCCGGCCGTTTCAATTGGGCCGTGATCGGCCAGGCCATGTGGACCGCACCGCAGGCATGCATCCTTGCCCTGCTGTGGCCGCTGAGCGGCTGGCTTGAGCGGAAGCGCCCCCGGCCCGTGCTGGAATTCCTGCTGCATGCGTTCAATGCCTGTTTCTACGCCATCGGTTCCTATGCCCTGCTGTTCCTGGTGACCGGATTGAAGCAGGCGCTGTCCTGGTATGTCTGGCCCGTCCTGTACGGCATCATGAGCTATGGGGTGATCGCCACCATGTTCCACCTGGTGCGCGTGAACCATGCCCGGCAGCGCCAGGCCATCGCCATCCAGCAGGCCCACACCCTGCTGGTCGCCTCCGAGCTGAACGCGCTACGCAACAAGCTGAACCCGCACTTCCTGTTCAACACCCTGCACTCCATCATCGCGCTGACGCGCCGCAATCCGGAGGCTGCGGAGACGGCCCTCTTCCAGTTCTCCGACATGCTGCGCTACGTGCTCGACACCGAAAAGAGCGGCAGCGACCGCGTGACGCTGGAAGACGAACTGCGCTTCGTGCGCGACTACCTCGAGCTGGAAAGCCTGCGCCTGGGGCCGCGCCTGAAGATCGAGTGGGAGCTCGACATGGACGCCGCCGGCCTGCCGCTGCCCGCGCTGTCGCTGCAGCCGCTGGTCGAGAACAGCATCAAGCACGCCTTCAATCCGCATAGCCGTCCCGGCCTGCTGCGCATCCGCACCCGCGTCGACGATGCGGCGCAGGCCCTGACCATGAGCGTGGGCGACGACGGTCCGGGCGCCGACCTCGCCGCCGTCAGGGCGTCGAACGGCCTGGGCATCCGCACCGTCGAACGGCGCCTGCAGCTGGCGTACGGCGAGCGGGGCGGGCTGGCGATCGCCACCGCGCCCGGCGCCGGCTTCACGGTCACGATGTCGATCCCGCTGCAACCTGCCTGAGAGAGCTTTCATTGGACACCAAAACCGTATTCATCGCCGAGGACGAACCGCTGGCCCGCGACCTGCTGCGCGACGCCATCTACGCCCATCCGGCCCTGCGCCTGGTGGGCGAAGCCGGCGACGGCGCGTCTGCCCTCGAGCAGATCGAGCGCATCCGCCCGGACGTCGTCTTCCTGGACATCCAGATGCCGGAGATGACCGGCCTGGAAGTGCTGCGCCGCCTGAGCTGCACGCCCGCCATCGTGTTCACCACGGCCTACGACCAGTACGCGGTCACGGCCTTCGAGCTGAACGCCGTCGACTACCTGTTGAAGCCTTTTACGCGCGCCCGCTTCGATGCCGCCGTGGCGCGCCTGCTGGAGTCGCCCACGCCGCCGCGCGCCATCGTCGACGCCGCGCTGGAGCAGGCGGCCCAACGCGCGCCGAAGCCCCTGGAACGCATCCTCGTGCGCGACCGCGGCCGCATCTTCCCGCTGTCGCTGAACGAGATCGAATACCTGAAGGCCGACTCCAAATACACGGCCATCGCGGCGCGCGGACAGACCTTCCTGGTGCGGATCGGGATCTCGGAACTGGAGGTGCAGCTGGACCCGGCGCGCTTCATCCGGGTGCACCGCTCGGCGCTGGTGAACCTGGATTTTGTCGATTCGATGCGGGCGGACGATCAGTCGCAGCTGGTGATCCAGATGCGGGATGGGGTGGTGTTGACGGCGAGCCGGGAGGCGTCGAAGGTGCTCAGGGAGATGGCGATCTGATCGTCGTTCCAGCGCCCTTTACTCGTCGTCCCCGTACATGGACGCCCCCTTTTGTGCAAGCGTTCATTACAGTTTGGCCGTGAGGTTATAG
>NZ_JBHSMZ010000018.1:0-37666 GCF_042656905.1 Massilia aerilata
CGTCGCATTGACGGTGACGGTGTCCTGGTTGGTGGTGAAGTCGGCCTGCGTGTCCTTGCTGTCCGCCGCGTCTTCGGTGACGCTGGTGAAGCTGACGGTGGTGGACGGCGCGGTGGCGTCGTAGGTGACGTGCTGGGTGGCGGCGGCGCCAGCGTTACCGGCGGCATCCACCACGCGCACCGACACGGTCGGGCTGCCGGTGACGTCCACGCCGGCGATGGTGACGGCGGTGCCGTCCACGCTCACGTGGCTGTCGCCGATCAGCGACCAGTTGGTGCCGTCGACCGAGTACTGCACGTATTCGCCTGCGGCCAGCGCGGCCGACAGGGTCGCGCCGATGTCGGCGGTGCCGACGTTGGTGGTGAAGTCGGCCTTGACGTCCTGGCTGTTGCCGCTGTCTTCGCTGATCGCGTTGAAGCTGACGGTGGTCAGCGGTGCTTCGGCGTCGTAGGACAGCGACTGGCTGGTCGCTTCGTTGGCGTTGCCGGCGGCATCCACCACGCGCACCGAGACGCTGCTGGTGTGGGCCATGTCGATGCCACTGATGGTCAGCTCGGTGCCGGACACGGTGCCGTGGGCGCCTTGCGGCATCCCGAACGGCACGATCATGCTGCTGCTGGCGTCGATCCAGCTCTGGCCGCCGTCGACCGAGAACTGCACGTAGTCGCCCTTGTCCAGCGCCGCGTCCAGGGTCGCGTGGACCGTGGCGTAGGACTGGTTGGTGACGAAGTCGACGTTCGCGTCCGGGCTGTCGCCCTGGTCTTCGCTGATGCTGTTGAAGGTCACGCCATTGACCGGCGCTTCGTTGTCGAAGGTGATGGCCTGGCTGACCGCTTCGGTCGCGTTGCCGGCGGCATCCACCACGCGCAGCGACAGGGTCGGGCTGGTGCTGGCGTTGACGTCGGCGATGCTCACGTTCATGCCGTCGACGCTGGCGCTGTGCCAGGTGGTGCCGTCGAGCGAGTACTCGACGCGTTCGTCGCTGGCGATCGGCGCGGACAGGGTCGCGTGAATCGTGGCATTGCCCTGGTTGGTCACGAAATCATCGGCCACGTCAGGGCTGTCGCCCTTATCCTGCTGGACGGCGTCGATGGTGACGATGGCGGTGGGCGCTTCGCCATCGACCAGCAACTGCTGGAACGGATGAAGGTTGTCGAAGTTGGTCGTGACGACGGCATTGCCGACTTGGTCCACGATCTGGCCGCTGAACGCATGTTCGATCGCGGTGGCCAGGCTCTCGATGCTCTGGCCGGCTTGCGGGGTGTAGGTGAAGACCAGGGTGTCGCTGCCGGCGCCGCTGGTGTAGGTGGCGGTGCCGCCGTTATTCAGCGCGACTTCGGGGATGCCATTGACATCCACGACCTTGCTGAAGGTGACACTGAACGAAATCGATTCGCCGATCGCGAGTTTGCCGTCGTTTTCACCGAGTGCGAAACCGGTGATGACCGGGATGGTCTTGTCGATGGTGACGTCGATGACGTTGCTGGTGCTGATGTTGCCGGCGGCGTCGGTGACGATCGCGCGGTAGTGATAGGTGCCGCTGTCCAGGCCTTCGGTCGAGCCGACCGTGGTCCACGTGCCGCTGCTGCCCAGCGACACCTGGTACTTGACGGTCGCGCCTTCTTCGGCGCCGGCCAGTTTGAGGCCGAAGCTGCCGTCGTTGGTGATGCCTGCCGCATGGCCGGTGCCGGTGATGGACAAGTCGGTGAACGAGAGCTCGCCGGCAGCCGGCGCCACGCTGTCGACGGTGGCATCGAGTGCGTTCATGTTGAAGTGCTGCAGGTTGTCGAGCAGCGAGCGCTCTTCGGCCGACAGCACGTCGGTGATCTTGAGCGAATGTGCGCCGTCGACCAGCTGGGCGACCGCATCCGACACGAAGGTACGCGCGCCCGGTTCACCGGTAAAGATGGCCGACTTGGCGTCGACGATGTCGTAGGCGCTCACACCGCTCGGCACTGCCATCGCGTGCGTCACTTCGGCGGCGGTGCCGACGATGGTCACCTTGCCGGCGTAACCAGTGGCCAGCGCGTCGGTCAGGTCGACCGAGTTGTCGCTCAGGACGACCGGCGTGCCGGCGCGGGTGATGATGTTGGTGGTCAGGTTGACCACCACGGCGTCGTAGGCAGTACCGCTGATGGTCAGCGCGCCGGCGCTCAAGCTGACATGGAAAGTCGGCTCAGGCACGATGATCGGGGCGCTCGGGTAAACGACTTCCACCGCGGCAGGCAGGCCGCCCTGCTCGAGCGCATGAACGACGTCCTGCAGGGTCGCGGCGGCCGGCATGACGGTCAGGACTTTTTGCATCCCGCCGCCGCGCAGCAGCGAGTCGAGGGTGGCAGGATTGCCGGCCGCGACTTCGGCGACGTTGGCCAGGGTTTGTACCAGGCCGACGGGATCAGCCGCGCCGCGCACGGTATCGAGCAGCGCGCTCAGGGTCGTGCCGGTGGCGATGGCATCCACCACGGCCGGCGTGTTGGTTGCAATGTCGGCCAGCTTCAGTGCAGCCTTGGTCACGGCGTCGAGGTCGGACGCGCTCATGTCGAGCGTAACGGCCTTGATCAGCACACTTGCCGCTTCGATCGAGGCATAGCCGCTGTAATCGGTACCGCCGCTGCGCACCTGCTCGGTGAAGCTGTCGGCTACCTGCTGGCGCAGAGCGGACAGTTGCTTGTCGGTATCAAGGGCGCCATGCAGGATGTCGATGGCCGCGTTGGCCAGCGTGACGCGGCCCGAGGAGACCAGGTCGGTCCAATAGGCCAGGCCAGCCGCATCGGGCGCACGGTTGAACAGTTGCTGGTAGATCTGGGTGATGTGCTCGGCAGCATCATTGGAGTGAAAGTGTGCAGTCGCTTCTTCGGACTTCGCGAATGCATCGATGATGCCACTCAAGTCGCCGTTGGCGTGCTCAAGTTGCTGTAACCAATAGTCGAGGCCGGCGGTATCGGCCGGACGGCCATAATAAGCAAGGTAAAGCGAATTAATCGTCGAAGCGTAGCTGATTGCCATGTGGGTATCCGAGGGAAAGAGTGATTCTGAGCAGTAACTCGAGTTTTTCTTAGGTAACGAACTCTAGCATGCAGCGCAGATGCCCTATGGAAAGTAAGCTACAATTTTTAACCTTGTGTGGGATTTTTCCTACATGTTGTCAGGTTCGCATCCTATTGAAAAATAAGCAAATTTTTATTCAACATTGTCTTTACGAAGCTGAATTGTTAATTCGAAATTGTTAAATATCTGCCTGGAATGAAGGTGCCGTGAGGAGAGGAAGAGGCCAGCGGGAGCCGGGTTCTGCCATGCGAAGGGTGCTGGCGTCTCCCAAGTGGGCACATGGTAGGTGTTTTCAGGTGCGGAAAATCAGCACTGCTTGGTGCTGTCCAGCTTGTATGCGCCGTAGCGACGGCGCATGCGCAGGAAGGGTTCTTCAATGGTGTTGTAACTTAGTGTCGCTAGTGCCCAGCTCAGGGCGTAGCTCGCTGCAATCATGATGCTCGCGTCCACCCAGCCGTTGCCGGTTGGCCTGGCCAGGCCCATACTCTGGCTTAACAGGTGTAGTACGCCCATGTGCAGCAGGTAAAAGGAAAAGCTTATCTTTCCACCATGGCATAGTATCCGGTCGAAAAGAGCCGGCAGGCGCGCCTGGAAGGATACCCACGCCAGCATGAAAGCCGCCCAACCCGCGCTTTCGGCCATGGACCAGAAGATCCAGAACGCCGACTTGGGGGTGGCGCCAAAGGGAGCGTAGCGGTGCAGCGCCGCCATTTCGCATATCACCAGGCCAGCAGTCGCCAGCAGCAGCCAGGGCGCATGGGCGTGCAGGCGTACGCGGAGCTGCTCATGTTGGTAAAGCATCGCGGCCAGCATGCCGATCAGGAACTGGTCGAAGCGGCCCACGAAGGTACAAAAGTACATCAGGGTGCTGTTGGCATTGACCGTATAGGCACTCAGTTTAAAAAAAGCCATCAGCGCCAGCACGCCGAGCAGGTAGCGTGGGCCGCGCTCCATCGCAAAGCGCGCCAGGAATGGGAAGACCATATAAAACAGGAATTCCAGCGAAATGGTCCAGGCGGCGCCCGTCACAGGGGTGCCAGAAGTTGGAGCATGACCAAGGTTGGTCGCGAACAGATAGAACAGGTCCTGGGGTTGGAAGGTATCGCGCCCGATCGAGGTGGCGACGAGGAAGATGGTCAGGAAGAGCGGAAAAATACGCAACACCCGGTTGCGTAAGAAATCGCGGTAGACGATGGTCTTCTGGTGCAGCGCGATCTGCATGAACAGGAAGCCCGACAAGGTGAAGAACAGGCCGACCCCGGTATGTCCTTCGGTAATCAGGCCGGCCCAGGGCGTCAACAGCGCAGGACCGCCCAGACCGCGGTATTCGAGCTGGAAATGAAACAAGAAGACGATGGTGGCGGCCAGCCAGCGCAACTGGTCGATGCGTGGGTTGTACTGCAGATTGAGCGATTGCATAAGGCCGGCTTTGCTTGCGTAAAAGATATTCATTGTAGATGCCAATTGCGGCGGATGCTACAGCCCGTCATCCGCCACGCTGACCTTCGCGCCGCCCTGCCTTATAATGGCTGGCTGTCTTCTCGCATTTGCCTTCTGAAATGATCATGTACGTCAACATCGCCGCCTACAAATTCATCACTCTCGATAATCTCGAAGAACTGCGTCCGCAATACCAGGCGCTGTGCAATGAGCTTGGGTTGAGGGGTACCGTGCTGCTGACGCCCGAGGGTATCAATATGTTTGTGTCCGGCACGCGCGAACATATCGACCAGTATCTAGCCTGGGTGCGCAGCGATACCCGTCTGGCCGACCTGGAATGGAAGGAAAGCCTGTCGAGCGAGCAGTCGCACCGCCGCATGCTGGTACGCATCAAGAAGGAAATCATCACGATGCGCATGCCCCTGATCAGGCCGGAACTGGGCCGCGCGCCGGCAGTCACGCCGCAGACGCTCAAGCGCTGGCTCGACCGGGGCCATGACGACGATGGCGTGCCGGTCGTGATGATGGAAACCCGGAACGCTTTCGAGGTGGATGTCGGTACTTTCGAGAATACGCTCGATTATCGCATCGACAAGTTCAGCGAATTCCCGGACGTCGTGGCCCAGCATAAGGATGCGCTGCAAGGCAAAACCGTCGTGACCTTCTGTACCGGCGGTATTCGTTGTGAAAAAGCTGCAATTCACATGCAAAACATCGGCTACGAGCGTGTCTATCAGCTCGACGGCGGCATCCTCAAGTACTTCGAGGAAGTCGGCGGCGATCACTACAAGGGCGATTGCTTTGTGTTCGACTACCGCACCGCGCTCAATCCGAAGCTGGAGCCGACAGAAACCGTGCAATGCTTTGCTTGCCGCGCGGTGGTGACGCCGCGCCAGCAGCTTTCGCCGGACTATGTGGCCGGCGTGTCTTGCCCGCAATGTGCCAAGGCGCCGCTGTCCGCACCGGAGCAAGGCCAGGCGCAGGCGTAAACGACAAACCGCCGGGCAAACCGGCGGTGTTCTTTTATTTCATTCACGCGGCTTGCGTGAAATAAAATTTCACTTCTATCTGGCGCGGCCTCTCAGCCGAAGAGCGGCGGCACTGGATCGGCAACGCCGACCAGTCCGGCATGGCCGTCCATGCCGGTGCCGGCCGCTTTTACCATGTTTTCGATCGTGATATCGATATAGCCGCCATCGATGGCCATGGCGCCAGATGCCAGGTCGTGCACACTGGCGAGATAGTCGAAGCCAGTCTTCAGGCCAGCCTGCGTCGAATATGCCTGCTGCTCGCTGGTCAGGTCCATGTGGGTCGTGAACGCGCTTGCCACCGCAACCTTGCCGTTGTACGCGACCTTGTCATTGCCCAGGGCGCCGCCGGCAATCTGGGTTACCACGTTATCGATCGTGATGGCTTTCTGGTCGAGCAACTTGGCCCAGTAGTCGACGCCGGCAGCCTCGGCCGGACGTCCGAACAGGTGCTGGTACACGGCGCTGACCACCTCGCTGTTGTTCATGCCCGCATATATCGCCTTGTATTCGGCCGAGGCGGCAAAGTCTGACGAAGCCTTCTGATAACCATCGGGATAGGTCGCCAGGACATTGGTCCAATAGGCCAGGCCGGCAACATCCGCCGGACGGCTGAAATATGCAACGTACAGCTTCTGTACTTCTGTTTCGGTCGTAGTCGCCATGATGGCCTCCTTTGGAATAATGTAAAAAAATATACCGCATCCCGATTTTTCAAGGCGCACTCAACTGTGCGCTAGGCTCCGTAAGTTCTTGAAAGAAAAAGATTTTTCCGAAGAAATCCTTGGCGCATACGCGGAAATGTTAAATGGATGACGCAAGCCGGCAGTAAGGCGTTGACGAAAAAAAACCCGCTGCTTTCGCAACGGGTTTTTGTCGGGCTTGTGCAGTCCTCAGTGGAAATAAGCCGCCACTTCACGCACGCTGGACGCATCCAGGGTACCGGCCGCGGCGCGCAGGCGCAGCATGCCGATCAGATAGGAGTAGCGGGCCTGGGCCAGATCGCGCTGGCTGGTGTAAAGCTGTTGCTGCGCGTTCAGCAGGTCCAGGTTGATGCGTACGCCGCCCTTGATGCTCTGCTCGGTGGCCTTCATCAGTTCCTTGCCCGATGCGACCGCCTTCTCCAGCGCTTCGATCTTGTGCACGCTCGAGAGCACGATGCTGTGCGCCTTGCGCAGCTCGACCATGACCTTGTTGGTGCGGGCGTCCAGGTCCGCCTGGGCGCGCTCGTAGCCGGCCGCGGCCTGGCGCGTGGTGGCGCTGATCGCCCCGCCCTGATAGATCGGCAGGCTCACCTGCACACCGATGGCGCGGTTCAGCGAATTCTGCTGGTAGGTATTGATCGAGGCCGAGTCGTCCTTGCTGTAGGTGGCGATCAGGTCGGCGCGCGGAAAATGTCCGGCCTTGGTGCGCTGGATATCCAGGCGCGCATTTTCGACCGCCAGGCGAACCGTGGCCAACTCGTTGTTGTGCTCGCGCGCCGTCTTTTCCCATGCCTCGAAGCTGCCGGGCTGGATGGCGACCGGATTGAAGCTGTCGACCAGCTTGTCCAGATTGCCGGGATCCATGCCGATGATGCCGGCCAGGGTCTCGCGCGCGGCGACCACGTTGTCCTGGGCTTCAGTGACCTGGGCTTCGGCGATGTCGAGCCGTGCCTGGGTTTCCAGCATGTCGGTCTTGGTGCCCTCGCCTTTTTCGAACAGGCGATTGTTGACGTACATCTGCTCCTTGAACATGTCACGCGACACCTGGGAGAGCCGCAACTGGTCCTCGGCGAACAGCGTGTCCATGTAGGCATTGGCCACGCGCACCGCGACCTCGTCGCCGGCAGCCGCGAACGCGGCTTCACCTTGCTGCGCCTGGACCTTGCCCTGGCGATAACGCACAATGCCGTCCAGGTTCAGGATGGGCTGGCGCAGCTGCACGGCGCCCGAGCGGCTCAGATAGTGAGGGTGCGACACGGTACGCTGCACGCCGGGAAAGCCGGCAACCACAACGTTCTGGAAGGTCTCGAGATCGGCGACGTTACGGCTGCCCGAATAGCTGGCCGACACGCTGGGCAGCAGATAGGAGCGGCCGATAACGCGGTTTTCCTTGGCCGACTCCTTTTCGTAGAAGCTCATGCGGTATTGCGGGTCGTTCTTCAGCGCTGCCTCGTAGGCTTGCTGCAGGGTGACCGCGCCGGCGTGGCCGGCCACGGCGGCGCCAAAGACGGCGGACACCGCCAGACGGAGTATTCCCTTCATGGTCACTCCTCCGCCATCGACGACCTGGCGCGGTCGAACACCGGCTTGAGCAGGTAGTTCAGCGGAGTGCGCTCGCCGGTCTTCACGAAAAGCTCAACCGGCATGCCGGGACGCACGTCCAGCTTGTGCTGGGCCAGCATCTTCTGCCCTTCCGGCGTCACCCGCACGCGCACCTTGTAGTAGGGTGCGCCGGTGCGCTCGTCGAGGCTGCGGTCGGCCGCAACCTGTTCGACTTCGCCCGGGATGTGCGGCGTCTTGTTGGCGTTGAAGGCCGAGAAGATCAGCTCGGTCTTCAGGCCCGGGTGGACGCGGTCGACCAGGTTGACCGCCAGATTACCCTCGACCACCATCGGATCGTCGTTCGGCACGATTTCCATCATCTTGAAGCCGGGCTGGACCACGCCACCCTGGGTGAACACGGCCAGGGCGGTCACGGTGCCGCCGACCGGCGACTTGACCTCGACGTTGTCGACCTCGAACTTCTGGCCTTCCAGGCGCGCGGCCAGGGCTTCGGCTTCGCGCTCGATGTCGGACAGCTGGGTGCGTACTTCCTTCTGGTAGTCCTGCATGCGCTGGGCCTTGCGCAAGCCCATTTCCAGCACCTGGCGGCGCGCACGGGCGATATTGCCGATGTCTTCCGAGACCGCGCCGCTCAGCTGGGCGTAGGTGCGCTCCAGGTCGAGCAGGCGGTTGCGCGCCACGTAGCCTTCCTTGGCCAGGTCGCGCATCCCCTGCAGCTGCTCCTTCAGGAAGCCCATCTGCACCTTCTTGCTGTCGCGCGATTCTTCCAGGCCGCGGATCTGCTCCTTCAGGCCGGCGATGTTCTCGTCCACGCTGCCGAGTTCATTCTGCAGCGACATCTGGCGCGAGCTCAGCAGCTGGTTCTGCAGGGCCATCAGCTCCGCCACGCGCGGATCGTTGCGGCGCTGCTCGAGTTCGGCCGGGAACTTGATCGATTTCAGGCCGTCGCGCTCGACCTTCAGGCGGGCCTCGGCCGCGCGCGCGGTCAGGTACTGGGCTTCGCTGGTCTCATAGGCCGACCTGGCCAGGGTGCCGTTCATACGCACCAGTACCTGGCCTTCCTTGACCACGTCGCCGTCCTTGACCAGGATTTCCTTGATGGTGCCGCCGGTCATGTGCTGGATCGCCTTGCGGTTCGACTCCTTGGCAACCGTGCCGGACAGCGGCACGCCCTTGTCGAGCGGTGCGAACAGGCCCCACAGCAGGAAGCCGCCAAGGCCGAGCACCACGATCAGCCAGCCGACACGGCTGAACGAGCGCGCGTCGGTATTGACTTCCAGCGGCGTTACGTCGTGCGAGATGACTTCGGCCGCGTCGTTCTTCAACAATTTCATGGGTAACTTTCTCCGGTAGTAAGCGCTGTATCAGGCGGTGGCCGGGGCGCTGCCCGGTTGCGTGGCAGCCGCGGCTGCGGCGCGCTGGGCTGCCTGGTGAGCCGCCAGGGCTTTCTGGTTCGCTTCGTTGATCGCGGCCATCACGTCCTTGGTCGGACCGAACATCTGGACGCTGCCATCGCCCATCACCAGCAGCTTGGTGGTGGCCGCCAGCGCGCTGGGGCGGTGGGTGATCAGCACGATGGTCTTGCCGCGCTGGCGCAGGTCGAGCACAGCATGTACCAGCGCTTGCTCGCCAAGATCGTCCAGGTTCGAGTTCGGCTCGTCCAGCACGATCAGCGACGGATCGCCGTACATTGCGCGGGCCAAGCCAAGGCGCTGCTTCTGGCCGCCGGACAGACCGCCGCCGCCTTCGCCCAGCTTGGTGTCATAGCCTTCGGGCAGGCGCAGGATCATGTCGTGCACGCCGGCGCGCTTGGCCGCCTGCACCACCTTGTCGGCGTCGATCTCGCCGAAGCGGGCGATGTTCTCGGACACCGTGCCGCTGAACAGCTCGATGTCCTGCGGCAGGTAGCCCATGTGCGGGCCCAGCTCCGCCTTGTTCCAGGCATAGATGTCGGCGCCATCCAGGCGGACCTTGCCCATCATCGACGGCCACACCCCGACCAGCAGGCGCGCCAGGGTCGACTTGCCGGAACCGCTCGGGCCGATCACGCCCAGCACGTCGCCCGGCTGGATCGCGAACGAGACGGCCTTGACGATCGGGCTGCGCACGCCCGGCGGCGCGGCATGCACGCCTTCGACGCTCAGGTGGCCTTGCGGCTTCGGCAGCTGCATGCCGGCCTCGCGCGCGGGATTCTGTTCCAGCAGCGAGGTCAGGCGGTCGAAGGCGCTGCGGGTGCTGCTCCAGCTCTTCCAGACGCCGATCAACTGCTGCACGGGGGCCAGGGTACGGCCGAGCAGGATCGAGGCGGCGATCATCATGCCCGCCGTGATCTTGTTATCGAGCACCAGCAGAGCACCCAGGCCCAGCACCGAAGACGACAGCGCCATCTGGAAAAACTTGGTGGCGGCGGTGATGGTGCCGGCTTTCTGGCTGGCCTCGGCCTGCAGGCTGAGGAAACGGCCGTGGGTCTTGAACCAGCGCGCCATCAGGTTCGGCAGCATGCCCATCGACTCGATGACTTCGGCATTGCGCAGGTTGTTGGTGGCAGTGTTGGCGGAAGCGATGGACATCGTGTTCGCTTCCTTCAGCGGCATATGGGTGACGCGCTCGTTGACGATCGCCAGGATCACCAGCACGACCACGCCGCCCAGGGCGAACAGGCCGAGCCAGGGCTCGAAGAAAAAGATCACGATCAGGTAGATCGGGAACCAGGGCGCGTCGAAGAAGGCGAACAACGCGTTACCAGTCAGGAACTGGCGCACCGTGGTCAGGTCGTTCAGGGCCTGGCCGGCATTGGTGCCGCCATGCTTGAGGTTCTGCTCGAAGGCCGCGGTGTACAGGCGGCGGTTGAGCTTCATGTCGAACTGCGCGCCGACGCGCACCAGCACGAAGGAGCGGATCAGCTCCAGCGCCGACGAGAACATATAGGCGCCGAGCATCATCAGGGTGAGCATCAACAAGGTGATCTCGTTGCGGCTCGACAGAACACGGTCGTAGACCTGCAGCATGTACAGCGACGGCACGAGGGCCAGCAGGTTGACGATCGCGCTGAAGGTGGCGACGGTATAGAAAGTCCCTTTGAAGCTGCGCAGGATGCGGCCGATCTCGGTTTGGGGATTCAGGTATTTTTTCATGTGTCTCACGTGACAGGGCAGAAGCAGCGCTCTGGTTTTGTAGCCTTGGAGAAATCGCTTGCGGGCACATTATCTACGAAAACATCAAAAAAATGTGACACCCATCACAAATTTTCAGATTGACTCGTTAAAACGGTCGCGTTCGTGCGACAAAATTCCTAACCGACAATGAAAAAACCCCGCCTCCTTGCGGAGGCGGGGCTGTCAGTTACAGGGCCTGGAAGCAGGCCCGTGACCGATATTAAGCGTGGCCGGTGATGATACCGGTGCTGTCCAGCTTGATGGTGGTCGCGTCGACACCGGTCAGGGTGATGGTGACGATTTCGCCGGTGCCGCCGTTGACCGACGAGCTGTAAGCGTGCTGCTCGACTTGCAGGATGGTGTCGCCGCCCGAGCTGCTGACGAAGATTTCCAGTGCTGCGTCGCTGCCTTTGACAGCGCTGGTGCCGGTAGCCGAACCCTGGACCAGGCTGTAGCCGGTGCCGACGAACAGCGAGTCGGTGCCTTGCAGGCCGAAGGCGGCGATCGATGCATCCTTGGTGCTGACCACGTAGATATCCGACGATGCGGTAGCAAAGTTGGTCAGGTGGGTAGCATCCAGGGTGGTGACGGCGTAGCCCTTGTCGGTCAGGACCTTGGCGTACACATCAGCGGTTGCTTTCAGGCCGTTGTAGGTTTCGACGTTGGCATTGGCGGTCGTCAGTGCGGTCAGGTCTTTCGTCAGGGTCGTGATCGTTTTTGCTGCGGCGGTCACGACGGCGGTGTCGGCAACTTGCTTGGCGACCAGCGGGTTCCACTTGGCATCCAGGGTAGCGGTGCCGCCCAGGCCGGTTTCAGCGTCCACCAGGGCCTTGAAGCCGTTGTAGGCAGCGGTATCGGTGCCAGCTTTCAGGACAGCCAGTTCGGTCTGGATCTGTGCCAGGGTCGGGGTCGCGCCGGTTGCCACGGCACCGGTGGTGGTGGTGTTGATGACCGATGCGATCTTGGCGATCAGGGCCGACTCGGTGTAGGTGCCAGCGTAGTTACCGGTGACGGTGACGGTGCCGGCGGTGTCCGGAGCCACGTCCAGCAGGTTCGCACCCAGTTGGGCCATGGCGGCGTTGTCCATCGCCTTGGTCACGTTGCCAGCAGCGGTCACCGAAGCGTTGTACGAAGCGACCAGGTCGGTCAGGCCGGTGTAAGCGCTTGCGTCGAAGCCGGTAGCGGTGCTCACGGTCGCCTTGCCGTTGGCGATGGTTGCCAGCGTCGTGGTGGTCGTGCCGTCGTTGAACGTGATAGCGGTGCCGGTCACGGTCACGCTGGTAGCGGTGCCGCCGTTGTTGATGCCGAACGAAGCTTCCTTGGCAGCCAGGTCAGCCTGGGCAGCGGTCGACGAGTCCTGAGCAGCGCTCAGGTTGGTCTGTGCTGCAGCCGAGATTGCCACTGCGTCGCTCAGGCCAGCGATCTTGGCGATGTTGGCGTTGTCTTTAGCCACGGTATCCTGGGCATCGCTCAGGGCCTTGGCGTTGATGGCCTGCTGGTTCGAGACCAGTGCATCGCGAACCGCTTGCGAAGTGGTCGCTGCTTTGTACAGGGTCTGGGCCGCAGTGTCGCTCAGGTCGTTACCGACCTTGGTGACCGCGTTGGTTTGCGTTGCTTTGATGTCGGCGGCGTTCTTGAAGGTGTCGCCGTTGACGTCGGTCTTGACGGTCGCGGTCACGTACGCGTCCATGGCCTTGTTGGCAGCGGTCGATTGAGCCAGGGCGCTAGCGACCGAGAAGGTGGTGCCGGCAGCAACAGCGTTAGCCACGGCGCTGTTCAGGGCAGCCGGGGTGGTAGCCGATGCCAGGGACACATTGTCGGTCACGCCAGCCAGGAAGGTCTTGGCGATCTTGTTCGCAGCGGCGCCGCTGTAGCCGGCTTTTTCCGCGTCGGTGTCGACAGCAGCAGTGAACGCAGCAGCAGCAGTCAGCTTGTTGTTGTAGGCGGTCAGGTCGGAGCCTTGTGCGCCTTTGGCGACTTCGGTGACGACGTCGGCCAGGGTCAGCTTCTTGGCATCCAGAAAGTCAGCGTAGTATTTCTTGCCTGCGTCGTCGGCGTTGTGGCCGAACAGGTTGACGTAGATGGCGTTGACGATCTCGGCGCTCGACATGCCCTTGAAGGTGTCGGTGTACTCGGTCGATTTGGCGAAATCAGCGCTGATGCCAGCCAGGGTAGCGGCTTTGTTCGTCGACGCTTCCATCAGGCCTTCGTAGTAGCTCAGGCCGCCGAAGTCTGCCGGACGGTTGAAGTAAGCGACGTACAGCTTCTGCAGGTCGTTGTAGTAAGTCGTTGCCATTTATTGCTCCAAAGTAGATCGATCGATCGATATGTTATATCAAACAGCAGTTACAAAAAGTTTGTCCTGCCGCCCAACGTTCCGAATCATGACAGATGCCGGCTCACGAAAGATGTGACCGCCATCACATTCGCGGAAGATTCTTGTCTGGAATTTGTAAATTCCAAACAGACAATCGGCAAGCATTATCGAAGAGTCTTCCCGATACTGCAAGACATGTACTTCAAGAATGAAGTAAGGGGTAGAAGGCCCCGCCCCAATACTCTCCAATACTCACAAGTCAGGCTACAAAGCGCTGATTTCATTAGCAAAAAATCTAATACTCACGGAATAGTCGCGAAACAATTAGATACATTTTCATATTTCCTTTAGGAATAAAAAAACCCCGGCGCGCCGGGGTCTTTTTTATATTTGGATTAATTTTAATGCGGGGTTTGCTGCCAATATGTGACGCCGTTAGCAGAGCGCTTCTCGTCCAGTCGACTGGTAAAGATGTAGGCCGCCGAGCCGCCGTTCTGCCTGCTCAGCAAGCCATTCAGATTCAGGACATTGATCTGGCTGCTTCCCATTGAACCGTTGAGCTGGCCGTCCGCGCCGACTGTACCGGAGCCGCTGAGCTTGAAGGATTCCGCACCGCTCGTTATTCCGATGCTGGTCTCGAAACTTTGCTTGCCGAAATCGACTGTCAGCATGCCGTTCGTCAGCGAGGCCGGCGTCTCGATCCGGTAAGTCGGGGTGTAATCTGTATAGATGAACGCTTCCCCACCCTTGAGCTGGAAGCCGATGCTGCCGTTGTTCGGCATCACGAAGTCGTCCGTACCTCGGCTGCGCAACAGCGCATAATTGCCATTGGTCTTGATGAGCTCGCTCTGATCCATGGCCTGGGGCAGATTGAAATCGGGCGGCCGGCCTGCAACCACCTGCCAGCGTCCCCACACGATGTCGCGCGCCGGCAGGACGATGGCGGCTTCGATCGGCGGCACGGGCGTGACGGGTGGTGCGGGCGGGACCACCACCACCGGCGGCGCGGGCTGCGCCGGCGGCGGCACGGGCACCGGCGGGACATCCTTCACCGGCGGCGGCGATGGCGGCGCCGGGTCGACCACCTTGACCAGGTCGACCGTCTTCTGCGCATCCAGGTTCGGCAGTCCGGCAGCGCTGGCGCCGCCGCCCGCGCCGGCGGCGCGCGCCAGCGGTTCGTCCGCGCGCGGCGGCGACACCTGGTCGGGCGACAGCGGGCTGCCCTGCAGCAACTGGGGGGTCACCTGGCCGCGCTGCACCTGCAGCAGCAGGCCGCGCTGGCTCGCGCTCAGCTCGCGGCTGGCATCGCCGTCGCAGGGGCCGGCGCCACCGGGCATGCAGGCGCCGCCGAACCCGCTCATCACGATGGCGCCGGAAATGACCGCCACCCGCGAGGTGTCGTTGTCCGTGAAGACCGTGAAGTCCGTGCCGCGCACGCCGATCGCCGCCACCGGGGTGTTGAAACGGAAGTTCTGACGCGCCTGCTTGACCGCATTGCCGGACTTGCTGCGCGCAACACCGCTCAGCAATTCGAACTTGACCTGGGTTTTGGCCGGATTCTTTTCGTCGACCTGGTAGGCTGCGATCCGCGCCTGGGTGTTCGGGCGCAGGATGAACAGGCCGCTGTCGACCGTCTTAATATAGAGGAAGCCATCGGCGCCCGTGCTCAGCATCTGCCCTTCCCGCACCGGCGCGCCGTCGAGTGCAGGCTGCCCGCCCACGCTGGCTTTGCCGGCCACGAAAATGATCTTGCCGGCGTCCGCCGCCTGGGCCGCATGAAATACGCACGTGAGTGCCATCAAGACGAGTGATCGCCACATAGTTTTCCCCTTTTCGCCGAATCTACCTTGCTTTACACAAGGAATTCTGTGATAAGCGTCACATTGTAAACGCAGCTGAGCCTGCTTGGGCGGCAATGATTCCATGCATAGCAAAAAGATAATACCCAAGAGCAACGAAAAAGCTATACTCCGGGTTGCCGTAACAGCATGACGAGAAAGTAAATCCCGAGGCGTGCGTATTCCCATTTCCTTCCCCTCCGCCCTACTGGCGCGCTTGCGCTCCTGGCAGACGGCGCTGCGCTGGCCGATCGCGCTCGCCGCCGTGGCGCTGTGCGTCTGGATGCAATGGGGGCCGCTGCCTGCGTATTCCTTCCTGCCCGGCGAATGGCTGCGCGACGCCTTCCTGCGGGTGCAGTCCAGCACCAGGGAAGAGCCGCGCGTGCTGGTGGTCGACATCGACGAGGCCAGCCTGGCCAGGCTGGGGCCGTGGCCGTGGCCGCGCGAACGCATCGCCGACCTGGTCGAGATCCTGCTGACGCGCTACGAGGCGCGCGGCGTGGCGCTCGACATCATGCTGCCGGAACGTGCGGACGAGGCCGGCGATACGCGCCTGGCGTTGTTGGCGCGCCACGGTCCGGTGGTGCCGCTGCAGGCCTTCGACTTCAACCGGACCCGCGAACTGCAGGTGCGCGTCGGCGCGCTGGGCGGCGCGGTGCGCTCGCCGGTGCGCGGCGTGCGCGCTACCGGTTACATCGGCAACTATCCCGCGCTGGCGGCGGCGCCCCATGTGGGCGCCGCCGCCTATATCACGGACCCCGACGGCGTCCTGCGCCATGTGCCCCTGCTGACCGAATTCGAAGGCCGGCAATATCCGGCGCTGGCGCTGGCGCTGGTCGACTGCTGTTCGGGGGGGAAAGCGCTGCGCTTCGATGCGGGCACGATCCGCGTCGGCTTCGACCGCGACTGGCCCGCCTATACCGTGGTCGGCGCCGCCGACATCCTCGACGGCGCCATCGATCCGCCCAGCGCCGCGCGGCGCCTGGTGGTGGTCGGCTCGTCCTCGCTGGGCATGGCCGACCGCGTTACCACGCCCTTCGGCGCCGACCGTCCCGGGCTCGGGGTTCAGGCGAACATGCTGAGCACCCTGCTCGACCGCCAGGCCGGCCTGGCGCCGGCGCCGTGGCCAGGACGCCTGATCGCCTGCGCTTTCGCGCTGCTGAGCGCCGTCGGCGCCACGCTCGCATTTCCGCGCCTCTCTGCGTTCGCCAGCATGGGCCTGCTGGCCGCCAGCTCGGCGCTGTGGCTGGCCCTCGCTTTTTTCGCCAGCCCTTACGACCCGGATTTCTCGCCGGCCGGGCCGCTGGCCAGCAACCTGCTGCTGCTGGCGGTGGCCATCCCCTACCAGTGGCACCTGACCCAGCGCCGTTCGCGCCACCTGCTGTCGACCCTGCGCCAGTACGTGGCCCCGAGCGTGGTCGAGGAACTGCTGCGCAGCGAGGCGGAGGATCCGCTGGCGCCGCGCCAGCTCGACGTCACCACCCTGATCGCCGACATGGAAGGCTATACCAGCCAGGTCGAAGCCTTGCCGGTGGCGGAGGCGTCGCGGCTGACGCGCGACTTCCTGGCCTGCCTCACCGGCCCGGTCATCGAGACCATGGGCACGCTGGACAAATACACCGGCGACGGCCTGGTCGCGTTCTGGGGGGCGCCGTTGCCGATTCCAGACCACGCCGACCTTGCGCTCGACGCCGCGCGCGAGATCCTGCGCCGTGTCGAGACCCTGAGCGCGCGCCACCAGGCTGCCGGCCACGCGCCCTTGCGCGTGCGCATCGGTATCGAGAGCGGCCCGGCGATGGCCGGCGATTTCGGCACTTCCTTCCGCAGCATATATACTGCGGTCGGCGACAGCGTGAACACCGCCTCCCGCCTCGAACAGGTGGCGCGCGACTTTCCCCATGACGTCATCATCGGCGCCGGCACGGTCGAGCGTGCGCGGCGGCACCGGTTCATCCTGCTGGGCGAGCGCCGGCTGCGCGGCAAGGAAAAACAGACCATTCTTTATACTTTCGAATCCAGCATGAAGCAGGAAGGCAGTCTTCAACCCGATCCATGCCAGCCCGGCGCCGTCCTGCGCGAGCACGCCCGATGAAGCGTTCTATTGCCGCCGCGCTGGCGCTGCTGGCGGCCCTCGCATGGCCGGCGTGCGCGCTGGCCCAGGCCGATGCCGCCGCGCCGGACGCGGACGAGCCGGGGGCGCCCACCCTCGGCGCCACGCAGCAGGCGCTGTACCAGGAAGCCTTGCAGGCGCTGGCGGAAGGCCGCCGCACGGACGCTTCGCGCGCCCTGCGCCGCCTGATCGAGCAGGAGCCGCGCCATGCCGGCGCCTGGCTCGACCTGGCCCTGATTCAGTGCGGTCTCGGCAACGCCGAGGAAGCCGAGCGCATGTTCGCCACCGTCGAGACACGCTTCGATCCTTCGCGCGAGATCCTGGAACTGATTTCGCAGACCCGCGAAGAGGGTTGCCACCCGTGGACGCCGAACAGCGCGCTGTCGCTCATCGCCGGGCGCGGCTACGATCGCAACGTCAATCAGGGCGCCAGCACCTCGACGCTGAAACTGGGCGACGGCTCGGTCGAACTGCCGCTGCTGGACGATTTCCTGCCGAAGCAGGACGGCTATACCGTGGCCGGCCTGGAATACCTGCGCGCCCTGACGCCCAACGGCACCATCGGTTTTGCGCAGCTGCAGTCGCGCCGCAACGATACCCTGCACCAGTACGACAGCAGCTCGCTGTTCGGCGGCATCGAATCGCCGTGGCGCTTCGGCAGCTGGGCGCTGCGCTCGACCCTGGCGGCCGGCATGGTCAGCCTCGGCGGCCACATCTATCAGCGCCAGGCCCAGGCGCAACTGCGCGTCACGCCGCCCTTGTCGCTACCGAACAACACTTTATTGAATGTGATGGGTGGTTATACGGTGACCGATTACCGGCGCCTGACCAACTTCGACGCCCACACCCTGGAGCTGCGGCCGGAACTCTCGCACCAGCGCGGCAGCCTGTACGGCAGCGCCAGCTTCGGCCTGCTGAGCGACCACGGCAATGCCCAGCGTCCGGGCGGCGACCGCCACGGTCAGCTGCTGAGCCTGCTTTTGCGCAGCCCCCTGGCGGCCGGCCTGACGGGCGAACTCGGCTACACCCGCCAGACCTGGCGCAGCGCCCGTCCGTATGCGCCGGAACTCTTGATTCCGCAGACACGCGACCAGGCGACGCAGGTGTTGCGCGCGGTCCTGAGTTACCCGATCGGCAAGAATCAAAGCCTGATGCTGGAAACACGGGCGGTACGAAACCGGGAAAATATCGACATCTTTCAGTACAATAACCGCCAGTTCCAGTTGAGCTGGCGTTGGCAACCCTGATCGATATTGATGTCCACATGACCGCTCTCAGCAAGGTCCTCCCCTCCGAACCCGCGCAGCCGCTGCAGGAAGTGCAGATCCAGGTCCACCTGCGCAAGATCCCGCTGCTGGCCGACCTGACGCCCGACGAGATCGCGCTGATCAGGCCCGAGCTGCGCTTCCGCCACTTCAACAAGCGCGAAGTCGTGCTGTACAAGGGTGGCAGCGCCGACGCCCTGCTGTTCCTGCTGTCCGGCCAGATGCAGGTGGTCGACATCACCGAGGATGGCCGCGCGATCGGCCTGCGCATGCTGGCGCCGGGCGACTTCTTCGGCGAGATCGCCCTGATCAACGAATCCACGCGTTCGGCGTCAGTGGTGGCGACCAGCGACGTGCTGGTCGCCTTCTTGCCGGCGGCCACCGCGATGCATCTGTTCTCGCACTCGCCCAGCGTGGCCCGGCAGATGCTCAAGCACCTGGCGCAGAAGATCCAGCGCGACTCCGAATTCCGTGCATTGCTCAGCATCAATAATACGGCGCGGCGCATCTATACCTACCTGGCGCTGCTGCAGAAGAAGCCGGAAGACGGCGCCCCCCAGGCCGTGGTCGAGAATTTGCCGACGCACCAGGACATCGCCAACATGATCAATACCAGCCGCGAGACAGTGACCCGGGCTCTGCTGACGCTGGTGCAGCAGGGGATCGTGCAGAAGGAGGCAAACCGCTTGGTGATCCTGGATCCGGCGGCGTTGCAGAAGCTGGTTCAGGGTTCCTGAACGCGGGGGCACGGGGGGCCCACCCTACCCTTTCGATGGTGATTACGGGCTGTGGGCATGACACTCTTGTCCAATTTGCTTACATCTGTACCAATTGTGTGGCATTACCGTAGAGTATAATTTTGCGCTCGAACGGCCTTGCCACCTTATGAAGAACCGCCTTACTCACCTTTTCGTGCCCACCACGCCATGATCGCGCCGCAGATGCTGCGCGGCCTGTGGACCTATCGCGGTTTCGTCTTCGGTAGCGTCAAGCGCGAATTCCAGGCGAAATACATGAATGCGATGCTCGGCGCCCTGTGGTCGCTGCTGTCGCCGCTCGCCATGATCGTGGTGTACACCGTGATCTTTTCCGAGGTCATGCACAACAAGCTGCCCGGCGCCGACGCCGACGCGCGCTTCGCCTACAGCATCTACCTGTGCGCCGGCATCCTGACCTGGGGCCTGTTCGCCGAGATCATCGCGCGCGCCCAGAACATGTTCATCGAGCAGGCCAACCTGATCAAGAAGATCAGCTTCCCGCGCATCTGCCTGCCGCTGATCGTGGTGCTCAATGCGCTGGTCAACTTCGGCATCATCTTCGGCCTGTTCACGCTGTTCCTGCTGGCCTCGGGCAGCTTTCCGGGCCTGGTCTTCCTCGCCCTCATCCCGGTACTGCTGATCCAGCTGCTGCTGGCGCTCGGCATAGGCATGATCGCCGGCGTCCTGAACGTGTTCTTCCGCGACGTCGGCCAGTTCGTGACGATCGCGATGCAGTTCTGGTTCTGGTTCACGCCGGTGGTCTATCCGGTCACGATCCTGCCGCCCGAGGTGCGCGCCCTGCTCGGCTGGAATCCGATGGCGCGCCTGGTCCTGGCCTACCAGGAAATCCTGGTGAAGGGCATGGCGCCCGACTGGACCTCGCTGCTGCCGGTGCTTGCGCTGGCACTGCTGCTGTGCATGCTGGGATTGCGCCTGTTCCGCCGCCGCGCCGGCGAGATGGTGGACGAACTCTGATGGGCCGTATCGTCGTACAAAATCTGGGCAAGGCCTACCGCCAGTACCCGACGCGCTGGTCGCGCCTCGCGGAATGGATGCTGCCCGGCGGGCCGCGCCACACGCTCAAATGGGTATTGCGCGACATCGGCTTCACGGTGGAGCCGGGCGAGGCCGTGGGCCTGATCGGCATCAACGGCGCGGGCAAGAGTACCCTGCTCAAGCTGATTACCGGCACCACCCTGCCGACCACCGGCGGCGTCCACATGGAGGGCCGCGTGGCCGCCCTGCTGGAGCTGGGCATGGGCTTCCATCCCGACTTTACCGGGCGCCAGAACGTGTTCATGGCGGGCCAGCTGCTCGGCATGACGGTCGAGGAAATCCAGCACCTGATGCCGCAGATCGAGGCCTTTGCCGAGATTGGTGACTACATGGACCAGCCGGTGCGCGTGTACTCGAGCGGCATGCAGATGCGGGTCGCGTTCAGCGTTGCCACCGCGCGCCGCCCGGACATCCTGATCGTCGACGAAGCCCTGTCGGTGGGCGACGCCTACTTCCAGCACAAGAGCTTCGACCGCATCCGCAGCTTCCGCCGCCACGGCACCACGCTGCTGCTGGTCTCGCACGACAAGCAGGCGATCCAGTCGCTGTGCGACCGCGCTATCCTGCTCGACGGCGGCCGCCTGGCCCGGCAAGGTCCGCCGGAAGAGATCATGGATTTCTATAACGCGATGATCGCCGAGCGCGAAAACGAGACGGTGCGCCTGAACGCCACGCCGGAAGGCAAGGTGCAGACCGTGTCCGGCACCGGCGAGGCCACCGTGGCCGACATCGCCCTGCTGGACGAGACCGGCCAGCGCGTCGAAGTCGTCGACGTCGGCAGCGAGGTGACCCTCGCGGTGACGGTGGCGGCCAGGGCGCACATTCCGCGCATGGTGCTGGGCTACATGATCAAGGACCGTCTCGGTCAGCCGATGTACGGCACCAACACGCACCTGAAGGAACTGCCGCTGCAGGACGTCGCCGCCGGCGAAGAAGTCACCTACCGCTTCCGTTTCCCGATGAACCTCGGGCCGGGCACCTATTCCGTGGCCACCGCGATCGTCAGCACCGAGACGCACCTCGTCAACAACTACGAATGGCGCGACCTGGCGCTGGTGTTCACGGTCGTGAACATGCGCCGGCCGTATTTCGAGGGCTCGGCCTGGCTCGACCCGGTCATCGACATCGAACGCACATGAACAAGCGCCCATGAGATTCATTTCCTACGCCCAGAACAACGAAGACGTGCTGCTGTGGCGCGCGCTCGGCGACCTCAAGAACGGCTTCTACATCGACGTCGGCGCCAATGACCCGGTCGAGCATTCGGTCACCAAGGCCTTCTACGACGCCGGCTGGCGCGGCATCAACATCGAGCCGCTGCCGGCGCACATCGCCGCCTTCGACGCCCAGCGACCCGGCGACCGCAACCTGGCGATCGCGGCCGGCAGCCAGAATGGCGAACTGACCCTGTACGACGTGCCGGCCGTGCGCGGCTGGGCTTCGCCTGAAGCCTCGGTGGCTGAACTGCACCGCGCGGAAGGCCATGAAGTTGCCGAACTCACGGTGCCGGTACGCACCCTGACCTCGGTCTGCGAGGAATACGTCGAGGGCGAGATCCACTTCCTGAAGATCGACGTCGAGGGCTTCGAGGGCGAAGTGCTGCGCGGGATGGATTTCGCGCGCTGGCGCCCGTGGGTGCTGGTGATCGAGGCGACCGTGCCCGGCAGCCGCGAGACCAACCACGCGAGCTGGGAACAGCTGGTTACCGACGAGCGCTACCACTACGCCTGGTTCGACGGCCTGAACCGCTATTACGTGGCCGAGGAACATGCCGAACTGCTGGACAGCTTCGGCATCCAGCCGAACGTGTTCGACGACTTCATCCCGCAGCACCTGGACAGCGCCTGGCGCCAGATCGACGCGCTGCAGGAAGACGTCGGCAAGCTCGACGCGATGCTCGGCACCGTGCAGGCGCATGCCGCCGACGTCGAACGCCGCGCCACCGAAATGGAACGCAGCGCCGCCGCGATGGCCGCGCATTCCGCCGACCTCGAACGCCGCGCCACCGAGATGGAGCGCAGCGCCGCCGAGATGGAACAGAGCGCACTGGCGCACCGCGCCATGTACGAGGAGTCGGCCCGGCAGGCGGAGATGCTGGCCCAGGAAGGCGAGAGACTGCGCCAGGAAAAGCAGGCCATCGAGGCCCAGCTCCACCAGAGCGCGGCATGGGGCAAGGAAATGGAGCAGCGCCTGCTGGCCGTCTTTGCCAGCACTTCGTGGCGCATCACCGCGCCGATGCGCTTCGTCATGCGCCGCGGCCCGGACAGCATGGCCAACATCGCCCGCCGCAAAGCCAAGGGCGCCGCGCGCCGCGGCCTGCGCTGGGTGACCTCGCGCGAGTGGCTGCGCCGTGCGGTGCTGCCGCTGGTGATGCGTTCGCCGCGCCTGCAGGACGCGGTCTCGCGCACCCTCGCCGCCGCCAAGCAGGCCACCGCCGACAGCGCCGCCCCGGCCGGCAATGTGCCCCACCTGTTGCGCGAACTGCCGCAATCCGCGCGCGAGGCGCTGGGCCAGCTGCGCCACGCCTACGCACCGCATAAAGAATAAGCATGCGCCTGATTATCGATTTCTGCGCGCCGCCAGCGGCGCCCTCGCCCGACACCGCCACCCTGCTCGCGCTGGCCCGAACCCTGCTGCGCGCGCGCGGCAGCCATGAGGTGCACGTGACCGTCGGCAGCCGCCATCCGGCCGATCTGGATGCGCTGCGGCATGCGCTGGACGGCCTGCTGGCGCCCGGCCATTTCCATGTCTACGCCCGGCCAGTCGCCGCCGATGCGTGGCGCCGCCATGCCGCCGCCACGTTGCGGGCCAGCTTCCTGGCCGCGCTGGCGCCCGACGCCGTCCTCGACATGGAGCAGGCCGATGCGCTGCCTGCCGCAACGCAGGCGCCGACCCTTCTGCAGGCGCCGGCCATCGCCGCCGCCGCGCTGCAAGCCGGCGGCGCCGACGATGCCGCCGCGCTCTGGCGCAGGCTGGAGGCGCTGCGCGCGCCGGCCGCCGGTGCGGCGCGTGCTGCTCCGGCCGCGAAGCCGAGGCTGGCGCTGGTATCGCCACTGCCGCCCGCGCATTCGGGCATTGCCGACTACAGCGCCGAACTGCTGCTGGAGCTGGAGCGCCATTATGCGGTCGAGCTGGTGCCGGGCCCGGGCGCCACGCCCGAGGCGCAGCTGGCGCGCTTTCCCCAGCGTGACGCCGATTGGTTCATGCAGCACGGCGCGTCCTACGACCGGGTGCTCTACCACTTCGGCAATTCGAACGTGCACAAGCACATGTTCGCACTGCTGCGCCGCCATCCCGGTACCGTGGTGCTGCACGACTTCTATCTCAGCGGCGTGCTCGACAACATGGAGCGCGACGGCGACGTGCCCGAAGCCTTCATCCAGGCCCTGTACGCATCGCATGGCTACACCGCCCTGCGCGACCACCGCGAGCAGGGCCGCAATCCGACGATCTGGCAATATCCCTGCAACAAGGAAGTGCTGGACCGGGCCGCCGGCGTCATCATTCACAGCGACTTTTCGCGCCGTCTGGCCGAGCAATGGTACGGCCCCGGCAGCGCGGACGGCTGGCGCACCATCCCGCTGCTGCGCGGCCAGGTGGCGCCCGGCGCCGATGCCGCGGCCGCGCGCCGCGCCGCGCGCGAACGCCTGGACATCGGCGCGGGCGACTATATTGTCAGCAGCTTCGGCATGCTCGGCGCGACCAAGCTGAATCATCGCCTGCTGGATGCCTTCCTGGCGTCGCCGCTGGCCGCCGATCCGCGCTGCCGCCTGGTATTCGTGGGCGCCAACGATGCGGGCCCCTACGGCATCGAACTGTCGCGCAGGATCGCCGCCAGCGAGGCCGGGACGCGCATCCGCATCACCGGCTTCGTCAGCGCCGGCGCCTACCAGGACTGGCTGGCCGCGAGCGACTGCGCGGTGCAGCTGCGGGCCCAGACCCGCGGCGAAACCTCGGCTTCGGTGCTCGACTGCCTGATGCATGGACTGCCGGCCATCGTGAACGCGCACGGCGCCGCCGCCGACCTGCCGCCTGAAACACTGTGCATGCTGCCCGACGAGTTCGACGATGCCGAACTGACCGCGGCCCTGGCCTCGCTGCATGCCGATCCGGCTCGCCGCGCGGCGCTCGCGCAGGCCGGCCGCGTCCACGTCGCCGAACACCATGGGCCGGCAGCCATCGGCAAGCTCTACCTCGACGCGATCGAAGCCTTTGCCGGCGACAGCGCGCCGGCGCAGCGGCGCCAGCTGCTTGCCGCCCTCAGCGCGCCCGGCACCCCGCGTCCGCCGGACGAGGCGGCGCTGGTCGAAACCGCCACCATGATGGCCGCGAATGCCTTGCCGACCGCGCCGCGCCAGTTGCTGGTCGACATCTCGGCGCTGGTCCAGGCCGACTACAAGACCGGCATCCAGCGTGTCGTGCGCAGCATCGTGCTGGCGCTGATCAAGGAACCGCCGCCCGGCTACCGCATCGAACCGGTGTACAGCGAAGGCGGCAACCACTGCTACCGCTATGCGCGCCGCTTTACCTGCGGCATGCTGGACGTGCCGCCGCTGGCGCTCGAGGATGCGCCGATCGAGGCGCGCGCCGGCGACGTGTTCCTGGGCCTGGACCTGGCGTCCAGTCTGACCACCCAGAACCAGCCGCAACTGATGGCCCTGCGCAGCAAAGGCGTCAAGATCTGGTTCACGGTGTACGACCTGCTGCCGCTGCTGCGTCCCGAGTGGTTCCCGTTCGGCTCCCAGAAATATTACGGCGACTTCATCGACACCATCTCGCTGGTGGCGGACGGCATCGTGACGATCTCGCGCGCGGTGGCCGACGAGCTGGCCGCATGGCTGGCGCAGCGCCCCAACCGCCGCCTGTCGCCGCTCAAGCTGTCCCACTTCCACCTGGGCGCCGACATCGACGCCAGCGCGCCGACGCGCGGCCTGCCCGATAACGCCGCGCACGCGCTGCAGGCGCTGGCGGCCGCGCCGACGCTGCTGATGGTCGGCACCCTCGAGCCACGCAAGGGCCAGGCCCAGGCGCTGGCCGCCTGCGAACTGCTGTGGGCCCGGGGCGTGGCGCTCAACCTCGTTATCGTCGGCAAGAACGGCTGGCTGGTCGATGCCCTGGCAGAGCGCCTGGAATCGCATCCCCAGCGCGACAGGCAATTGTTCTGGTTCAACGGCGTCTCCGACGAGATGCTGTTGCAGCTGTACCAGCACAGCTCGGCGCTGCTGGCGGCCTCCGAAGGCGAAGGCTTCGGCCTGCCGCTGATCGAAGCGGCCCAGAAGGGTCTGCCGGTCATCGCCCGCAACATTCCGGTATTCCGTGAAGTCGCCGGCAATCACGCCTTCTATTTCGACGGCACCGGGCCGGACGACCTGGCCGCCGCCATCGAAGCATGGCTGGCGCTGCACATGGCCGGCACAGCGCCGCCCTCCAGCGCCATGCCGTGGCTGACCTGGCGGCAAAGCGCGCAACAGCTGATGGAGGCCGTGCTGCATGACCGCCACCATGCCCGCGTGGGCACCGACCAGGTGGCGCGGCAACTGCTGGTGGACATGTCGGCGATGGTCCGCGAAGACCTCAAAACCGGCATCCAGCGCGTGGTGCGCGCCCAGCTGCTGGCGCTGCTGGGTCTGCAGAACAGGCAGCGCCAGGTACTGCCTGTCTACCTCAGCGATGAGGGCGGCCGCTGGCATTACCGCTACGCGCGCCGCTACATGCACGAACTGGGCGGCGCCGACAGCTACGGCGTCCACGACGACGAAGTGCATGTCAGCAGCGGCGACGTGTTCTACTGCCCCGACCTGTTCCCGGGCGCGGTGAACGAGGCCGCGCGGGTCGGCCTGTACGCGGCCTGGCGCGATGCGGGCGTGCGCATCTGTTTCATGGTGCACGACATCCTGCCGGTGCTGCGCCCGCAATTCTTCCCGCCCCGCGTCGAGAAGGTGTTCGGCGACTTCCTCCACACCATCGGCAAGGAAGCCGACTGCCTGGTCTGCATCAGCGCCGCCGTGGCCGACGAAACCCGCGCCTGGCTGAGCACGAGGGCGGGCCTGCACGCGCTGCCGGAATTCGCGGTGCTGCACCACGGCGCCGACATCGATGCTTCGCACCCGAGTACCGGCCTGCCGCCGGACGCCGACGCCGTGCTGGCCAGCCTGAGCGCCGCGCCGAGCTTCACCATGGTCGGCACCATCGAACCGCGCAAGGGCCACATGCAGACCCTGGACGCCTTCGAGCAGCTGTGGGCGCAAGGCAGCGACGCGCGCCTGGCGATCGTCGGCAACGAAGGCTGGAAGGGCTTGCCGGACAAAGAGCGCCGCACCATTCCGGCCCTGATGGCGCGCCTGCGCGAGCATCCGGAGCTGAACCGCCGCCTGTTCGTGCTGCACGGCGCCAGCGACGAATTCCTGGACCGGATCTACGCGGCCAGCACCTGCCTTCTGATAGCGAGCGAAGGCGAAGGCTTCGGCCTGCCGCTGATCGAGGCCGCGCGCCACGGCGTGCCGCTGTTGGTGCGCGACCTGCCGGTGTTCCGCGAAGTCGCCGGTGAGCATGCCGCCTACTTCAGCGGCGAAAAAGGCGCCGCGCTGGCCACCGCGGTCCAGGACTGGTTGCGCTTGCACGCCGCCGGCCAGGCGCCTGCCTCGACCGGCATCACCATGCGCACCTGGGCCGACAATGCGGCCGATCTGGTCGGCCTTCTGTTCAAGGACTAAGATGCAGACCTGCGCGGCACCGCTCGTGGTCGACCTCGACGGCACCCTGATCCATACCGATCTGCTGTGGGAATCGCTGGTGCTGTTCCTCAAGCGCCATCCGCTGCAGGCCTGGCGCCTGCCGTTCTGGCTCCTGCGCGGCAAGGCTGTTCTCAAGGAAAACCTGGCCGTGCACGCCGGGCTCGATGCGGCCGCCCTGCCCTACGACGAGGTCCTGCTGGAGCACATCGCGCGCCAGCGCGAGGAGGGCCGCGAGATCGTGCTGGCCACCGGCGCCCATGCGCAGCTGGCGGACGGGGTCGCCAATCACCTGGGCCTGTTCGACCGCGTGCTCCCGACCAGCGGCGGCGTCAACTTGAGCTCGCATGCCAAGGCGCGCCGGCTGACCGAGCTGTATGGCGCTGGCGCCTGGGACTACGTCGGCAATTCGCGCGCCGACCTGCCAGTGTGGCTGGCCTGCCGCCACGCCTATTCCGTCACCACGCGGCCCTTCCGCCTGGCCGACGGCCGCCAGACCAGCCAGCTGGGCGCCGTACGCGGCGGCCTGCTCGGTCCGCTGCTGAAGGCCCTGCGTCCGCGCCAGTGGCTGAAGAACCTGCTGGTGTTCACACCCATGCTGGCCAGCCATACGCTGGACCTGCCGACTTTGCAGGCGTCGCTGCTGGCCTTTGCCGTGTTTTCGCTGTGCGCTTCCAGCGCCTACCTGCTGAACGATGCGCTGGACGCCCAGGACGACCGCCGGCATCCGGTCAAGCGGTGCAGGCCGATCGCCAGCGGCGCCCTGCCCCTGTGGCTGGGCCTGGCCGCCAGCCCGCTGCTGGCCGCGCTGGCGCTGGCGCTGTGCGCCGCCTTCAACCCACTGCTTCTGGCCGCCGCCGGCGTCTACCTGGTGTCCACGGTGACGTATTCGCTGCACCTGAAGCGCCTGCTGATGGTCGACATCGTCGCCCTGGCGATCCTGTACACCATGCGCGTGCTGGGCGGCGGCGCCGCCACCGGCATCGTGCCCTCGTTCTGGCTGCTGGCGTTTTCCTTCTTCATTTTCCTCAGCCTGGCGCTGCTCAAGCGGCACAGCGAACTGGGGCGGCTGCAGCGCGACGGCAAGGACAAGACCCATGGCCGGGGCTACACCACGGCCGACCGCCTGCCGGTCGGCATCATGGGCGTCAACGCCGCCTTCGTCTCGCTGCTGATCTTCATCCTCTATTTCCAGTCAGAGAACGTGCTGATCCTGTACGCGCGGCCGGCCTGGCTGCTCGGCATCATCCCGCTGCTGGTGTACTGGATGGGTAGGCTATGGACACTTTCCTTCCGCGGCGAGGTCAATGAAGATCCGGTGCTGTACGTCAGCCGCGACAAGGTGAGCCTGCTGGTGATTGCCCTGTGCACTGCGCTCGCAGTGGCGGCAAGTTGGTAAGCCAGGATACTATCCTTAAAGAAATATTTGCAATTGGACAACTATGTCAAATTCGGTTACCATAGACGATTGCGTTCAGGTTAACAAACCGCACAAGAGCATGCTGCCTCCCGATTCCGTCGCCGTCGTGATCCCCAGCTACAAGGTCACGCGCCATATCCTCGGCGTAATTGCCGGCATTGGTCCGGAAGTCGCGCGCATCTACGTTGTCGACGACAAATGTCCCGACGGCTCGGGCGCCTTCGTGCGCGCCAACTGCGAAGATCCGCGCGTGGTCGTCATCGAGCACGAGCAGAACCAGGGCGTGGGCGGCGCCGTCATGAGCGGCTACCGCGCCGCCATCAGCGAAGGCGCGGCCGTGATCGTGAAGGTCGACGGCGACGGCCAGATGGATGGCAAGCTGATCCCGCATTTCGTCGCGCCCATCCTGGCGGGCGAGGCCGACTACACCAAGGGCAACCGCTTCTTCGACCTGGAGCGGATCGGCTCGATGCCGCCGATGCGACTGTTCGGCAACGCCATGCTGTCTTTTCTCACCAAGTTGTCGTCCGGCTACTGGGACCTGTTCGACCCGACCAACGGCTACACGGCGATCCACGCCGACGCCGCCCGCTACCTGCCCTTCGACAAGATCAGCCGCCGCTACTTCTTCGAGACCGACATGCTGTTCCGCCTGAACACCCTGGGCGCGGTGGTGGCGGACGTGCCGATGGACGCGGTGTATGGCGACGAGGTCAGCAACCTGAAGATTTCGCGCATCGCCACCGAGTTCGCGGCCAAGCACGTGCGCAACTTCCTCAAGCGCCTGTTCTATAACTATTACCTGCGCAATATGTCGCTGGCCTCCATCGAGCTGCCACTGGGCGTCGTCCTGCTGCTGTTCGGCTCCATTTTCGGCATCAGCCACTGGATCGATGCCAGCCGTCATAACCTGGCGACGCCGGCCGGCACCGTGATGGTCGCCGCCCTGCCCGTCATCATGGGCGTGCAATTGATCCTGGCCTTCCTGGCCTACGACATCGCCTCGGTGCCGCGCCGGCCGCTGCACAAGAAGATTTTGTTCCGCAAACCGAATGCGTAAGCTCATGAACCATTCGCGCCAGTTCGGTACCTTCATCGCCGGCGGCCTGCTGTGCGCCCTGGTCGACATCGGCGTCATGCAGCTGCTGCTGCGCGCCGGCGCGCACTTCACCGGCGCCACCACGGCCGGCTTCCTGGCGGGCCTCCTGGTCAACTACGCCTTCCACAGCCGGGTGACCTTCGAGGCCGGCGCCAGCGCCTCCAGCTTCGCGCGCTACCTGTGCGTGGTCGGCCTGAACTACCTGCTGACCATGGGCTGCGTGTCGCTCGCGGTGGCGCTGGCCGGCATGCCGCTGGCGGGCAAGATCGTGTCGCTGCCGCTGGTCGCGGTCAGCGGTTACCTGCTGAGCAAATTCTGGATTTTCAGGAAAGCGCACCATGAGCACTGAACTGAGCTTTGCCCCGATCCGTACCGATGCCGCGGCCCTGGCGCAGTACGGCGCGCTGTTCAAGGCCTGCTTCCCGATGACCGACAAGTTCACGCCGCGCTACCTGGCCTGGCTCTACGTCGACAATCCGGACGGCAAGGCGGTCGGCTACGACGCCTGGGACGGCGAGCGCCTGGCGGCCCATTACGTCTGCATTCCGGCGCGCGCCTGGGTCGAGGGCAGCGAGGTCCCGGTACTGCTGTCGCTGAACACCGCCACCCACCCGGACTATCAGGGTAAAGGTCTCTTCACGAAACTGGCGGCGATGACCTTCGAGGCCGGCGCCGCCCAGGGCTTCGACGGCGTCTACGGCGTCGCCAATGCCAACAGCACGCCCGGCTTCGTGCGCAAGCTCGGCTTCCAGCTGGTGCGCCCGCTGGAGGCGCGGGTCGGCGTCGGCAGCCTGCGGCATGCGCCCAAGGCGGCGCCCGGCGCGCTGTCCTTCGAGCGCAGCTGGAGTGCCGAGGCCCTGCGCTGGCGCTGCGCGAATCCGCACAACCCGGTGTTCGTGAAGAACGGCGCCGGCAAGCTGCGCTTCCATGCCGCGGCCAGCGGACACAAGCTGCCGGCCTATGCCGAGCTGGATGCGGGTGGCGTCGATCTGCCGGCGTCCGAACGCGCGCCGGTGCTGTCGCCGCTGCGCCTGTTCATCGGCCTGGCGCCGGATGCCTCCAGCAGCTACTGGAACTACGCCAGCATCCCGATGCGTCTGCGCCCCTCGCCGCTGAACCTGATCTACCGCTCGTTCGCGCCGCGCGTGCGCGCGCTGGATCCGTCGCGCATCGCCTTCTCCTTCCTCGACTTCGACGCGTATTGAGATGAGTGACGCGCACGAGCGGCCGGCCGCCCTGTTCCTGTTCGCCCACCAGGACGACGAATTCGGCGTGTTCCAGCGCATTGCCGACTGCCGCGCCCAGGGCCTGCGGGTGGCCTGCGCCTATTTCACCGACGGCGCCACGGCCAGCGCCACGGCGGCCCAGCGCAACCTGGAATCGCTGGCGGTACTGCAGAAGCTGGGCGTGGAGCGCGACGAGGTCCACTTCGCCGGCCAGCAACTGGGCATCGCCGATGCGCAGCTGCCGCAGCACCTGCAGCGCGCCGCGCGCTGGCTGGAACACTGGCTGGATGGTTACGCGCAGATCGACTCGCTGCATGTGACCGCCTGGGAAGGCGGCCACCACGACCACGACGCCCTGCACGCGCTGGCGGTGACGGTGGCGGACCGGCGCGGACTGCTGGCGCGCACCTGGCAATATGCGCTGTACCAGGCCGCCGGCCTGCCCGGACCGCTGTTCCGCGTGCTGGCGCCGCTGCCGCAGAATGGGCCGGCCCGTACCTGGACTATCCCCTGGCGGATGCGCCGAACCTATCTGCGCCATTGCCTTTCGTATCCTTCGCAACGTGGCACCTGGATCGGCCTGCTTCCCTTCGTCCTGCTGCACTACCTGCTGCGCGGCACGCAGGCCCTGCAGCCGGTCGACCCGGGCCGCCTTGGCCAGCGCCCGCATGCGGGGCCGCTGTACTATGAAAAGCGCAAGTTCTTCACCTGGGACCGAATGGTCCTGGCGCTAGACGCCTGGCGCGCCGGTAAATGCTGAGCGGCTGAGCCGCCGAATACCCGTTTCCTGAATCCGAACGCCGACCCCGAGACCATGAAAAGAGAAGAGATCCCGAGCAGCACCGCCCGCGGCCTGCGCCGTCCCGCGCTGTTTCCGCTATTGTCGGCCGCCGTGCTGGCCGCCATCTTCGCCTGGATGCTAGTGCGCAGCCACGGCCTGAATCCCACGGTGCTGGCCGACGAGTGGTACTACAGCAAGATGGCGCGCCTGCAGCCACTGGCCGAAGCCATCGTCCCCTCCTATCTCTATCTGTGGCTGTTCGGCGCCACCAAGGCTTGCGGTAGCGGCTTCCTCGAATGCGCGCGCGCCGGCAATGCGCTGGCTTTTGTCGCCGCCGCGCCCTTCGTCTACCTGATCGCGCGCAGCGTGGCCGGCCGCTTCAGCGCCGCCGCGATCGCGCTGCTGGCCACGCTGGCCCCGCTGAACCTGTACACCGCCTACTTCATGCCCGAGGCACTGTATTACTTCGGCTTCTGCGTGCTGAGCTGGGTGGCGCTGACCCGCCGCCATTGGCATTGGGCGCAGCATGCGCTGGCCTGCGGGGTCCTGCTCGGCTTGATGAGCCTGATAAAGGTGCACGCCGTATTCCTGCTGCCGGCGCTGCTGCTGTTCCTCGCCTATTCGCGCTGGCTGGCCGGCGCGGGCTGGCTCGTCGGCGCACTGCTGTCGATGGCGATTGCCGGCGTGAGCACATTCGCGCTCAAGTTCGGTCTCGGCTGGCTGCTGGCCGGCGAGCCGGGCCTCAGCCTGTTCGGTCCGTTCTACCAGGGCGGCGCCACCGCCGCCGAGGCCGGCGACAAGATGCGTCTGCTGAATCCCGCCTTCGTGATCGCCCGCGCCCACCTGATGCTGCTGACGCTATCCTTCGGCGTGCCGCTGGCGCTGCTGCTGCAGGGCGTGCTGCGCCCCAGCAAGCGCGCCGAAGCTGGCCAGCCGGACCTGGTCGGTATCTACACCCTCTTGATGCTGGGCGCGGCAGCCGGCATGACGGTGCTGTACACCGCCACGCTGGCCGCCCCCGGTTCCAACGAAGGCCTGCGCATTCACGTGCGCTACTACAGCTTCGTGTTCCCGATGCTGTGGATGGTCGCCGCTGCGGCGCCAGAACGCCGCGAGCCGGCCGGCGCGCGTCTGCGCTGGGTCCTGGCCTTGCTGCTGACGGCGGTGCTGGCGGTCGCCTGGGTCAAGCTGCCGACCTACGCCATCAACGGCGTCGACAGTCCCGAAGCCGCCACCCTGCGCCTCGACCAGCCCTTCGGCCGTATCGTGCTCGGCCTGGAAGTCGTGGCCCTGCTGGCGTGGGCCGCCGGCCGCGGGTGGGCACGGGGCCTGTTCCTGTTTGCGCTGTCGACCCTGGTGATCGGCGGCGGCATCTCGCAAAACGCGTTCCAGCTCAGGCATCACAATCACGACTTGCCTTCCGACATGGCCGGCAAAGCGGCCCACCGCCTGGTGCCGCCCGCCGAGCGTGGCAAGATCACGGTGGCGGGCAGCGATGTCGGCCAGCTCATGCGCGCCCAGTTCCACATCGACGACAAGGACACGGCGATGCTGGACCTGCCCGAAGATGCCCCGATCCAGCCCTACCAAGTGCCTGTGCGCAACAAGTGGCTGGTGGTGTTCGGCAAGCATCCGCTGCCGCCGGGCCTGAACGTGGTCGAAGCCAGCGAACACTACGCCGTGGTACGCCTGGACAGCGAGCGCCGCGTGATCGGCAGTGCCGACCTGAACAAGCCCTTTACGCCGGACGGCCTGCTGGCAGGCGCCGAAGGCCTGTCCGGCATCGAGCTGTTCGGCCGCTGGTCGGACGCCAAGGAAGTGGTGCTGCACTTTAACCAGCCGCTGCCGCAGCATGTCTTCATCGTCATCAGGGCTTGGGCCTTCGCTGACAACGCCGAGCAACTCTTCAGCCTGCGCCTGGGCAATGCCAGCGTGCCGTTCCGCCTGGGCGGCACGCCGCAGGATGTCGGCCTGCGCCTGGACACCGACGGCCAGCAGCGCAGCCTGACGATCGTGGTGCCGCATCCGGTGTCGCCGGAGGAATTGGGCTCGCCGGGCGATCCACGCAAGCTCGGCATGGCGCTGGCGAACATCGAAATCTCGATGCCGGCCCGCTGAGCCGGCACAAGTCCTGGAGATGAGCATGGATCGATATCCGACGACGACCTCTGCCGCCGCGAACCGCAGCCGCCTGCTCGCGGGCGCCGGCCTGCTGGCCCTGTGCTGCGGCGTGTTCGTCTGGCTGCTGTTGCGCAACCATGGCCTGGGACCGGCAATTTTCTCCGACGAGTGGTACTACAGCAAGATGTCGCGCCTGCAGCCGCTCGCCGAGGCCATGGTGCCTTCCTACCTCTACCTCTGGCTGTTCCGCGCCAGCAGCGTGTGCGGCGCCGGATTCCTCGATTGCGCGCGCATCGGCAACGAGCTGTTCTTCGTGGCAGCGGCGCCTTTCATCTACGCGGTGACGCGCCGAGTAGCGTCCAGCTTGCTTGCGCTGCTGGTTGCCGCGCTGGCGCTGTTGACGCCACTCAACGTCTACACCTCGTTCTTCATGCCGGAGGCAAGCTATTACTTCGGCTTCGCCGTGCTGAGCTGGGTGATCCTGGCCTGGCAGGTGAGCGAATCGCGCTGGAACGCGCCACTGCAGGGCCTGGCGGCGGGCGCGGTACTAGGCCTGATGAGCCTGGTAAAAGTGCATGCGCTGTTCCTGCTGCCCGCAGTCTGCCTCTATCTCGGCTGCGCCGGGCGGCTGGCCGGCCGCGTGAACTGGCGGAGCAGGGGCGCGCTGGCGGCGCTGCTGGCCGCGGCCGCCACGCTGGCACTCAAGTTCGGCCTCGGTTACGTGTTTGCAGGCGAAGAGGCGCTGAGCGTGTTCGGTAGCTTCTATACCGGCACCGCCAACTCCCACGCGCGCCGGCCGCTGGCCGAGCTGCTGCGGGCGGCGTGGACCAGCGGCGCCGGCCACCTGATGGCGCTGGCGGTGCTGCTGGCGCTGCCGCTGGCGCTGCTGATCCATGCAACGCTCAGCCGCAGCGCGCGCGCGCAAGGCAGCACCGAACTCCGGCAGCTGCAGCTGTACAGCCTGCTGACGCTGGGGGCCGCGGGCGGCATGGCGGTCATGTTCACGGCATCGATCGCGGACGTCGCGCCGACCGAAGTGCTGCGCCTGCACATGCGCTATTACAGTTTCGTGTTCCCGCTGCTGCTGGCGCTTTCCGCCGCCGCGATCCACAGGCCGTGCCCCGCCACGCCGGCGCTTGCGTGGCCGGTGGCCCTGCTGCTGGCCATCGTGCTCGCCTGCGCCGTCTGGAAGCTGCCGGCCTATTCCATCAACGCCGTCGACGGGCCGGAAATCTACGGCGTCGGCATCGCCAGCCTGCCCGGCCGTGTCGTGGTCGGCCTCGAACTGCTTGCGCTGCTGTTGTGGGCCCGCGGCAGCCGCCTGGCCGCGCCGCTGTTCCTGTTCGTCGCCATGCCCGTGATGACGGTGCAGGGCGTGCTCAGCAGTGGCGCCTACCTGCGCAACATCGATCCGAATCTGCCGGCTTATGTGGCCGGCAGGTTTGCCTACGGCTACGTGCCGGCGGCCGAACGCAACCAGCTTACGGTGGTCGGCGCCGATGTCCTGGAGACGATGCATGCTCAGTTCTACGTCGACGCGCCGGACACGGGCACGATCGCATTGCCGCCGGGTGCGCCGCTGGCGCCGTACCACATGCCGCTGCGAAATAAATGGCTACTGGTCATCGGCCATCATCCGCTGCCGCCGGGCGTGCGGGCGGAAGTCGCCACCGACGTCTACGCCCTGGTGAAGATGGACACGCAGCGCCGGGTGATCGGCGTTACCCGTTTCGGCCAGCCGCTCGGCCCTAACAGCCTGGTGACCGCCGCCGAGGGCTTGTCCCACCTCGAGCCCTGGGGCCGCTGGTCGGAGGCCAAGCGCGTCGTGCTGCATTTCTCCCGTCCCCTGCCCGCACACGCGAACGTGGTGATCAAGGCCCAGGCCTTCGGTCCGAACACCGGCCTGCCGTTCACCATGAAGATCGGCAGCGAGGAACAGAGCTTCCGCGTCGGCGACCTGCCGCAGGACGTGACCCTGCGCTTCGCCACCGACGGCCAGCAGCGCAGCCTGACGATCGAGATCCCGAAGCCAACCGTACCGCACGACGTCAGCCCGTCCATCGACACCCGCCCGTTGGGCATCGGCCTGACCGACATCGAAATCTCCACGCCCGACACCTAGCACCGGCGATGTATCGCGTGGGTGCGTCCGCTAACAGTGGCCGCCCATCGCGCGCCATAAAATCGTCAGCACATGTGACGATGAGGGCGCGGAATGACGACCGGGAGCAACGAGGAAGAACGGCGGAAAAAGCCTTTGGACGATCAAGGCGGCCAGAGCGCGGGCGTGCCGGCGGACGGTGAGGTCGAGGGCAACGCCTATTCCCCGATGGGCGGCGCCGGCATCAAGCACTGGCAGGCCAGCTTCATCAGCCGCGACGGCCTGCACGACCGCGGCAATATCTTCTTCGCCGCCGTCGAGATGACGCGCATGCCGATGGTCGTCACCGATCCGCGCCAGCCCGACAATCCCATCGCGTTCGCCAACGGCGCTTTTTTCGACCTGACCGGTTACACGAATGAAGAAGTCGTCGGCCGCAATTGCCGCTTCCTGCAAGGCCCCCAGACGGATCGCGCCACGGTCGAGGAAGTGCGCAAGGCGCTCAAGGAGCAGCGCGCGGTGGCGGTCGACCTCCTGAACTACAAGAAGGACGGCAAGACCTTCTGGAACGCCCTGTACATCGGCCCGATCTTCGACCAGGACGGCGAGCTGTTGTACTTTTTCGCCTCGCAGATGGACATCACCGAGCGCCGCGCCACCCAGGAATCCTACCTGCAGGCGCAGAAGATGGAAGCGATCGGCCAGTTGACGGCGGGCATGGCGCACGACTTCAACAACCTGCTGCAGGTCATCAATGGCAACCTCGAAGTCGCCCTGCTCAGCCTGGACCGTCCGGACATGGCCCGCCAGCAGCTCGAGCGCGCCCAGCGCGCCGCCATGCGCGCCGGCAAGCTCACCCAGCAGCTGCTGACCTTCGCGCGCAAGCAGCGCCTCGAACCGCGGCGCATGAACCTCAACAACCTGGTCGTCGATTTTTCCGAAATGCTGGTGCGCACCCTGGGCGCCAAGGTCGAGCTGCGCCTCGACCTGCGCCCCGGCCTGCCGGTCTGCATGCTGGACCCGACCCATCTCGAGATGGCGCTGCTCAACGTCCTGATCAACGCGCGCGACGCCATGCCGGATGGCGGCGAGGTGACGGTCGCGACCGCCATCGTGCGCGGCGAAGACCGCCTCAAGGTCCATGGCCTGCCGCAGGGCACCTATGTCTCTTTGTGCGTGATCGACAAGGGCACCGGGATGGACCCGGAGGTGCTGCGCCGCGCGACCGAGCCCTTCTTCACCACCAAGGGGCCGGGCACCGGCCTGGGGCTGGCCATGGTGCACGGCTTCGTGCAGCAGTCGCACGGCCGCCTCGAGCTCGACAGCCATCCCGGCAAAGGCACCAAGGTGACGATGATCTTCCCGATTGCCGACAATGCCATCGGCCATGGCGATGCCGGCGCGGATCCGGGCCAGCCGTCCTCCGCAGGCGACGCGAAGGCCAGGGACGACAAGCCGTGCGTGCTGGTGGTCGAGGACAACGACGACGTGCGCGAACTGGCGGAACAGGTTCTGGAAATGGAAGGCTACGCGGTGCAGTCGGCGGCCAGCGGCGAACAGGCATTGACCATCCTGAAACAGGGCGCACCGGCCGACCTGCTGTTCACGGACGTGATCATGCCGGGCGGGATGAACGGACTGGAGCTGGTCGAACGGGCGCGCGCGCTGCGGCCGGGACTGACGGTGCTGGTCACGACGGGCTACATGGACGAACTGCCGCAAGGCGGGCGCGGCGGCGGCTTGAATATCCTGGCGAAGCCGTACCGGCAGGAGGATTTGCTGGAGCGGGTGAAGAAGGAGCTGGAGAAACGGGCGGCGTAAGGGCCGCCATGAACGCCGTCCCCGTACATGGACGCCCCCTTTTGTGCAAGCGTTCATTACAGTTTGGCCGTGAGGTTATAGATG
>NZ_JBHSMZ010000019.1:0-558 GCF_042656905.1 Massilia aerilata
CGTCGCATTGACGGTGACGGTGTCCTGGTTGGTGGTGAAGTCGGCCTGCGTGTCCTTGCTGTCCGCCGTGTCTTCGGTGACGCTGGTGAAGCTGACGGTGGTGGACGGCGCGGTCGCGTCATAGGTGACGTGCTGGGTGGCGGCGGCGCCAGCGTTGCCGGCGGCATCCACCACGCGCACCGACACGGTCGGGCTGCCGGTGACGTCCACGCCGGCGATGGTGACGGCGGTGCCGTCCACGCTCACGTGGCTGTCGCCGACCAACGACCAGTTGGTGCCGTCGACCGAGTACTGCACGTATTCGCCTGCGGCCAGCGCGGCCGACAGGGTCGCGCCGATGTCGGCGGTGCCGACGTTGGTGGTGAAGTCGGCCTTCACGTCCTGGCTGTTGCCGGTGTCTTCGCTGATCGCGTTGAAGCTGACGGTGGTCAGCGGTGCTTCGGCGTCGTAGGACAGCGACTGGCTGGTCGCTTCGTTGGCGTTGCCGGCTGCATCCACCACGCGCACCGAGACGCTGCTGGTGTGGGCCATGTCGATGCCACTGATGGTCAGCTCGGT
>NZ_JBHSMZ010000020.1:0-5074 GCF_042656905.1 Massilia aerilata
CACAGTCGTATTCCTATCCGTAAGGATACCGCACCGACCGTGTCTGGTGAATCAGGGGGCTATCTCACCGCTGACCACATCAACTTCGGAGAACAACATGGCAATTGACGTGTATTTGCAGATTGACGGTATCAAAGGCGAATCCCAGGACGACAAGCACAAGGACTGGATCGAGATCACTTCTGCCCAATGGGGCGTCAATCAACCCAAGTCGGCAACCGCATCGACCGGCGGAGGCCATACTGCCGAACGCTGCGAACACCGGAGTGTGACGCTGACGAAACTGGCCGACCTGTCGTCGCCGATGCTGATGCAAACCTCGTCGGCAGGCAAAACGATCCCAAAAGCCAAGCTCGAATTCTTCCGTGCCGATGGGCACGGAGAGCGAATCAAATACTACGAAGTCGAGATGGACAATGTACTCATCGCCAGCGTCAACCAGGCGATTCATGAAGGTGGCCTCCTTCAGGATTCCGTCGCTTTGCGCTTCTCCAAGATCAAATGGAAGTACACCCAGCAGAAGATTGGCGGTGGAGCTGGCGGGAATACCTCCGGCGGCTGGGACTTGGCGAGCAATAAGATCGCTTGATAGGTGACGGCCATGCTCGAAGTCCAACCGAAGGATAAGCGGGGTTACTTCATGTTGCCCCAGGCGCCAGAAGGGGCGGGTTATTACGTGTACGGGACGCCAGGCGAAGGTGCGGGGCAATACGCACATCCAGCCATGATGAGCATGCTTCTATTCGTTGAGAGGCAGTGGTTGGCATTGGACGGCCGGAAGTTCGGCATTGGGAATATCAGCTTGGCTGGCGGCGGCGAGTATGCCAAACACCGGTCTCACAAGAGCGGGTTGGAAGTCGACGTACGCCCTCTACGGAAGGATGGGAATCGGACCCCGGTGTACTGGCAATGGAGCGATCAGTACGATCAGGCAGCTACGGCGAAGCTAATTGAGCTCTTCCGTGCTTATCCGGGAGTGGGAAAGATCTATTTCAACGATCCGGAGCTTCACCACTTGGTTTTACCCCTGATGAATCATGATCACCATTTTCACGTTGAACTAAAGGTATAAAATGAAGAAACTCCCGTGTACAGTCCTCGCTGCGATGGCGGTGGTTTCCCTCGCCTACGCCTCAAAGCCTTGGGATGGCAGCTATGCGGCGTTCAAAGGCGAATATCTCATCTACTCCGGCGACCTAGGGGAAGAAGCTGCGCCGACACCGTCGGATCGCAAAGCTGCATTCATACTCCAGGGGAACGTTGCCAAAAACTTGTTTGAGTCCATTGGCCCCGATTTAAAGGATGCGTGCGGAGCCTCATCTGGAATGCGCATGCGGCAAAAGGGCGATCTCGACTGCACATACGATAAGGCCGACAGATCGTCACTATATGTGTGTCATTTCGGGATCAATCTTAGGACAGGAAAGAGTACGTATGGGTCAATTTGTTAGGCGACCATCAGTGTTCCTAAAGCTAGAACGGCTGCAACGCCAAAAACAAAAGTCACCCTTGGGTGACTTTTGTTTAGCCGAGAAAGTCGGCGCTGAGATCGAATGACATGCTGACCAAAATTGGTCATTCAATCGCATTGGGCGGTTCGCTCTGTGCCAGCCGCCTGCGCACTTTGTCAATATTCTTGAACCGCCCCGGATTTTGTAGAAGCTCCATTTTTTGAGAAAATGGAGCTATGAAGAAGCAACCCAAGTATTCCCCCGAAGTCATTGAGCGCGCTGTGCGCATGGTCAGCGAAGCTGCCAGCGAGTACGAATCGCAGTGGGCGGCCATCACGTCGATCGCGGCCAAGATCGGCTGTACGCCCGAAACACTGCGTCGCTGGGTACGACAGCAGGAGCGCGATACCGGCCAGCGCCCAGGGCCTACCACTGCCGAAGAAGAGCGTATCAAGGCGCTGGAGAGAGAAGTGCGCGAGCTGCGCAAGGCAAACGAGATCCTGCGTCTGGCGAGTGCGTTTTTCGCCCAGGCGGAGCTCGACCGCCGCTTCAAGCCGTGAGGGCATTCATCGACCAGTACCGCCATGCTTACGGTGTCGAGCCGATCTGCCGGGTGATGCAGGTTGCACCGTCGGGTTACTGGCGATACGCCGCGCAGCAGCAAAACCCTAACTTGCGTTGCGCACGTGCACAGCGCGACGACGTGCTGAGCGCCGACATCGAACGGGTATGGCAAGCGAACCTGCAGGTCTATGGGGCCGACAAGGTCTGGCGCCAGTTGCGCCGTGAGGGAACCGATGTGGCCCGCTGTACCGTGGAGCGCTTGATGCGCAAGGCCGGCCTGCGAGGCGTCATGCGTGGCAAGGTTGTGCGCACGACGGTGGCCGATGCGAAGGCGCCATGTCCGCTCGACCGAGTCAACCGCCAGTTCAAGGCGCAGCGGCCGAACCAACTGTGGGTCAGCGATTTCACCTATGTCTCGACCTGGCAGGGCTTCGTCTACGTAGCCTTTGTTATCGACGTCTTCGCCCGTCACATTGTCGGCTGGCGCGTCAGCAGTTCGATGCGCACCGATTTCGTGCTCGATGCATTGGAGCAGGCGCTGTATGCTCGCCAGCCGGAACGAAATGCGCTGGTCCATTATAGCGACAGGGGCTCGCAATACGTGTCGATAAAGTACAGCGAGCGGCTGGCAGAAGCTGGCATTGAGCCTCTGTGGGAAGCAAGGGCGACAGTTATGACAACGCCTTGGCCGAGACCATCAACGGGCTCTACAAGGCCGAGCTGATCCACCGTCGCGCGCCCTGGAAAACGCGTGAAGCCGTCGAACTGGCCACGCTGGAATAGGTGTCCTGGTTTAACCACCATCGTCTGCTGGAACCGCTCGGCTATATACCGCCGGCGGAAGCTGAGGCAAACTATTACAAGCAATTGAGCAGTCAGGTTGTTTCGGCCTGACTCACACTAACCGGCCTCCACGAAAGCCGGGGCGGTTCACTAAGTCCCCTATTGCCAAAGGTATAGAGGCATGCCTCAGAGCCGGATCCCAGATACAACAAAGCCCGAACAATGACGGGCTCGGTTCAGGTCACCTCCCACAACTCAATCTTTTTGAGGGTGGTTTGCGAGTAAAGAAAATTAACTGCACCTCTTTACTCTTGTTCTGGCGGAGAGAGGGGGATTCGAACCCCCGGTAGGCTATGAACCTACACACGCTTTCCAGGCGTGCGACTTAAACCACTCATCCATCTCTCCTGATGGGTTTTCGCATGGCTGCGAAGCCGCCTATTATAGCAAGGATTCCCAGCAGTACAAGAGCAAGCGTCCAAGCGTCACCCAACGACCTCCAGACGGCGCCGCCACGGCCTCAGCACCTGGCGCACCGGGTTCACCTGCGTGCCCACCTCCTCGGCCCCGATCAGCCCGCGCCGCTTCAGGTGCCGCAAGGCCACCTGCACCGCCGACTTCGACAGGCCGGTCTTCACCGAGATCGTTTGCAAGCTGGCCGGCACCTGGTCCCGCCCCAGCGCCTGGGCGCTATGCAACAGGAACAGATACACGACGAAGGCCGCCGGGCGCCGGTCGTGGCCGACCAGGTCGGGCATCAACACGTCAAACACATAGGCATCGAGCGTCGATTGACGCGCAATCAGGGTAGTCATGAATACTATAGTCGTTAAAAGCACACCGACGGCGATACTGACACGATAATGCCGGTCGGAACAAGCTCAACAGGAACACAACCATGATCACCCAACTCAAATTCGTCGGCATCCCCGTTTCCGACCAGGACCGCGCCCTCGCCTTCTACACCGAGAAACTCGCCTTCGAGATCTCCACCGACCAGCCGATGGGGCCGGGCAAGCGCTGGATCGAGCTGCGCGTGGCGATGTCGAGCACGCGCGTCGTGCTGTTCACACCGGATGGGCATGAAGACCGGATCGGGACTTTCTTCAATGGGTCGTTTGCCTGCGATAACGTGGAGGCGACTTATCGCCAGCTCAGCGCGCGTGGGGTGGAGTTTATTGAGGCGCCGACCGTGCAGCCCTGGGGTTCGTTTGCGAAGTTCAAGGACCCGGATGGGAATACGTTCGTGCTGTCGTCGTCTTAACAACAGACTTAACTTGGACTCCCGCCTCGCGGGAGCGACGTTAGGAAATATGCTACACTGCCGAGCAGAGCCCCACCGTGTCCACTCCACGTCAGCCGAGTCGGATGCCCGCTCCAGCATCTCATCGGCCCCATCCCTGCCGGTAACCGTCGTCAACGCACGCGCGCCGTTATCGGATCCATGGGCCAAAAACTCCCTTGAACTACCGAAGACAGCTTGCGTCATGCGTGCCGAACGGCGTTTTCCAGCATCGACATTTCACAACCTTTAATCGGAGTTCCCATGCGCCTCAAGCTCGCTGTTGCCCTTGCTTCCCTCCTGGTTTCCATGACCGGCCACGCTACCCTGCTGACCAATGGCGGCGCGGAGACCGGCAATCTGCTTGGCTGGACCGTCGGCGGCGTCTCCAATCCGCGTGTCGACGGTGGCAGCTTCGACCCGGGCATCAATCCGCGCACCGGCGGCTATATGTTCAGCGGCTACAGCGGCGCCTGGGGCACGCTGACGCAGAACGTGCTGCTGCCGGGCTTTGGACAGATGCGCCAGGTGGCGGTGTCGTTCTGGGAACAGGGACTGGACCAGGACATCCCCAGCGATGATGCCTATGTCTCGCTGACGTATCGCACGCACAGCGGCAGCGTCATTTCGAGCGTGTCCACCGCGACGGTTGATTCGCATGACGGCGTGTGGACGCAGTACCAGGGGATTTTCGATGTGCCGCTGTTGGCCTGGTCGGTGGATTACACGATGTACTTCCACCGGAATTTTGGTCTCGATCTGGATTCCTTCATTGACGATAATTCGCTGACGCTGGTTGGCGGCGGCTTGCCGATCGAGGCGGGAGATGCCAACCAGTCGGCTGATGTTCCGGAGCCGGCCAGCGCGGCGCTGGTGCTGCTTGGTTTGGGTTCGCTGGCTTTGTTGCGTCGGCGCCGCGGCTGATTGAACTTGGGTCCCCGCCTTCGCAATGGGATGGACGCCCCCACCCGAAACGGCATCAGATGTGCCAAAG
>NZ_JBHSMZ010000021.1:0-88875 GCF_042656905.1 Massilia aerilata
TGCGCTTCGCAATCCGCGAAGGCGGCCGTACCGTCGGCGCCGGCGTGGTTGCCAAGATCATCGCCTAAGTAACAAGCAGCACCCTCGGGAGGAACGATTCTGTTCCTCCCAACAACAGAGTATTGCGCGGTGCAAGCGCACCGCGTATAATGCTCGATTCAGCTAGAAGTTTATGTAGGGGAGTAGCTCAATTGGCAGAGCGTCGGTCTCCAAAACCGAAGGTCGCGGGTTCGATTCCCTCCTCCCCTGCCACCGAATTCGGTGCCCAGCACCCGAAAGTAAATTAAGTATGTCTAATCAATCCGTGCAAACCGTCAGCACCTCGAATGACAAGTTCAAGGTAGCGCTGGCAGTGGTTGCTACGATTGCAGGCGTGGTTGGCTTTTTCATTCTGAAAAGCCAGAACAAACCAGCTCTGGTGTGCGCAGGCGCACTCGTGGCTGGTTTGGTCGTTGCCGTCCTGCTGTTGTGGACTTCCGCTACCGGCCGTGACTTCCTGGGCTTCGCCAAAGAGTCCGTGCGTGAGACGAAGAAGGTAGTCTGGCCGACCCGTAAAGAGGCAACCCAGATCACCATGGTGGTTTTCGGTTTTGTCCTCGTGATGGCGATTTTCCTGTGGGGCACGGATAAGATTCTTGAGTTCCTGATGTACGACGTGATCCTGGGGTGGAAACAATAATGAGCGATAACGTGCAGCAAGATGACGTGCCGGGCGATGCTCCGGCACAAGACGCTGGTGCGCCGCTGAGTACTCCGGTCAGCAACAAGCGCTGGTACGTCGTGCATGTCTACTCCGGCATGGAAAAGAGCGTCATGCGCGGCCTGCTGGAGCGCATCGAGCGCGGCGGCATGCAAGAGCAGTTCGGCCAGATCCTGGTCCCGACCGAAGAAGTGGTCGAGGTCAAGAACGGCACCAAGTCGGTATCCGAGCGCCGCTTCTTCCCGGGTTATGTGCTGGTCGAGATGGAAATGACCGACGAGTCCTGGCACCTCGTGAAGAACACGCCGAAAGTCACCGGCTTCATCGGCGGCAAGAGCAACAAGCCGACCCCGATCCCGGCCCGCGAAATCGACAAGATCATGCAGCAGGTGCAGGAAGGCGTCGAAAAGCCCCGCCCGAAAGTGCTGTACGAAGTGGGCGAGCAGGTGCGGATCAAGGAAGGCCCGTTCACCGACTTCAACGGCAACGTCGAGGAAGTCAACTACGAAAAATCGAAGGTGCGTGTCACTGTCACCATCTTCGGCCGCGCAACTCCGGTGGAACTGGAGTTCGGGCAGGTAGAGAAAGTCTAAAACGCCGAATCGGAGCGTCGCAGCAGCAAGGCGGAATCCGATAAGAGGAGCTCCGCCTGATAAGTGGTACAGGTGGAGCGCTACCACTCAATCGAGAGATTAGGAGCCATCATGGCAAAGAAAATCATCGGTTTTATCAAGCTGCAAGTGCCGGCTGGTAAAGCAAACCCGTCCCCTCCGATCGGCCCGGCCCTCGGCCAGCGCGGTCTGAACATCATGGAATTCTGCAAGGCGTTCAACGCCCGTACCCAAGGCGTCGAGCCGGGCATGCCGATTCCGGTGGTGATCACTGCCTTCGCGGACAAGTCCTTCACCTTCGAGATGAAGACCCCGCCGGCAACCTACCTGATCAAGAAAGCCGCTGGCATCACCAAGGGTTCGCCGAAGCCGCATACCGACAAGGTCGGCACGCTGACCCGTGCCCAGGCTGAAGAAATCGCAAAAACCAAACAGCCGGACCTGACCGCTGCCGATATGGATGCTGCCGTGCGCATCATCGCCGGCTCGGCACGTTCGATGGGCATCACGGTGGAGGGTATCTAAATGGCTAAGCTGTCCAAGCGCGTCAAAGAAATGAAAGCCAAAGTGGATCGTAACAAGGTCTACGCTTTCGACAACGCCGTTTCGATCATCAAGGAATTCGCGACCGCCAAGTTCGACGAGTCGATCGACGTCGCCGTCCAGCTGGGCGTGGATCCGAAGAAGTCGGACCAGGTCGTCCGCGGTTCCGTGGTTCTGCCGGCTGGTACCGGCAAGACCGTCCGCGTCGCCGTGTTCGCCCAGGGCGACAAGGCCGAGCAGGCGAAAGCCGCCGGCGCCGACATCGTCGGCATGGAAGACCTGGCTGAGATGGTTAAAGCCGGCAACATGCCTTTCGACATCGTGATCGCTTCGCCGGACACCATGCGTATCGTCGGTACCCTGGGTCAGATCCTGGGCCCGCGCGGCCTGATGCCGAACCCGAAGGTCGGCACCGTGACCCCGGACGTCGCTACCGCCGTCAAGAACGCCAAGGCCGGTCAGGTCCAGTACCGTACCGACAAGGCAGGTATCATCCACGCTACCATCGGCCGCAAGTCCTTCTCGGACGAGCAGCTGAAGAGCAACCTGGTCGCGCTGATCGACGCCCTGAACAAAGCCAAGCCGGCTTCGTCGAAGGGTATCTACCTGCGCAAGGTCGCTCTGTCGTCGACCATGGGCGCCGGCGTCCGTGTCGACCAGGGTACCCTGGCTGCCTAATCAGCAAGAATTTAGTCCCTACAAATTACCGTAGGGCAGATCTTTGGGCTGGCAGCGCGAGCTGCCAGGCAATCAAAGACCGTTGGGCCGAAAGCAGAAGTCGAGCCGGAGGTTAATAGATCACCCAACGCAGATGGCGAACCCGAACAAGTTTTGTAGTCGATGCTATGTCGTACTTCTTAACTTCGGACGCCGTGTTCGAACCGATGCGGGGGATGTCCCTCACATCATTTAAGGAGATTGACCGTGGGTCTTAATCTGAATGACAAAAAGGTCGTCGTCGAAGAAGTTAGCGCAAAAGTAGCAACCGCGCAAACCATCGTCGTCGCCGAGTACCGTGGCATCCAGGTTAGTGCTCTGACGAAACTCCGTGCAAATGCTCGTTCGCAGGGTGTGTACCTGCGTGTTCTGAAGAACACGCTGGCACGTCGCGCTGTGGAAGGCACCCAGTTCGCACCTCTGGCCGACAGCATGGTCGGTCCGCTGATCTACTCGATCTCGGACGACGCCGTGGCTGCCGCCAAGGTCATCAGCGACTTCTCCAAGACCAACGACAAGCTCAAGGTCAAGGGTGGTAACTACGCTGGTAAGAATCTGGATGTCGCTGGCGTCAACGCGCTGGCAAGCATCCCGAGCCGTGAAGTCCTCATCGCCCAGCTGCTGGGCGTCATGCAGGCTCCGGTTTCCGGCTTTGCACGAGTTCTGGCTGCCGTGGCAGCACAAAAAGGCGAAGGCGCCGCACCGGCTGAAGAAGCCGCAGCGGAACCGGCAGCGGCTGAATAAGCCCTGGCCTTTTTGCTCAAGTACTAATCACACACTAAATATTTGGAGTTTCAAATGGCAATTAGCAAAGAAGAGTTCCTGGACGCAGTTGGCGCAATGTCGGTCATGGAACTGAACGACCTGGTCAAGGCTTTCGAAGAGAAGTTCGGCGTGTCGGCAGCTGCAATGTCGGCACCGGCAGCTGGCGGCGGCGCTGCTGCTGCTGCTGTTGAAGAGCAGACCGAATTCAACGTCGTGCTGACCGAAGTCGGCGCGAACAAGGTCGGCGTCATCAAGGCTGTCCGCGAAATCACCGGCCTGGGCCTGAAGGAAGCCAAGGACGTGGTCGACGGCGCACCGAAGACCGTCAAGGAAGCCCTGCCGAAAGCTGACGCTGAAGCCGCCAAGAAGAAGCTGGAAGAAGCTGGCGCCAAGGCCGAGCTCAAGTAATACATACGCAATGGGCGCCGGCGACGGCGCCCAAAGCCGGAGTCAAAGCTTGCAGATCCCCGCCGGAAGGTGGGGTATGCGGCTTTGGCTCTTTTGTCGTCCCTACGACAAACATGCGGGACCCCTGCAGTAAAAAGTAGCACCAGCAGTTCGGAAGTAATCGTAACACAGCAGTACGGCGTCTTTTATTACCTGGCCGAACGTGGCGAGTTTTGAGGTCTTGCATGTGGTGGTCTCACCACTGGCAATCCCTGAAGTCTCATCCCTTTCTGTCACTCACGGAGTGTCCATGCACTACTCATTTACTGAGAAGAAACGCATTCGCAAGTCGTTCGCGAAGCGCGCCAACGTTCACAACGTTCCCTATCTCCTGGCCACGCAGCTGGAGTCCTACGAGAATTTCCTGCAAGCGGACGCAGCGCCGTCCGTGCGCAAGAACGAAGGCCTGCAGTCGGCTTTCTCCTCAATCTTCCCGATCGTGTCGCACAATGGTTTTGCGCGTCTCGAATTCCTCTCTTACGTGCTGGGTGACCCCGCTTTCGACGTCAAGGAATGCCAGCAACGCGGCCTGACCTTCGCGTCGCCGCTGCGCGCGAAAGTGCGTCTGGTGATCCTGGACAAGGAATCGCCGACCAAGCCGGTCGTGAAGGAAATGAAGGAACAGGAAGTGTACATGGGCGAACTGCCGCTCATGACCGCCAATGGCTCGTTCGTCATCAACGGCACCGAGCGCGTGATCGTCTCGCAGCTGCACCGCTCGCCGGGCGTGTTCTTCGAGCACGACCGCGGCAAGACCCACTCCTCGGGCAAGCTGCTGTTCTCGGCACGTATCATTCCTTACCGCGGCTCGTGGCTGGACTTCGAATTCGATCCGAAGGACATCCTGTTCTTCCGTGTCGACCGCCGCCGCAAGATGCCGGTGACGATCCTGCTGAAAGCCATCGGCATGACGCCGGAGCAGATCCTCGCCAACTTCTTCGTGTTCGACAATTTCAACCTGCGTTCGGAAGGCGCGGAACTGGAATTCGTGGCCGAGCGCCTGCGCGGCGAAGTCGCGCGCTTCGACATCGTCGATCCGAAGTCGGGCAAGACCCTGGTGCAGAAGGACAAGCGCATCAACGCCAAGCACGTGCGTGACATCGACGCCGCCGGCATCACCTATATCTCGGTGCCGGAAGACTACCTGGTCGGCCGCGTGCTGGCCACCAACGTGGTCGACGGCGACACCGGCGAGATCATCGCCAGCGCCAACGACGAGCTGACCGACGAGCTGCTGGGCAAGCTGCGCGACGCCAACATCTCGGCGATCCAGACCCTGTACACCAACGACCTGGACCAGGGCGGCTACATCTCGCAGACCCTGCGCACCGACGACACCGCCGACCAGACCGCCGCGCGCGTGGCGATCTACCGCATGATGCGTCCTGGCGAACCGCCGACCGAAGAATCGGTGGAAGCGCTGTTCAACGGCCTGTTCTACAGCCCGGAACGTTACGACCTGTCGGCTGTCGGCCGCATGAAGTTCAACCGCCGCATCGGCCGTGACGAACTGGTCGGCGACATGACCATGTCGAACGAAGACATCCTGGCCGTGATCAAGATCCTGGTCGAGCTGCGCAATGGCCGCGGCGAAGTCGACGACATCGACCACCTGGGCAACCGCCGCGTGCGTTGCGTGGGCGAGCTGGCCGAAAACCAGTTCCGCGCCGGTCTCGTCCGCGTCGAGCGCGCCGTCAAGGAGCGTCTGGGCCAGGCCGAAGCCGACAACCTGATGCCGCACGACCTGATCAACTCGAAGCCGATCTCGGCAGCAATCCGCGAGTTCTTCGGTTCGTCGCAGCTGTCGCAGTTCATGGACCAGACCAACCCGCTGTCGGAAATCACGCACAAGCGCCGTGTTTCCGCACTGGGCCCGGGCGGCCTGACCCGCGAACGCGCCGGCTTCGAAGTCCGCGACGTGCACCCGACCCACTACGGCCGCGTGTGCCCGATCGAAACGCCTGAAGGCCCGAACATCGGCCTGATCAACTCGCTGGCACTGTACGCCCGCCTGAACGAATACGGCTTCCTGGAAACCCCGTACCGCAAGGTCGACGGTTCGAAAGTCACCGACAAGATCGAATACCTGTCGGCGATCGAAGAAGGCCGCTACATCATCGCCCAGGCGAACGCGACGATCAGCAGCGAAGGCACCCTGAGCGACGAGCTGGTGTCGGCACGTGAAGCCGGCGAAACCATCCTGGTCTCGCCGGAACGCATCCAGTACATGGACGTGGCCCCGGGCCAGGTCGTGTCGGTGGCAGCTTCGCTGATCCCGTTCCTCGAGCACGATGACGCGAACCGTGCACTGATGGGCGCCAACATGCAGCGCCAGGCCGTGCCTTGCCTGCGTCCGGAAAAAGCCTTCGTCGGTACCGGCATCGAGCGCACCGTGGCGGTCGACTCGGGCACCACCGTGCAGGCGACCCGTGGCGGTCTCGTTGACTACGTCGACGCCGGCCGCGTGGTGATCCGCGTGAACGACGACGAGGCGCAAGCCGGCGAAGTCGGTGTGGACATCTACAACCTGATCAAGTACACCCGTTCGAACCAGAACACCAACATCAACCAGCGTCCGATCGTGAAAGTGGGCGATCGCGTGGCACGCGGCGACGTCATCGCCGACGGCGCCTCGACCGACCTGGGCGAGCTGGCACTGGGCCAGAACATGCTGGTGGCGTTCATGCCGTGGAACGGCCTGAACTTCGAGGACTCGATCCTGATCTCGGAGAACGTCGTCAAGGACGACCGCTACACCTCGATCCACATCGAGGAACTGTCGGTGGTTGCCCGCGACACCAAGCTGGGCCCTGAAGAAATCACCCGCGACATCTCGAACCTGGCTGAGAACCAGCTGGCCCGTCTGGATGAATCCGGCATCGTCTACATCGGCGCCGAAGTGCAGGCCGGCGACGTGCTGGTCGGTAAGGTGACCCCGAAAGGCGAAACCCAGCTGACCCCGGAAGAGAAGCTGCTGCGCGCGATCTTCGGCGAAAAGGCGTCCGACGTGAAGGACACCTCGCTGCGCGTGCCGTCGGGCATGGTCGGTACCGTGATCGACGTGCAGGTCTTCACCCGTGAAGGCATCGTCCGCGACAAGCGCGCCCAGCAGATCATCGACGACGAGCTGAAGCGCTTCCGCCTGGACCTGAACGACCAGCTGCGCATCGTCGAAGGCGACGCCTTCCAGCGTCTGGAACGCCTGCTGGTCAACAAGACCGTCAACGGCGGTCCGAAGAAGCTGAACAAAGGCGCGGTCATCACCAAGGAATACCTGGCTGACCTCGACAAGTTCCACTGGTTCGACATCCGTCCGGCCGACGACGAAACCGCCAACGCACTGGAGGCGATGAAGGAGTCGATCAACGAGAAGCGCCACCAGTTCGACCTGGCCTTCGAAGAGAAGCGCAAGAAGCTGACCCAGGGCGACGAGCTGCAGCCTGGCGTGCAGAAGATGGTCAAGGTCTACCTGGCCGTCAAGCGCCGCCTGCAGTCGGGCGACAAGATGGCGGGCCGCCACGGTAACAAGGGTGTGGTCTCGCGTATCGTGCCGGTCGAAGACATGCCGTTCATGGCCGATGGTACCCCGGCCGACGTCGTGCTGAACCCGCTGGGCGTGCCGTCGCGTATGAACGTCGGCCAGATCCTCGAAACCCACCTGGGCTGGGCCGCTAAAGGTCTGGGCCTGCGTCTCGGCGAAATGATCAAGGCCAAGGCACAGACCGAGCAACTGCGCGCCTTCCTGGGCAAGATCTACAACGAGACCGGCAAGTCGGAAGACCTGGACAGCTTCAGCGATGAAGAGATCGTCGAACTGGCGAACAACCTCAAGAACGGCGTGCCGTTCGCGACCCCGGTGTTCGACGGTGCGCACGAAAGCGAAATCCGCCGCATGCTGGACCTGGCTTTCCCTGACGAGATCGCGGCCCACCTGGGCATGACCCCGTCGAAGAACCAGGTCACGATGTACGACGGCCGCACCGGCGAAGCGTTCGAGCGCAAGGTCACCGTCGGCTTCATGCACATGCTGAAGCTGCACCACCTGGTCGACGACAAGATGCACGCCCGTTCGACCGGCCCGTACTCGCTGGTGACGCAGCAGCCGCTGGGTGGTAAAGCCCAGTTCGGCGGCCAGCGCTTCGGTGAGATGGAGGTGTGGGCACTGGAAGCCTACGGCGCCTCGTACGTGCTGCAGGAAATGCTGACCGTGAAGTCGGATGACGTGAACGGCCGTACCAAGGTGTACGAGAACCTGGTCAAAGGCGACCACGTGATCGACGCGGGTATGCCGGAGTCGTTCAACGTGCTGGTGAAAGAGATTCGTTCGCTGGGTATCGACATCGATCTCGAGCGTAATTAAGAGCCAGTACCCCCGTCGCCCCCGCGCAGGCGGGGGTCCAAGTTTGCGGCGTATTAAAAAACTTGGATTCCCGCCTTCGCGGGAATGACGACGAAGTAAAGAATTCAATCACCCGGAGTGATAAATGAAAGCACTGCTCGATCTATTCAAGCAAGTTCAGCAAAACGAGAGCTTCGACGCCATCAAGATTGGCCTGGCGTCGCCCGAGAAAATCCGTTCGTGGTCCTACGGCGAAGTCAAGAAGCCGGAGACCATCAACTACCGTACCTTCAAGCCGGAGCGTGACGGCCTGTTCTGCGCCAAGATCTTTGGCCCGATCAAGGACTACGAATGCCTGTGCGGCAAGTACAAGCGCCTGAAGCACCGCGGCGTGATCTGCGAGAAGTGCGGCGTCGAAGTCACCCTGGCCAAGGTGCGCCGTGAGCGCATGGGCCACATCGAGCTGGCTTCGCCGGTCGCCCACATCTGGTTCCTGAAATCGCTGCCGTCGCGTCTGGGCATGGTCCTGGACATGACCCTGCGCGATATCGAACGCGTTCTGTACTTCGAAGCATACGTCGTGACCGATCCGGGCATGACCCCGCTGAAGAAGTGCCAGATCATGTCGGAAGACGACTACGCCGCCAAGTACGAAGAGTACGGCGACGACTTCACCGCATTCATGGGCGCCGAAGGCATCCGTGAACTGCTGCGCTCGATCGACATCGACCGCGAAGCCGAAGCGCTGCGCGTCGAACTGAAAGAGTCGAAGTCCGAAGCGAAGATCAAGAAATACGCCAAGCGCCTGAAAGTGCTCGAGGCATTCCAGCGTTCGGGCATCAAGCCCGAGTGGATGATCATGGAAGTGCTCCCGGTCCTGCCGCCGGAGCTGCGTCCGCTCGTCCCGCTGGACGGCGGCCGTTTCGCGACCTCCGACCTGAACGACCTGTACCGCCGCGTCATCAACCGTAATAACCGCCTGAAGCGCCTGATGGAACTGCGCGCGCCGGAAATCATTACGCGTAACGAGAAGCGCATGCTGCAGGAAGCAGTGGACTCGCTGCTGGACAACGGCCGTCGCGGCAAAGCGATGACCGGCGCCAACAAGCGTCCGCTGAAGTCGCTGGCTGAAATGATCAAGGGTAAGGGCGGCCGTTTCCGTCAGAACCTGCTGGGCAAGCGCGTCGACTACTCGGGCCGTTCGGTCATCGTGGTGGGTCCGCAGCTGAAACTGCACCAGTGCGGCCTGCCGAAGCTGATGGCCCTCGAGCTGTTTAAACCATTTATCTTCAACAAGCTGGAACTGATGGGTCTCGCGACCACCATCAAGGCGGCGAAGAAACTGGTCGAGCAGCAAGAGCCGGTCGTGTGGGACATCCTGGAAGAAGTCATCAAGGAACACCCGGTCATGCTGAACCGTGCGCCGACCCTGCACCGTCTGGGTATCCAGGCGTTCGAGCCGGTGCTGATCGAAGGCAAAGCGATCCAGCTGCACCCGCTGGTCTGCGCGGCGTTCAACGCCGACTTCGACGGTGACCAGATGGCAGTCCACGTCCCGCTGTCGATCGAAGCGCAGATGGAAGCCCGCACCCTGATGCTGGCTTCGAACAACATCCTGTTCCCGTCGAACGGCGAGCCGTCGATCGTCCCGTCGCAGGATATCGTGCTGGGTCTGTACTACGCGACCCGCGAAGCGATCAACGCCAAGGGCGAAGGCATGCTGTTCCCGGACGTGTCGGAAGTCATCCGCGCGTACGACAACAAGGAAGTCGAGCTGGCGACCCGCATCACCGTGCGTATCGTCGAGTTCCCGAAGAACGAGCAGGGCGGCTTCGACCAGACCCTGACCCGCTACGAGACCACGGTCGGCCGTGCGATCCTGTCCGAGATCCTGCCGAAAGGCCTGCCGTTCTCGGTGCTGAACCGCGCGCTGAAGAAGAAGGAAATCTCGAAGCTGATCAACACCTCGTTCCGCAAGTGCGGCCTGCGTGCCACCGTCGTGTTTGCCGACAAGCTGATGCAGTCGGGCTTCCGCCTGGCGACCCGCGCCGGTATCTCGATCGCCGTGGACGACATGCTGATCCCGGACGTCAAGAAGACCATGATCGCGACCGCCGAAGCGGAAGTGAAGCAGATCGAGCAGCAGTACGCTTCGGGTCTGGTCACCGCCGGCGAGCGTTACAACAAGGTCGTCGACATCTGGGGCAAGACCTCGGACGAAGTCGGCAAGGCGATGATGGACCAGCTGAAAGTGGAACCGGTCGTCAAGCGCGACGGCACCCACGGCACCCAGGAATCGTTCAACGCGATTTACATGATGGCCGACTCGGGCGCCCGCGGTTCGGCAGCCCAGATCCGCCAGCTGGCCGGTATGCGAGGCCTGATGGCGAAGCCGGACGGTTCGATTATCGAAACGCCGATTACCGCGAACTTCCGCGAAGGCCTGAACGTTCTGCAGTACTTCATCTCGACGCACGGCGCCCGTAAGGGTCTGGCCGACACCGCGCTGAAGACCGCGAACTCGGGTTACCTGACCCGCCGCCTGGTCGACGTGACCCAGGACCTGGTGGTGATCGAGGACGATTGCGGCACCACCAACGGCACGCACATGAAGGCGATGGTCGAAGGCGGTGAAGTGATCGAGCCGCTGCGCGACCGTATCCTCGGCCGTGTCGCAGGCACCGACATCGTCAATCCGGAAACGCAAGAGACCCTGTTCGAAGCCGGCACCCTGCTGGACGAAGACATGGTGGAAGAGATCGAGCGCGTCGGTATCGACGAAGTCAAGGTCCGCACCCCGCTGAACTGCGACACCCGCTATGGCCTGTGCGCGAAGTGCTACGGCCGTGACCTGGGCCGCGGCATGCTGGTCAACTCCGGCGAAGCAGTCGGCGTGGTGGCGGCACAGTCGATCGGTGAGCCGGGTACCCAGCTGACCATGCGTACCTTCCACATCGGTGGTGCGGCATCGCGTGCAGCGGTGGCATCGTCGGTCGAAGCCAAGTCGAACGGTACGGTCCGCTTCACCGCGACCATGCGTTACGTCACCAACGGCAAGGGCGCGCAGATCGTCATTTCCCGTTCGGGCGAAGTGCTGATCACCGACGACCACGGCCGTGAGCGCGAGCGTCACAAGGTGCCGTACGGCGCGACCCTGACCGTCCATGACGGCATGATGGTGAAGGCCGGCGTGGCGCTGGCAACCTGGGATCCGCTGACCCGTCCGATCATCACGGAATACGGCGGCACGATCAAGTTCGAAAACGTGGAAGAGGGCGTCACCGTCGCTCGCCAGGTGGACGAAGTGACCGGCCTGTCGACCCTGGTGGCGATCGATCCGAAGCGCCGCGGTTCGGGCAAGACCCTGCGTCCGCAGGTCAAGCTGCTGAACGAAGAAGGCCAGGAAGTCAAGATCGCCGGCACCGAGCACGCCGTGACGATCGGCTTCCAGGTCGGCGCGCTGATCATGGTGAAGGACGGCCAGCAGGCGTCGGTGGGTGAAGTGCTTGCACGTATCCCGACCGAGTCGCAGAAGACCCGTGACATTACCGGTGGTCTGCCGCGCGTTGCCGAGCTGTTCGAAGCCCGTTCGCCGAAAGATGCCGGCATGCTGGCGGAAGTCACCGGTACGGTCGCCTTCGGTAAGGAAACCAAGGGCAAGCAGCGCCTGGAAATCACCGACATGGACGGCAACAAGCACGAGTTCCTGATTACCAAGGACAAGCAAGTGCTGGTGCACGACGGCCAGGTGGTGAACAAGGGCGAGATGATCGTGGACGGCCCGGCCGATCCGCAAGACATCCTGCGCCTGCTGGGTATCGAAGCGCTGGCCCGCTACATCGTCGACGAAGTGCAGGACGTGTACCGTCTGCAGGGCGTGAAGATCAACGACAAGCACATCGAGGTGATCGTTCGCCAGATGCTGCGCCGTGTCCAGATCGTCGAAGCCGGCGACACCGACTACATCGTCGGCGAGCAGGTCGAGCGTTCGGAACTGCTGGAAGAGAACGACCGCGTGAACGCAGCGAACAAGCTGCCGGCGACCTACGAAAACGTGCTGCTGGGTATTACCAAGGCATCGCTGTCGACCGACTCGTTCATCTCGGCCGCATCGTTCCAGGAAACCACCCGCGTGCTGACCGAAGCGGCAATCATGGGCAAGCGCGATGGTCTGCGCGGCCTGAAGGAAAACGTCATCGTCGGCCGCCTGATCCCTGGCGGTACCGGCCTGGCCTTCCACCGCGCACGCAAAGAGAAAGAGGCGTGGGAAGCGGAAGAGCGCCAGCAGCTGCTGCAGCAGGAAAAGGCCAACATGGCCGCCGAGCTGCAGGCGATGGAAGACCAGCAGAATGCTGCGGCTTCGATCGAACAGCACCACGGCGACGGCGAGTGATTTTTACTCGAGCTTGAGCTTCTAGCCGCTAACAACGGCTGATGAGAACGGCACCTTCGGGTGCCGTTTTTTTTAAATTTCTCTTATATAAATATACTACTTAGTAAGAACTTCTAGATAAATTGAATTTTCATTGAGGAATAGAATGCAAGACGACTATGCAGTGAAGGAGATTGTAGAGCCCTACTCTGGCAAAGTGCATCGGCTTTACACATATAAAAAGAAGCCATGTCGGCGAATCCTGCTGCGCAGTCGACTTTGCGATCAACTTGCCGGATATACGTTAATAGAAAAAGATTTGCGCAGTGTTATCGTTTGGCTTTCCGAGATTGAAAAGTTACAAGCGAAATGGCCTCTGCCAAAAGGCGCGCGAGCTTGGAAATCACCTGATCGAGACACTTACAATATCGTAAAAGGTCTTTTTGTTGCAGCGCTCACGTTCTACGGTAAATGTTTTTCGAAGTGCGAGGGCAGACCAGTAAAGCTCGAGCGTGCTCAATTGACGACATCATTCCATGCAGCGCACGATCGGTGCATCCGATTTCGGCATAATTTTGCGGCGCATAGCGGGGCCGAACGTCTTGAATATGTGGAAATAGCGTTGGTTTTTCCTATAAAAATAAAGCGCCCTCTTGCGCCAAAATTATATACGGAATTATTCCAGCCAGACATGGCGCTACCTGTTCCGGGAGATATAACTCTAATTGAACTTGTTGAGCATGTTCGTTTAATTGCGATAAAAAAAATTCAAAATTTACATCAAAAAATAATAGGCGAGGAAGTTTTGCCGAAGGGGCGCGACTATTGGATGAATAAATAAGTTTTCGGCTTCTATTTTGGTTGAGGAAATAATTTTCCTAAACGGAAAATAGGTTTTCATCGCGAAATATTTTTTGTGTGAGGTTCGTCTTTCTATCATTTAGGCGGGACAGTGGTCTGGGCAGAGCTGTTTGATTGTGATGTTCGTTTGATCAAACAGAGCTTTTGCCTCCTGCCAATCTGTGTCTAAAGCATTGTATATGTCGGCACCTGTTACCACGGCTAGTGCGGCAAATTTTCTATCACTTTTGTCTAACTGATTTTTTGGAAGTTCTTCAAAGCCACGATTATCGTCATCAATCGGTGTAATTGTGCCAACGATAACTCTCGTGCCAGAGTACATATTATCGTGTAAATATTTAAAAAACTGGTCTCCAACCCCTGGAGCTCCACGATGGAAGAGATATTTACTATACTCTTCCAAAATTACCCCTCCAGCATCAACGGCAGTTTTCGCTTTAGACGAAAAAGAAACTAAACTTTGAAGAAATTCGATACAATTCAATTGGCATTGTAAGCTGGCGTGTGTATCTCTTCCATTAGCAGAAATTGCGACGTTTGTATCCACAATCACTTTCATTGCGCCGCGACCTCCATTTTTCTTTTGATAATCTCCTTGCGTGTTTCTGCAATTTCTGTCATTTCATCGCCGAAGAAATCCTGAGGCCAATTTTTGATTTCGCCGAACATATCAATGTCTAGATCACATAGTTTTGACTTTCCATCACTGCTGTCGCAAAAATAAAGTCTCATATCTGCTGCGGGATAAGATTTGTCTGCAACTCGTCGCTGGAATCGTCGTAATAAATGTTCGCTATGACTTTCAATGATTACTTGGAGATTTCGAGATTTGGCGACTGTTAGAATTGCGTCTGCAAGCCCACTTTGTACGGATGGATGTAAATGTATCTCTGGCTGTTCCATAAGGATTGTACTTCCTTCAGGAACATAATATAGCAATACTAATGCGGGCAGAACTTGTGAAACACCGAAGCCCACATCAGTTAACAATGCTTGAGCACTTTTGCTGTCTCGCTTAACCATTGCTCTGTACAGGTTCGCACCGGATCCAATTTCTTCAATTTTGAATTCATGAATCAGGCGAAGTTCTTTAAGCCAATACGCTATCATCTCTTGGAAAGGTTTATGTGGCGAACGATATCGTAGATTTCTGGTTTCTTTGCGTGCGGTTGCTGATAAAATTGCTTCGATGGTCCGTTCTCCTCGTAGACCTACATCTAAGGGACTTGTGCCCGACCATGGATATTCTCTTTTAGGATACTCGCGCAGTGGGCCGAGATAGTAAATAGAATCCATCATGGATTCATACTCTGATTCAAATAGACTGAGAAATTCGGCGTTTTGGTAATAAGTCTTTGCTTGATCCGGGAACAGATGCGTTTTAATTGGTCCCGGAAGTGCCCATGCTCGCTGTTTGTTTCTCACGAAGCGAAAATCCGAGTCTGCTGGCTCTGTCGAGTTTAATTGAAATTCTGTACTGCCAGATTTTTTTGGTGCAATCGAAAATGTGTACCCTCCGAAGCCGTACTTAAGAGAATCGGAGAAAAGCAGATTGGCCTGTTGATGAGTGTGTGCAACAGATTCGATCGATAAGCTAGAATCAGTTGCAAGTACATCTGTCCGCTTCTTTGTCGGGTCCGATATGCTAGTTTTTTGAGGAAGTGTCCAGTTAAGGCACCACTTGAGGCTTTCCTCGGTTTTATGCGCATGAATAACGTCCTTGTAACTTCCAAGATTTACTAACTGCGCAGGCCCACCGAAATCAAGGACGATGCCACGATCAGTCGCGTTCTTGGTTTGCTTCAGCATTAGCAAGAACTGAAGCAAGCTGCTTTTCCCGGAGCTATTCGTTCCAAATAATCCTACGACACGCCCGAACTCAATGTCGAGGTTCTTCCAAGCTTTAAAATTTTCTACGTGTAGATGGGTTAACATATGCTTCCCTGCCGCTTTGGGTTAAATATAGGTATCTGGAGTGTACCTGCCGCATGTCAGTGATAGCAACGTGAAATATTGCTCGTTGACATACAGGGTTTATTTCGACCGACTCGTTCATCTCGGCCGCATCGTTCCAGGAAACCACCCGCGTGCTGACCGAAGCGGCGATCATGGGCAAGCGCGATGGTCTGCGCGGCCTGAAGGAAAACGTCATCGTCGGCCGCCTGATCCCTGGCGGTACCGGTCTGGCCTTCCACCGCGCACGCAAAGAGAAAGAAGCGTGGGAAGCGGAAGAGCGTCAGGCGCTGCTGCAGCAGGAGAAGGCCAACATGGCTGCCGAGCTGCAGGCGATGGAAGACCAGCAGCAGGCTGCGGCTTCGCTGGAACAGCACCACGGCGACGGCGAGTGATTTTTACTCGAGCTTGAGCTTCTAGCCGCTAACAACGGCTAATGAGAACGGCACCTTCGGGTGCCGTTTTTTTTCGTCCAGTCAATTCGATATGCATATCTCGTGCATATCTCATGCATACGTTGTATGTATGCCACCCTTAGCAAAATTGCATTTGACGCAAGTTTGCTAAGAGTGTTCTTATTGCCAGCCGAGCTTTCCTAATGGAAAAGAAAGCAAGGTCCGATACGGTTTTTTTCACCTGTAAAGAGTTGTAAAGAAACGATTGGTTTGCCGGGAAGGCTTGTGAGTTGCTTGTTCGCTTGTTGCATCGCTCTGATTCAAAAAAACACATTCAAGATTCAAGGGAGAGATATGTTGCACACAGTAAAACAAACGTCGAAGATGACCGCGCTGCGCCGGTCCGCCGTGTCGGTTGCCATCGGCATGTGCTTTATGGGTGACCAAGACCGCCGTGACCGAAGCTGACGGCTCGGTCCGCGTTGCGGGCCTGGACCCGGCAACCGACTACAAGATCGAAGTGGTGGCCCCCGGCTTCTCGACCTTCAACGCGACCGACGTCTCGGTGGTCAGCGGCGCGAACCCCAGTGTGACCTACTCCCTTGCATCGGGCGCAGGCGAAGGCCAGCGCGTGGTCGTGACCGGCTCGCGCGTGGTACAGGTCGACACGACCTCCGCCACCGTCGGCACCATCCTGAACCTGGCCACCGTGGAAGCGCTGCCGACCGGCCGCAGCTACCAGAGCTACCTCCAGCTGGTGCCGGGCGTGAAACCTTCCGCGGGCGGCAATCCGGCCTCGAAGTCGGGCGTCAACTACTCGGACATCGGCGGCGCCACCGGTACCTCGACCGACAACGTCTACATCCTCGACGGCGTCGACGTCACCGACTCGAATACCGGTACCTTCGGTTCGAACATCAACTCCGAGATCATCCAGGAGCAGCAGATCCTGACCGGCGGCATCCCGGCCGAGTACGCGGGTGGTACGGGCCTGGTGTCGAAGGTGATCACCAAGTCGGGCGGTAACGAGTTCCACGGCTCCGCCAACTACTACTTCCAGAACGACAAGCTGGTCGCGAAGAACAAGCACAACACCGCCTCGGCTTTCTCGACCTACGATTCGGCGGTCACGCTCGGCGGCCCGATCATCAAGGACCAGCTGTGGTTCTTCGGTTCGTTCCAGAAAAAGGGCCGCGACACCGACGTGGTCCAGTCGGGCACCGGCGAATTCATGCGTACGGTCAAGCGCGACGACAAGCTGGGCTTCATGAAGCTCACCTGGCAGCCGACCGATGCCGACCGCATCACGGCGTCCTTCTTCAACGACCCGACCACCATCAGCGGTTCGACGACCCCGTCGACGCTCAACAACCGCGACCGCAGCACCAAGCAGGGCGGCAACAACTACAAGGTCGAGTACTCGCGCGACATGGAGAACCTGCGCCTGAATGCGTATGCGTTCCGCCACGAAGGCGAGGTGTCGAATTTTGCGGCCGACCAAACGACATCCAACAACGTCGTGTATTGCGCGGGCACTGCATGCGCGATCCGCATTCCTGCACTGAGCATCGCACAGAGCAGCCTGGGCGGATTCGGCTCGGACGTCATCTCGACGCGTAACCGTGACGAAATCGGCGGCAGCGGCGAGTATTTCCTCGAAACCGCCTCGGCCGGTACCCACACCTTCAAGGCCGGCTTCCTGAAGTCCGAAAACGAGTATTTCAGGGACTCCCGCGTGAGCGGCCCGGAGAAGGCGACCTATACCTCGATCGCGGCGGGCAATGCCGGCGTCACCTTTGCCCAGTTCATCGGTAGTGGCTGGACGGGTTCGAGGCAGATGGGCGCTGTCGATATTCCGCGCATCATCACGGCCATCAACGGCAGCCCGGACAAGGCCTACTTCGTCAATCTGCTCGATTCCAACAAGGATGGTGTCGTTTCCGACCCCGAGATCCGCGCCTACAAGTTCAGCAGCACGACCGGCAACCCGGGCGGACAGGTGAACAACTACCGCAGCCGTGAAGCCCAGGCAGCGCCCTACGTCGTGAAGGCCACCGGCAAGGCGGCCTACCTCCAGGATACCTGGACGCTCAAGCAATTGACCGTGAATGCAGGCGTGCGTGCCGAAGAGTGGGTGCACAGGGATTCGAAAGGCGCCGAATCCGCCAAGTTCAAGTGGGAACTGGCGCCGCGCCTGAGCGTGGTGTACGACCCGGTTGGCGACGGCCGCAGCAAGGTGTGGGGTTTCCTCGGCCGTTACTACGACCCGATCCGCACCAACATGTCCGACTTCGCCGGCAACCTGTCCGGTCCGGTGCTCGAAGAGCAGGTCTTCCTCGGCGACAAATGGCTGACTTTCCGTACCCGTGGCGGCGACAAGACCCCGGATGCGGTGTTCTCGCCGTCGACCAAGACGCCGTACACCGACGAGTTCATGCTCGGCTATGCGATGAACATCGGCAAGGACTGGACCGTATCGGCTACCTACACCAAGCGCCGTACCCGCGACGTGCTGGAAGACTACGACCTGACCCTGTATTCGGACCCGAGCCTGACCGTCGCCACCGCGCCTGAAGGTTATGCGGCGCCCGGCTCCGCCTACTACCTGCCGTATTCCTACTTCGGCTACTCGTCGAAGCCGAATTCGAACTACGTCCTCGGTACCCTCGCAGGCGGCAAGCGCGACTACCAGGGTATCGAACTCAGCTTCAGCAAGGCGAAGCGCGACAACTGGATGGCGGGCGGCTCGTACACCTTCAACCAGGCCAAGGGCAACACCAACTCGGATAGTAACGCCGACTTCCAGGGTGACTGGATTGCACTGGATCCGCGCGCACCGAATGCCTACGGCCCGCAGCCCGGCAACATCAAGCACCAGGCCAAGGCCTATGGCGCCTACTTCTTCGACAATGGCCTGGAGCTGAGCGGTGTGTTCAATTGGAACAGCGGCATCCTGTATAGCCGTACCGCCCTGAATTCCGGCCGCAACCTGCCGGAAATGGGCGATCCGTACCTGAACGGCGGCGTGGTCGATACCTTCATCCTGCCGGGCGCCATCGGCAGCCAGACCGCGCCGTCGTACTACACCCTCGACATCCGCGCGAAGTACGTCTACAAGCTGACCGCCAGCCAGAAGATCGAGTTCTTCGTCGACGTGTTCAACCTGCTCGACAAGCAGTCGGTGAATGCGGTGCAGTCCCTGGTGGCCGGCAGCGCAGCCTTCAAGTTTGGCGAAGGCACCGGCTGGGTCGAACCGCGCCGCCTGTACCTGGGCGCGCGTTACACCTTCTGATCGCATGATCTGAAGTAGTAGTAGAAGTAGTAGTATTCTTGAGCTTTTGCCGGCCCCTCGCGGGCCGGTTTTTTTATGACACCGACCGCACTGATCATCATCGATATGCAGAAGGGCATGCACAGCCCGAGCCTGCCTCCCCGTAACAACACTGGCGCGGAAGACAATATCGCGCGCCTGCACGCGGCCTGGCGCCAAGCCGGGCAGCCGGTGGTCAGCGTGCGCCACATCAGCCGCTCGCCTTCGTCCGTGTTCGCGCCAGGCCAGCAGGGCGTCGAATTCCAGGCGCGCTTCATCCCGCTGGCGCACGAACACGTGGTCGAGAAGAACGTCCCCGACGCCTTCGTCAACACCGGCCTCGAACGCTGGCTGCACGCGCGCGGCATCCGGCGCCTGGTAGTCGCCGGCGTCAGCACGAACAATTCGGTCGAGGCGACGGCGCGCACGGCCGGCAACCTGGGCTTCGAGACGGTGGTGGTGGCGGATGCCTGCTTCACCTTCGAGAAGCGGGACTTCGGCGGCACCCTGCGCAGCGCCGAGGAAGTGCATTTGATGGCGCTGGCCAATCTGGATGGCGAATATGCCCGCGTTCTCTCCACCGAACAGCTTCTGCGTGAAGGGCTTTGCGAACGCGGGGCGGCGGGTCAGGACTTGTAATAGCGGACCGTGCTGGATGCAAGGCCGGATCCTTCCAGCTTGATCGTCGAGTCCAGGGGCAGGTAGAAGGTGTTGGCAGAGCCGGTCACCGTCACCGTCGTGTCGACGCCCGGCATGAAGACGACCGTATTCAGGTCGCCGCTGACGACGACGCTGCCGCCGGATCTGGATGCGCTCAGCCAGATGCCGTCGAGCCTGCCGGACAGCGTGAGATTCGCTGCGCCGGTAAAGCTCACAATCGCATTTTGCGCGCTGCCTCCCTGCGTGAAGTTGCCACCGACGCTCATTTTCAGCGCCGTGACCGGCGGTGCCGGCGCCTCGACGACCTGGTCTTTCGATCCGGGCTGCGATATGACGCCGGCCGGCGGCGGCGTTGGCGCGCGCGTTGAAACGGGCTGGCCGGTGCTGCCGCCACCGCCGCAAGCGGCGAGAAGTACTGTAAGGATTGCTGCAACCGACAGCGTTTTCATGGGCCGTCTACCAGTAGTTGTTCACGGGAAACCAATACTAATTTCCTTATGGCATGGCGACATTGTGCGCAGTCTCGCAAATAAAGCTCTTCCGCTCGAAAGCGGGTTTTCTTGCCTATACGCAATCTTAGCCTGTAAAATCCAGTTTACAGGATATAAAAATCCACTATACTGGATGTCATGGACATCAACCAACGCATTGCCCAGCGCCTGCGCGAACTGCGCGACGCCCAGGGCCTCTCGCTCGCGCTGCTTTCCGAACGCAGCGGCGTCAGCAAATCGAATATCTCGCTGATCGAACGCGGCGAAAGCAGCGCCACCGCCACCGTGCTGGACAAGCTCAGCGCCGCGCTGGGGGTCACGGTCGCTTCGCTGTTCGAGAAGCCGGCCGGGGATGCGCCGTCGCCGGTCTCGCGCCTTGCCGACCAGCCGGTGTGGACCGATCCGGGCTCCGGCTATGTGCGCCGCAACCTGTCGCCGGCCATGTACTCACCGAACCAGCTGGTCGAAGTGAGCTTCCCGGCGGGGCAGCGCGTGGCCTACGAAACCAGCACCCGCGACGTCGACGTCCACCAGCAGGTCTGGATCATCGAAGGCAGGATGGAAGTCAGCGTCGGCGACACGCTGTGGACGCTCGAACAGGGCGACTGCCTGGCGATGCGCCTCGACCAGCCGATCGCCTACCACAACCCGACCAATCAAGCCGCGCGCTACCTGGTCTCGCTGGTCACGCAGGCGCACAGGGCGCCGAGGAGGGAAGCATGAAGGTGCGCAGCCTGGATGCCCATGAAGCGGCCGAACGCATCGATCAGCTGGCCGAAGTCCTGCTCGATTGCGTCGAGGGCGGCGCCTCGGTCAGCTTCATGCTGCCGATGGCGCGCGAAACGGCCGCCGATTTCTGGCGCAAGGTGGCCGATGGCATCGCGCGCGGCGAGCGCACCTTGCTGGTGGCCGAAGATGAGGAAGGCATCGCCGGCACCGTGCAGCTGATCACCGACATGCCCGAGAACCAGCCGCACCGCGCCGACGTCGCCAAGCTGCTGGTGCACCGGCGCGCGCGCGGCGCGGGGACCGGCCAGCGCCTGATGGAAGCGGTGGAAGAAGCGGCGCGCGGGCAGGGCAGGCGGGTGCTGGTGCTCGATACCGCCAGTCCCACCGCCGAACGTCTGTACGAGCGCCTCGGCTGGCAGCGGGTGGGCGTGGTGCCGGATTATGCGTACCTGCCGGATGGGGCGCTGTGTGCGACGAGCTTCTATTACAAACACGTCTAGCGTCCGCCCTTGTCCATATCCTTGACATACACTGTCTCCGCTTCCTCATCCAAACCTTGTAAGGAGACGGCATGAAAACGAAGACCATCCTCGCCGCAGCGGCAATTGCAGCAGTAACGGCAGCGGCCAGCGCCCAGACGCACACCCAGGCCACCCAGGCCGGCAACAAGCTGCAGGCCCCGATGACCCTGGTGACCCCCGCCGGCACCGGCAAGATGATCGGCACGGTGACGATCACCGAGTCCGGCAAGGGCCTGGTGTTCACGCCCAACCTGAGCGATCTGCCGGCCGGCCCGCACGGCTACCATGTGCACGAGAACGACAGCTGCGGCGCGAATGAAAAGGATGGGAAAAAGGTGGCGGCGGGCGCCGCCGGCAGCCACTACGACCCGGCCGGCAGCAAGCAGCACCTCGGCCCCACCGGCAACGGCCACCTGGGCGACCTGCCGCCGCTGGTGGTGGGCGGCGATGGCCGCGCCATCGTGCCGGTGACGGCGCCGCGCCTGAAGACCCTGGCCGACGTCAAGGGCAAGGCGCTGATGATCCACGCCGGCGGCGACAACTACGCCGACAAGCCGGCGCCGCTCGGCGGCGGGGGCGAGCGCATTGCCTGCGGGGTGATCCAGTAAAGAAACATTTATTTAACAATGCCTGCTATGATGGGCAGCTGAGCCACTGTCCGGCTCGGACCTGTTCGTGAGCACTATGCCCTGGCCTTTCGATTCCGCCGTTTCCGGAGACACCCCGCCAAAGAAGCTGAGTGGGATGGAGCTGCGCATGCAGCGCCATCCCTGGGAAAAGACCGCCGTCGGTCCGGCCACGTCCTGGCCCTTCAGCCTCAAGCTCGCCGTGCGCACCCTGCTCGACTGCCAGCTGCCGATGTGCCTGGCCTGGGGCGAAGAGCAGCTCCAGTTCTTCAACGACGCCTATCTGGGCATCCTCGGCAACAAGCAGGAAGGGGCGCTGGGCGTCGACGCGCGCGTGGTCTGGGCGGACATCTGGCCGGTAATGCGCCCGCAATGGGAACGCGCCTGGCAGGGCGAACCCGTCGGCGAGGACAACCTGGAAGTGGTCGCGGACCGTCACGGCGTGCCGGAGACCTCCTGGTTCCACTATTCGTATAGTCCGGTCTACAACGACGCGTACGAGGTCGGCGGCGTGCTGGTGACCCTGGTCGAGAACACCGCCGCCGTCAAGGCGGAGCGGCGCAACGCCTTCCAGGCTGCGCTGACCCGCATCCTGCGCCGCGAGCTGGAGGGCGAAGCGCTGATGCAGGCCATCGGCCGCTATCTCAGCGAGTATGCCGCCGGCGCGCTGGCGATCCATGCGACGGTCGACCACGCGGCCCAGGCGGCCGTGATCCGCGAGCAGTGGCGCCAGGGCGCGCCGGACGGCGAGCCGGGACGCGCGCTGCCGCTCGAGATGCTGGCCTTCGGCCGCGCCGCCCAGCTGCTGCGCGGCGAGACCGTGTGCGTGCCGGACGTCGGCAAGGAAGCGGACCTTCCCGGCGCCGGCGCCTGGCTGGCGCAGGGCATCGTCTCCGGGCTGGTGGTGCCGCTGATGGATGGCGATCGCCTGGAGGGCGTGATGGCGCTGCACGCGCCTGTCGCCCAGCGCTGGGAAAGCGCCGAAGTGCAGCTGCTCGAAGACGGCGCGCGCCGCGGCTGGGAAGCGCTGCGCCGCATCCGCGCCGAACAGGCGCTGCGCGACGAGACCCGCATCCTGGAACTGATGCGCGAGGCGAGCGGGGAACTGGCATCGACCCTCGACCTCGAGCCGCTGATGCAGGCGATCACCGACACCGCGACCCAGCTGACCGGCGCCGAATTCGGGTCCTTCTTCTACAACAACACCGACGGCAACGGCGACGCCTACCTGCTCTACACCCTGAGCGGGGCGCCGCGCGAAGCCTTCCAGAACTTCGGCCAGCCGCGTCCCACCAAGGTGTTCGGCCCGACCTTCTACGGCAGCGCGCCGATCCGCAGCGACGACATCACCAAGGATCCACGCTACGGTTCGATGGCGCCGCACCACGGCATGCCGCCCGGCCACCTGCCGGTGCGCAGCTACCTGGCGGCGTCGGTGGTGTCGCGTTCGGGCGAGGTGATCGGCGGCCTGTTTTTCGGCCACTCGACCCCGGGCATGTTCAGCGCCCGCACCGAGGAGCTGATCGGCACCTTTGCCGGCCAGGCCGCGATCGCGATCGACAACGCGCGCCTGTACGACCTGGCGCAGAAGGCGGCCCAGGAGCGCGAAAGCCTGCTGGCCAGCGAACGCGCCGCGCGCGCCGAGGCCGAGCGCCACAACAAGATGAAGGACGAGTTCCTGGCGATGCTGGCGCACGAGCTGAGGAATCCGCTGGCGCCGATCACCAGCGCGGCCCAGCTGCTGCGCCTGCCCGAGGTGAACGAGGGCCTGCGTCTCAAAGCCAGCAACATCATCTCGCGCCAGGTGCGCCACATGACGGAGCTGGTCGACGACCTGCTCGACGTCTCGCGCGTCACCCGCGGCCTGATCAAGCTGGAGACCGAGGTGCTGGACCTGAACAAGGTCGCGATGGCGGCCGTCGAACAGGCCCGCCCGCACATCGAGGAGCGCCGCCACACGCTGACGGTCGACCTGCCGGGCGACCAGGTGCCGGTCGAAGGCGACCGCACGCGCCTGATCCAGGTGCTGGTCAACCTGCTCAACAACTCGGCCAAGTACACGCCGGCCGGCGGCCGCATCGCCCTGTCCGTGACCCGCGACGGCGCCGCCAGCGCGGTGAGCGTGCGCGACAACGGCAGCGGCATCGACGCCCAGCTGCTGCCGCATATCTTCGACCTCTTCACCCAGGCCGACCGCGCGCCCGACCGTTCGCAGGGCGGACTTGGCATCGGCCTGGCGCTGGTGAAGAGCATCGTGCGCATGCACGAAGGCAGCGTGTCCGCGCACAGCGACGGCCCGCAGCAGGGCACCACGATGACGGTTTCTCTGCCGCTCGCGCAGGCCCGGGCCGGCGAGACGCCGCGCGCCCAGCTGGCCGCCGAGACCCGGCCGGTGCTGGTCACCATCGTCGACGACAATCTCGACGCCGGCCAGTCGCTGGCGGTGCTGCTGCGCGCCCACGGCCACACGGTGCGGGTTTACGAGGACGCCTCGACCACGCTGCGCGCGCCGGAGGCCGAGGGCACCGAAGTCTTCATCCTCGACATCGGCCTGCCCGACATGACCGGCTACGAACTGGCGCGCCGCCTGCGCCGCCAGCCGGTCCACGCCGGCGCGGTGTTCGTGGCGCTGACCGGCTACGGCCAGGAGCGCGACCGCGAGCTGTCGCGCCAGGCCGGCTTCGATCATCACCTGGTCAAGCCGGTCGACATTGCGAAGCTGGCGCAGATCCTGGCGCGGGCCGGTGCACCGGTGGCGCCGGCGCACTAGCCGTCGTTCCCGCGCCTTAAGCGTCGTCCCCCCTGCTTCCTCCGTCATCCCCGCTGCTTCCTCCGTCGTCCCCGCGCAGGCGGGGACCCAAGTTCTGTCAGCGTCACGTTAACGCAACCGAACTTGGACCCCCGCCTGCGCGGGGGCGACGAATCGGCGGCAGTGATATGTTGACAATTAATTGCCAACCAATCAGTATTCGACCATGTCCCGCAAAAAGAACAGCCGTCAGTGGGCCCGCCTGCGCATCCTGTGCTATGCGGGTCTCGACCTGATGACGATCGTCCCGGACGCTTTCGGGCTGGTGCGTGAGCTCATCCCGAATGCCTCCGCCCACCTGGTGCTGCGTCCGCAACTGCCGGCGCAGCCGGTGCCGGAGGCCGTCCAGGACGGCGCCGTCTTTTCCCAGGTGCTGCCACCGCCGGAAGGCTATTTCTACAGCGACCACGCCAACTTCACCGCGCCCACCGCGCCGCCGGTCCACGTGCTGGAGACGGCGCTGGAAATCGGCGGCCGCAAGCGCGGCGAGATCGTGTTGTGGCGCGAAGAAGGCCCGGCCTTCGACCACCATGACGAAGAAGACCTGGAGCGCGTCGCCGGCTACTTCGCGCAGGTGCTGCGCAATGCGCCGGAACTGGGCGCGGGCGGGGCCGGCGTGATCGAAGACGAAGCCATGCTGCTGGCCACCGGCGACGGCCAGATCCTTTACCTGAGCGACTCCGCCGGCGCGCTGCTGGACCAGCTGGCGGCGCAGGAGCGCCAGACTTTCGACCGCCGCACCGTGCCGCCGTTCTGCATGCGGCTGGTGGAGTCGGTGGTGCACGGCGACCGCTATCCCTGGCTGCTGCCGCTGGGGACCCTGGCGATGGGCGGCGGCATTCTCGAAGCGCGCGCCCAGTGGATGAGCGTGGGCGGCGCCGCGGCCCTGCACGCGGACGGCGATGCCGGCGCGGCCAGCCGCACGGTCGGCATCTTCATGAAGTTCGTGGTGCCGCTGCCGCTGCGCATCTGGCGCGCGATCGGCTCGGTCGAACTGTCGCCGCAGCAGGCGGAGGTGGCGTTCTGGATGGGCGTGGGCGGCGGCCGCGAATCGGCGCGCGCGAACATGGAAGTCAGCGACGCCGTGCTGCGCGACTGCGTGAAGGCGGTCTACGAAAAATTCGGCTGCTCGTCCGAAGCAGGCCTGCTGGAACAGCTGCGTCCCGCCATCTCCCGCATGTAAATCAACGGTAACCCCACCCGTGGGGGTGGGAACTTGTTGCCCCAGCAATTACTATTTTTCCTGAGCGGAAACACGAAAAGGGCCGACCCCGGACCGTGTTTCCCGATGATTGACGCTTCAAGATCAGTACGGGCTCAATCCCAGCCAGACCACCGAACCGGCCAGCGCTGCTGCTGCTCTGCGGCCTGGGCATGCTGGCGATCGCCAGGCGCCGCCGCCTGGTGTGAGAAGCGGCGCACGCGACAGACTGGTTTTTCCTTGCAACGAATGAAAGGAGGCTCTATCGAGGTGATCAAAGACAGCTAGCTTGCACACAAAGACGGGTGATCCCGCGCAGCTTTTCCGGGCTGCGCGGGATTTCTATTTATTTGTTTGCAGCGCGGGCTTTCGCAAACTGGTCACCCGGTTTCCAGGCCGGCATCGCCGGCGCATCGGCCACCATGCGGCCCAGGTTCAGCGTGTACTGCGCCTGCTGCACCATGCCGGACAGGTCCCAGTTCGGATCGTATTCGTCGCTGGCCTGGTGGTAGCGTGCCGAATAAGCTTTGCGTTTGGCGTCGCTGGCCTCCTTGTCCTTCACCCAGTCATGGCCGCTGCCGACCGAGAAGGCCGGCACGCCGGCCTTGGCGAAGCTGAAATGGTCGCTGCGGAAGTAGCCGCCGCTCAGGTCCGGATGGGCTGGCGCCACCGTCAGCTTCATCGCCTTGGCGGCGCCGGCGGCGGCCGCGCCCAGGGTGCTGCGTTCGCTGCCCTGCACGCTGACGTCCTTGACGGCGCCGACGAAGTTCAGGCTGTCCAGGTTGAGCGCGGCCGCGGTTTTATCGAGGGGCCACAGCGGACGGGCGGCATAGGCCGCGCTGCCCAGCAGGCCCTGTTCTTCGGCCGCCACCCACAGGAACATCTGGCTGCGCCTGGCCGGGTGGCGCACCGCCTCCTGCGCCATCGCCAGCAGGCCGGCGCTGCCCGAGGCGTTGTCGACGGCGCCGTTGAAAATCGTGTCGCCGCTGTCGCCCTGCTTGCCGAGGTGGTCCCAGTGCGCGCTGTAGATCACCAGTTCGTCCTTCAGCTTCGGATCGGTGCCCGGCACGATGCCGGCCACATTGAACTGCTCCAGCGTGCGCACCGCGGCCCTGGTCTGGCCCTGCACGCGGGCGTTCAGCGGCACCGGCTTGAAGGACTTGTCTTCGGCGGCGGCGCGCAGCTTGTCCAGGTCCTGGCCGGCGGCGCTGAACAGGGCGCGCGCGCCGGCGTCCGTGATCCAGCCCTGCATGCCGGTGCCGAGATCGGCGTCGGCCAGCTGGAAGCGCTCGGCGGTCCAGCTGTTCTGCACCACGCTCCAGCCATACGAGGCCGAGGCGTCGGTGTGGATCAGCAGCACGCCGGCGGCGCCGCGGCGCGCGGCTTCCTCGAATTTATAGGTCCAGCGGCCGTAGTAGGTCAGGCCCTTGCCATTGAAGCGGCCCGGCTCCGCGCCGGTCGGCGCCGGGTCGTTGACCAGCATGACCAATACCTTGCCCTTGACGTCGAGGCCCTTGTAATCGTCCCAGCCGCCTTCTTCGGCTGCTTGAATCCCATAACCGACGAAGACCAGTTCGGCGTCCATGTCGTGCACCGGCGTCGCATCGCCCGGCGCCCACACCCAGTCCTTGGCGAAGTCCAGCGCCAGCGGCTTGCCGCCGGCGACCAGGGCCACCGAGCTGTCCTGCGGCTGCGCCTTCACGCCGGCGATGCGTACGCTCTGGCGGTAGCTGCCCTTGTTGGCCGGCAGCAGGCCGGCGGCCAGGGCCTGGTTCTCGAGGTAGGCGACGGTCAGTTCGCCGCCGCGCTGGCCGGTGCCGCGGCCTTCGAGCAGGTCCGAGGACAGGAAGGCCAGGTGGGCGCGCAGCGGCGCCTCCTGAACGATTGCGGAAGCGGCGGGCTTGGCCGCGTGAGCGGAAAAGGCCAGCGCCAGGCTGGCGGCGATGGTCGTGTGGAAGATCTTGTGCATGGATTCCTGCCGTGTGAATTAAGAACCTACCCCGGTAGGGAATGAGTCGTTGCTGACGCGCCTGACAAGCGGGTGCTGCGTTGCTCGTCGTTGCATGGCGCGCCATGCGGCCTCCTCGCGCCTTGCCCGCGCTTGTCATGCATCGTCATCAACTTCCTCCTCCCTACCGGGATAGGTTCTGAGAGCGCAGCCATTCTAGCGGAATAAAAGCACGTCGGCGGAGATCGTGGTGGCGGTTTGCGGCAGCAGGCGCGGGAGCATGCCGGCGGGACGGGGCGGCAGGTCGCGTTCGGGCAGGCCGGGTATGCGCTCCTGGACATAGACCAGGAAACCCGGTTCGCCGATGACGTCGATGGCGAAGTGCAGGTCGCGGTCCTGCATGCCGTGCAGGTCCAGCTTCCAGCCCCGGTAGCGCCTGTCGGTCAGCACGCGGCCGTTGACGCTGGTCCTGAGCGTCTCCGCGCCGACGATGCGCAGCACCAGCTCCGGCGCCCGGTTCTTCGAGCGCAGCAGGAATTCAATGTGGCGGCCGCCGTTGACGTACTCGCTCTTCTCGACCAGCAGGTAGGGGTAGGCGACGCTGTCGTCGCGTTCGGCGGCCGCGTACCACACCGGGCTGCCGTCGGGACCGAACAGGTAGGGCAGGCGATAGGGATGCATGGTGTTGGGGAAGATCCGGCGCGTCCAGGCATCCAGCGGCGCCGGCGGATACATCCAGAAGGCTTGCCAGCTCAGGGCGTCCTTGTAGTAGACCAGGCGGTTCGGCTGCGGCAGCTCCGGCGCCGCCGGGTTGCCGCGGTGGGCCAGCACCATGCAGGCCCACACGCCCAGCAGCAGCGGCCGCACCACCAGGCGCGCGCCGACTTCCGCCAGCAGCGGGCCGCACAGGGCCGGCAGGCAGCAGGCCAGGCTTGAGGGCAGCACCAGCCAGGCCGGGGACACGAACAGCAGGCTGTCGCGCGCCGCCGGCACGATCAGCAGCGCGGCCGGCAGCGCCGCCAGCAGCAGCACGCTGCGCCGGCGCGCCGTCGTCCAGTCCTGGGCGCGGCGGCTGGACAGGACCAGCCAGGCCGCCTGCGCCGCCATCAGCGGCCAGGCCAGCACGTAGCTCGCGCCCGGCGCGAACCAGCTGACGACCAGCAGGGCGATGGTGAGCAGGCCGATCGCGCCCAGCGTGGCCGCGTGGACGCCGATCCGCCGCTGCAGGAGGCGCTGCAGGCCGATGAAGACGGCCACCGGCAGTAGCGTGAAGGCCAGCAGCTGCCAGCGCACGCCGGCATCCAGCGCGGGGCCGTCGGCCAGCAGGCCGGCGGCGTAGCGCGGCGCCAGCCCGGGCAGGAAATCGCGGACGATCCAGGCGCTGGCGGTGGCCAGGATCGCCATCGCCAGGCAGCCGAAGGCGCCGTGCACGATGTCGGTGCCGTCGACGCCGCGGCGCCGGATGCCGGCGCGGCAGGCGGCCGCGCACAGCAGGCAGGCCAGCAGGCTCACCGGCCAGACCATCGGATAGCCATAGTGCAGCATGCCCAGGCCGGGCAGGGCGAAGAAGACCTGGCCGCGCGCGGCCGGTTCCGGCAGGGCGGCGGCGCCGAAATGGCGCAGCAGGGCCAGCATGGTGTCGCCTTCGTGCTGCAGGCTGGCCCGGTCCAGGCGTTCGGGCACGTCCCAGGCGCCGCCGCCCAGCGGTCCGGCGGTGGTGGCGAAGTGCAGCACCGCCGGACCGGCATCCCCGCCCGCCATCAGCGCCGCGCCCTCGTGATGCGGCAGCCTGTCATAGAGCTCGCCCATGAAGGACGAGCCCTGCGGGTCGGGCGCCAGCGCGGACCAGGCGCCGACCGTCAAGCCGTCCGCGCGGTCGGCGCCGATCAGCTGCAGCGCGCCGCGGTTGCCGGGATTGTCGAAGCGCAGCGCGACCCTGGCGCGGCGCGCCCACGGGTGCGACTGCATGAAGCCGCGCGTGCCCAGCGCCTGGGCGGCATCGCCGTCGGTGAACACCGCCAGCACATCGTTGTCGAGCGCCGGGCCGGCCTGCAGCACGCGCAGGGTTTCCAGCAGCGCCGCGCTGGAGGCGGCGCCGTCGGCCGCGCCCGGGCTGTCGGCGGCGGAATCGTAGTGGGCCAGCGCCAGCACCGCCGGCCTGGCGCCATGGCCGGCCACGATGCCGGGCTTCTTGACGACCACGTTATGGACTTCGGCCAGGGTCACGCGCACGTTGGCGGTCATATCGCCGGATGCGGTCCGCACCGTCTCGGTCTGCACCTCCGGCTCCAGCCCGATCGCGCGCAGCTGGACCAGCAGGTAGTCGCGCGCCTGCTGGTTGGACTTGCTGCCGGCCGGGCGCGGCACGCCGGCAATGGCCTGCACGTGGGCCTGGGCCCGCGCGGCGGAAAACCCGCCGGCGGCAGGGGCTCCGTTGGCCGCCGGCGGCGCGGGAAGATGGCGCGGGGCCAGCGCGAGCCAGGCCAGCAGCGCGCCGAGCAGGCATGCGGCGGCGAGACCCTGGTAGCCGGCGGCGCCGGGCAGGGTGGTTTCGTGGGACATCGATACTCCAGGCGAAAAAAAGCCCGCCAGGCCGAGAGGAGAGGGGCGGGCCGAAAGGGACGCGTTACGTGGCCGGCCTAGTCGAGCTTCCAGACATAGGCCAGCTGGGCCCAGCCGGCTTGCGGCGCGCCGTTGCTCATGGCGGGCTTGAACTTGCACAGGCTGAGCGCATTCAGGGCGGCGCGGTCCAGCACCCGCGAGCCGCTCGACTGATCGACCCGCGCCGAACTCACACGGCCGTCGACGCCGACCAGCAAGGCCAGGGTGGTGGTGCCGGTTTCGCCGTTGCGGGCCGCGCTGGACGGGTAGTCCGGCAGGGCGCAGCCGCTGGCGTCGGCGAACACCGCGGAGTGCATCTGGCCGGTATTGGCGCCGGGCTTGGTGGCCGGCGAGCCTTCGACCGCGGGCTGGGCCGGGACCGACGGCCGCGGCTGCGCCTCGGTCTGCACGGCGGCCTGGATCTGCGGCGGCACCGGCGGCGGCGCCACCTCGACTTCGACCTTCGGCACCACGATTTCCGGCGGCGCCATCTGCTGCTGCACCGGCTTCGGCGGATCGGGCGGCGGCGGCGGCTGCACGTGCTCCGGTTCGATCATCACCAGCACCTGCTCGGGCAGGCTGGAAAGCGAGATGTGCCGGGTGTTCATGCTGTGGACGAACAGGGTGCCGAGCACCACGTGCAAGCCGGCCACCAGCATGAACTTGCCGGTTTTGCTGCCACTGCCAGGGTTCGCATAAGAGAAATGCATGGCCATCCTCCTTTGTTGTTGTCGAGCACGAAGCGGTTTTGTCTAATACGTGGAATAAATATATGCTAGATGCTAGCAATGTGTAAAGCGAATTCTTGGTAAATATTTTTCCATATATTGCATGCCCGGACTTCGTTGGTATTGCCGTACTAATATGGAATAATCACACCATTCACATGCCATGGAATGGTAAGCAGATGCCTAAAGAACAAAAGCCGATCCGCGTGATGCTGGCGGACGACCACCCGATCGTGATGACCGGTTTCGCCATGTCGCTCGGGGCCCAGGGGATGGAAGTGGTGGGGCAGGCCAAGTCGCCCAGCGAGGCGGTGGCGATGTACGCCGAGCAGAAACCGGACGTGGCGGTGCTGGACATCCGCTTCGGCACCGAGCTGACCGGCATGGACGCCGCCCAGAACATCCTGAAGACCGATCCGCAGGCGAAGATCGTGTTCCTCAGCCAGTTCGACCAGGACAGCCTGATCAAGGAAACCTACCGCATGGGCGCGCACGCCTTCGTGACCAAGGACTGCGACCCGGCCGACCTGGCCGAAGCCGTGCGCCAGGCGCATGCCGGCAAGCTGTACTTCCCGCCGCAGATCGCCGAGCGCCTGGCCAGCCTTGCCGTGCGCGGCGACGTCTCGCCGCAGTCGATGCTGGACGAACGCAGCCTGGAGATCTTCAGGCTGATGGCCGAGGGCCTGACCAACAACGAAATCGCCGAGCGCCTGAATCTGTCGACTAAGACGATCAGCAATATCAGCCAGTCGGTGAAGGAGAAGCTGGGGGTGCACCGGCAGGCGTACATCACCAAGCTGGCTGTGAAGCATGGTTTGATTCAGCCGTAATTTCGTGTTCAGGAAATCGAACCTGGAGCAAAAAGTGCCAACCCCGTCGTCCCCGCGCAGGCGGGGACCCAAGTTGACTTTTCTCGCCTGCCTCCTCGCGGCGCTAAGCCTGACCGCCCAAGCCGCCAAACCCACCCAGCAACCGGCCCAGGGCTTCCGCTTCCAGATCCTCACCGCCGACGACAGCACCGTCACCCAGCGCATCGCCGAGGATCTCTATAAACGCCTGGTCCCGATCTTCTCTCCCTTCCGCACCGAGCTGGCCCAGCGCCGCCGCATGTTTTACGTTGCGGTCGGTCCGGCCGCGCTGCGCGAGGTGGCGTCGCGGCGCTGCGACTGCGTGGTGATCTCCGCCTTCACCTCGAGCCAGGTCTACCGCGCCATCATGGCCAAGGCCGCGCATGGCGGCGCCAGTCCGGTGGCCAGCACCGCGGTCTATGCGGAACCGGCGCCCACCGACCAGCTGCGCCTCGCCACCCTGATCTACCGCCGCCCGGTGCGGGTCGGCGCCATCCTCGGCGCGGACACCGCCTTCCTGCGTCCGGCGCTGGAGGCGGACAAGGTGGCGGTGCTGGAAGCCGGCGACGGCGACGACATCAACCGCCTGCTGAACCAGATCGCCCAGACCGACGTGCTGCTGGCACTGCCCGACAGCACCATCTACAGCACCGAAAGCATCCGCAACATCCTGCTCTCGACCTACCGCCACAAGCAGGGCGTGATCGGCTTTTCCGGCGACATGGTCAAGGCCGGCGCGCTGGCCACGACCTATTCCGAGATCGAGGACATCGACGCCCAGGTCGCCGAGATCGCCAACGCCTACGTGGCTGGCGGCGAGCTGGCGCCGCCGCAGTTCCCGCGCTACTTCCGCACCATCGTCAACGAGGGCGTGGCGCGCTCGCTCGACCTCAAGGTCGGCGACGAGGTGCGCAGCTTCTCCCGGCGGCCATGAAACGCCATCTGTCCTTCTGGCGCGGCTGGAGCATCGGCCTGCGCATGGCCTTCATCACCATGCTGCCGGTGGTGCTGCTGTTCACGTCCTTCGTCTGGTATTCCTGGTATTCGCACCGCGCCCAGGTCGACGAGGAGCTGGCCGAGCGCGGCCGCATCCTGGCGCGCGCGCTGGCCGAAACCAGCGAGTACAACGTCATCTCCGGCAACCTGTCCGACCTGCGCCTGACCATCAACGGCCTGGTGCAGTCGGACCGCAGCATCTACCGCATCGATGTGGTCTACTCGAATGGCGGCAATGCCGTCAGCGTCGTGTCCGAGCACCCGATCTCGGCCGAACCGCGCTACTACGAAGCGCCGATCCGCAAGCAGGTGGTGTGGATCAACCTGTTCTCGGACAACGGCACGCCGCACGTCTCCGCCTCCAGCGACACCCGCCCGCCCACGTTCACCCCCGAGGTAGTGGGGCAGGTGCGGGTGACCATGTCGCCGACCAGCATGGTGGCCAAGCAGCTGCGGCGCTTCCGCATCGAGCTGGCGATGGCGGCGCTGGCGCTGGCCGCGAGCGGCCTGCTGGCCTACATCCTGGCGCGCAGCCTGACGGTGCCGCTGCGCGAGGCGATCGCGGTGCTGCGCGCGATCCGCGGCGGCGACTACCGCGTCGTACTGCCGGTCACCACCGGCGGCGAGGTCGGCGAGCTGCAGGCCTCGATCGGCGAGATGTCGGTGGCGCTCGACCAGTCCAAGCAGGACCTCGAGAACAAGGTGGCCGAGCGTACCCGCGACCTGCTCGAGTCGCGCAACGAGGCGCTGCGCGCCGACGCCGACAAGCGCAAGCTGATCCAGAAGGTCAACAACATCATCGAGGACGAGCGCAAGACGATCGCGGTCGAGATCCACGACGAGCTGAATGCCTCCTTGATCGCGGTGCGCCTGGAATCGCAGACCATCCAGCAGCTGGCGGCCAAGGCCGTGCCCGGGCCCGAAGTCGAGCAGATCCAGTCCAAGGCGCAGGCCATCACCAAGCTGGCGCTCGACCTGTACGCCAACGGCCGGCGCCTGGTGCGCCGCCTGCGCCCGGAAGTGCTGGACATGCTGGGCCTGCACGGCGCGGTCGAAGAGATGGTCAGCCATTACCGATCGAGTTCCGGCATCGCCTTCGAATTCCACACCGAGGGCGACTTCTCGCGCCTGAACAACGAGCTCGCGATTTCCGCCTACCGCATCGTGCAGGAAGCGCTGTCGAACATCATGAAACACGCGCACGCCAGCGCGGCCCACGTCAGCCTGGTGCTGTCGGACGACGACGACGCCCTGCACATCGAGGTCGGCGACGACGGCGAAGGCTTCGATCCGGCCCTGGCCTCGGAGGGCATCGGCATCATCGGCATGCGCGAGCGCGTGTTCGCCGTCGGCGGCACGATACAGGTGCGTTCCCAGCCGGGGCGCGGCACCACGGTGGCGATCAAGCTGCCCCTCAAGGACGATACTGCGGTATCGTAACGGTCTCCGCACCATCATCACCATCACACACGCTCATCATGTCGAATGAATTGAAGACGCCTTTCGAAAAGGGCAACCAGAACCAGACCACCACCTGGGCCGATTGCATCGCCTGGTACGAGGAACTCGCCAAGCGCCACCCGCGCGTACTGCGCTTCAGCCAGATCGGCAGCTCGGACGCCGGCGTTCCGATCCACGCCGGCGTGGTCAGCGCCGACGGCGTGTTCGACCGCTTCGAGATCAAGCGCGACGGCCGCCCGGTGTTCTTCAACAATAACGGCATCCATCCGGGCGAGCCGGAAGGCGTGGACGCCTGCATGGCGCTGGTGCGCGACTTCTGCCTGGAGCCGCAGCGCCTGGCCGCGCTGGGGCGCACCGTGTTCATTTTCATCCCGCTGTACAACGTCGACGGCGCCTTCAACCGCCAGAATACCTCGCGCGTGAACCAGGACGGCCCGGAGTCCTTCGGCTTCCGCGGCAACAGCCGCCACCTGGACCTGAACCGCGACTTCGTCAAGTGCGACACCCTGACGGCGCGCGTGTTCAACGAGTTCTTCACGGCCTGGGATCCGGACGTGATGGTCGACACCCACACCTCGAACGGCGCCGACTACAGCTACACCATGACCCTGATCCAGACCCAGGCCGACAAGCTGGGCGGCGAACTGGGCGAATTCCTGCGCGGGACCATGCTGCCGGCCATGTACGCCGAGATGGACAAGCGCGGCTGGCCGACCTGCCCCTATGTGAACCCGGTCAAGGACATCCCCGACGACGGCATCGCCGACTTCCTCGAGACGCCGCGCTTCTCGACCGGCTACGCGGCCCTGCACCACACGATCGGCTTCATGCCCGAGACCCACATGCTGAAGCCCTTCGCCGACCGCTATCACTCGATGCGCGCGCTGGTCGAAACGGCGCTCGACTTCACGGTCGCCAACGGCGAGCAAATCATCGCGCTGCGCCGCGCCGCCAAAGAGCAGGGCCGTACGCGACGCGAGTGGCCGATCCACTGGGCGATGGACGAATCGAATCCGTCCAGCTTCCGTTTCAAGGGCTACGAAGCCAAATACAAGCCCAGCGTGCTGGGCGACTACCAGCGCCTGTGGTACGACCGCAGCGCGCCCTACGAGAAGGACATCGCCTGGTACACGCACTTCACGGCCGACGTGGTCGTGTGGGCGCCGCGCGCCTACGTGGTGCCGCAGCAGTGGCGCGAAGCGATCGAGCGCCTGCAGTGGAACGGCGTGCGCATGGAGCGCGTGGAAGCGGACCGCGAGCAGGAGCTGGCCTGCTACCACGTGAAGTCGGTGAGCTCGCGCCCGAACGCCTACGAAGGCCACATGTTCCATGACGACGTGCAGCTGGAACGCCGCTGCGCCACCGTGCTACTCCGCGCCGGCGACTACATCGTGCCGCTGGACCAGGACAAGGCGCGCTACGCGGTCGAGATGCTGGAGCCGCTGGGCCACGACAGCTTCTTCCGCTGGGGCCTGTTCAACAGCGTGCTGGAAAAGAAGGAAGCGTATTCGGACTATGTGTTCGAGGACGAGGCCGAGAAGCTGCTGCGCGAAGAGCCGGAACTGGCGGCCAGGTTCGCGGCGTGGAAAGCGGCCAACCCGGCGCTGCTGAACGACCAGGGCGCGGTGCTGGACTTCATCTTCGCCAACTGCGCGCGCTGGCGCGAGCCGGAGTGGCGCCGTTATCCGGTCTTCATGATCGACTGATCAGTCCATGCAGCTCAGTCCATGCACGATTCCCAGGTCCAGGCGACCTGGGTCAGCAGCTTGTTGCGGAAACTGAGGACGATCGGATCGGCGCAGCCTTCGCCCTGGCTGCGCTTCAGGACGATCGTATCGCCGTCCGATCTTCATCCGCGCCTCCTCATTGTTGATTGTTCTGGCAATATTGCGCCTATTATTTGGCGGATTCAACAAGGAGAAGAACATGCATCGCACCATCCTGGCGACCCAGCTCGCCGCGCTGGCCTGGCTGATGGCGGGCGCCGTGCCGGTAGCAACTGCGGCCGCGCCCTCGGCCGGGCAGACCTACTTCGAGCGCAACTGCGCCAGCTGCCACACGGTCGACCCGAAGCTGGGCTCGCGCGCCGGCCCGGGCCTGTACAACGTGGTGGGCCGCAAGGCCGCCGCGGTGGCCGGCTACAACTACACCGACGCGCTGGCGAAAGCCGGCGCCGCGGGTAAAACCTGGACCCGCGAGGAACTCGACGTCTTCCTGCGCGACCCGAGCAAGGACGTGCCGGGCACCGCGATGCCGATCGGGATCGCGGATAGCAAGGCGCGCGGCGCTGTGATCGACTACCTGGCTGCGCAGAGCGGGAAGGCCGCTGCGCCGGCCGCCGCCGCGGCGGGCAAAACCGCCGGTGGCGGCGAAAAAGCCGGCGCCTGGACCGAGGACAAGCCGGGCGACCTGCATCACCTCAGCGTCGACAAGCTGGTGGCACCCTTCGCCAGCGAGAGCGCCGGCAACGGCCCGAAGGTCGCCGCGCGGCCAAGCGGCGCGATGCCCGCCGTGCCCAAAGGTTTCAAGGTCTCGACCTTCGCCTTGGATGCCGGCAAGGCGCGCCTGGCGCTGCGTGCGCCGAACGGCGACATCATCCTGGCCGAAACGGGCAAGGGCCAGCTGAGCATCCTGCGCTCGAAGGACGGCGACAAGAGCGACAGCGCGAGCGTGTTCGCGACCGGCCTGTCGCGGCCCTACGGCATGGCGCTGTGGCCATCCGGCGCGAATCCGAAATACCTGTACGTCGCCAACGTCAACTCGGTGGTGCGCTTTCCGTATGCGAACGGCGACCTGAAGGCCAAAGGCGAACCGGAGACCGTCGTCGAGAAGCTCAGCGACACCACCGGCGGCCACACCACGCGCACGCTGGCGTTCTCGAAGGACGACAAGACCCTGTTCGTGTCCGTGGGCTCGGCCACCAACATCGCCAGCGGCATCGGCAACAAGCCCTCGCAGCCGCTGGCGCAGTGGGAGAAGGAGCACGGCTTGGGCGGCGCCTGGGCCGAGGAAACGGACCGCGCCACGGTGCTGGCGTTCGACGTCGACGGGAAAAATCGGCGCAACTTCGCCAACGGCCTGCGCAACTGCGTCGGCATGCTGGTGCACCCGCAGACGGGCGACCTGTTCTGCAGCGTGAACGAGCGCGACGAACTGGGCGACAACCTGCCGCCGGATTACATCACGCGCGTCAAGCAGGGCGGCTTCTACGGCTGGCCATGGTACTACCTGGGCGACCACGAAGACCCGCGCCTGAAGGGCATCCGCCCTGACCTGAAGGGCAAGGCGACGGTTCCGGACACCCTGATCCAGGCCCACTCGGCGCCGCTCGGCATGGTGGTCTACCAGGCCCCGGCCGGCGCCGGGCACGCCTTCCCGAAGGAGTACGAGGGCGACATCTTCCTGGCCCTGCACGGCTCCTGGAACCGCGGCATCCGCACCGGCTATAAAGTCATCCGCGTGATGATGAAGAACGGCGTGCCGACCGGCCAGTACCAGGACTTCATGACCGGCATGGTGCTGAGCGACCGCGACGTCTGGGGCCGCCCGGCCGCGGTGACGGTGGCGCAGGATGGGGCGCTGCTGGTGGTGGACGATGCCGGTGGGGTGGTGTGGCGGGTGACGCCGGACCGCTAACACGTCGTCCCCGCGAAGGCGGGGACCCAAGTTCTGCGGGCATCTCGACTGCTCCGGCAAAATTGGATCCCCGCCTGCGCGGGGACGACGTTGATTGATTGTGCGGTTACGCTGGCCTCACTTGCTTTCAGCAATCCACCGATCGACCTTCTTCTCCAGCAGTTCGAGCGGCAGCGTGCCTTCGCCCAGCACGATCTCGTGGAACTTCGGCAGGCTGAATTTCGAGCCGAGCGCTTTTTCGGCGCGGCTACGCAGTTCCTGGATCTTCAGCGAACCGATTTTATAGCCCAGCGCCTGGCCCGGCCAGGCCATGTAGCGCTCGGTCTCGCTGCGTGCGATCGACTCCGGATAGCCGAGGGTATCGCGCATGTACTGGATCGATTGCTCGCGGGTCCAGCCTTTCGCATGCATGCCGGTGTCGACCACGAGGCGCACGGCGCGCAGCATCTCGTCGTTCAGGTGGCCGAACCAGTCTTCCGGCTTGCCGTACAGGTTCATCTCCGTGCCCAGCGTCTCGGCGTACAGCGCCCAGCCTTCGGTGAAGGCGTTGTTGCCGCCGAATTTGCGGAAGTTCGGTAATCCCAGTTCCTGCATCAGGGCGATGTGGAAGTGGTGGCCCGGCTGGCCTTCATGCAGGAACAGCGTGACCATGCCGGGACCGCTGTACTGCGTGGGGTCGTTCACCACGGTGAAGAACGCGCCCGGACGCGAGCCGTCGGCGGCCGGCGGGGTGTAGTGGTCCGAGGCCGTGGCGCGCGTCAGCTCGGGCTCCAGGCGGATGTCGAGCGGGGTCTTGGGACGCAGCGAGAACAGCGCCGGCAGCTTGGCGTTCAGCTGGGCGTTGAGCTTGCGGTAGATCTCGATGATTTCGCCCTCGGTCTTGAAGGGCTTGTACTTGGCCTGTTCCGAGACCCAGGCCGGCAGGCCGGCGGCCGGGCCGGTGTAGCCCATCTGCGGGCCGATGCGCGCGTATTCGCCCTGGATGCGCGCCACTTCCTGCAGGCCGATCTGGTGGATCTGTTCCGGCTGCAGGCTTGTCGTGGTCTGGCTCGCCACGCGCACCAGGTACCAGTCCATGCCCTGCGGCAGGGCGCCCCAGCCGGTGCTGCTGCGGCAGGCCGGGATGTATTCCTTCTCCAGGAAATCGGCCAGGCGGACCAGGGCCGGATTCAGCTTGTTGGCGATGGTGGCGCGGTAGCCGGCCGCCAGCTTCTTCTTGTCGACGTCCGGGAACGAAGCCGGCAGCTTCTTCGCCGGCGTGTAATAGATGCTGTCTTCGGGCTTGGCGGCCACCAGCTGCTTGAACTGGGGCAGGGCGGACAGCATGATGGCCTTCGGCTGCACCACGCCGCGCTTGATCCCTTCACGCATGTTGGCGATGGCCTGGTCGATCCACGGGCCGAGCTGGTTCAGGCGGCTCAGGTAGGCCTGGTAGTCCTTCACCGTGGCCAGCGGCTGGGCGCCTTCGCCGCCGGCGTAGTTCGCCAGCGTCACCGGCAGCGCGTCCATCTGATTGAGCGGCAGCAGGTGTTCGGGGAAGGGCTCGAAGCGCAGCGCGGTGGTGAGCTCATAGTCGAGGATGTCGTAGCTGGTCTGGTCGCGCTGCGCCAGGGCGTCGCGCTTGATGGCGTGCAGGCGCTTCTGATAATCCTTGTAGCGCGCGAACTGGGCGGCGCGGTTCTTTGGCGCGATCGACATGCCGATCTGGTCGGCGAAGCGGTTGTCGCCGCTTTCGCCTGCCGAGACCGGGTCGAAGCGCGCCAGTGCATCGTAGTATTCGTCGGCCAGCTTGTTCAGGCGCTTCGATTCGGCGCTGTCGGCCGCTTTCACGGCGACGGCGTACTTGGCGGATTGCGTTTCAAGAGCGCCGGCGGGAGCGCAGGCGAGCATGGCGGCGCAAGCGATCGCGCCCAGCTTCAGGATCTGTTTCATGTGTGTTCGTGCTTCGAAATGAATAAAGGCGGCGACAAGGATACGCTTGCCGCCGCCTGGAGGGCCAGTCTTTACAAGGCTTAGTAGCTTGCCAGCGGGGCCAGCGCGCCGTTCTTGAACGTGTACACGGTCACCGCGGTCTTCTTCAGGTTACCGTTGGCGTCATAACCATAGGTGCCGGCCACGCCCTGGTAGTTCATCGTGTGCAGGGCCTTGCTCACCGCGGCCGGGTCCACCGTGTTCGTGCTCTTGATGGCCTGGGCGATGAACATGGTCTGGTCGTAGAAGGCCGGCGCGTAGACGTCCGGCTCGCGCTGGAAGCGCTGTTTATAGCGCTGCTTGAAGCCCGGGCCGCCCGGCTGCTTGTCGAGCATGGCGCCGGCCTGGGCGCACAGCACCTTGTCGCCGACGGCGTCGCCGCCCAGCTTGGCCATCTCCGGGCTGCACAAGGTGTCGCCGCCGAGCAGGCGCACGTTGGCCATGCCGAGCTGCTTCATCTGGCGCGCCATCGGGGCGCCTTGCGGCGCGTAGCCGCCGAAGAAGATCGCATCGACCTTCTTGGCGCGGAAGGCGGTGAGGATGGCGGCGAAGTCGCTGGCCTTGTCGTTGGTGAACTCGCGGCCGGCCACGTTCAGGCCGGAGGCGCGCGCCTGCTTCGCGAATTCTTCGGCGATGCCCTGGCCGAAGGCGGTGCGGTCGTCGATCACGCCGACCGTCTTGATTTTCAATTCCCTGGCCGCGTAGGCCGCCATCGAGCCGCCGACCTGGTTGTCGCTGGCGACGATGCGGAACACGTTCGGGTAGCGCGACTGCGTGATCTTGGGATTGGTGCCGACCGTGGACATCAACATGCCGGCCTCGTTGTACACGCGCGAAGCGGGAATCGCGACGCCCGAGTTGTAGGGGCCGAGCACGAACTTGACGCCGGCGTCGGCCAACTTCTGGGCCACGTTCACGCCGGCTTTCGGGTCGCCCTGGTCGTCTTCGGACACCAGTTCGAAGCGGAGCAGCTTGCCGCCCGCCTTGAGCTTTTGCGCGTTGAGTTCTTCGACCGCCAGGCGCACGCCGTTCTCGTTGTCCTTGCCGGCAAAGGCGTTCGCGCCCGACAGCGGGCCGCTCACGCCGATGCGCACCACTTGGTCCTGGGCTTGCGCGGAAGCGCCGGGCGTCACCAGCGAGGCGGCCAGCGCCAGCGGCGCAATCTTGAAAATCGATGGCATTCTTGCTTGTCTCCGTTATGTTCCAACGGGCGCCATCATCGCACGAATTATTTCACGCGGCGAGTCCGTGCGAGATCAGTTCCAGCGGCAGCGCGGTGGTGCACTTGATCTGCTCCATCGAGAAGGCCGAGGAGACGCCGGCCAGCTGGGCGGTCTTGATCAGCTTCTTGTAGAAGCGGTCGTAGCCTTCGATGTCGGTGGTGACCACTTTCAGCAGATAGTCGATGTCGCCGCTCATGCGGTGGAATTCGAGCACTTCGGGCAGGGAGATCACGGCCGAGGCGAAGCGTTCCAGCCATTTTTCGTCGTGCTCCTTGGCGCGCACGCTGACGAAGACCGTGACCGGCAGGCCGACCTTGTTGCGGTTGACGATGCTGACCCGGCTCTCGATATAGCCCTCTTCCTCCAGGCGCTTGACGCGCTTCCAGCACGGGGTGCTGGACAAGCCGACTTTTTCGCTTAGCCCGGAGATCGACAGGGTAGCGTCCGCTTGCAGAGCGGCAAGAATCGCGCAATCGTACTTGTCGAGTGAGTTCATTTTATTTATGCAGTAAGAATGAGAATGCCAGTTCTTCTTTGAGGCGAAAACAAAGGAATTTTAGTACATCTTAACCTGCGTCAGTCCGTAACATATTACTCAAGTATGAGACCTTGTGCGCATATTATTTTTTGTTTTTAGCAATTTTTTCGGCACTTAATTCATGAGTCACGATATCTACCTCGACGCCAACGCCACATCAAAGGTGCTGCCCGCCGCCGCCAGCGCCGCGCTCGAGGCGATGCAGGCCTGCTTCGGCAACCCGAGCAGCAGCCATGCGACCGGCCTGCGCGCCAAAGCCACCCTCGACGACGTGCGGGCGCGCGCGCGGCGCGTGCTGGGCGCGCCAGGCGGCCGGGTGATGTTCACCAGCGGCGCCACCGAAGGTATCCAGACCGCGGTGCTGTCGGCGCTGTGCGCGGTGCGCGAACGGCGCGCGGCGGGACTGGATGCCGGCGACCTGCTGATCTACGGCGCCACCGAGCACAAGGCGGTGTCGGAAAGCCTGGCGCACTGGAACCGCCTGCTGGATACCAATTTGACCCTGTGCGCGCTGCCGGTCGACGGCGCCGGCAGGCATCGCCTGGATTTGCTGCGCGAACTGGCGCCGCGCGCGGCCATGGTCTGCACCATGGCCGCGAATAACGAGACCGGCGTGATCTCCGACCTGGACGGCATCGCCGCCGTGCTGCGCGAGCGCGCCCCGCACGCGTACTGGATGGTCGACTGCGTGCAGGCATTGGGCAAGCTGCCGCTGGATCTGGCCAACTCGCGCATCGACTATGCGCCCTTCTCGGGCCACAAGCTGTATGCGCCGAAGGGCGTCGGCATGCTCTACGTGAAGGAAGGAACGCCCTACACCCCGCTGATGATCGGCGGCGGCCAGGAAGCGGGCCAGCGCTCGGGCACCGAGAACATGGCCGGCATCGCGGCGCTGGGCGCCGTGCTGGCCGCGCTGGAAGAAGGCGCTACCTTCCGCAGCCACGCCGAACTGGCCGCGATGCGCGCGCGCGTGGCGGCGGCGCTGGAAGAGGCCTTCCCCGGCATCGTCTACAACGCGCCTTTCGAACTGGCGCTGCCGACCACCCTGAACTTTGCGGTGCCGGACATGGCGAGCAAGGAGCTGCTCGACCTGTTCGACGCCGCCGGCGTGCGCGTCAGCGCGGGTTCGGCCTGTTCCGCGGCCAAGGCCGCGCCCAGCTACGTGCTGGAGGCGATGGGCCTGCCGCGCTGGCGCACCAGCGGCGCCGTGCGCTTGTCCTTCGGGCCGCTGGCGACCGAAGACTTCATCGACGAGGCTTGCGCGCGCATCCGCCGCTGCGGCCAGGCGGCGCGTCATCCGGCGCTGGCCGCATCAAGACTCAGCGGCGACCGGCGCGGCCTGCTGCAGCTCAGCAGCGAGGGACGCCATGGCTGGGTCCTGTTCGACCTGGATGCCAACACCTGCGTGGCGATCGACCCGCCGGCCGGCATGGCGGCGCGGCTCGCGGCCCAGGTCCGTGACAGCGGCCTGCGCATGCTGGCCGTGCTGGGTACCGGCGGCGATGCGGCCGGCATGGATGCCCGCGCCACGCTGCGCGCCGCCCTCGGCCTGGACGCCGGCGAACAGGGCACGCTCGGCTGGCCGCGCGACGGCGGCATGGTGACGCTGGCCGATGGCAGCGCGGCGCCCGCCATTGCGCTCGGCACCGAAATGCTGGTGCGGGTGGCGGACGAGGATGGCAGCGGCGCCGCCTACCTGCTGGGCCGCGCGGCCGGCGGCCGGCTGGAGGCAGCCGCGGTGCGCCTGGCCTTCACCGGCGGGACCGTCATGGCGGACGCCGAGGCCCAGGGCCTGGCGCGCCTGATCGATGGCGGCACGGTGCTGTGCCATGGCCTCGATATCGGCGGCGCACCCTGCACCACGGCGGAAGGCTTGCGCAAGGCTGGGCACACGCCGGGCGAGGCGCGGCAGCTGCGGCCGGAAGGGCTGGACGACTTCCTGCGCACGCACGCGGATGCGCTGCTGGTGGACGTGCGCGAAGCCTGCGAGCTGGAAGCGGGCGGCATCCGCCTGTGCGGCCGCGAGGCGCAGGCCTTGCCGCTGTCGCGCCTGGCCGAGCATCTCGGGCAGCTGCTGGCGGCCCGGCGTCCACTGGTGTTCGTCTGCCGCAGCGGCAACCGCAGCGCGCGGGCGGCGTCCTGCCTGCAGCGCCTGGGCCATCCGCAAGCCTGGACCCTGACAGGGGGCGTGGCGCTGGCCGGCGCCCGCTGAATCCGGACCGATTTTTCCCGAATCGTCGCCTGCCGTGCCGCGCGCCGGCGGGCCTTTGGCGCGCACGCCACAAGCGCCCGCCGGCTGTGGCGGCTTCCCGCTACACTGGCGCTATCCCGGCATTTCCTCACTCGTTTAAATAGGAAAAAAGATGAGCGAACGCAGCAACGCCGCGGCCTTGGCCGCCCTTGGATTCCTGGCCATCGGCGCGAGCGCCGCGCTGCCCGTGAGCGCCGCCGACTGGAGCGACACGGCCATCAGCTGGCGCTACGGACAGCGCTTCCGCGAGCCCTATAACCCGGCCGACATCAAGAAGCACATCTTCGCGCTGACCCACGCCAGCGGCTACAAGTACGGCTCGAACTACTTCAACGTCGACCTGCTGCAGTCGGACAGCAATGATCCCGGTTCGCTGAACCAGACGGACGGCGCCCAGGAAGCGTATATCGTCTACCGCCACACGCTCGACATCGGCGCGCTGCGCGGCGCACCCATCGCCTATGGGCCGGTGAAGGGACTGGGCCTGGTGCTGGGCTTCGACTGGAATACCAAGAACGACGTCGGCTACAACTCGCGCAAGCGCATGCTGGTGGCCGGGCCGACCCTGATGTGGGACGTGCCGGGTTTCCTCAGCACCGGCGTCCTGCTGCTCCGCGAGAGCAATGCGCCGAGCGGCGCCTTCCCGCCGATCTCCGAAGTGCGCAGCCGCTACACCTACGACTATCACCCGATGTTCTCGGCCAGCTGGGGCATTCCGGTCCCCGACAGCTGGGCCTCCGGCTGGTCCTTTGAAGGCTACCTGAACTACATCGCCGCCAAGGGCCGCGACGAAGTCGGCAACCCGACCGGCGCCGAGACCAACCTCGACATGCAGCTGATGTACGACCTGGGGAGCCGCTTCGGCCAGCCGAAGAACCGCTTCCGCATCGGCCTCGAGTACCAGTTCTGGAACAATAAATTCGGCAACACGGCGGCCACCACCGGCAACCGCGGCCAGCGCGCCAGCACGCCCATGGTGCGCGCTGAATACCACTTCTGATCAGCCGGTCAGCGGCGTATCCGCCTTCTTCAGCGTCCGCAGCACGAAGCTGGATTTGCTGTGGCGGATACCCGGAATCTGGTACAGCTGTTCGCGCAACAGGCGCTCGTAGTCGCGCGTGTCCTTGACCGCGATCCGGATGAAGTAGTCGTAGTCGCCTGAAATCAGGAAGGCTTCCAGGACTTCGGGAATGGATTCCAGGGCACGCGCGAAGGCGTTCAGGGTCTCCTGGTTATGGCTGTCCAGCGTCACCTGGACGATCACCGTGTCCTGGTAGCCGATCTGCGCGAGGTCCACTTTCACCGTATAGCCCTGGATCGCGCCGCTGTCCGTCATGCGCTTGATCCGGTTCCAGCAGGAGGTGGTCGACAGCCCGACCGCCTTGCCGATCTCCTGTAGCGGCGTGCGCGAATCCTCGAGCAGGATGCGCAGGATGGCGCGGTCGTGGCTGTCGAAAATTTTTCCGTGATTATCAATATTATCCATAAATTTTTCAGAATTCAGGCGTAATTAGCTGAAATTATGAAGCACTTTCAGTCTCTGCGCCGATAATATTCATGGATGAAAAATGACTTCCCGAGCGGTGCGCAGCGATTGTTGCGCACCCTGATCGACGCCGGCGTCGATACCGTCTTCGGTTATCCCGGCGGGGCGGTGCTGCCGCTCTACGACGCCCTGTACCAGGAACCGCGCCTGCGCCATGTGCTGGTCAGGCACGAGCAGGCGGCGCTGCATGCCGCCGAAGGCTATGCGCGCTCGACCGGGCGCCTGGGCGTGGTCTTCGTCACCTCCGGACCGGGCATGGCGAATACGACCTCCGGCCTGCTCGATGCCCTGTGCGACTCGATCCCGGTCCTGTGCATCAGCGGCCAGGTCGCCACCGCGCTGATCGGCACCAGCGCCTTCCAGGAATGCGACGCGCTCGGCATTTCACGCGCGGTCACGAAGTGGAATGCGCAGGTCCGCAGCGCCGACGCCATCGCGGACACGATCCGCGCCGCCATCCGGCAGGCCACGCAGGGCAGGCCGGGGCCGGTGCTGGTCGATGTGCCGAAGGACCTCCAGCTGGCGCGCACCGCGCCGCCCGAGTCCCGCGCCGTGACTGAAGCCGCGATGCAGGCCGCATCCTTGCCGCCGGTTGCCGATGCGCTGCTCGACCGGGCCGCGGGATTGATCGCCGGCGCCCGGCAGCCGGTCTTCTACGGCGGGGGAGGGCTTGTCAACGCCGGCGAGGAAGCCTGCGCCGGCTTCGCCGCGCTGGTGCGCATGAAGAACGCGCCGTGCACGCTCACCCTGATGGGACTCGGCGCCTTTCCCGCATCGGATCCGCGCTGGCTGGGCATGCTGGGCATGCACGGCACGCTGGAAGCCAACCTGGCGATGCACGAGGCCGACCTGGTGGTCTGCGTGGGCGCCCGCTTCGACGACAGGGTCACCGGCAAGCTCGCGCATTTCTGCCCCGGCGCGCGCATCGTCCACATCGATATCGACCCCGCATCGATCGGGAAGATCGTACGCGCCGACGTCGGCCTGGCCGGCGATTGCAAGCAGGTGCTGGCGGCCCTGGCGCGCAGGCTGGCGGCGATGGAGGCGCAGATCGTGCCGACGCTGCAGTGGTGGCGGCGCATCGAGAAATGGCGCAAGGTGGATAGCCTCGGCTTCAGCGCCACCGCGCCGGCGATCGTGCCGCAACAGCTGATGACGGCGCTGGCCGATGGCCTGGCGGGGCGCGACGCCATCGTCTCCACGGACGTGGGCCAGCACCAGATGTGGGCGGCGCAATACCTGCGTTTCGACGCGCCGCGGCGCTGGCTGACCTCGGGCGGCGCGGGGACCATGGGTTACGGCATACCGGCGGCGATCGGCGCCCAGGTCGCGCATCCGGACAAGACGGTCGTGTGCGTGAGCGGCGACGCCTCGATCCTGATGAATATCCAGGAGCTCGCCACCGCGGTCCAGCATCGCTGTCCCATCAAGGTGGTCCTGTCGAACAACGGCTGCATGGGCATGGTGCGGCAATGGCAGGAGCTGCACCATGGCGCCCGCTACAGCCACAGTTATTCGGAGGCGCTGCCGGATTTCGTCGCGCTGGCGCGCGCTTTCGGCTGGCAGGCGCGCAGGGTCGAGCATGCGGAGCAGCTCGAGGCCGCGCTCGCCGAATGCCTGTCTTCCAGCGGTCCCTTCCTGCTCGACGTGGTGGTCCAGCAGACCGAAAACTGCTTCCCCATGATTCCGGCGGGGCGCGGGCACCATGAGGTCATGCTGGCCAAGGACCGCTTCTACGACAGCGGGGCATGAGGATTCAGCCAGGATATTCGCACTGGCTATATTTTTGTCAATTAATTAATAACAATTTCATATCGGTAGGCTTCGGTAATCAAGATGGGGGCGGGATGCAATTGCAAAAATTGCATCATGAAAACCTCATCCTTCACCTCATCCCTGGCCTGGACCCGCTGCTTCGTGTTCGCAGCGGCCAGCTTCCTCCACCTTGCCGCCGGCGCAGCGCCGACAGCCGCTCCACACGAGCACCAGGAATTCGAAGCCATGCTGGCCGCGCCCTATCACGGCGAGAACCGCGCCGAGGCGCGTACCTTCACGCTGTCCTTCGATTACCCGGGGTTGCAGGGGCGGCGCAGCGTGCACTGGCGGCTCGAGCTGGTGGCGCCGGATGGCCGCCAGGTCGCACGCTGGCAGGGGCAGGCGACCCTGTCCGGCCGGCCGCTCGACGTGCCGGTGCGCTGGCAGGGGCGCGTGGCGAACCGGCCGCCCGCGCCCGGCGTGTACAAGGTGCGCCTGCGCGCGGCAAGCGGCAGCGAAGAGGTCGAGCAGGCCTGGGACATCGCGGTCGGCAGCCTGCCGGCGCCGGCCTTGCCGTCCTTCGCGCCGCTTCCCGGCCGGCGCGGCCAGCTGCAGGCGGCGCCGGCGCCGGGTGCGCTGCCCTATACCGTCTATTACGGCAACCTGCACAGCCAGACCCGCGACAGCGACGGCGGCGGCGCCCTCGATGCCTGCCGCGGCGCGCAGGACCCGCAGACCGCGCCCTTCGGCCCGGACGCCGCCTTTCCCTACGCGCGCGCGCACGGCCTCGACATGCTGATGGTCTCGGAGCACAACCACATGTACGACGGCTCGGACGGCACCAGGGCGGACGCCGACCCGGCCGCGGCCAGGGTCCTGTACCAGACCGGCCTGCAGACGGCGCGCGCCTTCAACGAAGCGCACAAGGATTTCCTGGCCCTGTACGGCATGGAGTGGGGCGTGATCAGCAACGGCGGCCACCTGAACATCTTCAACAGCGACGAGCTGCTGGGCTGGGAAAAGAACGGCAAGGGCGAGCTGCTGGCCGATACCCTCACCCCGCGCAACGACTACGGCGCGCTGTATTCGCTGATGCGCCAGCGCGGCTGGATCGGCCAGTTCAACCATCCCTCGCTGAAGGACCAGTTCAAGGTCAACGGCGTGCCGCTGGCGTACACGGCGGACGGCGACGAGGCGATGGCGCTGTGCGAAGTGATGAACAGCACGGCCTTCTCCACCAACGACAAGGAAGGCGAGACCCGGCGCAGCAACTTCGAGGCCGCCTGCAACAAGCTGCTCGAAGCCGGCTACCACCTCGCTTTCAGCAGCAACCAGGACAACCACTGCGCCAACTGGGGCGCATCCTATACCAACCGTACCGCGGTATTGCTGCCGGCCGGCGCAGCCCTCAGCCGCGACAGCTTCGTCGCCGCCCTGAAAGCGCGGCGCGTGTTCGCGACCATGGACAAGGCGTCGCAGCTGATTTTCACGGCCAACGGCAGGCTGATGGGCGAGCGCTTCGACAATCGCGGGCCGCTGCAGCTGTCGGTGCAGTTCGCGAACGGCGCAGGACGGACGGCGGCCACGGTGGCGATCATGGAAGGGGTGCCGGGCCGGAACGGCATGGTGACGCAGATGGCATCGGCGGCGGTGGTGAGCATCGTGCCCTCGGCGGGGCCGCACTTTTATTATGCGAAGCTGACCCAGGACGACGGCAAGGTGCTGTGGTCGGCGCCGGTGTGGGTCGACCAGGCGGCGGATTAGAAGCCGAGACTGCGTCCTGCGCCGAGCAGGGTGGCGCGCTTGCATCTTTCGGCCGCCAACGCTAAGTGCTATCCTGCTCGCGCCTGTTTACCCTGCAAGGAAATCCATGAACCGCATCGCAGCAGCCCTCCTGATCGCCTTCTCCGGCGCCGCACTGGCGCAGACCCCGGCCGCCGTCGCGCCGGCAGCGCCCGTCGCCGCCAGCACCGCGCCGCTCCAGCTTACGAACCTGTCCGCCGACGTCGAGCGCGTCATGAAGCAGTTCGACGTGCCGGGCATCGCCATCGCCATCGTCAAGGACGGCCAGGTGCTGGCCACGCGCGGCTTCGGCGTGCGCAAGCTCGGATCGCCCGAAAAGGTCGATGCCAAGACCCTGTTCGAAGTCGCCTCGAACTCGAAGGCCTTCACCGCCGCGGCGCTGGCGATGCTGGTCGACGAGGGCAAGCTGGCCTGGGACGACCCGGTCACCAAGCACCTGCCGGACTTCCAGATGTACGACGCCTACGTGACCCACGAGATGACGGTGCGCGACCTGCTGACCCACCGCAGCGGCCTGGGACTGGGCGCCGGCGACCTGCTGTGGTGGCCGACCACCAGCTTCACGACCGACGAGATCATCCACAAGCTGCGCTTCATCGCGCCGAGCACCAGCTTCCGCAGCAGCTACGCCTACGACAACCTGCTGTACATCGTGGCCGGCAAGATCATCGCCGCGAAATCCGGCAAGAACTGGGGCGAGACCATCCACGAGCGCATCCTTGCTCCGGTCGGCATGGCGACGACGACGACCAGCCTGGCCGAGAATGAAGGCAATCCGAACGTCGCCAACGCCCACAGCAAGATCAACGACAAGATCGCGGCCGTGAAGGCGATGCCGGTGCCGAACGCGGTCGGCGCGGTCGGCATCAACACCAACGCCGAGGACATCGCGCGCTGGATGAACGTGCTGCTGGCGGGCGGCAAGCTGCCGCATGCGGGCGCCGACGGCAAGGAAGCGCGCCTGTTCAGCGAAAAGCAGGCGCGCGAACTGTGGACCGCGCAGACGCCGATGCGCACCGGCACCCCGAACGCGAAACTGGCCGGCACGAAGGCCAACTTCGCCGCCTACGGCCTCGGCTTCCAGCTGCGCGACTACCACGGCCGCCTGCTGGCGCTGCACAGCGGCGCGCTGCAGGGCTTCTATTCGAAGGTGGTGCTGGTGCCGGAAGAGAAGCTGGGCATCGCGATCCTGACGAATGCGGAAAGCGGCGGCTCGCTGAACGCACTGCAGTGGCAACTGCTGGGCCGCCTGGTGGACAGGGACGACAAGACCGACTGGATCGGCGCCGTTGCCGCGGTCGAGGACGAGATGCACGCCAAGGAAAAGGCGCGCCTGGCCAAGAACTCGGCCGCCCGCGCCGCCAAGTCCCAGCCCTCGCTGGCGCGCACCGCCTACGACGGCGACTACCAGGACCTGTGGTACGGCATCGCGACCATCAAGCACGTGGGCGGCAGGCAGGTGCTGTCGCTGTCGCGCACGCCGGACCTGACCGGGGAACTGGAGCACTACCAGCACGACACCTTCATCGTGCGCTGGAAGGAGCGCAACTTCAACGCCGACGCCTACGTCACCTTCGCGCTGAACCCGGACGGCAGCATCGAACGCATGAAGATGCAGCCGATTTCGACCGAGACGGATTTCAGCTATGACTTCCAGGATCTGAATTTCACGCCGGTGAAAAAGCCTAAATCGGCGGCACCGGATTAAACCCCGAAACCGCCCGATACTTCCCTCCGCCATACCGCAGCACCTGCCGCTGGTCGATCGCGACCGGCGGCGCCGCATAGGCGTCGGCGCGGCTGATCGCGCCCTGGTAGCGGATCGTGAAGTCGCCCGGCTGCTCGCGCGTGGCGTCGACCGTCCAGCTGCTCTCGATCGCGTAGCAGTCGTGGCTGTTGGCGGCGGTGTGGTCGTCCTTCGCCGCCGGATCCTGCGGATGCGGCTTGATCAGCGGCTGCAGGCGGCGCGCGCAGTCGGCGCTGCTGTCGACGTTGATGCCGGACAGCGCCATCTCGAGCGCCGGCTCATGCCGCACCAATCCCTTGTCCAGTTCATACATCGCCAGCCAGGTGCCGCAATAGCCTTGCCAGCAGCTGCCGTATTCGACCGCGATCGCCTGGCGCTGGCCGGCGAGCGGCACCGCGCGCAGGCTCGCTTCGCCGTAAAAGCCGCGCAGCCCGAACACGCCCTGGCTCCCGCTCAGCTTCCAGGCGCCGCCGCGCTGCTCGAACTGGTAGGCGGCCAGCGCCATCGGCGTGCCGTGGTTGGCGGCGCTCTTGTCGTCGTCCGCGGGGACCAGGCCGGCGACCAGGGTCAGGTGAGTGGCGTCGATGCGCAGCACCAGCCTGGGTTCGACCAGCACCTGGTTCGCGCCCACGGTCCAGGCGCTGCGCGCGGGATTGGTGGTGACCCCGGGCATGCGCGGCAGGGTGACGGTCTGCAGCCGGCCGGCCGCGCCCTCGCTCCAGCCGGGGAAGGCCAGCGCCGCCAGCTGGGCCGGCGTCACGCCGGCCGATGCGGGCGCGGGCTGCTGCGGCGCCGCCAGCGCAAGGCCGGCCATGAACGCGGCGGCGATAGAAAAAGCGCGGCGCATGCTCAGCTCGTCTTGCCGTTCCAGACCGCCATCATGTCCGGCGAGCCCTGCGAGCGGATGCCGTTGTCGGACAGGATGTCTTCGGTGGCTTCGACCAGCGTCTTGCGCGGCAGGACCATGGTCTCGCCCTCGCGCTGGTCGAAGCGCAGCACCACCAGCTCGTCCTTCAGGTCGCGCAGCAGGGCCACCAGGTGGCGCAGGCTGCGCACCGGCACGCCGTTGACCGATTCCACCACCGAGCCGAAGCGGTTGCTGTAGCCGGCCACCAGCTTGTGCGGGAAGAAGGGCGAGCTGACCACCACCAGTTCCTCGTGGCGGCTGCTGGGCGCTTCGCCGCGGCGCGTCACCAGCGGGCTGCCGTTGAAGCCGTAGGCGTTCAGGGTCGAGGCGTTCGCGCTGATGAAGGACAGGTACTCTTCGGTGGCGCGCGAGAACACGATCGGGCCGTAGATGAAGTACGAGGGATAGCCGCCGTCCAGGTCCGGAATCAGCAGCGGGCGCTTGCCGGCGACGGGTACTTGCACCTGCAGCGTCTTGCCGTCGCGGATGATGGTCAGCGGCACCTTGCCGTCCTTCGCCACCTGCTGCACGCGGTACTGGAAGCGCACGCGCAGGTTCGGCCCCAGCTTGACCATGCCCTGGTCGTCTACGGGAAAGTCGCCGATCCTGGTGATCAGGTCCCATTCCCTGAGCGGATAGGCGGGGTCGCTGCCGGTGGGCCGGTGCACCACCACGCCGCGCACCGACTTGTCGATCTTCAGGTACTGGCGCAGCACCGGGTTCTCCAGCGTCTGGGTGTCGTCGCGCAGCTGCGGCTTGCCGTCGTAGCGGCCGTCGGCCACGTCGCGCAGGAACAGCTCGACCTCTTCGTTCGGGATCACGTAGCCGATGTTGTTGGCGCTGGCGACGATGGAGAAAGCCAGGCCGACCATGCGCTCGCCGGCCACGATCGGGCCGCCGCTGTTGCCCGGGTTGATCGGGGCGTCGATCTGCACGCGCAGGCCCGAGGCGCCGTAGAAGTAGGGGACGAATTCGACGCGCGAGACGATGCCCTTGGTGATCGACAGCGAGTTGCCGCCCATCGGGTAGCCGTAGGCCAGCACGGCGTCGCGCACGTCGGGCAGCACGCTGGCGCGCTTCAATGCGGGGTGTTCGTCGAAGAAGGATTCGTCGTCGAGCTTGAGGACGGCGAGGTCGATCCCGCGCGCGATCGCGACCACGGTGGCGCCGACCTTGTCGCCTTCCTCGCTGGCCTGCACCTGCACCTGGCTGGCATAGCCGACCACGTGGGCATTGGTGAGGATGCGCTTGCCCTCGATGACCACGCCGGAGCCGGTGGCTTCCTGCGGCGTCGCCTTGGTCCAGGGCCGGTAGGGGTCGGGACGGCGCATGGTCGTGAAGATCTTGACGACCGATTTTTCGATGCTGGAGCTGTTCGCGGGCTTGGTGGGCGGCGCCTTGGCGTCGAGGTCCTGGGCCTGGGCGGCGAGGGCGGAGGCGGCAAGCAGGGCCGCGGCGGCGATACGGAGCAATGTCATGCGCCGACTATACACTGCCGGGCCGCGCAAAAATTCACAAATACTCACTGCGGCTTCACATTTGCCGCAGTGAGCGGCGCACGTATTTACGGCTTCACGAACTTCAGCGTCATGCGGTCGCTTTCGCCGATCGCCTGGTACTTGTCGCGGTCAACCGCGCCGTTGGTCAGGGTCGGCGGCAGCGCCCACACGCCGCCCTTGTGGTCGGCCTTGTCCTTCGGGTTGGCGTTGATCTCGGATTTCGCGGCCAGCTTGAAGCCAGCGCTTTCCGCCATCTTGATCACGTAGGACTCGTGGACGTAGCCGCTCTTGGCCTCGGCATCCTGCGGCATGGATTCCGGCAGGCGGTGGTCGGTCACGCCCAGCACGCCGCCCGGCTTCAGGCTGGCGTAGATGGCCTTGAACATGTCCTTGACCTTGTCATCGCCCAAGTCGACAAAGTTGTGCACGTTGCGGAAGGTGAGCACCATGTCGACGCTGTTTGGCGGGGCGAAGTTGTAGATGCCCTTTGGCGGATTGAAGCCGGCCCGCACGACCTTGTCATAGACCGCCGGCTTGGACTCCAGCAGCGTTTTGGAGATCATGCCGCCGGCGATCAGCTTGCCGTCCTGGCGCAGGTAGGGCGCCAGGATCTCGGTGTACCAGCCGCCTTCCGGCAGCACTTCGACCACCGTCATGGTCGGCTTGATGCCGAAGAAGCTGAGGGTTTCGTAGGGGTGGCGGTACTGGTCGCGCGCGACGTTGGCGGCAGTGCGATGGCTGCCGCCGATGGCTGCACGCAGCTGGGCGTCGTCGGCGGCCTGCGCGGTGCCGGCCAGGCTGCTCGCCAGCAGGGCGGCGGCCAGGATGAATCGTTTCATTGTGTCGTCTCCGGGGTCGATGGCATCGGCGCCATGCCGTGCCGCCCGGCGATGATCGGCCACGCCTCAGTTGTCGTCAAGTAAAGATGTGTATGTATCGGGCGCGTCCGAGCGGACAGTGCCCGGACACGGCGCGGACACGCTTCAGCCGGACACTGGGCAGCCGCGTGCGCCGCAAACGGGGGCGCAAGCGCTTGGCATAAAGATTGCCTATTCAAAAACTTTACTTGCTGATATGTTTAGCAGCTCTACATAAAAGCGCGGAACAAAGCGCCCAGGGCCAGGCGCATCGTCGAAGACAGTACCTTGGTACGGCGAGACGAATGCAACGCAGCCATGGGGCGTTTTGTTCAAACAAGAGCGGTCCGTCCGCCGGGCCACTGTCCACTTCAGGAGACGTCATGGAACGCCGTACCTTCCTCAACATCAGCGGCCTGGCTTTCGGCTCGATGCTGGTTCCCGTCTTCGGCCGCGCGATCGCCGCCGAAGAGCTGCTCAACCCGATGCCGCTCGCGGCCAAGAAGATGCTGGCCGATACCGCGCTGAGCGCCGCCACCAAGGCCGGCGCCAGCTACTGCGACGTGCGCATCGGCCGCTACCTCAATCAGTACGTGATCACCCGCGACCTGAACGTCGAGAACGTGGTCAACACCGAGTCGGCCGGCATCGGCGTGCGCGTGGTCTGCAACGGCGCCTACGGCTTTGCCGCCACCAACGACATGAGCCCGGACGGCGTGGCCGGCGCGGCGCGCCAGGCGGTGGCGATCGCCAAGGCCAACGCCAAGCTGCAGTCCGAACCGGTGCAGCTCGCACCAGTGAAGGGCGTGGGCGAGGTGGCGTGGTCGACCCCGGTGGTGAAGGACTGGCGCACGGTGCCGATCAAGGAGAAGGCCGAGCTGCTGATCGCCGCCAACAAGGCCGGCATGGAAGGCGGCGCCAACTTCATGCAGTCGATGCTGTTCCAGGTGAACCAGCAGAAGTACTTCGCCTCCACCGACGGCTCCTACATCGACCAGGACATCCAGCGCCTGTGGGCGCCGCTGACCGCCACCGCGGTCGACAAGGCCAGCGGCAAATTCCGTTCGCGCCAGGGCCTGTCGGCGCCGGTCGGCATGGGCTACGAATACCTGGCCGCGCGCAAGGAAGACAAGATCAAGGCCGCCGGCGGCGTCGCCACCCTGTACACGAAGTCCTATGACATCATCGAGGACGCGCGCGCCGCCGGCCGCGACGCCAAGCGCAAGCTGACCGCCAAGTCTGTCACGCCGGGCAAGTACGACCTGATGCTCTCGCCCGAACACCTGTTCCTGACCATCCACGAATCGGTGGGCCACCCGACGGAACTGGACCGCGTGCTGGGCTACGAGGCCAACTACGCCGGCACCAGCTTCGCCACACTGGACAAGTGGGAGTCGAAGAAATTCAACTACGGCTCGCCGCTGGTGAACATCGTGGCCGACAAGACCACCCCGGGCTCGCTCGGCAACGTGGGCTACGACGACGAAGGCGTCCAGTGCAAGCGCTGGGACATCATCAAGGACGGCACCCTGGTCAGCTACCAGGCCACGCGCGACCAGGCCCACATCATCGGCAAGACCGAATCGGACGGCTGCTCGTACGCGGACAGCTGGAGCAACGTGCAGTTCCAGCGCATGCCGAACGTGTCGCTCCAGGCGGGCAAGAAGCGCTTGACGCCGGACGAGATGGTCAAGGACATCAAGAAGGGCATCTACATCGTCGGCGACGGTTCGTTCTCGATCGACCAGCAGCGCTACAACTTCCAGTTCGGCGGCCAGCTGTTCTACGAGATCAACAACGGCAAGATCGGCCAGATGCTGGAAGACGTCGCCTACCAGGCCAACACCCAGGAATTCTGGAACGCCTGCACGGCCATCTGCGATGAGCGCGACTGGCGCATGGGCGGCTCCTTCTTCGACGGCAAGGGCCAGCCTCCGCAGATTTCCATCGTCTCGCACGGATCGGCTACCAGCCGCTTCAACGGCATCAATGTCATCAACACCGCCCGCAAGATCGGCTAAGGCAGGAGCACAACGACCATGACCATCCTGACCCAGGAACAAACCAAGCATATCTGCGACCGCGTGCTGTCGCTGTCCAAGGCCGACGAATGCAGCGTGACCGTCGGCGGCAGCCGCCAGGGCAATATCCGCTTCGCGCGCAATGCCGTCTCCACCGCCGGCCTGGCGGAAGACACCAACATCGCCGTGCAGGTCGCCTTCGGCAAGCGCCAGGGCACCGCCACCATCAACGAGTACGACGACAAGTCGCTGGAAAAAGTCCTGCGCCGCGCCGAGGACCTGGCGAAGCTGGCGCCGGAAAATCCGGAGTTCATGCCGGCCGTCGGCAAGCAGAACTACCGCGCGTCCGAAACCTTCAGCAAGAAGACCGCCGCCATCGATCCGGAATTCCGCGCCCAGTCCGCGGCCTACGCGATCGAAGCCTGCCGCAAGAACAAGCTGGTGGCCGCCGGCTTCTTCAGCGACAGCACCTCCTTCACCAGCGTCGCCAATTCGAACGGCGTGTACGGCCACCAGAACGAAACCGGCCTCGATTTCACCTGCACCGTGCGCACCGAAGACGGCCGCGGCTCCGGCTGGGTCAAGCGCTCGGCCACCGACGCCGCCCGCTTCGACCCGCGCGAAGCAGCCGACGTGGCGATCGAGAAGGCGCTGCGCTCGGTCGACGCGAAAGCCCTGGAGCCGGGCCGCTACACCGTGATCCTGGAGCCGGCCGCGACCTCCGAGCTGCTCGGCTTCATGCTGTTCGGCTTCGACGCACGCCAGACCGACGAAGGCCGCAGCTTCCTGTCGAAGAAGGGCGGCGCCTCGCGCCTGGGCGACAAGCTGTTCGACAGCCAGGTCAACATCTGGGCCGACCCCTGGAACCCGGACGTGCCGGTGCTGCCCTGGGACACCCAGAACCTGATCGCGCGCGAACGCATGGACATCATCAAGGACGGCAAGGTCAACGCCTTGCAGTACTCGCAGTACTGGGCCAAGAAGAAGGGCGTGAAGCCGACCGCGACCCCGGGCAACATCATCATGGCCGGCACGGATAAAACCACCGCCGACCTGATCGCCAGCACCAAGAAGGGCATCCTGGTCACCCGCACCTGGTACATCCGCATGGTCGACCCGCAATCGGTGCTGCTGACCGGCCTGACCCGCGACGGCACCTTCTACATCGAGAACGGCAAGATCAAGTACCCGATCAAGAACTTCCGCTTCAACGAGAGCCCGGTGACCATGCTGAACAACATCGAGGAAATCGGCAAGCCGGTGATCATCGGCGGGGACGAGGTGCCGTTCCAGATGTCGATTCCGCCGATGAAGGTGCGGGACTTCAACTTCACCTCGCTTTCCGACGCGGTGTAATTGTTATCGTCGTCCCCGCCTGCGCGGGAACGACGGTTTCTTGGAGATCTAATTGGAACGCCGTACCTTCCTACACCTCGCCGCCGGCACCGCCGGCGCCATGCTGGTCCCCGTCTTCGGCAACGCCATCGCCGCCGAAGAGCTGCAGTCCAGCATGCCGCTCAGCTTCAAGAAGGCGCTGGCCGACGCCGCCCTCAACGCGGCCACGAAAGCAGGCGCCAGCTATTGCGACGTGCGCATCGGGCGCTACCTGAACCAGTTCATCAACACCCGCGACCTGACGGTGCAGAGCGTGACGAACACCGAGTCCAGCGGCGTCGGCGTGCGCGTGATCGCCGACGGCGCCTACGGCTTCGCCGCCACCAATGCGATGAACCCGGACGCCGTCGCCGGCGCCGCGCGCCAGGCGGTGGCGATCGCGCGCGCCAACGCCAGGCTGCAGACCGAGCCGGTGCGCCTGGCCCCGACCAAGGGCGTCGGCGAGGTGGCCTGGGCCACGCCCATCAGGAAGGACTGGCGCACCGTGCCGGTCAAGGAAAAGGCCGAGATGCTGATCGCCGCGAACAAGGCGGGCCTGGACGCCGGCGCCAGCTTCATGACGGCCAACCTGTTCCAGGTGAACCAGCAGAAGTACTTCGCCTCCACCGACGGCTCGTACATCGACCAGGACATCCACCGCCTGTGGGCGCCGCTCACCGCCACCGCGGTCGACAAGGCCAGCGGCAAATTCCGCTCGCGCGCCGGGCTGGCGCCGCCGGTCGGCATGGGCTACGAGTACTTCGATGCGCGCCCGGAGCACAAGATCCGGGCCGCGGGCGGCGTCACCACCCTGTACAAGGACGGCTACGACATCGTCGAAGAGGCGCGCAACGCCGGCCGCCAGGCGCGCGAAAAGCTGAGCGCGAAGAGCGTCGAGCCGGGCAAGTACGATCTGGTGATCGCGCCGGAAAACCTGTTCCTCACCATCCACGAATCGGTCGGCCACCCGACGGAACTGGACCGCGTGCTGGGCTACGAGGCCAACTACGCCGGCACCAGCTTCTGCACGCTGGATAAATGGGAGACCAGGAAATTCCAGTTCGGCGCCGATAAGGTCAACTTCTTCGCCGACAAGAGCACGCCCGGTTCGCTGGGCGCGGTCGGCTACGACGACGAGGGCGTCAAGCCGAAGCGCTGGGACATCATCAAGGACGGCATCCTGGTCAACTACCAGGCCACGCGCGACCAGGCCCACATCATCGGCGAGAAGGAGTCGCACGGCTGCTCCTACGCCGACAGCTGGAGCAACGTGCAGTTCCAGCGCATGCCCAATGTTTCGCTGGCGGCCGGTACTGCGCGCCTGACGCCGGACGAGATGGTGAAGGACGTCAAGAAGGGCATCTACATCCTGGGCCGCGGTTCCTATTCCATCGACCAGCAGCGCTACAACTTCCAGTTCGGCGGCCAGCTCTACTTCGAGATCAAGGACGGCAAGATCGGCCCCATGCTCGAAGACGTGGCCTACCAGTCGAACACCCAGGAATTCTGGAATGCCTGCAGCGCCATCTGCGACGAGCGCGACTGGCGCATGAGCGGCTCCTTCTTCGACGGCAAAGGGCAGCCCAGCCAGGTCAGCGCGGTCTCGCACGGCGCCTCGACCACCCGCTTCAACGGCGTCAAAGTGATCAACACCGGCCGCAAGATCGGCTAAGTTCAGGACAAGAGAGAGAGACAAGCATGAAACAGCTGAACCAGGAAGAAGCGAAACGGATTTGCGATCGCGTGCTGTCCTTCTCGAAGGCGGACGAGTGCAGCGTGGCGATCAACGGCAGCCGCAACGGCAATATCCGCTTTGCGCGCAACAGCGTATCGACCGCGGGCCTGAACGAAGACCGGCGCCTGGTCGTCACCGTCGCCTTCGGCAAGCGCCAGGGCACGGCGTCGGTCAACGAATTCGACGACAAGTCGCTCGAGCAGGCGGTGCGCCGCGCCGAGGACACCGCCCGCCTGGCGCCCGAAAACCCCGAGTATGTGACGCTGCCCGGCAAGCAGGAATTCAAGGGGACCGGCGAATACTTCGCCTCCACCGCCGCGATCGACCCGGACTTCCGCGCCGAAGTGGCCTCGCACGCGATCCTGGCCGGGCGCAAGAACAAGCTGGTGACCGCCGGCTTCTTCACCGACAGCACCGGTTTCGAGACCATCGCGAATTCGAAAGGCCTGTTCGGCCACCGCGAATTCACCGGCCTCGATTTCACCTGCACCGCGCGCACCGAAGATGGCCGCGGCTCGGGCTGGGTGACCCGCTCGGCCAGCGACGCCAGGCGTTTCGACGCGCGCGAAGCGGCCGAGGTGGCGATGGAGAAGGCCCTGCGCTCGGTCGATGCGAAGGCGCTGGAACCGGGCCGCTACACCGTGATCCTGGAGCCGGCCGCGACCTCCGAGCTGCTGGGCCGCATGTTCGGCGCCTTCGGCGCGCGCCAGGCCGACGAGGGCCGCAGCTTCCTGGCCAGGAAGGGCGGCGGCAACCGTTTGGGCGAAAAGCTGTTCGACGAACAGGTCAACGTCTGGTCCGACCCCTGGGACAAGGACGTGCCGGTCAGCCCCTGGGACAGCGGCTCGATGCTGGCGCGCCAGCGCCGCGACCTGATCAAGGACGGCAAGGTCGCCAATCTCGAGTACTCGCGCTTCTGGGCCCAGAAGAACGGCGTCACCCCGAACGCCCGCGCCGGCAACATGATCATGGCCGGCGGCACCAAATCGCTGGAAGAGCTGATCGCCGGGACCAAGAAGGGCGTGGTCGTGACCCGCACCTGGTACATCCGCATGGTCGATCCGCAGTCGGTGCTGCTGACCGGCCTGACGCGCGACGGCACCTTCTACGTCGAGAACGGCAAGATCAAGTACCCGATCAAGAACTTCCGCTTCAACGAGAGCCCGATCACCATGCTCAACAACGTCGACGAGTTGGGCAAGCCGGTCATCATCGGGCCGGACGAAGTGGCCTACCAGATGGTGATTCCGCCGATGCGGATCCGCGACTTCAATTTCACGAGTCTCTCCGACGCCGTCTAAGTGGTCTACGACTTCTACTTCACGCGCCTGATGTACGAGTCGGGCGACTGGGATGTGGACATCCGCATGCCCAGCAACGTGCTCAACTCGCTGGTCGAGTACACGACCCTGCGCGTGGACCCGGCCGAGCGCGTGATCGCCTTGTCGGACCCGAAGATGCTGCAGGCGCCGTTCTGCTACCTGGCCGGGCACAAGCTGGTGCAGTTCACGCCCGCCGAGCGCAGGAACTTCGAGCGCTACGTGAAGGGCGGCGGCTTCGTCTTCGTGGACGATTGCAACCACGACATCGACGGCCTGTTTGCCAAATCTCTCGAGGCCGAGCTGGCGAAGATGTTCGGACCGAAGTCCCTGGTGAAAATTCCGAACACGCACCGCCTGTATTCGAGCTTCTTCAAGTTCGACGGCCCGCCGAATACCGCGGTGGAGCTGAACGGCTGGGGCGACGACCTGGTGCACGAATACCTGCGCGCCATCGAGGTCAAGGGCCGCATCGGCGTGCTGTATTCGAACAAGGACTACGGCTGCGAGTGGGACTACGACTTCCGCAACAAGCGCTGGCTGGCGGTCGACAACACCCGCTTTGCGGTCAATATCATTCAATATGCGTTGGGAGCATAGCAAGTGGCAGAGGCATGGACTGAGAACGAGATCGGCGACCTGGTAGCGAAGGTCGGGCGGCTGAAGAACAGCATGGGCCAGGTCATCATCGGCCAGAAGGAGGTGATCGACCTGCTGGTGACCTGCCTGCTGGCCGGCGGCCATGCGCTGGTCGAGGGCGTGCCCGGACTGGGCAAGACGCTGCTGGTGAAATCGCTGGCCCAGGCCACCGACATGCAATTCCGGCGCGTGCAGTTCACGCCCGACCTGATGCCCTCGGATATCGTCGGCACCGAGATCCTCGAAGAAGACCAGGCCACGCGCCAGCGCGTGTTCCGCTTCCAGCAGGGCCCCGTGTTCACCCAGGTGCTGCTGGCCGACGAGATCAACCGTGCGCCGCCGAAGACCCAGTCGGCGCTGCTGGAGGCGATGCAGGAACGCTCGGTCACCTTCGCCGGCCAGACGCATAAACTGCCGAAGCCCTTCTTCGTGCTGGCGACCCAGAACCCGATCGAGCAGGCCGGCACCTATCCGCTGCCCGAGGCCCAGCTCGACCGCTTCCTGCTGCGCATCGATGTCGGCTACCCGAGCGAAGAGGAAGAGATCGCGATGGTCGGCGCCACCACCCATGCCGGCCTGCGCGATGCCGAGCCGGCGATGACGCTCGAGACCCTGCTGCGTTTGCAGCAACTGGTGCGCGACATCGAGATCGGCGACGCCATGCTGCGCTATGCCACGCGCGTGGTGCGCGCCACCCGTCCGGCCGAGTCCCCGGTCGAGGCGATCCGCAAGCACATCGGCTGGGGCGCCGGTCCGCGCGCCGGCCAGGCGCTGGTGCTGGCCGCCAAGGCGCGCGCGCTGATGCAGGGCCGCCTGGCGGTCACGCGCGAGGACATCGCCGCGATGCTGCTGCCGGTGCTGGCGCACCGCGTGCTGCGCAATTTCGAGGCGGAGGCGGACGGCATCGCCATCGCTGACATCCTCGCCGCGCTGCGCAGCGAAGTCCGGATCGACTAAGTGTCCATGCTGGCAAGTGCGGCGCTGGCCGCGCACACGGGAAAACTCGACCTCGCCATCCGCCACGTGCTGGCGGGGCTGGGCCATGGCATCCACGCCGGCCGCGAGCGCGGCGCCGGCGTCGAGTTCTCCGAATACCGGGCCTACGCGCCCGGGGACGAGTGGCGCCGCGTCGACTGGAAGCTGATGGCGCGCGCCGACCGCTACTATGTGCGCGAGGCCGAGCGCGACAGCCACGTGGCCGTGTGGCTGGTGCTGGACGCGACCGCGTCGATGCTGGAGCCGAGCCGCAGCGTCGAGGGCCTGGACAAGCTGGGCATGGCGCGCCTGCTGCTGGGCTGCGTGGGCGCGATCGCGCAGCGCCAGGGCGACGCCTTCGGGCTGCTCGTCTGCCAGGGCGAGCGCGCCCATTTCACGCCGGCCGCGCGCGGGCCGCGCCAGCTGCAGCGCGTGCTGGCCCAGATGGACCGCGTCGACGCCGCCGGCACGCTGCCCGCCGCCGAGGTGCTGCGCGCCAGCCTGCATTTTGCGCGCGCGCCCAGCGTGGTCTGCGTGGCCAGCGATTTTCTCGATTGGCCCTCGCCGCTGTCGGAAGCGATGATGCGCCTGCGCGGCATGCGCCACGACGTGCGCGCCCTGTGCCTGCAGACCGAAGCCGAAATCGCGGCCGATTTCGATGGATCGACCGCCTGGCGCGACCCGGAAGGAGACCGCAAGCTGTTCCGCTTCGGCAGCGAAGCCCGCGCCGAATATACGCGCCAGCGCGACGAGCATTTCACGTTGGCGGCCCGGCAGTGCCGTGCGCATGACATTCCCTGGGTGGCGGCGCCGGTCGAGCGCCCGCCCGCCGAGACCTTGCGCGCATGGTTGCGCACGCAGGGAGGGCGCTCATGAACAGTTTGTGGTGGTGGGCATTGCCCGTGCTGATGCTGCCCATCCTGTGGCACCGGCAGAAGCGCGAACAGACCAGGGCCATGCCGCTGGCGACGGCGCGCTTCCTGCCGCGGTCCGAACCCGTGCAATTGCGCGTGTGGCGTTGGAGCGATCTGTTCCTGCTCCTGTTGCGCTGCCTGCTGCTGGCGGCCCTGATCGCGCTGCTGGCCGATCCCGTGCTGCCCTGGCGCGGCCACAGCGTGCTGGTCGTGCCCGGCGCCGACCCTGCCTTCGTCGACAAGCAGGTGCGCGAGGCTCATCTGACGGAAGCCCGCCGCATCGAATTGCCTGGCCGCGATGCCTACCGCTGGCTGCATGAGCACGAACGCGAATTCGAGCCGCACGCGCGCCTGCTGCTGGCCGGCGACGTGGCGATGCCGGCTGTCTTGCCGCACCTGCGCCATGCCGTGATCGTGCGTTCCCAGGCGGCGTCGCCTGCGCCGGTCGAGCGGCACGTGAGCGTGTTCAGCCGCCGCGCGGACGCATGGCGCAAGCTGTTCGACGCGCTCGACGGTCCGCAGCGCACTGTGTTCGACGAGCAGGCCAATGCGAAGACCGGGCTGGTGATCTGGGACTTGCCCGAAGCGCCGCCGGCAAGCCTGCGCGCGCCGCTGTGGTGGGTGGCCGACGCCACCGGCTTCCCGGAACTGGACAAGGCGCCGCAGGTCGATGGCATGCGCTACCTGGACAGTGCGCGCGGCCGCCTGTGGCGCGCCGCCTGGCTGCCGCCGCAGGATGCCGCTAGCGCGCGCACCCTGTTCGCAAGCTGGCAGCGCCTGCATCTCGGGCTGCGGCCCTATACCGCGCCGGCGCAGGCGCCGGTCGTCGATGCGCGCGCGCCGGCGGGACCGGATGGCGGCGCCCTGCGCGAGGCCTTATCCATCGCGCTCCTGGTCCTGTTTGCGCTGGAAAGGATGGTGACCCATGTCCGCCGGCGCTGACATTTTCGTCCGGCTGTGGCGGGCCGCACTGCGGCGCCGCGCCGGCCTGTGGCTCATCGGCGCCTTGCCCTGGCTGCTGCTGCGTTCCGGTCCCGGCCTGCTGGCCTGGTCGGCGTTCTGCGCCTGGGACGGCTTGCGCCTGAAGCAGCGCGTGGAGCGGCATTGGACCGCCTGGCTGGACGGCGCCGTGCCGGAAATGGAAGACAGCGCGGCGCTGCTGCTTCAGGCCGAATCCCCGGTGGCGCAGCTGCAGCGGCAGCGCCTGCTGGAGCGTATCGATGCCAGCCTGACGGCGCCGCGCGTGCGTGCGATCGTGCGCGTGCGCGTGCGCATGGGGCTGCCCTGGCTGGCGGGGAACCTGGCGCTGGCGGCGCTGGCCTGGGGCGCGGCGCTGCTGCCGCATGGCGCACAGCCGCGCGCCGCCGGTGTGCCGGGCGCGAAAGCCGCCAGGGTCGCCGTCGCCGCCGAGCTGACCGTCAAGCTCACGCCGCCGCGCTACACGGGCGTCGCGGAGTCGGTGTCCGCGCCGCGGGACCTGACGGCGCCGGAACAGACGGTGGTCGAGTGGTGCCTGAAGCATCCGGCCGGCGCCGCCGAGACGCTCGAACTGAGCGACGGCCGGCAGCTCCGCGCCGGCGCCGACTGCGCGCGCTGGACCGCCACCGAATCGATCTTCTGGCGCTGGCGCGGCGCCCGCTACACGCTGAAGGTGCTGCCGGACAGTGCGCCGGAAATCGTCGTGAGCCAGCCGAACGAGATCATCAAGGAACTGGCGCGCGACGCCACCCAGGCGGCAATGGCGGTCTCGGTGCGCGACGACTACCAGGTCAAACAGGCGACCCTGCACCTGACCCTGGCGCGCGGCAGCGGCGAAAACATCCGCTTCAGCGACCGCGAGCTGCCGATCCCGGCCGGCCGCGACCCGCATCGCCGCGACTGGGCCAGGAACTGGACCCTGGCCGACCTGGGCATGGAGCCGGGCGACGAGCTGTACTTTTTTGTCCGCGCGCTCGATAACGCCGCCAGGCCGCACACGGTGCAGTCGCCGACCTACACCCTGCGCCTGCCGGCCCCGCAGGCGGAGGAAGAGCAGGACGTGTCGGCGCTGCCGGTGATGGTCAAGCCCGAGAGCCTGCGCAGCCAGCGCCAGATCATCATCGACACAGAGCAGCTGATCGCCGACATGCGGGTCAAGAAAATGGATGCCGCTACCGTGCGCGAACGCAGCGAAGGCATCGCCGCCGACCAGGGCGCATTGCGGCGCCGCTACGGCCAGTTCCTGGGCGAGGAATCGACCCTGTTCGGCAAGGACGAGCACGACGACGACCATGGCGGTGCGGGGAATGGCAAGCCGCAGGACGTGTTGCACGAATTCGGCCACGCCCACGACCAGGCGGAGAACGCCACCCTGTTCGACGAGGCCACCAAGAAGGTGCTGCGGCGGGCCCTGTCCGCGATGTGGGACGCCGAGAACGCGCTGCGCGCCATTACCCCGAAGACGGCGCTGCCGCCCGAGCACAAGGCGCTGGACGCGATCAAGGAACTGCAGCAGTCGGAGCGCATCTACCTGCACAAGACGGCCTTCGCGCCGCCGCCGCTGAAGGAGGACAAGCGCATGACCGGCGACATGGCCGGCGCCGCCGGCGGCAAGCGCGAACAGTCGGCGGCGCCGGATTCCGTGCCGGCGCCGCTGCGCGAACTGGTGCAGGCGCTGGCCGGCGACGGTCCGCTGCCCGGCCTGTGGACCCGCACCGCCCACGACTGGGTACGCGAGCGCATCGCTCCAGATGAGCAGCGGCTGGCGGCCCAGCGCGCGATCCAGGACGTGGCCGATGGTTGCCTGGCCTGCCGCCCGGTGCTGCGCGCCTGGCTGCGCGGCGCCGTGCATGAGGCGCCTGTGCTGCTGCAAGCCACGCCGGTGGTCGAGACGCGCTTCGAGCGTGCCGTACGCGGAGGCGTGCAATGAACCTGCTTGCAATCGCCGCCGTTGTTATCGGTGTGCTCAGCGCGGTCGTCTACGGCGCCCGCCGGCGCTGGATCGACGCCGCGCTGGCCGCCGTGGCCGGCCTTGCCCTGGCCGGTGCGGTCGGCAGCTTCGTGCTGCCCGGCGACATGGGCGCCAGCCTGACGCTGGATTCGGAAGAAGCGCCGGCCTCGCTGGACGGCATCCGCAGCATCAAGCTCGTTGGCGACGGCCTGCGCGCCGCGCAGTGGGAAGACCTGCCGGCGCGGCCGCTCGCCTGGACCGCACCGGCCACACCCGCCATCCACGTCGATTTTCCACGCACGGTGGCGCTGGGGCGGATGTTCACTCTGAACGTGCAGCGCTCCTGGAAGGCACCGGGCCGCCTGCAGCTGCTGGCCGAGAACGACGCCGTGCTGGCCGAAGCCAGGGGCGACGGCCTGCTGTCCGTGCAGTGGCTGCCGCCGCTGGCCGAGCGCCTGGTGTTGAAGGCGCGCCTGCTGGATGCGAGCGGCAAGCTGGTCGACCAGGGGCCGGTTCCGGTGACCGTGACCGAACCGTCACCGCTGCAGGTGCGCGGCCGCTTCGGCGCGCCGTCCTTCGACCTGCGCACGCTGGACGACCTGCTGGCCGCCAGCAATGCCGTGATCGACTGGCAGGTCGAGCTGGGCAAGAACCTGCGCCGCAGCGAGAGTGCGCGCGCCGAGATGAAGGCGCCGGACCTGGAGATCGTCGACGCCGCCTGGTTCGAACGTTCAGGGGAGGGCGCCAGGCGCGCGCTGCTGGCCCGCGTGGCCGAAGGCGCGCCGCTGCTGGTGCTTGGCGCGAATGCGGGCGACCCCGGCGTCTGGTCGCGCAGCATCGGGCTGCGGCTGGCGCCGCAGCCGGCCGATAAAACGTTCGGCGCCCGTCTGGCGATGGCCTCCGGCGGCCTGAATCCGGCCGCTGCACGCGCCGGCGAATGGCAGGGCGAAGACGGTTTGTGGACCCGCGACTGGCACAAGGGCCGCATCGCCTGGCTGGGCGTGGGCGGCTGGCATCGCCACGCGATCGAGGAACCGCGCGCGCTGGCGCTGTGGTGGCAGGATGTGCTCGATCGCCTGCGCGTACGGCGCGATGAAGACCTGGCCTGGCTGGCGCCGGACGAGCTGCCGTTGCCGAACCAGCGCCTGGAGATCTGCGCACGCGGCGAGGCGCTGGGCAAATCGCCGGCGCTGGCCTTCCCGGCGCTGGCGCTGAATTTGCCGTGGCAGCGCCGGCCCGAGCACGTCGACGCGTCCTGCGTGGCGCTGTGGCCGAAGCAGCCGGGCTGGCTGCAGATGAAGGCGCAGGCGCCCGTTGGCCGCACGCTGGAAAGTGCCGTATATGTGTATGCGGACGGCGACTGGGCCTTATGGCAGCGCGCCCAGCGCCGCGAAGCGACTGCGCGCTATGCCGCCCGCACGCCGGCGCCCGCTGGTGGCGGCGCGGCGCGCAGCCTGCCGTCCTGGCCCTTCGGGCTGGCGTTCGCGCTGGCCATGCTGGGTTTGTGGTGGCGTGAAAGGAGATAAATGATGGGTGCAAAGACCTCGATGCTGGCCATCGCCGACGGCGATCCGGTCGCGATCCTGAAATCGAGCCCGCGGCTGGACCGCGAGGCCTGCCTGGCCACGGTGCGCCGGCTGTTCCCGAACAAGCGCTTCGATCCGCTGCCGGATGGCGACCTGTCGGATACGTATCCGCGCAACGGCCAGCTGTATGTCGCCTGCTTTCCGGGCCTGACCATCCTGGCGCATGCCAGCCTGGTGACCGAGCCGAGTGCGCTGGACCGGCGCTTCCTCGACTTTGCCGCAGGGCGCACCATGATCCACCATCTCATGATCAGCACCGTCGACGGCTTCGCCTACGGCATCTGGGAACGCGGCGAGCTGCGCCGCTCCTTCGTCATCGATGCGGACAGCGGCACCACCGAAGACATCGGGCCACGGCGCCCGTTCGAAGCGCCATTCTGGGCCGGCGAGCATCAGGATGAAGAGGATCCGCCCAATCCGGATTATGCCGGCGGCGCGCCTTTCCACCCGCTGGAGCTGGCCGAAGCGGCGCTGCTGGACCTGTTCGGTTACCAGCTCGAAGGCTTCATCGGACCCGACGAAGTCCGACCCGAGACCATTCCGATGATGCGCTTCGCCCCGGCCAGGCCCTGGTGGAAGTTCTGGTGATCAGAAGGTGTAGTCCGCTTTCGCATACAGCGAACGCCCGTTGATCCCGAACGGGCAGGTCTCCCAGCAGTAGGTGAAGCCCATCTGCGGGAAGGGCGCGGCCTTCACCGGGTCCCAGCGGCTCGGGTAGGTGTCGAACACATTGTTCACGCCGATGCTCACACCTAGCGCCTTGCTGAAGGCGAAGCGGCCGTTCAGGTCGAGCAGCCATTTCGCATCCCAGGTCTGGACGAAGGGCGCCGTAAAGCCCTGGCCGGCCACCTCGCCGTAGTAATTGGCGCGCGCATTCAAATTCCACGGTCCGCTCGTGAAGTCGGCCGCCACCACGTGGTGCCGGCGCGGCTGGCCGCGTTCGATCAGCGTGACCTGGGCGTCGTCGAACAGCTGCACGCCGCTCAGCAATTTCGAGGACGACTTGCGCGCGTCGACGGAGGTAGCGTTGAATCCCAGCTGGCCGGACAGCACCAGGGTGCCGGCCGTTCCCTTCAGGGTTTGCTCTGCGATCAGGTCGAGCCCGCGCGTGGTGGTGCCGATCGCGTTGGTAAAGAACTGCGCCTGGCCCACGCGCAGCGGATCCAGCACCGCCTTGATCGGGCAGGCGGCAGCGGTCGGGCAGGGGCCGCTCTCGGGCGCGATGGTGCTGGAGAAAACGATGCGGTCGGCGATGCGGGTGCGCCAGGCATCGGCGGTGAACGAGAAGCCCGGCGCGGGACGCAGCACCAGGCCCAGGCTGGCGCTGCGCGAAGTCTCGTCCTTCAGCGGTGCGATGCCCAGCGCTTTGGTAACGGGGCTTCCCTCGCGCGCGGTGAGCGTGTCGGTCAGCACGCCGGCCGCGTTCAGGTTGGTCGAGACCGAGCTATAGAACTTCTGCTGCACGCTGGGCGCGCGGAAGCCCGTCGAGGCGCTGGCGCGCAGGCCGAGTTCGCGGCTCGGGTCGTAGCGCAGGGCCAGTTTGCCGGTGGTGGTGCCGCCGAAATCCGAATAGCGCTCGTGCCGCACCGCCGCCGCCAGCGTGAGCGGCAAGCTGAATTGATGCTCGGCGTCGAGGTAGACGGCGCTGTTGTGGCGCGCCTCGTTCACTTCGGTGGCCGGGGTGTAGCCGGGGAAGCCCTGGATGCCGGCCGCCGCGATGTGCCCTAGCTGGTCGAGGATGCGGATCGCCGGATTGTTGGTGCGCCCGTACTGGTAGGAGACCGGATCGCCGGCCACGATCTGGTAGCCGTCGCGCCGGTATTCGAGGCCGGTGGCCAGCTGCAGTTCGGTGCTTCCCAGCGACAGCGGCCCGCGCAGGTCGAGGTTGACGGTGGTCTGGGTGAAGCGCAGGCGGCCGGTGTTGGCGCCGGTCGGCGATTCGTTCCAGTTGGCGCAGCTGCACTTCGGCTCGTACCAGTAGCTGACGTTGATCGAGTTCCGCTCGAAGAAGGCGAGTTCGCTGCGGCCGTGGTTGACGCTGGCGTCCAGCTTCCATGCATCGCCCAGGTCATGGCGGAAACCGGCAGCCAGCGAGGCGTCGCGCACCGTGGTCAGGATGTTCGGCAGGAAGCCGTCCGGATAGACCGCGGGGACGTTGCGGCCATCTTCTTTTGGCCGGAAGAAGCCGGCGGCGTCGCCGGTGCGGCGCGAGACGCCGCCGAAGGCATACAGTTCGCCGCTGCCGCCAACCGGCAGCATGGCATTGGTCCACAGGTAGGCATCCCTGGCCAGCGAATCGCCGATGCGCTGGGTGACGCGCGGCGGATTCACGCGCAGGGTGTCGACGCCGGCGCGGTTGGTCTCGCCGCGGCGCCGGCTCTCCACGGCCAGGTTCAGGTAGCCGCCCGAGGACCCGAGCGCGAAGCCGTGGCTTTCGCTGAGGCTGATCGTGTCGCCGTCGCCTTTCGCGGTGGTGCCGCCGGCCACGCTGAACTGGCTGCCCGGCCCCTGCTTGAGCACGATGTTGATCACGCCGGCGATCGCGTCCGATCCGTACTGGGCCGCGGCGCCGTCGCGCAGCACCTCGATGCGCTGGATGGCCGATAGCGGGATCGCGTTGATGTCGGTGCCGGCCGAGCCGCGGCCGATGGTCTGCTGCACGTTCACCAGCGCCTGCTGGTGGCGGCGCTTGCCGTTGACCAGCACCAGCAGCTGGTCCGGGCCGAGGCCGCGCAGGGTGGCCGGGCGGATGATGTCGGTGCCGTCGCTGATGAAGGTGGTGGTGAAGTTGAACGAGGGGTCGAGCTCCTGCAGCACCTTGCCCAGCTCCGGCGTGCCGGCCGACTGCAAATCCTTCTGGTCGATCAGGCCGACCGGGACCACGGTGTCGAGCGCGCTGCGGGCGGTGGTGCGCGAGCCGATCACGACGACGGTGGCCGGGCTGCTTGCGGCGCCGTCGCCGCCGGCTTGCTGGGCTTGTGCGGGAGAGTAGGCGGCCAGGATGGCGGCGGCGAGCACGCTGCGATGTAGATGCTTGGTCATATTCCCCTCTGATGAGTCCGATTGACGACCCATCTTGCTCGTGAGAATACGAAGCGAAATTGACGATCCGCAACTCCATCCCTGTCCTGCGGCAGAACCGTGCGAATCGCACAACAAGGATCATGTCGCCGGGGTGAAAGATGGACTTGAATGTGCCTCTTTCTTCACAACAAGAAGGCGGACGATCACGAACCTGGTGTATCGCAACCAAGAGCGCTTGTTCCGGCTGATGCTGGTGTGGTCCGTGCTGATCTGGGGCGCGCTGCTGGTGATGACTTTCGGCCTTGCCCTGGTCTACCTGCTGTTCGGCTTCCTGTTCTATTGCGTGGCGCAGTCGGCGCTGATTTCCTACATCAAGGGCAATGGCGTGCGCATCACCGAGGAACAGTTCCCCGACCTGAAGCAGCAGATCTCGGCCTGCTGCCGCAAGCTGGGCCTGGAGGAGGAACCGCAGGCCTACCTGATGCAGATGGGCGGCATGCTGAATGCCTTTGCGACCCGCTTCCTCGGGCGCCACTTCCTGGTGCTGTATTCGGACGTGGTGGACGGCCTGGCGGACAATCCGGACGCGCTGAATTTTTATATCGGCCACGAGATCGGACACATCAAGCGCAGGCACCTGAGCTGGTCGACGGTCCTGCTGCCGGCGACGGTGCTGCCGCTGATCGGCCCGGCGTATTCGCGCGCCCGTGAATACACCTGCGACCGTCATGGCCTGGCGGCCTGCGACAATCCGCGCAATGCCGAGCATGGCCTGGCGGTGCTGGCGGCCGGAGGCAAGCGGGCGCGGACCATGAACAACCAGGCCTACGTCGACCAGGCGCGCCACACCGAGGGCTTCTGGATGTCCTTCCACGAACTGGTCGGCGACTATCCCTGGCTGGTCAAGCGCATGGCCGCGGTGCGCGCGCTGGCCGCGGGCCACGAGCTGCGGCAGCCGTCGCGCAACAAGCTGGCAGCGGCGCTGGCGCTGTTCGTGCCGCGCATCGGCATCGGCAGCGGCGCCGCGGCGGTCGTCTCCATCTTCATGGTCGCCGTGATGGCGGCGGTGCTGATCCCGGCGTACAAGCAGTATCAGGTACGCGCCAGGGAGGCGGCCGAGATGCAGGCCATGGTGGGCGCCCTTCAACAGGGCACGGTCACCCCTGGTGATCCCGCATCCACTCCTTCAGGCCATTGACCCAGTTCTTGGCCGGCAGGTTGTAGCGCCGCTTGATCCCGGCGGCGCGTTCGTACAGCAGCGCGAAGTCGATCTGCGGCGCGTTCTTGAAGGCGACGACGACGATGTTGGCGTCGTGGACCTCGGGCAGCCAGACCACGGCGTCGAAGGCCAGCTCCATCGCCTGCAGGTTCTTGTCGTAGTTGATGAAGTCGCCGAACACATTGACGGTCATGACGCCGTTTGTGCCCAGGCAGTCGGCGCAAGCCTGGTAGAACTCGGGCGTATCGAGCACCGGACCGCGCGCTTCCTCGTCGTAGAGGTCGACCTGCAGCACGTCGACGGTATTGTGATTGGCCCGGTCCGTCACGAAGTCGAGGGCATCCATCTCGCGCACGTCCAGGCGCGCATCGTTCGGCGGCAGGCCGAAGTACGCGTGGCAGATCGCGATCACGTTCGGGTTCAGTTCCGCCGCCGCCACCCGCGCTTCCGGGAATTTCTGATAGCAGAATTTGGTGAGCGCGGCGCTGCCCAGGCCCAGCTGCACGATGCGGCGCGGCTGCGGCACGAACAGCATCCACATCATCATCATCTGCACGTATTCGAGCTCTATCGCATCCGGCCGCGCCAGGCGCATCGACCCCTGGACCCAGGAGGTGCCCAGGTGGAGCGAGCGGACGCCTTCGAATTCGGTGATGGTGGCGGGCGGGTGGCCGGGCTGCGAAAAGCGTGGATCGGTTTGTGCTGGCATGTCAGGATTTTACCGCAGGGGTCAGAGGCCGGTTTTCTCGGGTGGGCTCTGACCCCGGAGTTGTTGGCGCCTGCTCATCTAAGGAACGGGCTTTGCGGCTGCACACCGGGGTCAGAGCCCCTTTGAAAGCAACACCGGGCTCTGACCCCTAGGGCCCTACCGGCAGGATCATGGTCACGGCCAGCCCGCTGCCTTCGCGATTGGCCAGGGTGATGCGGCCGCCGTGGGCTTCGGCGATTTCGCGCGCCAGCGCCAGGCCCAGGCCGGTGCCGCTGCGCTTGGTGGAGTAGAAGGGCACCAGGGCGTTGGTCAGCACGGCGTCGTTCATGCCGCTGCCGCGGTCCAGGACGTCGATGCGGATTACTTCCTGCACGCGGCGGATCTGCAGCTCCACGTGATCCGGCCAGGAGCCCGATTCGTGGGCATTCTTGATGAGGTTGAGCAGGGCCTGTTCCATCTGCGCGGTGTCGATCTGGGCCGGTTCGGCCGGCAGCTCGCCGATCACGCGGAAGCTCACCTGGCCGGCCAGGCGCGCCACCAGCGCCTCCCAGGGCACGGCGTCGATGCGCGGCGTCGGCAGCTTGGCGAAGCGCGCGTAGCCGAGAATGAAACTCTCGAGATGGCGCGTGCGCTCGCCGATGGTCTCGAGGATCTGCGGCAGGCGCTCGGTCTGGCCGCGCCGCACCAGCTCCGCGCCGGAATGCGCGAGCGAGGCCAGCGGCGCCAGCGAATTGTTCAGTTCATGGCTGATGACGCGGATGACCTTCTTCCAGGTCTGCACTTCCTGGCGCCGCAGCTCGGTCGTCAATTGGCGCAGCAGCAGCAGTTCGTGCTTGCGGCCGTTCAAACTGAAATTGCGGCGCGCGAGGTGGTAGACCTCTTCCTCCTCGCCTTCGCCGGCGGTGAACAGGCCGTCGCCGCCGCGTCCCAGCGCTTCGATCAGGGCCGGCGCCGCCTGCTCCAGCACCTCGTTCAGCGCATAGCCTTCGAGTTTGCGGCCGCTCGACAGCAGCTGGCGCGCGGCCAGGTTCGCGTACACGATGGTGCGCGGCGCGTTCGCCAGCTCCGCCACCAGCAGCATGGCTACCGGCGTGTTCTGCACCATGGTGTCGAGCAGCAGTTCGCGCTGCACCAGGTCGAGACGCTGTTCGCGCAGCACCTGGCCGAGGGCGTTGTGGGCCTCGATCAGGTCGGACAGTTCGTCGTTCTGGGCCCAGTGCAGGCTGAAGGAAAAGTCGCCGTCGCGATAGCTCGCCACCGTGCCCTCCAAAGCGCGGAACAGCGACAGGATGGGCTGGATCTGCGAGCGGATGGTGATCAGCGCGATCGGCACCACGCACAGCAGGCAGATCCCGAGCACGGCCAGCGGCTGGCCGGGCAGCAGGTGGTCGAGGGCCAGCGCGATCAGGATCCCGACCGCCAGCAGCGTGCCGACCAGGGCCGACCAGCGGGTGACGAGCGAGAGCCTGAAGCGCTTTCCCTTTGAGCTCATGCGAGGCTCACGAAAGACTCATGCGGCGCGCGCGATGCCCAGGCGCTCCATGCGGCGGTACAGGGCCTGGCGCGACAGCCCGAGGTCGGCCGCGGCCTGGGCGATGACGCCGCCCGCCCGCGCCAGCGCCCCTACGATGGCTTCGCGGTCCGGCTCCGCGTCCTGGTGGCTGCCGGCCGGCGCCGGCAGGCCCAGCTCGGCCGGCTTGATGACGTCGCCGCTGGCCAGCAGGCTGGCGCGCGCCATCACGTTCTTCAGCTCGCGCACATTGCCGGGCCAGGTGTGCGCCAGCAGGGCCGCTTCCGCGCTCGGATGCAGGGTCTTGCCGGGCGGTAGAAAACCCTGGGCCAGTGGCAGGATGTCGCCGGGGCGGGACGCCAGCGGCGGCAGCTTCAGCTCGATCACGTTCAGGCGGTAGAACAGGTCTTCGCGGAAGGTGCCGGTACGGATCATGGCCTGCAGGTCGGCATTGGTGGCGCTGATCACGCGCACCCGGACCTGGCGTTCGCGGTTCGAACCGAGCCGCTCGAAGCGTCCGGTCTCGAGCACGCGCAGCAGCTTCATCTGCCCGGCCAGCGGCAGGTTGCCGATCTCGTCGAGGAACAGGGTGCCGCCGTCGGCGGCCTCGAACTTGCCCTCGCGCGCCTTGGAGGCGCCGGTGTAGGCGCCGGCGTCGGCGCCGAACAGTTCGGCCTCGATCAGCTCGGAGGGCAGGGCGCCGCAATTGAGGACCACGAAGGGCCCGTTGCGCACAAGCGAATTGGCCTGGATGATCTCGGCGATGCGCTCCTTGCCGGTGCCGTTCGGCCCCGTGATCAGGACCGGCACGTCGGCGCGCGCCACCTGGCAGGCCAGGGTCAGCACGCGTTCGGTGGCCGGGTCGGCCCAGGTCAGGCCGCGCAGATCGTAGTTCTGTTCCAGCTCGCGGCGCGCGCGGCGTTCGCGCTGCAGGCGCTGGTTGAGGGCGCGGTTGGCCTGGCCCAGTTCGACCAGGTTCGTCACCGTCGCCAGCAGGCGGTCGTCGTTCCAGGGCTTGGACAGGTAGTCCGCCGCGCCGGCCTTGACCAGGTCGACCGCTGCGTCCAGGTGGGTCCAGGCCGTCAGCAGGATCACCGGCAGGTCCGGATGGCGCTTGCGGATCTCGCGGAACAGCGCCACCCCTTCCTCGCCCGAGGTGGTGTCGGCCGTGAAGTTCATGTCCTGGATCACCAGGTCGACCGGCTGGCGCGCCAGCAGCTCGAGGCCTTCCTCGGGCGAGGCCGCGTGCAGCGCCGCGATGTCGTGCAGGGAGAACAGCACGTCGAGGGCGACGCCGACGGCGGCGTTGTCGTCAATGATCAGGACAGTAGGCATGAGCGCTAGCATACCATTGGCTTCACTGGTATCGGCAGCTTAAACGCTGCGGGTCGCGGTAGCCGGCGAAATGCTCGCCGCGCGCCACGCCGGACCATAGGCCGCCAGGATGCCGAGCGCCCAGAACACCACCGCGCCGCCGATCAGGTAACCGGAAGGCAGGCGCGCCATCTCCAGCTTGCTGACCAGGAGGTGGTTCAGCGCGAGGCCCAGGGTCACGCCGCCGAACACGCCGGCGCTGGTGATCATGAAGTTCTCGGCGATGAAGTAGCGCAGGATGTCGATCTTCCTCGCACCGAGCGCGCGGCGCACGCCGATCTGCTTGCGGCGCTGGGTGACCCACAGGCTGGCCATGCCGACGATGCCGGACGAGGTGATGATCAGCAGCAGCAGGCTGACGGTCACCAGCATCCAGGACAGGGCGGCGTCGGCGCGGTACAGCTCCTTGCGGTCCTGGTCGACGGTCTTCAGGCGCAGAATCATCGGGCTGGCCGAGGATTTGCGCAGGGCCGCCTCGGCTTCCTTCATCACGCGGTCGCGCTGGCCGGCTTCGGCGCGGATCGCGTACAGGTTGCCAGGGTTGCCGTACACGCGCGCCGGGATCAGCGACGAATACTCGGAGCGCTCTTCCAGGTTGACGTGGGCGGCCTGCAGGCGCTCGACCACGCCGACCACCTCGACGGCCTGGGCGCCTTCGCCGGTGCCGAAGTACATGGTCTTGCCGACCGCGCGCGCGCCCGGCCACATCTTCTCGGCCAGCGGCTTGGTGATGATCACCTGCTTGGGGTACTCGTTGCTCGTGTTCTCGTTGATGTCGACCAGTTCCTGCGGCTGGAAGTCGCGGCCTTCGACCAGCTTCAGGCCGAAGGTCTTGATCACCGAATCGCCGGAGACGTAGACCGAGGTGCTGGTGGTCTGGCGGGTCTGCTTGCGGTCGACGGCGACGCTGTTGTTGCTGCCGCTGCGCGACAGCGGCATCTGCGACACGTTCGCCACCGAGGCCACGCCCGGCACCGCGCGCAGGATGTCGGCTTCGCGCTTCATGCTGGCCAGCTGCTGCTCGGCGCTGTCGCTGTTCAGGGTGCGGGCGATGATGTAGAAGGTCGCGTTTTCGTCGGACAGGCCGGACGGGCGCGCCATCGCGGCGCGGCGCTCGTTCACGATGTGCATGGCGTTGGTCAGGATCGCCAGGCTCAACGCGACCTGCAGGGCCACCAGGATCGGGCCCGTTTTATTGCGCATCAGCGCGGACAGGATGGGACGGATTTCCATGGATGTCTCCCGATTACTGCGATTTGAGTTGGATGGCCGGCGTCACCTGGCAGGCGCGCCAGGTCGGCAGCAGGCCGGCGAGGACCGCCGCCGACACCGACATCACGAAGGTCAGGCCCAGCATCTGCCAGTCCATGTGGGCGATGTTGGCCATGCCCTTGCTCTGCATGCCGATCAGGGCCAGGGCGCCGAAGGCCAGCACCAGGCCCAGCACGCCGCCGACCAGGCCGACCACGCCGGTCTCGATCAGGAACTGGTGGAAGATCTCGGCGCGCGAGGCGCCCAGTGCGCGGCGCACGCCGATTTCGGAAGCGCGCACCGAGAACTTCGCCAGCAGCAGGCCGACCGTGTTCACCAGGCACAGCACCAGGAAGCCGAAGGCCAGCCAGGCCGACAGCTTGCTGTCGTTGCCCACCACCTTGAGTTTTTCCATCCACTCGTTGACGTCGTACAGCTTGCTTGGCGCGTTGCGCTTCAGGCGGCCCAGCTTGCGCTGCTCGCTGGCGTAGTTGTCGATCCAGTTTTGCAGCTCGGCGCGGTCGCCGGCGGAACGGGTCTCGAACCAGAACTGGATCCAGGTGCACTCCGAGGTCAGCAGGCTGGCGAAGCCGGGGTCGCGGTTGGCGTTGCAGCTCATGCTGCCGGCGTGCTGGGTCTCGTGGCGGATCGCGGTCGAGAAGGGAATGAAGAATTCCTCCGGCGTGCCGAAGCGGCTGCCGCCGATCAGCTTGTAGTAGCGCGGCAGCGGCGCCCAGGTGTCGGTCACCCCGACGATGGTGAAGGGGAAGCCCATCACCATCAGGCGCTGGCCGACCGGGTTGGTATCGCCATACAGCTTTTCGGCGGTCTCGCGGCCGAGCACGACGACGTCGGCGCCCTTGGCGTCGTCGCCCTCGGTCCAGGCCTGGCCGTGCAGGAAGGGCACGTTGAACATGGCGAAGAAGTCGCGCGTCGGCGCCAGGCCGGTGGCCTGGAAGGCCGGGATGTCCTTGCGCGGCGGCTCGATCGCGGCCGGCACGCCATACATCGCCGTGCGGCGCTCGCCCTGGCCGCTCTTGAGCAGGTTGGCGGCATCCGGATAGCTCATCTGCATGTCGTCCGGGTCGGCGCCCGGCGTGAAATTCTCGACCTGGCCGTTGTCGAACTGCGGCACGAACAGGCGCGCGCTCTTTTCCGGGATCGGGTCGGCCGACATCACGTGCAGGATGGTCAGCGTGGAGACGCTGGCGGCCACGCCGACGGCCAGCGTCAGCACCATCAGGGCCGTCAGCGCCGGGTTGCGGCGCAGGCTGCGCACGCCCAGCTTGAAATAGTAAGCGAACATGGTTCCGCTCTCCTTATGCGCTGACGCTGGCTTTGGTGTCGACCAGGGTCGGGCCGCGGCGCACCAGGTCGGACACCTGGCCGTCGATGATGTGGACGTTGCGCGTGGTGCGCACCGCCAGTTCCGGGTCGTGGGTCACCATCAGGATGGTGGTGCCGGCGGCGTTGATCTCTTCCAGCAGCTCCATCACGCCGCGCGCCATGGCGGTGTCCAGGTTACCCGTCGGTTCGTCGGCCAGCAGCAGCTTGGGGGTGCCGGCCAGCGCGCGCGCGATCGCCACGCGCTGCTGCTGGCCGCCGGACAGCTCGGCCGGGTAATGCTTCATGCGCGAAGCCAGGCCGACCTTGGCCAGCGCGTCCTCGATGCGCTTCTTGCGCTCGGCCGCGTTGAAGCCGCGGTAGCGCAGCGGGACGTCGACGTTGTCGTACAGGTTCAGGTCGGGGATCAGGTTGAAGCCCTGGAAGATGAAGCCTAGCTTCTCGTTGCGCAGGCGCGAGCGCTGGTTGTCGTCCAGGCCCTTCACGTTCACGCCGTCGAGGATGTATTCGCCCGACGTGAACTCTTCCAGCAGGCCGGCGATGTTCAGGAAGCTGGTCTTGCCGGAGCCCGAGGGGCCGGTCACGGTGACGAATTCGCCTTCCTTGACTTCGATCTCGAAGCCGCGCAGGGCGTGCGTCTCGATCATGTGGGTGCGGTACACCTTGCTCAGATTGGTCATGCGCAGCATAGGAAATCCTTTCATATATATTTAAAGAGTCTCGAGAAACCGTAGCGAGCGGCCGCAGTTTCGTCCGAGAAGCGCAGCCGTACTTACGGTACGGCCGGTCCGCCGTAGCGGAGCATCGCAAGACGAAAATGCAACGCGCAGTAGGTTTATCGAGGCTCCACTACTGATTGATCGAGACGCGGGTCGCGTTGTTGAATGCATCGGTGCCTGCCACTACCACTTTGTCGCCCTGCTTCAAACCGGAGACGATTTCGACTGCCGAGACGCTGGTCGCACCCATCGTGATCGGGGTGCGGGTGGCGATGCCGTCGCGGACCACGTAGGCGTAGCGGCCGCCGTCCTGCTCGACGAAGGGGCCGCGCGGCAGCATCAGCACGTTCGGCTTTTCCTCGATCAGCAGGCGCGCGGTCACGCGCTGGCTCTGGCGCAGGCCCTTCGGCTGCTCGCCGTCGAAGCGCACGCGCGCCAGCACCATGTTCTTCACCACTTCCGGCGATAGCGCGGACAGCTTGCCGGTCGCGGTGCCGCTCGGCAGCGTGATCTCGGCGTTCATGCCCAGGCCCATGTCGGCCACATAGGTCTCCGGCACCTCGACCTCGATCTCGAGGCGGGACAGGTCGACCAGGGTCATCAGCGGCGCATTCGCGGCCACCACCATGCGGTTCTGCACGTTCAGGGTGCCGATGAAGCCGTCCACCGGGGCGCGCACGGTCAGCTCGTCGACGCGGCGCTGCGCCTCCTGCATCGACAGCTTGGCGCGTTCGAGTTCGTTGATCTTGGTCTTCAGGGCCAGCTGCACGTCGTCGCCTTCCAGCGCGGCGGCCTGCGCGGCATGCTTGGCGCGGATTTCAGCCGATTGCAGCGCGTCCTTGGCCTTCTGGTAGTCGATCTTGGCGATGACGCCGACCTGGGCCACGCTGTCGTAGCGCTCCAGGGTGCGCTGGGCGGAAAGGCGCTCGATCTCGGCGGTGTCGGCTTCCTTCTGCGCCAGCAGCTTCTGCTTGCGCGACAGGATCTGCTGGCGCGCCACCTCGGCCTTCAGGCCTTCGTAGGTCGAGGTTTCGCGCTTCAGCACGTCGGCCAGGTCGGGCGACTCGAGCACGGCCAGCACCTGGTCCTTCTTGACGGTGTCGCCGGCGGCGACCTTGAGGTTGACGGTGGACGAGGCCTTGGCGTACAGGGTCGGGCTGACGGCGGCGACCACGCGGCCGTTGACGGAGGCGTCGCGCACCAGGGTGCCACGGCTGACTTCAGCCACCCGCACGCGCGCGGCGCTGACCGAGGCTTCGCTGCTGCGCCAGCTGGAGAACAGGGCGAAGCACAGGGCGGCTGCGCCGACGGCGCCAGCTATCATCAGGGCGCGGCGCTTGATGGCATGGCCGGCCTTTGGTGCGATGACGGCGTCTTGGTGTGAGGTATCGCGAATCATGGTCGTGAACATTCGGGTGGGGACGCTGCGGTATTTGCAGGATCCGTGCCAGTTCGCTAAGACCTTGATTTGTATGGGATAGGGTGTCCCGGCCGAGCTGTCCGCCGTGTCCGGACGAACCGTGCTACGGACACTGCGGACAGGGTTTGACGTTTTGCTGAGGGGGCTGCTTGCCGCGCGTGAGCGGCAAGCCGAGTTACTTTTGCGGCTTCTGCTTCTGCGCGTAGGTGCCCAGCAGCTCGCCCTTGGCCAGCACATGGCCCTTCATCGCATCGAGCAGCTGGTCGCGCTCGGCCCCCCAAGGCACGTCCAGCGTGGTGTCCAGCGCGTACACCTGGAAGTGGTAGTGGTGCGGCGGGTCGCCCACCGGCGGATGCGGGCCGGTCCAGCCGACCGTGCCGCGCGTGGTGCGGCCCTGCAGCACGCCGTCCGGCTCCGTCAGGCGCGCCTGCTCCTGCAAGCCTTCCTGCAGGCTGGTGATCGAGGCCGGGATGTTCCAGGCCAGCCAGTGCACGAAGGGCAGGGCGGGTTTCGCATCGGGATCTTCCATGATCACGGCGTAGGCCTTCGCGTTCGGCACGGCGGTCCACGATAGCGCCGGCGAGACGCCGTCCGCGTATTCGGAATACCGGGCCGGGATCGCGCCGCCTTTCGCGAAGCTGGACGAGCTGACCGTCAGCTTGCCCTGCGACTGGGTCTGCGGGCGGGCGATCGCGAGCGGTACGCCAGTCCCCTTTTTCGCCTGCTGCTCCATCGGTCCGGCCGGCGCTTTCAGCTCGGCGCTCGCGCGGCCGGCGCTGCCGCCGGTGTAGGCGACGCGGTAGATCACGCCGTTCGCATCGTCGGCCATCAGCAGTGAGCCATCCTTCGCCATCGCCAGCCCGACCGGGCGCGCGATGTGGGTGCGGCCGCCGTCGGTCAGGAAGCCGGTCACGAAGGGCTCGATGGCGCGCGCCTGGCCATTCTGGAAGCGCACGCGCACGATCTCGTAGCCGGACGCCGTCTTGCGGTTCCAGGAGCCGCGCATGGTGACGAAGGCGTCGCCCTGGTACTCGGCCGGGAATCCGGTGCCCTTGTAGAACACCAGCTGCATCGGCGCCGCGTGGGCGGCATAGCCCAGCACCATCGGCGTGCTGTGCGCCTTCCAGTCCGGCTTGGAGATCTGGCCGACCGGCGTGCTTTGCGGGTAGATGCTGCCGGCGGCGTAGACGTGCGGCCAGCCATACATCTTGCCTTGCTCGATCTTGTTGAGTTCTTCCGGCTGTTCTTCGTCGCCGAGGAAGTCGATGCCATGGTCGAAGCCCCACATTTCACCGGTCTGCGGCTGCCAGTCGAAGCCGATGGTGTTGCGCAGGCCGCCGGCGACGATAGTGCGGCTCTTCATGTCCGGCGAAAAGCGCAGGATGGTGGCGTTTTCCTGGTTGGTCTCGTTGCAGGTATTACAGGTGCTGCCGACGCTCATGTACAGCATGCCGTCCGGCCCGAAGGCGATGGTGCGGTTGGCGTGCTGGCCGGCGTCGGGCAGGTCGCCGGCCAGCATCTTGAGCTCGCCGAGGCGGCCGTCGGGCTGGATGTTGGCGACGAACAGCTCCTTGACCGTTACCAGGTAGAGCTTGTTGTCCCTGATCGCCAGGCCGTGGGCGCCGGCGCGGCTGGCGACGATTTCCGGCGCACCGTCGGCGCGGCCGTCGCCGTTGGCGTCGCGCAGCAGCAGGACGTCGCCCTGGTCGCGCCGGCTGAGGTAGACGTCGCCGCTGGGGGCCACCGCGATGATCCGCGCATTTTTGAGGCCGGTGGCGAAGGGTGTCACCGAGAAGCCGGCCGGCGCCTTGATGCCGGCCATGCGCTGCGGCGTGGCCTCGACCTTGTCCGGCTTGAAAATATGGATCGGGTTGCCGGTATCGGTACCGTCGCCCTGCTGGGCCCATGCGGCGCTGGCGGCCAGGCACAGGCATGCCATGCTGATGCTGCGTTTCATCGCGTGCTCGCTTTCGGAAAAGAGTTCGGACTGTCTGGGTAGCCGAAGCATTGTTCCTGAACAGATTGACGTGATCTGTTTGTGAACTCACTGAATTTGATGAATTTATTTGTGACTCAAAATCACAAATGGCTTGCGCAATCTCAAACCGGGGTCAGACCCCGATTTTTGGCAATTTCTCATCGGATAAGTCGCCTAGCGGGCGGTTGCCGTTGCCGGCTTGCCTGAGCTGGTCCAGGATGTCGTTCGATAGGGCTTCATCGAAAAGATGCTGGTATGCGGCCTGGCGCGCCGCGTCATCGCTGCCCAGGCGGGTATAGAGGGAATGCGGCGTCAGCAACTCATCTTGCTGGCCGAAGGCGTTGGCGCGGTAGCTTGACCAGGCATAGTCGGATGGCGCATCCACCATGCAGGCGCGTACCGGGTTGAGCTCGATGTACCGGTGGCAGATCATCAGATAGCGCTCGTCCTGCACGAGACTGGAGCGGAAGCGGCCCTCCCACAGGGTTCCGGTACGGGCATGGCGGCGGTTGAAGTACATGACGTAGCGGGTTCCCAGCCGCTGCATCATCGTGCTGATACCCTCATCGTCGCCCGGTGAAACCAGCAGATGCACATGGTTGGTCATCAGGACATAGGCATGCAGCGCGCAGCGGCAATCGAAGGCGCACTCACGCAGCATCTCGAGGTAGACCAGGTAATCGCTTCGAGAGGCGAAGCAGGGAACACGATTATTGCCCCGCTGGATGACATGTAGAGGAACCGAAGGCAGGGCGAGGCGGCGAGGACGTGGCATGGCGATGCAGGCGATGGTCAAAACCGTGACCCTACAAGGCAGCCGCTGCCTTCCACCCAACCAGCATCAATCGTGCAGAAGAAATTTCCAAAAACCGGGGCCAGACCCCGACTTCAGGAAATTGCCAAAATCCGGGGTCTGACCCCGGTTTGAGCTAACGCATTAGTTGCGCGGCAGCGGCTTGCCCTTGGCGATGACTTCGTGGCATTCGCCCTTGATGGTGGCGTTGTCGTAGTCGGTCCAGCCGTAGCTGTCGACGTAGCGCTTGTGTTGCTTGAAGGCGGGGTTGGCGAAGCTCCATTCGAGGCGCTCGCCGGGGTAGCGGATGTCGGCCAGGTCGAGCAGGGTGTGGAACATGTTTTCGGTGGCCAGTTTGGCTTTCCGGTGGCGCAGCAGCTGGCCGACCTTGTCCGGGTAGCGTTCCTGGTAGGCGTCCGAATACCAGGCGAAGGCCGGGATGTGGAATTCGTATTGCGTGTTGTGGCCGTGGAAGACCTGGCGGCAGCTATTGTCGTACAGGGTCTGGCCGTGGTCGGCCACGTACAGCATCGAGGCCGGCTGCGTCGTCTCCTTCAGCGCGTCGATGATGTGGGCCAGGAACCAGTCGGTGTACAGGATCGAGCTGTCGTAGCTGTTGTTCAGCTTCTCCTTGAGGCGGATGTCGGTGTAGACCGGCTTGTCGACGCCGAACAGCGAGGGCTGCCATTTGTCGAACTGCTGCGGATAGCGGTGGCTGTAGTTCCAGTGGCTGCCCAGGGTGTGCAGCACCAGCAGCTTCTTCGGCGCCGGGTCGGCCAGCGCGTGTTTTAGCGGGCCGAACAGCACCTCGTCGTAGCTCGAGTTGTCCGTGAAACCGCCCAGGTTCAGGAAATCGACCACGTCCGCTTCCTTGGCGAACACGGACACCGGCGTGTCGAACTTGCCGAAGGAGATCTGGTTCGACAGCCAGAAGGTCTTGAAGCCGGCTTCCTTGAACGCGGTCAGGAAGGACTTTTCCGAGAAACCGTCCTTCAGGCTCTCGATCGCCGGCTTGCGCGAGATGATCACCGGCACCGACAGGCGGGTCGCCGACACCGAAGTGATCACGTCCGGCAGCACCACCATGTTCGTTTCCTGCGCCAGCTGCGGATTGGTCTCGCGCGCATAGCCGTTCAGGCTCCAGCGGTCGTAGCGCGAGGATTCGCCGATCACCATCACCACCACCTGCGGCTCGTCCGCCGGCCGCGCCGCACGCGCGCCGAAGTGGAAGGAAGCGCTGCGCCGGTTCAGGTCGGCCAGGTAGACCCGCTCTTTATAGAAGTCGATGCCGCGCGCCATCAGGCCGAAGGGCCAGGACTGGGCGAAGGCTTGCAGGTCGAGCGGCAGCCTGGCCCAGTGCGCGAGCGGCGGCAGGCGGTGGGCCGGCGGCAAGCTGCCGGGGCGCGGCGCGGCGGTGATTTCGGCCACGCTGTTTTTCGCCGACGCCGACGCGGATGAGGTCGGCCCCGCCGCGGCAGGCAAGGGCGGCGGCGCGATGCCGAAGCTGCAGCCGTAGAAGAACACCGCCACGCCAAGGCCGAGCACGCCGAGCACGACCCAGCGCGAGACGTCGTCCCAGTCGAGGTCGCGGGTGCGCCAGGCGGCGATCCAGCTGCTGATGAACCAGGCCAGCATGCCGGCGAACACCGCGATCATCAGCCAGACTTTGCTGCCCAGGAATTCCAGCGCCTCGGCCGGGCTGGTCTCGAAAACGATGCCGAGATGGTGGGTCGAAATGCCCTGGCCGTAGAACGCATATAGATAGAGTTCCATCGGCAGCGCCAGGAAAGCCGGCAGCAGCAGCCAGTGGAACCAGGCCGGACGCTTGAAGACCGCCCAGGCGCCGATCCAGCAGGCGAGTGCGATGCCGGCAAGCTGGCCCGGGTGCGCGACCGGCAGGCCGAACAGCCGCGGCACGAAGGGGATGCACGACAGGACGCAATAACTCAGCAGGACATAGAGGTTGCGCGGACGCAGCAGGAAACGCATCGAAACCAAAGCCAAGGGAAAGAATCAGCCATTATCTCGCCTTTGCCGAGTGGAAACCAGCGTACAATGCCTGTGTCGCAGGTGCGACATTCTCCTGGCTTTTCCGCCATTTTGACCCGCCGCCGGCCTGCCCGGCTTGTCAAGCTGGTTGACCTTGCACCATATCGAGTCTATACTCGCGAGTTCTCGAATTATTCTGCACATCGTATACGCATTGAAGCCGCTCCCGCTGGTGAGTGGCTTTCGTCGCCTGTACAGCGAGCAACTCGGGACTAGGTTTCAGTCCCCGGACAGCAGGACGTCCGGGTCATCAACGTAGTAGCAAATTTTGTTGGATTAAGAACGATGCCAACCATCAATCAACTGATTCGCAAGCCGCGTGAAGCCGCGGTTGTGAAGAGCAAGTCGCCGGCACTGGAAAACTGCCCGCAAAAGCGCGGCGTTTGCACCCGTGTCTACACGACGACCCCGAAGAAGCCGAACTCGGCACTGCGTAAGGTCGCCAAAGTTCGCCTGACCAACGGTTTCGAAGTCATTTCGTACATCGGCGGTGAAGGCCACAACCTGCAAGAGCACAGCGTCGTCCTGATCCGCGGCGGCCGTGTGAAAGACTTGCCGGGTGTGCGTTACCACATGGTCCGCGGCGCACTGGATACCCAGGGCGTGAAAGACCGTAAGCAGGCGCGTTCGAAGTACGGCGCCAAGCGTGCGAAGGCTGCGAAGAAGTAATTTTCGGCTCTCGTCACACCGAGGTCATATTTAACAGATAAGTTGAGCCGGCCGGAAGGCCGAGTAAGTGAAGGGTCATGAGGGCCTTTCGCGAGTGCGGAATAAGCACTCAACTGAAGACAGGAAGGAATTGAAATGCCACGTCGTCGTGAAGTACCCAAGCGCGAGATTCTGCCGGATCCGAAGTTCGGTAACATCGATCTCGCCAAGTTCGTCAACGTTCTGATGCTGTCCGGCAAGAAGTCGGTCGCAGAAAACATCATCTACGGTGCGTTCGACTACATCCAGACCAAATCGGGCAAGGACCCGCTGGAAGTGTTCGCAGCCGCGATCAACAACTGCAAGCCGATGGTCGAGGTGAAATCCCGCCGCGTCGGTGGCGCCAACTACCAGGTGCCAGTGGAAGTTCGTCCGGTTCGCCGTATGGCTCTGTCTATGCGTTGGTTGCGCGAAGCCGCAAACAAGCGTAGCGAGAAATCCATGCCGCAACGTCTGGGTGGTGAACTGATGGAAGCAGCGGAAGGCCGTGGCGGCGCAATGAAGCGTCGCGACGAAGTCCACCGCATGGCTGAAGCGAACAAGGCGTTCTCGCACTTCCGCTTCTAAGCAAAGCAGTATCGTTGTTCAGGCCGGGCGCATTTTGTTTTTCAAAATGTCGCTCGGTTTTGTCCATTCAAAGATTTAGGAAAAATTATGGCACGCAAGACCCCCATTGAGCGCTACCGTAACATCGGTATCTCCGCTCACATCGATGCTGGTAAAACCACCACCACCGAGCGCGTCCTGTTCTACACCGGTGTGAACCACAAGATCGGTGAAGTCCACGACGGCGCAGCAACCATGGACTGGATGGAGCAGGAGCAGGAACGCGGCATTACCATTACCTCGGCAGCGACGACCTGCTTCTGGAAGGGTATGGCCAACAACTTCGAGCCGCACCACATCAACATCATCGACACCCCGGGCCACGTCGACTTCACCATCGAGGTGGAGCGTTCGATGCGCGTCCTGGACGGCGCCTGCATGGTTTACTGTGCAGTCGGCGGCGTGCAGCCGCAGTCGGAAACCGTGTGGCGTCAGGCTAACAAGTACAAAGTCCCGCGTCTGGCCTTCGTCAACAAGATGGACCGTACCGGCGCCAACTTCTTCAAGGTGTACGAGCAGATGCGCGCCCGCCTGAAGGCCAACCCGATTCCGCTGCAGATCCCGATCGGCGCCGAAGAGAACTTCCTCGGCGTGGTCGACCTGGTCAAGATGAAGGCGATCATCTGGGACGACGCGTCCCAGGGCATGAAGTTCGACTACCGCGACATCCCGGCCGAACTGGTGGACACCGCCAACGAATGGCGTGAGAAGCTGGTCGAGACCGCTGCTGAAGCGAGCGAAGACCTGATGAACAAGTACCTGGAAGAAGGCGACCTCTCGGAAGAAGAGATCAAGGCCGCCCTGCGCCAGCGCACCATCGCTTCGGAAATCGTTCCGATGATGTGCGGTACCGCGTTCAAGAACAAGGGCGTGCAGGCCATGCTCGACGCGGTCATCGAGTACCTGCCGTCGCCGGTCGACATTCCGCCGGTCAGCGGTACCGACGAGGACGACCAGCCGGTCACCCGTACCGCATCGGACGACGAGAAATTCTCGGCGCTGGCGTTCAAGATCATGACCGACCCGTTCGTCGGCCAGCTGATCTTCTTCCGCGTCTACTCGGGCATGATCAAGTCGGGCGACACCGTCTACAACCCGGTGAAGAACAAGAAAGAGCGTCTCGGCCGTATTCTGCAGATGCACGCCAACCAGCGTGAAGAGATCAAGGAAGTCCGCGCCGGCGACATCGCCGCCGCTGTCGGCCTGAAGGACGCGACCACCGGCGAAACCCTGTGCGATCCGACCTCGATCATCACCCTGGAAAAGATGGTGTTCCCGGAGCCGGTCATTCAGCAGGCTGTCGAGCCGAAGACCAAGGCCGACCAGGAAAAGATGGGCCTGGCACTGAACCGTCTGGCTCAGGAAGACCCGTCGTTCCGCGTGCGTACCGACGAAGAATCGGGCCAGACCATCATCGGTGGTATGGGCGAGCTGCACCTGGAAATTATCGTCGACCGCATGAAGCGTGAATTCGGCGTGGAAGCGACCGTCGGCAAGCCGCAGGTGGCTTACCGCGAGACCATCCGCAAGGGTGTGTCGGACGTCGAAGGCAAGTTCGTCAAGCAGTCGGGCGGTCGCGGCCAGTACGGTCACGCTGTCCTGACCGTCGAGCCGCAAGAGCCGGGCAAGGGCTTCGAATTCATCGACGCCATCAAGGGCGGTGTCATTCCTCGCGAATACATCCCGGCAGTCGAGAAGGGTGTTCGCGAAACCCTGACCACCGGCGTGCTGGCTGGCTACCCGGTTGTCGACGTCAAAGTGACGCTGACCTTCGGTTCGTACCACGACGTCGACTCGAACGAAAACGCGTTCCGCATGGCAGGTTCGATGGCATTCAAGGAAGGCTGCAAGCGCGCCAACCCGGTCATCCTCGAGCCGATGATGGCAGTTGAAGTGGAAACGCCGGAAGACTACGCCGGTACCGTGATGGGCGACCTGTCGTCCCGCCGCGGTATGGTGCAGGGCATGGACGAAATCCCGGGCGGCGGCGGCAAGATCATCAAGGCCGAAGTCCCGCTGTCGGAAATGTTCGGTTACTCGACCGTGCTGCGTTCGGCAACCCAGGGCCGTGCGACCTACACGATGGAATTCAAGCACTATGCTGAAGCTCCGAAGCACGTGATGGACGCGATCGTGACCGCGAAGTCCAAGTAATAGTCGGTAAAATCTAGTCAGTTGGGGACAGAGCAAAAAGCGGTAATTCTTGCTCTGTCCCACAAAAGAAAATAATCTTAAAGGAAGATCAAAATGGCAAAAGGTAAATTCGAACGGACCAAGCCGCACGTCAACGTCGGCACCATTGGTCACGTTGACC
>NZ_JBHSMZ010000022.1:0-87360 GCF_042656905.1 Massilia aerilata
TAAAATGACGACCAGGTAGTGTTACCCATGTCTCTAGACATGTGTTACCTATGTCTCTGTGCTATACACACCCCGTGCCCACCATGTAGGTGGCCCGCGTGCAATCGTGGGCACGGAGTGCCCACCCTACGAATCAGCGGCGGCCGAACATCATCAGTTCCGCCAGCAGCATCCTTGCGGGCTTGACCGTATCCAGCGCCGCCAGCGCCAGCCCGAACAGCGGCTGCAGCGGGCCTTTGTCGGCGAACACGCGCGCCATCGTGTCGGTGGCGCGGATCACCATGCCGCGGTCGCCTTCGCGTTCGCTCGCGAAGCGGTCGATGGCGGCCGGCGTCATCTCGCGCGCCAGCAGTCTGGCCAGCACGGCCGCATCGCGCAGGCCCAGGTTCAGGCCCTGGCCCGCCACCGGGTGCAGGGTCTGGGCCGCGTTTCCGATCGCCACCGTGCGGCTGCTTGCGCGCGGGTCGGCGTTCAGGCCGAGCGGGAAGGCGAGGCGCGGCGACACTTTCGTGAAACGTCCCAGGCGCTCGCCGAAGGCCTCGCCCAGTTCGTGCAGGAAGGCGTCCTCGCCCAGCTCCAGCAGGTGCTGGGCGCGTTCGGGCTGCACGCACCACACCAGCGCATATTGGTGGCCGTCGGCGCCATCCTGCGGCAGCAGGGCCAGCGGGCCTTCGTCCGTGAAGCGTTCGAAGGCGCGGTGCGCGAGCGGGCTGCTTGCGGAGACGCGGGCAATGACCGCGGTCTGGCCGTAGTCGCGCGTGGTGGTCTTGTCGGCCTGTTCGCCGAACACGCCGCCTTCGGCCTGCACGGCGACTTGCGCGTGCACGCTGCGGCCGTCGTCGAGCTGCAGCTGCACGCCGTCGGCGCGCTCGATCATGTCCGTCACGCGCAGCGGGCGCAGCACCTGCACGCCGGCGCGCTCGCAGGCGCGGGCGAGGGCGTCGACCACGTCGCCGTAGCGCGCCACATGGCCCAGCGCTTCCAGGCCGTGTTCGGCGCGGTCCATCATGCTGCGGCCAAGGTGGCCGCGGCGCGAGACGTGGATCTGGTGGATGGCGGTGGCCGGCAGCGGCCAGGCTTTCACCTCTTCCAGCAGCAGGCGGCTGCCCCAGGCCAGCGCGATCGAGCGCGGGTCGGAGATGGCCTGGCCCAGCGACTTGCCGTCGATGAGGACAATGCGCTTGCCTGCTACGCCACGCCGCGCCAGCAGGGCGGCCAGCGCCATGCCCACCGGGCCGGCGCCGCAGATGGCGACGTCGGCTTCCAGCGTTTCTTCCCTCTTCGGCACCTCGCTCATACGCCCTTTCCAACCAATGCTTCGATCTCGTCCACCGTCTTCGGTGCGCTGGACGTCAGGAGCCGGTAGCCGTCTTCGGTGACGACCACGTCGTCCTCGATGCGGATGCCGATGTGCCAGTATGCTTCCGGCACCCCTTCCGCCGGGCGCACGTAGATGCCCGGTTCCACCGTCAGCACCATCCCCGGCTGCAGCGCACGCGAAGGTTTGTCAAGCTGCGTCAGGTCGCGGTAGGCGCCGACGTCGTGCACGTCCATCCCGAGCCAGTGGCCGGTGCCGTGCATGTAGAAGGGCACATGGGCTTTCGCGGCGATGGCGTCCTCGACATCGGCGTACCGGCCGGCCGGGATCAGGCCGAGGTCCAGCATTCCTTGCACCAGCACGCGCAGGGCCGCTTCGTGGAAGGCGCTGTAGGGACGTCCCGGGGCGATGGCTTCGAGCGCCGCTTCCTGGGCCGCCAGCACCAGTTCATACAGGCTGCGCTGGGGCGGCGTAAAGCGGCCGTTCACCGGAAAGGTGCGGGTGATGTCGGAGGCGTAGCCATCGAGCTCGCAGCCGGCGTCGATCAGCACCAGGTCACCGTCCTGCATGACGCGGTCGTTGACGTTGTAGTGCAGGACGCAGGCGTTCGGGCCGGAAGCGACGATGGGCGTGTAGGCCGGGAACTGCGCGCCCTTGCGGCGGAAGTCGTAGAGCAGCTCCGCTTCCAGCGCGTATTCGTGCAGGCCGGGACGGGCGGCGCGCATCGCGCGGGCGTGGGCGTTACCGGAGATCTCGCCGGCGCGCAGCATGGTCGCCTGTTCGCTTTCGTCCTTGATCAGGCGCATCTCGTCCAGCAGCGGCAGCAGGTCAACGAACGTGGAAGGCGCCGTCACACCGCTGCGCGAACGGGCGCGCACGGCCTTGATCCAGCGTTGCACTTGCGCGTCCAGCACGGCATTCGAGGCGGTGGCGTAGTACAGCGCCGGCGCATCGGCCAGCAGGTCCGGCAGGCGGGTATCGAGTTCGGAGACAGGCCAGGCTTCGTCCACGCCGAAGGCTGAACGCGCGGCTTCGGGGCCGTAGCGGTAGCCGTCCCAGATTTCGCGCTCGGGGTTTTTCTCGCGGCAGAACAGGATCGAACGGGCCGGCCGCTCACCGTTGGCGGCGTATAGAACCAGCATGCTTTCCGGCTCCGTGAAGCCGCTCAGATAATAAAAATAGCTGTCGTGCCGGTAGGGATAGTCGCTGTCGCCGTTGCGCGCGGCTTCCGGCGCCGTAGGCAGCACGGCCACCGCGCCCGGCAGCATCTGCGCGGCCAGGCGCGCACGGCGTGCTGCAAAATTGCTCATGATTTCACTTTGGCTTTGGCGCCGTAAGGGGCGTTGAGTTCTTCGAGCTGGCCGATGGTGCCGACGTTGACCCACTCGCCGTCGTAGATTTCGCCGCCGACCCGGCCTTCATCGATGAACTTGCGCATGAGTGGGCCGAATTTCAGGAACTCGCCGGCCTTGATGCCGTCGAACATTTCAGGACGGTAGACGCCGATGCCCGCGAAATTCCACTTCGGCGAACCTTCGTTCGTCAGCGTGTACATGGTCAGGCCGAAGTCGCCTTCCGGGTTGTGCCAGGGGTTGGGCGTCAGGTACAGCCAGGCGATGTCGCGCTTGTCGGTGGGTATCTTACGGCCAACGGCGTCATTGTCCGGCAGCGCGTCCAGCACCTGCTCGAAGTCGAAGTAGGGCGCGTAGATGTCGCCGGACACCGCCAGGAAGGGTTCGTCGCCCAGCAGGTGCAGGGCGTTGGCGATGCCGCCGGCGGTTTCCAGCGGGGTCGGCTCGTGCGAGTAGACGATGCGCGCGCCATAGCGGCTGCCGTCGCCCAGCTCCGCCTCGATCATGTGGCCGAGGTGGGAGTGGTTGATGACGATGTCCCTGATGCCGGCGCGGACCAGGTTCATCACGTGGTAGGTGATGAGCGGGCGGCCGCGTACCTTGAGCAGGGGCTTGGGGCAGGCGTCCGTCAGCGGACGCATACGTTCGCCGCGGCCGGCGGCGAAGATCATGGCTTTCATGCGTTCGGTCCGGGAATCAGAAGGTGTAGCCGACCGAAGGCGCCTTGTCCTCGAAGGCATCGAGGAGGCGCAGCAGCGGTTTGAGTTCGGTGTAGCGGTTGGCGGTCTTGCGCACGTAGTCCATCACGGTCGGCAGGTCGCCCAGGTAGTTCGGCTTGCCGTCGCGGTAGTTCAGGCGGCAGAAGATGCCGAGGATCTTCAGGTGGCGCTGCAGGGCCATGTATTCGAAGTCGCGATAGAAGGCGTCGATGTCCGGGTTGACCGGCAGGCCGACCTGCTTGGCGCTTTGCCAGTAGCGCACCACCCAGTCGAGCACGAATTCCTCGTCCCACTGGATATAGGCGTCGCGCATCAGCGAGCCCAGGTCGTAGGTGATCGGGCCGTACACGGCGTCCTGGAAGTCCAGCACGCCCGGGTTGCCCTGATCGAGGAACATCAGGTTGCGGGAATGGAAATCGCGGTGCATGAACACCTGCTGCTGGGCCAGCACGTTGGCGCAGATGGCCTCGAACACTTTATCGAGCTGGGCCTGCTGCTTGTCGTCCATCGTGACGCCCAGGTGGCGGCCGATGAACCATTCCGGGAACAGGTTCAGTTCGCGCAGCACGAAGGCGCGGTCGAACTCGGGCAGCACGCCGGGCTGGCTGGAGAGCTGGAACTTGATCAGGGCGTCGACGGCGTCCGAATACATGAAGGAGGCGTTGTCGGCGTTCAGGCGCTGCAGGTAGGTGGTGGTGCCGAGGTCGGACAGCAGCAGGAAGCCGTCCTCGACCTTGCGGGCGACGATGGCCGGCACGGTCACGCCGGCGTCGAACAGCAGGCCGTCCACGTGAATGTAGGCCGGCACGTTTTCGCGCTCCGGCGGGGCGTCCATGGCGACCAGGGTGTCGCCCAGTTTGGCGCGTAGCGCCGGCACAACATCGAGCCGGAAGTAGCGGCGGAAGCTGGCATCGGCGGAGGCCGGGCGCATGCTCCCGACGTCGACGATGTCGAGACTGCCCAGCCATGCGGTCAGCTGGGCCAGGCGGGCATCCTTGTCGATGGGGGCGGGAGTTTGTTGATGCAGAGAAGACATGAAGCGTCCCGGTGAATCCGGTTGAGGTAAGGAATTCCCATATAATAAGGGATTCAGTGCGACACGTAGTCGCTAATTTGCCGCTCTGCGGCACGCAAGTCAAAGTAGTTCATACCGCAAACATGCGCTAAGTCCTTGATTTTCAGAGGATGTTAGCGTGGGCTGTATAGGTTCGTCCAACGAATTCGATACTTCCCGGCCTTCAAGCACCCAACCAAACAATTCTAGATCGGCAAAGATCGCGTACAGGTCATCCCTGTTTCGTGAGCTTTATTGCATCTAAATTGGCTTCACAAACGGTCAAGTGTTGTCGAACAACAACGAACGAGAAAGTTTCCTCGTGAGTCCACGATTGGCAAGCCCATCAGGGCAATGAAGATGAACTATCAGACCCGAGCGCAAGCTCTCAGATGTCTTGTCGTACCCGCAATTTTGGTGCTACGACCGGACGTACGACCGTCCGTCACCTACTTGGACATGCGTCACTGGCAACGGTGGGGTGTGAAGCTCCAATGACAATGTACCCCTGCGTTCGCAGCGTCGGCGCCACGCGAGTGGTCCAGCGGAAGATCTCAGCAGAAGGGATCGAGGGGCTAGGTGAGTGCTGCAAGGGTAACGGAAGTGAACCGTCGGGTGAACCCTCGTAAATATTGACAGGCCAAATCTGCTGACAGGCCTCAACCAAAAGGTAACGTGGTCGGATATCCCTGTTGAATCTGGGGATACGTCGTCACTAAGACCACCGGGGGATAGACGGACCCTAACCAGCTAAGTGTAATGCAGTCAGTTGCATTGGCATCTGAGGGAACGTGGTAAGCCTGATTTCTCGCCCATGATTAAGCGGCATCGGTCATGGGCAGGTAACTCGTGAGGGGAACTGATGGGGAAGCAGGTATGGGAGGATGGAAAAAGCGAAGGCCCCACTGTAATGGCGGGGATAGGGATTCAGAATTTGTCCTACCGTGAAAGCGGGCAGACTTCCATCTGGTGAAATAGTCGCCAAACGGCCGCATAGACAACAACGCCTCGAAGGGACGTAGCCTACCCCTTCGGGGGCAAGTTGCGTCCTCGACGGGAACAATCTGACGAGGTTCAGCAATGATAGAAACCAAGCAACACGGTTCTGCGTCCTCGCACCTTCCTGACGAATGGAGCGCCATCAACTGGCGTCAAGTTCACAAGAATGTGAGAGTCATGCAGCATCGTATAGCGAAGGCAACAATGGACGGCGACTGGCGCAGAGTGAAATCTCTGCAAAGGTGGCTGACCCGCTCGTTCTGCGCCAAAGCACTGGCCGTAAGACGGGTGACGGAAAACGAAGGCAAACGCACGTCAGGGGTGGACCGGCAACTATGGGACTCCCCGCAACTGAAACACGCGGCTATAGCCGGCCTCAAGAAACAACGGTATCGACCTCTGCCATTAAGGAGAGTAAATATCCCCAAACCGAATGGAAAGATGCGCCCGTTGGGCATCCCAACCATGAAGGACAGGGCCATGCAGGCACTTCACCTGCTGGCACTTGACCCGGTCTTGGAGACGGTCAGCGACCATAACTCTTACGGGTTCCGGAAAAGTCGCTGTACTGCCGACGCGATGCAACAGCTATTCATAAGGCTGTCCCGCCAGGGATCGGCTACGTGGGTGCTGGATGCGGACATCGAGGGGTTTTTCGACAACATCAACCATAACTGGATGATCGACAAAGTCATGATGGACAAGTCGATACTAAAGAAGTGGCTGAAGTCTGGTGTGGTCGAGGGCAAGCAACTGCAGGCAACCAAGGCCGGAACGCCGCAGGGTGGCATCATCAGCCCTGCGTTGGCAAACTGGACGCTGAACGGGCTCGAAGCCGAACTCATAGCGCATCTCGATGCCAAATGGGGAGTGGCCAAAGCAAAGAAACTGAAAGTCGGGGTTGTGCGGTACGCGGACGACTTCGTCATAACAGGAGCCTCGAAAGAGATCTTGTGCGACGAGATCCAACCGTGGGTGGAAGCATTCCTTGCAGAGAGGGGGCTGAAACTGGCCAGTGCCAAAACCAAGATCGTTCACATCGACGAGGGTTTCGACTTCCTTGGGTGGAACTTCCGAAAGTACGTAGCAAAGGACTCTAGGAAACTGCTCATCAAGCCAAGTAAGAAGAATGTGAAAACGTTCTATGAAAAGCTCAGGAATGTCATCAGCGACAACCTCACGGTGACTCAGGAGGAACTGATCCGCATGCTGAACCCGATGTTGGGGGGATGGGCGCGGTATCACACCTCAGCCGTGGCAAAGCAAACGTTCTCGCGCATGGACTCGCTGCTGTACTGGCGGTTGATGCGCTGGGCCAAGCGCAGGCATCCAAACAAGAACGCCAGCTGGGTCAGCCAGAAGTACTGGCGGTCAAGTGGCGATCGAACTTGGGTGTTCGCATGTGACGTTGCAAAGGAGGATGGTACAAAGGGCACGAGGGCGTTGTACTCGCTTGCGAGCACAGCCATCGAACGGCACATCAAGATCAAGGGGGAATTCAATCCCTACGATCCAGTCTGGGAGAAGTACGGAGAGTCCTTACGTCAGGGACGCATGAAGAAAAACATGCGCTACCGGAAGGAGTGGACTCGTCTTTACGCCGACCAAGGCGGCAAGTGTGCACTGTGCGGAATCGAGATGGACCTCGACACTGGCTGGCACGACCACCATATAGAGTACCGTATGGTTGGCGGATCAGATAGCTTGGGAAATCGAGTATTATTGCACCCTGTTTGCCATGCTCAAGTGCATAGCCGAAAGTTACAAGTAGTTAAGCCGGTTCCTGAATAGGAACTTTTATTTTGCTCGAGCCGTGTGCGGTGAAAGTCGCACGCACGGTTCCAAGGGGAGGGGGTTTCAGTAATGGAACCTCCTTACCCTCCATCCAAAAAATCGCCTTCTATGGTGCAACGCGTTCTTTCATGAGCTGGATTACGGCCCTTCCTTTCCCGCCGCGGCGCGCCGCTGCCTTCTCCGCCCTCGTCGCCGTGGCCGCGGGGCCGTTGTATGCGCAGACCGCGCCCGCCGGCTCGCGCGTGGACGACCAGGACCAGCCCACGACCATGAGCGCCGAGGAATTCACCGGCCGCCCCGACCGTGAGCTGAACATGTTCCGCAAGGTGGAAGTCACACGCGGCGCCACCGGCATCACCGCCGACACCGCCTGCTACCGCCAGGTCGAAGACGAAGTCACGGCCCAGGGGCACATCACGATGTGGCGCTTCGGCGACCGCTACAAGGGCGACGCCCTGCAGCTGAACCTGGAAACCGGCAAGGGCTGGGTGCTGAACCCGGCCTACCATTTGCAGATGAATAATGGCCAGGGCAAGGCCAGGCGCATCGATTTCCTGGGCGAGAACCAGGCCCTGGTGCTGGACGGCACCTACAGCACCTGCGAAGGCCCGGACCCGGACTGGTACCTGAAATCCAGCACCCTGAACCTGGACAGCGGGCGCGACGTCGGCACCGCCGGCAAGACGATCATCTACTTCAAGGACGTGCCCATCCTCGGTACCCCGGCGCTGTCGTTCTCGCTGTCCGGCGCGCGCCGTTCGGGCTGGCTGCCGCCGTCGATCGGCACCGGCTCCAAGGGCGCGGCCGAAATCATGGTGCCGTACTACGTCAACATCGCGCCGAACCGCGACCTGACCCTGTACCCGCGCTATATCTTCAACCGCGGCCTGCAGATGGGCGCGACCGGCCGCTACCTCGGCGAGACCTCGCGCGGCCCCTACAGCGGCGAGACCCACCTCGAGGTGCTGCCGAACGACCGCGTGGCCAAGCGCGACCGCTGGTGGGTCGACACCCTGCACAGCCAGGTGCTGGCGCCGGGCTGGAGCTTCGGCTGGAACGCGCATGCGGCCTCCGACAACGAATACCCGTCCGACTTTTCGCGCACGGTGGCGGCCAGCGCCGAGCGCCAGCTGCTGCGCGAGCTGCGCACCGATTATTCCGGCCACTACTGGAGCCTGAACGCGCGCGTCCAGAGCTACCAGGTGCTGCAGGACCCGGCGTCGCAGGACCCGAACAACCCGAACGCGGCCCTGCTGACGGTGGCGCGTCCCTACGACCGCCTGCCGCAGATTAACTTCCACGCCGGCCGCTACGACGTGCTGGGCGGTTTCGACTGGGCCGTGGATGCCGAGCTGGTGCGCTTCTCGCACCCGAACGAGACCTTCGTGCAGGGCAACCGCGCCAACCTGGTGGGCCAGGTGAGTTACCCCGTGGTGCGCCCGGGCTGGTTCGTCACGCCCAAGGCGATCCTGCATGCGACCCAGTACGACCTCGACAACAACATCGATCCGGCGACGAACCTGCAGCGCAACAAGATCTCGCGCGTGCTGCCGACCGTGTCCCTGGACAGCGGCCTGATCTTCGAGCGCGCCAGCTCCCTGTTCGGCGGGAATTCGACCCAGACCCTGGAGCCGCGCCTGTTCTACGTGCGCACGCCGTACAAGGACCAGGGCGCGATCCCGAACTTCGACACCGCGGTGGCTGGCTTCAACTACGCCCAGCTGTTCACGGAAAACCGCTTCGTCGGCGCCGACCGGGTGTCGGACGCCAACCAGCTGACGGCGGCCGTGGTCTCGCGCTTCATCGAGTCCAACGGCGCCGAGCGCCTGCGCCTGGTGGTGGGCAGCCGCTACTACTTCAGCGACCCGCAGGTCGACCCGCGCGTGCGCCTGAACCCCTCGGAAGCGCCGGAAGTGACCCGCTCGGACGCGCTGTTGGCCGCCTCCGGCCGCATTTCCGAGACCTGGGCCTTCGACAGCGGCGTACAATACGATGCGCAGAGCCGCAGCCTGTACAGCATGAACTACGGAGTGCAGTGGAATCCGGCGCCGATGAAGGTGCTGAATCTCGAGTACCGTTACCAGCGCGACGCCCTCGGCTTTGCCAGCGGTTTCCGGAATGCCGACGTGTCGGGCCAGTGGCCGCTGTCGCGCCGCTGGTATGGGGTGGCGCGGGCCAGCTATTCGGTGCGCGACCGCAAGCTGCTCGAGGGCCTCGTCGGCCTCGAGTACAAGGCGGATTGCTGGATCTTCCGGCTGGGCGCGCAGCGCTTCGTGACCGCGCTGCAGACCACCTCGACGCCGATCTTCTTCCAGCTCGAGCTGAACGGCCTGTCGCGACTGGGCTTCGGCAACCCGCTGGAAACCTTTAACAAGAGCATCCCGGGCTACACCCGGCTGAACACCAACGTCGGACGCCCTTGAGCGGTCTGGCCATGGACAACTAGAAACCCTGAAATGAGTGCTTCCCTGAATATGCGTACTACCCGTTTGCATCAAGTCAAGCTGGCCGCAGTGCTCCTGTGCGCCATCGCAGCCGGCGACGTCCTGGCCCAACGGTCCGGCGATCCGGCCGCCGCTCCTGCCGCCGCGCCTGCTCCTGCCGCGGCGAAGCCATCCACCGGTTTCCTGCCGCCCGCATCCAGCAGCGCCAAGGTCATCGACTCCGTCTACGTCATCGTCAACGACGAGGTCATCACCAAGCGCGAAGTCGACAACCGCGTCAACGAGATCACGCAGCGCCTGAAAGCGCAGAGCGCCCAGCTGCCCGACCCGGACGACCTGCGCCGCCAGGTGGTCGAAGCGATGATCACCGAGCGCGCCCAGCTCCAGCTCGGCAAGGAATACGGCATTCGCGTCTCCGACATCGAACTCGACCGCGCCATCGGCCGTATCGCCGAATCGCAGAAGATGAGCGTGCAGGACATGCGCAACCAGATGGAAAAAGAAGGCATGACCTTCGCCCAGTTCCGCGAGCAGATCCGCAACGAGATCATCATGCAGCGCCTGATCGACCACGAAGTCGACGCCAAGATCCAGGTCTCGGATGCCGAGATCGACACCTACCTGGCCGCCGAGAAAGCCGCCGCCGCCGACCGCGTCGAAGTCGACCTGTCGCAGATCCTGGTGCGTATCCCGGAAAACGCCTCGCCCGAGCAGATCGCGGCGCGCAAGGCGCGTGCCGACGAGGTCGCGCGCCAGCTGCGCACCGGCGCCGATTTCGCCAAGATGGCCACCACCTATTCCGATTCGCCGGACGCCCTGCAGGGCGGCGCGGTGGGCTGGCGTGACCCGAACCGCCTGCCGGTCACCTTCGCCAGCGAGCTGGTGAAGCTGAAGCCGGGCCAGGTGACGCCGGTGCTGCGCACCAACGTCGGCTTCCACATCCTGAAGGTCAACAACGTGCGCAAGCCGGAAGCCGCGCAGGAAGCCGCAGCCGGCGCCGCCGTGACGCAAACCCACGCCCGCCACATCGTGCTGAAGATCACCCCGACCCAGAGCGAGGAAGAGGACCGCAAGAAGCTGCTCGACCTGAAGGCGAAGATCGACAGCAAGCAGGCGAGCTTCGAAGACCTGGCGCGCCAGAATTCGCAGGACACCTATGCCTCCAAGGGCGGCGACATGGGCTGGGTCGAACCCGGCGACATCCCGGATGAACTGGCGACCGTGATCAATGGCTTGCAGCCGGGCCAGGTCTCGGATCCGGTCAAGTCGCCGTTCGGCATGCACATCGTGCAAGTGGTCGAGCGCAAGACCCAGGACACCTCGAAGGACAAGGAACGTGCAACGGCGCGCCAGGTGCTGACCGAGCGCAAGCGCCAGGAAGCGATGGAAGACTGGGCCCGCCAGACCCGCGACCGCGCCTACGTCGAGTTCCGCGAGGACAAGTAAGCAATGAATCATCCGGGCCCACGTCCCACGCTGGCGGTCACGGTCGGTGAGCCGGCCGGGATCGGCCCGGAGATCGCGATCCGCGCCGCCTGGGCCCTGCGCGAGCAGGCCCGCTGCGTGCTGGTCGGCGACGCCGCCTTCCTCTCGCTGACGGCCAGCCTGATCGACCCGGCGATCCGCCTGTCGGCGCTGTCCACCATGGCGCTGCGCCACAGCGGGCTGCCGCACTTCGGCCCCACGACCATTCCCGTGATCGACGTGCCGCTCGAGGCCCACGTGGCGCCGGGCCGGCTCGACGCCGCCAACGGCCGCGCTGTGCTGGCCACGCTCGACCTGGCGATCGAAGGCTGCCAGGCCGGCTGGTTCGACGCCATCGTCACCGCGCCGCTGCAGAAAAGCACCATCAACGATGCCGGCATCGCGTTTTCCGGCCACACGGAATACCTGGCCGAGAAGACCGGCACGTCCAGAGTGGTGATGATGCTGGCCGGCTCGCCGGGCGCCGGTCAGCCGTATTTGCGGGTGGCGCTGGCCACCACCCATCTGCCCCTGAAAGACGTGCCGGCCGCGCTTACGCGCGAGACCCTGGACCAGGTGCTGGACATCCTGCACGCCGACCTGCGCGGCAAGTTCGGGCTCAAAGCGCCGCGCATCCTGGTGACCGGCCTGAATCCGCACGCCGGCGAGAACGGCTACCTGGGCCGCGAAGAGATCGACGTGATCGAACCGGCGCTGGCGGCGGCGCAGGCGCGCGGCATCGATGCCCGCGGGCCGTATCCGGCCGACACCCTGTTCCAGCCCAAGTACCTGCAGGACGCCGACGCCGTGCTGGCCATGTACCACGACCAGGGCCTGCCGGTCCTCAAGCACGCCACCTTCGGGCGCGGCGTCAATATCACGCTGGGCCTGCCCCTGATCCGCACCTCGGTCGACCACGGCACCGCGCTGGACCTGGCCGCCCAGGGGCTAGGCCTGGCCGATTGCGGCAGCATGGAAGAGGCGATCCGCGTCGCCCTGTCCATGGTCCGCTCCCGAGCAACAACCTAAGAAGAATTCATGAAACACGTAGCCCGCAAGCGCTTCGGCCAGAACTTCCTGACCGACGCCCACGTCCTCAGCGACATCATCGACGCCATCGGCCCGCGCAAGGGCGAAACCATGGTCGAAATCGGTCCCGGCCTGGCGGCGATGACCGCACTGCTGCTCAAGGAACTCGACCACATGCACGTGGTCGAACTGGACCGCGACCTGGTGGCGCGCCTGGAAAAGGCCTATCCGCGCGAGCGCCTGACGGTGCACTCCGGCGACGCCCTGAAATTCGATTTCGGTTCGATTCCGGTCCCGGAAGGGAAGAAGCTGCGCGTGGTCGGCAACCTGCCGTACAACATCTCGAGCCCGCTGCTGTTCCACCTGGCGGACTTCGCCCACCTGGTCGAGGACCAGCACTTCATGCTGCAGAAGGAAGTGGTGGAGCGCATGGTGGCCGAACCGGGCACCAAGGCCTACAGCCGCCTGTCCGTGATGCTGCAGTGGCGCTACGACATGGCGATGCTGTTCGTGGTGCCGCCCACCGCCTTCGATCCGCCGCCGCAAGTCGATTCGGCGATCGTGCGCATGGTGCCGACCAAACGCCAGCTGCCGGCCGATGCCAAGACCCTGGAAGCGGTGGTGGCCAAGGCCTTCTCGCAGCGCCGCAAGGTCATCAAGAACTGCGTGGCGGGCATGTTTACCGAAGCCCAGCTGGTCGAAGCCGGCATCGATCCGGGCGCGCGCCCGGAAGCGGTGGGGCTGGAGCAGTATGTGGCGCTGGCCAATATCCTCAAGCCAGCCAACTAAGGTCGTTCCGGGCACTGCCCGAAACGACTCCCCGCGAAGGCCGGGGATCCAAGTTTCCAGCGACACCCCAAACTTAGGTTCCCGCCTGCGCGGGAACGACGATGTCAGCTTGATCTAAAGCCTCCCTTCCCAGTACCGGCGCGCGCCCTCGAAAGCCCGCGCCCCGGCCTTCCTCCCCAGTTCCTGCCCGGCCGAGCCGGCGACCCCGAAGCGGCTGTCGCCCGTAAAGCGGCGGATCACCTCGCTCGCCGCCGCGCCAAGGCCGCCCTGGATGGCCAGGGTCCCGGCCTCGGCCAGCGCGTTGGCGAGCGCGAAGAACAGGCGCACGTCCTGGTCGTCGCTGTAGCCCTCGTGTTCGGACAGCAGGTGGGCCGGCAGGAACCAGCGGCCCGGCGCCGGCTCGATCACCGGCGGCAAGTCCTGTGGCGCCTCGAGGCCTGCATTGCCGACCAGCGCGCCTGACCAGCCTGCGCCTTCGCGCCGGCAGAACGCACGCATGGCGGCGGCCTGGCCGCGGCCGATGCCGGCCGGGCTCAACGGTCCACCGCCCGCCGTCGGATCCAGGCCCAGGCCGGCCATCCTGGCGTCGAAGGCCGCTTGTTGCGCCGGGAACAGGTCGCCGAGGACGCGCCAGGCCGCGTGGCTCATGGCGGCCGCACGGCTGTCCGCGCGCCGTTCGGCAGCCGGGAGCCGCACCGCGACGCCGTGCGCGGTCTGGCGCGCCAGGTCGTCATAGGCGGCCCAGGCGTTGTACATGCAGGTGTGCAAGGCCGCCAGCGTGCGCGCCGCCGGCGCCGGGCCGGGCTGCGCCTTGCGAACCGCCTGCAAGGCCAGCCGGTTCCAGCCGAGCACGGTACCGGCCATGCCGGCGGCCGCATCCTCACCCACGGATTCAAGTTTTAGAAAGTTCTCCCGCCTCATTTCGCCTCCGCATTTGTGCCGCCGTCGAGTATGGCGAGCACGGGCGTGCAGGCTGTTGATCGTGCTCGGTTTTTGGCGATCCATGACGCGTTTTTTGCAGTTCGTCGCAGTGCGCTGGAATGCAAGGGCGCGGGCGCCTACAGTGACACCATCGAAAGACAAAACGCAACGCCTTCACCCGAGGAGAACCGAAATGAACGTCATGAAAAACATGGAAGCGATCTTCCTGGCAGCCGCCTTCCTGACCGGTGTCACCAGCGTCGCCAGCGCCGCCAGCGAGAGCGCACGCGTGCGCCAGGAAGCCCAACTGTCGGTCCAGGGGCAGAAGATGGCAGTGGTGGTGGTGACGGCCAAGCGCCTGACCGCCGCCGAGAAGGCAGCGCTGTAATTGCTGCGCCTGCATGAGGCGAAAAAAAAGCCCGCTGTTGAGGCGGGCTTAAATCCAATTCTTTTCTGAGGAGAGTTGGAGGAGACAGGAGGCAGTATGCTGCGTTACAGCATAAGTGTCCAATTTTCGTTTCAAATATTTGATATAAGAAACAAATATATCTCCTCATAAACTACAACTCTGTTGCTCAGGCGTTCTTGACGCAGGTGACGGCGATGTCGTTGACGCCCTTGTTTGCTTCCTGGGCGTCGAGCATCACGCCGGTGCCGTTGGCGACGGAGCAGGTATAACCCGCCGGCTGGGTCAGCACAGTGACGCCGTAGCTGGTGCCGTAGGCAACCGGCGCCAACGAGAAGTTCAGCGCGGTGGTCGTGGTGGCCGTGCTGGTTACGGTGATCTGGCTATTGCTGCCGTTGATCAGCGTGACGCTGGCGTCGGCGGATTCCAGACCCTTTACCGTGCCGCCCAGTGCATACGTCAGGATCGCGCAGGTGTAAAACACCTCGATCGCCGGCGTACGCGCTGATTCGAGCGAAGCAGTCTGGCCGGCCGTACCGTATTCACGCGGATAGCCGTTGGTCTGGCAGGTCTGGTGCGCCGGCTGCGCGCCGCCGCCCGACGCCGTACCGCCCTTCGGCACCACGTTGTAGTAAGTGCCGTAGTCGAGACCGTTGGGGAAGCTCAGGACGACGTTGTCACCGGCCTTGGCGGGCGGGTTCACGGCCAGCTCCTGGCCGTTGGTGCTCAGGACCAGGCCCGGATACTGCACGTTCGCGACCGTCACCTTGACCGGGTAGGTCTCCTTGCCGCCGCCGCCGCAGGACGCCAGGACCAGGGAGGAAGCCAGGACCAGGGCCGGGCGCACGAGGTGGAACTTCATACTTTACTCTCCAGATGATTAGGTCTTGGGACCGCAGGTGACGACCGGCGCGGTGCTCGGGCCGGTGGCGGTCATGGTGCCGCTGCCGCCGCTGATGGCGCAGGTTTGCGTATCCGGCTGGGTCAGGATGGTGACGCCGTAAGGGCCGTCTTCCGGCACCTTGGCCATCGGCACGGTCACTGCTGCGCCGGCATTCGCCGTCACCGCCTGTTTGTCGGAGCCGTTCACCAGCACCAGGCCGGCGCCGGTCAGGCCATTGACGGTCACGCCCAGGTCGTGGGTCTTGATGGTGCAGAACACCGACGGCACGGTGGTATAGACCGTGTAGTAGTTGGCGCGCGCCTTGCCGTTGCTGACAGTGCACTTTTCCACGTTCGACGGCGTGGTCTTGACTTCGATGTTGAATTCGTCGTCGGTCGACAGGTATTTCGTGAACAGCACGCTGGCGGTGTTGGCCGGGACGGCGACTTCCTCGCCATTGCCCCGGTTGACCAGTACCAGGCCGTCTTTGGTCACGCCGCCGGCAATCGACACGGTCAGGGGCAGGTCGCCATCGCCGCCGCCGCAGGCGGACAGGCCAAGCGCGCATGCCAGCGCAGCGCCGGCATACAGGATCGAACTCTTCATAGAATCTCCGTTGGACGGGATGGCGCAGGAAAGACCGGCGGCACCGCTGAGTAGAATATAACCCGACATTTTAGAGCATTTGCCAAGCCGCAGCGTCATTTGCCTTTGTATCACGGTGTAACCACGTCTGCATATCGTTGATTTTCATGGCCGGCCTCGCTATCCTTGGCTATGCCCACGAACCGCCCTGCATGGCCCAAAGCCATTCTTTTCGACCTGGACGACACCCTGTGGCCGATCGCCCCGGTGATCCTGCAGGCCGAGGAAACCCTGTTCGCCTGGCTGCGCGAGCATGCGCCGCGCGTGGCCCAGCAGTTCACCATCGACGGCCTGCGCCAGGCGCGCCTGGAGCTGCTGGCGCGGCGTCCCGAATTCCAGCTCGACCTGGGCAAGCTGCGCCGCGCCGGCCTGCTGGACGCCTTCGAGGCAGCCGGCGAGGATGCCGCCAAGGTCGAACTGGCGATGGCCGAGTTCTTCGCCGCGCGCAATGCGGTGGTGCCCTACGACGACGTGCTACCCGGCCTGCTGCGCCTGAAGGGGCGGGTGCTGCTGGGCGCGATCACGAACGGCAACGCCGACCTGCGCACCATCGGCCTGGAGCACCATTTCAAGGCCTGGGTGTCGGCGCCCCAGCTGGGCGTGGCCAAGCCCGACCCGGCGATCTTCCTGGCCGGCTGCAAGGCGCTGGACGTGGCGCCATGGGACGCCGTGTATGTCGGCGACGACGTCCTGCTCGACGTCCAGGGCGCCCAGGCCGTCGGCATGCGCGGCGTGTGGATGAACCGGAACGGCAGCCACAAGCACCTCGAGCACGGCGTCGAGCCGGATGCGATCGTCGGCAACTTCGACGAACTGCTGGATTGGCTCAAGCGCGAGCACGCATGATGACTCCCCAGCTGCCTAGCGAACGTGCATAATGTGAACCATGCAACTCGATAACCGTGCACAAACCCTGCTGAAAGCCCTGGTCGAGCGCTACATCGCCGACGGCCAGCCTGTCGGCTCGCGCGCGCTGTCGAAGATTTCCGGCCTCGACCTGTCGCCGGCCACGATCCGCAACATCATGGCCGACCTCGAAGAAATGGGCTATGTCGCCAGCCCGCACACCTCGGCCGGCCGGATCCCGACGCCGCGCGGCTACCGCATCTTCGTGGACACGCTCCTCACCGTGCAGCAGATCGACGAGGGCGCCGTGGGCGCCGGCATGCGCCTGCCCGCGCACCAGCCGCAAAAGGTGATCGCCAACGCCGCCCAGATGCTGTCCTCGCTGTCGCAGTTCGCCGGCGTGGTGCAGAGCCCGCGGCGCGAATCGGCGTTCCAGCAGATCGAATTCCTGCGCCTGTCGGAAAAGCGCATCCTGCTGGTGATCGTCGACCCGCGCGGCGACGTGCAAAACCGCCTGCTGCTGACCGACGTCGACTACAGCCCCTCCGAGCTGATCCAGTCGGCCAATTACCTGAACCAGAATTTCGCCGGCCTGTCCTTCGACCAGGTGCGCGCGCGCCTGACCGGGGAATTGCGCAAGCTGAGCGACGACATGGCGCGCCTGATGCAGTCCGCGGTGGATGCGGGCAGCGAAGCGCTGCAGGAAACCGACGACATGATCATTTCGGGCGAGCGCAACCTGCTGTCGGTGGCCGACCTCTCGTCGAATATGAGCTCGCTGCGCCAGATGTTCGAGATGTTCGAGCAGAAGACCGGCCTGATGCAGCTGCTGGACGTCTCCAGCAAGGCCGGCGGCGTGCAGATCTTCATCGGCGGCGAATCCAATCTGGTGCCGATGGACGAGATGAGCGTGGTCACCGCGCCCTACGAGGTGAACGGCAAGATCGTCGGCACCCTGGGCGTGATCGGCCCGACCCGCATGGCTTACGAGCGCGTGATTCCGATCGTGGACATCACCGCCAAGCTGCTCTCGAACGCGCTCAGCCACTCCTGAGGTTTCTTACAGTTTCGGCGGTCCCTGTGTGACGGCTATAGTCGGTTCATTGCGCCTGCGGGCGCGTTTTCCGTCCAGGTGTGCCGTGATCCGATTCAAACGAACCCATATTCTCGCCGCCATCGTGCTGGCATGCTGCGCCGTTGTCCGCCCCGGCGCCTCGGCGCCGGAGGAGCGCATCGCCGTCGGCGCCTGGCAGGTGCAGGCGGCGGAGCAGGGCAGCGGACGTTATACCGTGATCTTCGAATCCGGCTTCGGCACCGGCCTGGAGTCCTGGCGCAAGGTGGCGCCGGAGGTGGCGAAATCGGCGCACGTCGTGAGCTACTCGCGCGCCGGCCATGGCAGCTCCGACCCGCGTCCTGAACCGCGCAGCATCCTGGAAAGCAGCCGCGAACTCGATCAGCTGATGGCCGCGGCGGGCTTGACCCCGCCCTTCATCCTGGTCGGCCATTCCTATGGCGGCCTGCTGGCGCGCGCCTTCGCGCTGCGTCATCCGGAGCAGGTGGCCGGCATGGTGCTGGTCGACCCGGCCGACGAACGCTTCAATCCGGCCCTGCGCAGGCTCGATGCCGCACGCGCGGCCGACGACGACCGCCGCTTCAACGCCCTCGTGCCGGCCAGATTCAGGGCCGAGTACGATGCGCTGAAGCCGGTCCTCGACCAGGGTGCGCTGCCGCCGCCCTTGAACGGCAAGCTGCCGGACGTGCCGGTGGTCGTCCTGACCTCGGTGCAGCAGGTGCAAAAGCCGGAGTTCTTCCTGCAAAGCGTGGAGGCGGTGGCGGTCAAGCGCGAACTGCACGCCGATTTCCTGCGCCAGTTCAGCGAAGGCTCCCAGGTGCTGACCATGAGGAGCGGCCACAACATCCAGCTGGAGGAGCCGGAACTGGTGATCGAGGCGGTAAGAAAGGTGATCGCCGCGGCCGATGGGCGCGCGGCGCAAAACAAGCTGTGATTAGCGGTGGCGGTGCGGGCAGTCGGTCTTGACGCAGTTGCCGTAGATGGCGAGGGCGTGCTCGGCGATCTTGAAGCCGCGCTCGAGGGCGATCTTCTGCTGGCGGCTTTCGATCTCTTCGTCGTAGAACTCCTCGACGTGGCCGCAATCGAGGCAGACCAGGTGGTCGTGGTGCGAGCCGGCGTTCAGCTCGTAGATCGCCTTGCCGGTTTCAAAGTGATTGCGGTTCAGGAGGCCGGCCTGCTCGAACTGGGTCAGCACGCGGTACACCGTCGCCAGGCCCACGTCCATATTCTCGTTCAACAGTGTCTTGTACACGTCTTCCGCAGTCAAATGCCGCACCGTACTGTTCTGGAAGATCTCCAGGATTTTCAGCCGCGGCAGTGTCGCTTTGAGGCCGCTGGCCTTCAGGTCGGTTGGGTTATTGCTCATGTTTTGTTACTCTTAAATGGGCTGAGATGTGCGGAGTGCTTTATGATATAGCGTTTTACAGCTCCGCCCAATCAAAAGTCGTTCGATTTTAAGGTTAGATATGCGCGTCATGAATGCCGTTTTCCATCGTTCCCACGCCCGGGCCGCGCTCGTGGCCGGCCTTGCCGTCACGGCCATGGCGGTCTCCGGCTGCGCGTCCTGGCGTAACCAGACCAAGCCGGCAGCGCCGGTGAGCACCGCTCCGGAAGCGGTCGCCGCCGATGCCGACAAGGCCGCGGCAGCCGCGAATTCGGGCGCGCAGACGACCAAAGTCACCAAGCTGCAGAAATTCCTGTGGGTGTTCTCGCCCTACCGCCCGGACATCCAGCAGGGTAACTTCGTGTCCCAGGAAATGCTGGGCCAGCTGAAGCTCGGCCAGAGCCGCGACCAGGTCAAGTTCATCCTCGGCACCCCGCTGCTGACCGACGCCTTCCACGCCGACCGCTGGGACTACCCCTTCTATCTCGCGCGCGGCAACGGCGAGCTGACCACCAGCCGCGTCACCGTCTACTTCAAGGACAACCTGGTCGCCAAGATCGACGGCGGCAACCTGCCGAGCGAGCGCGAATACATCTCGCGCCTGATCGGTATCTCGAAGTACGAGACCAAGACCGAGCAGGAGTCGCTGGACGAGCTGAAGCGCAAGCGCGAAGAATCGGCCAAGCGCGGCGGGGAGTAAGCGCATGACCCAGCGCAGTAATCCTTTGCACATCGCTGTCGCCGGCGCCAGCGGACGCATGGGCCGCATGCTGATCGAGACCATCGCCGCCGCCGATGACGCGACCCTGGCCGGCGCGCTCGACCGCGAAGGCAATCCCTTTATCGGCTCGGACGCGGGCGCCTTCTCGGGCCAGTTGAGCGGCGTGACGATCCGCTCGAGCCTGGCCGAGGGCCTGGCCGGCGCCCAATACCTGATCGACTTCACCCGCCCGGAAGGCACGCTCGAGCACCTGGCTTATTGTGCGGGACACGGCATCAAGATGATCATCGGCACCACCGGCTTCGACGAAGCCGGCAAGGCCGCGATCCGCGCCGCCGCCGAAAAGACCGCGATCGTGTTCGCCCCGAACATGAGCATCGGCGTGAACGTCACCCTGAAGCTGCTGGAAATGGCGGCGAAGAATTTCTCGGAGGGCTATGACATCGAGATCGTCGAAGCCCACCACCGCCACAAGGTCGACGCCCCCTCCGGCACCGCGCTGAAGATGGGTGAAGTGATCGCCGACGCCCTGGGACGCGATTTGAAAGCGTGCGCCGTCTACGGCCGCGAAGGCGTGACCGGCGAGCGCGACCCCTCGACCATCGGCTTCGCCACCGTGCGCGGCGGCGACATCGTCGGCGACCACACCGTACTGTTCGCCGGCATCGGCGAGCGCATCGAGATCAGCCACAAGTCGAGCAGCCGCGTCAGCTACGCGCAAGGAGCCCTGCGCGCCGCGCGCTTCCTGGCCGACAAGCAGACCGGCTTGTACGACATGCAGGATGTGCTGGGCCTGAACGCGCTGAAGGCCTGAAGCCGAACTGTACGGCTTTGCCGGCGTTCTGCTGGCATACTGGCCACATCACTAAAAACACTGTCATTCCCGCGGAGGCGGGAATCCAAGTTCGTAGCTAAGCCGCGAAACTTGGGTTCCCGCCTGCGCGGGAACGACGATGAATCGGAGAATCCCTATGGCCACCGTCGAACTGAACGGCGCCGCAATCGTCGACACCGAAAGCTTCCACGCCGAGAGCCAGCGCGCCTTCGGCTTCCCGGATTCCTATCCGCACACCATGGATTCCTGGGTCGACTGCCTCAGCTACCTGCGCGACGAGGACGGCATGAGCAGCATCCGCCTCGGCCCGGACGAGACCCTGCACATCGTCGTGCTGCATTCCGAGGCCATGCGCGAGCGCGCCGAGGACGTGCTGGAGGAAATGGCCTTCTGCATCATCGGCATCAACGAGCGCTACGAGGACTACGGCGAAAAGCCGGCTTTGGAATTGGAATTACGGTAAATCGCGTGGGCTCGTTCGTGTTGAGGCCCCCGGCCTCAACACCCCACCCTACGTCGACGTGTAGGGTGGGCACCCCGTGCCCACGGTGCGACCAAGCATCCGGCCACCGTGCCCGCTAGACGAATCAACCAGTATAATGTTCTGCTCACCTCCCTTTAGTCCGCAGAACATCATGCAAGATAAATATAGTCCAGCCGAAGTCGAACAGGCCGCCCAGGCCTACTGGAAGTCGATCGACGCCTATAAAGCGGTCGAACATGACCCGCGTTTCCCAAAAGGCAAGTATTACGCTTGCTCGATGCTGCCTTACCCGTCCGGCAAGCTGCACATGGGTCACGTCCGCAACTATACGATCAACGACGTGATGTACCGCTACCTGCGGATGAACGGCTACAACGTGCTGATGCCGATGGGCTGGGACGCCTTCGGCATGCCGGCCGAGAATGCGGCGATGGCCAACAACGTGCCGCCGGCCGAATGGACTTATTCGAACATCGCCCACATGCGCGGCCAGATGGAGTCGATGGGCCTGGCGATCGACTGGTCGCGCGAGATGACCGCCTGCAAGCCGGACTACTACAAGTGGAACCAGTGGATGTTCCTGAAGATGCTCGAGAAGGGCATCATCTACCAGAAGACCGGTACCGTGAACTGGGACCCGGTCGACCAGACCGTGCTGGCAAACGAGCAGGTGGTCGACGGCCGCGGCTGGCGTTCGGGCGCCTTGGTCGAAAAGCGCGAGATCCCGATGTACTACGTGCGCATCACGGACTACGCCGACGAGCTGCTGGACTACGTCGACAACAAGCTGCCGGGCTGGCCGGAGCGCGTGCGCATCATGCAGGCCAACTGGATCGGCAAGTCGACCGGCGTGCGCTTCGCCTTCCCGCACGTGATCATGGACGACGCCGGTGAGCTGATCAACGAGGGCAAGCTGTACGTCTTCACCACCCGCGCCGACACCATCATGGGCGTGACCTTCTGCGCGGTCGCCGCCGAGCACCCGCTGGCCACGCAGGCAGCCAAGAACAACCCCGAGCTGCAGGCCTTCATCGCCGAGTGCAAGCAGGGCTCCGTGATCGAAGCCGACATGGCGACGATGGAAAAGAAGGGCATGCCGACCGGCCTCACGGTCCAGCACCCGGTGACCGGCGAGCAGGTGCCGGTCTGGGTCGGCAACTATGTGTTGATGACCTACGGCGACGGCGCCGTGATGGGCGTGCCGGCGCATGACGAGCGCGATTTCGCGTTCGCGCAAAAATACGATCTGCCGATCAAGCAGGTGGTGGCGGTCGAGGGCGAGACGTTCTCGCTGGACGGCTGGCAGGAGTGGTACGGCGATAAAGAGAAGGGCGTGCTGATCGACTCCGGCAAGTACGACGGCCTCGATTACAACGCCGCCGTGAACGCGGTGGCCGGCGACCTGGCCAACCAGGGCCTGGGCGACAAGAAGGTCACCTTCCGCCTGCGCGACTGGGGCATCTCGCGCCAGCGCTACTGGGGCACGCCGATCCCGATGATCCACTGCGATAAGTGCGGTACGGTGCCGGTCCCGGAAAAGGACCTGCCGGTCGTGCTGCCGGAAGACTGCGTCCCGGACGGCACCGGCAACCCGCTCAAGAAGCACGAAGCCTTCCTGAAGGTCGATTGCCCTTGCTGCGGTGCGCCTGCCCGCCGCGAAACCGACACCATGGACACCTTCATCGACTCGTCCTGGTACTACATGCGCTATACCTCGCCGGGCTCGAACGACGCGATGGTCGACCCGGCCCGCAACGATTACTGGATGCCGATGGACCAGTACATCGGCGGCATCGAGCACGCCGTGCTGCACCTGCTGTACGCGCGCTTCTGGACCAAGGTGATGCGCGACTTCGGCCTCGTCAAATTCGACGAGCCCTTCGTCAACCTGCTCACCCAGGGCATGGTGCTGAACGAGACCTATTATCGCGAAGACGAATCCGGCAAGAAGACCTGGTTCAACCCGGCCGACGTCGACCTGGTGTTCGACGACCGCGGCCGCCCGCAAGCCGCGGCATCGAAGCTGGACGGCGCCCCGGTCATCATCGGCGGCACCGAGAAGATGTCGAAGTCGAAGAACAACGGCATCGACCCGGCCGCCCAGATCGAGCAGTACGGCGCGGACACCGCCCGCCTGTTCACCATGTTCGCGGCGCCGCCGGAACAGACCCTGGAGTGGTCGGAGTCGGGCGTGGAAGGCGCGAGCCGCTTCCTGCGCCGCGTCTGGGCCTTCGCCTTTGCGCAGCGCGAGCGCATCGCCAGTGCCCTGGCCGGCCAGCAGCAAGGTTCGCTCGATGACGAGCAGAAGACGCTGCGCCGCGAAGTCCACAAGATCCTGCAGCAGGCGGACTACGACTTCAAGCGCATCCAGTACAACACCGTGGTCTCGGCCTGCATGAAGATGCTGAATACCCTGGAATCGGCCAAGCTGGCGGATGGCGTGGCATCGAACGCCGTCATCGCCGAAGGCCTGTCGATCTTCCTGCGCATGCTGAACCCGGTGGCGCCCCACATCACCCACGCGCTGTGGCAGGAACTCGGCTACGCCGGCGTGTACGGCGACATCCTCAACGTGCAGTGGCCGGAAGTCGACCCTGCGGCGCTGGAGCAGTCCGAGATCGAGATGATGATCCAGGTGAACGGCAAGCTGCGCGGCTCGGTCAAGGTGCCGAAGGATGCCGACAAGGCCGCCATCGAGGCCGCCGCACTGGCTTCGGAATCGGCCCGGAAGTTCATCGAAGGCACGCCGAAGAAGGTCATCGTCGTCCCCGGTAAACTCATCAACATCGTGGTGTAATCCATGCGCGCCTTCTACCCGAAAGTCGTGGTGCGCACCGTCGCGACGCTGGTAATCGCAGCGTCGCTGGCGGCTTGCGGTTTCCAGCTGCGCGGCTCGAACGGCAGCTACACGATGCCCTTCCACAGCCTGTACCTGACCTTCCCGGACACCTCGCCGCTGGGCACTGAACTCAAGCGCAACCTGCGCGCGGGCGACGTGACCATCGTCGACAAGCCGGCCGAGGCGGAAGCGCAGTTCGTGGTGCTGGGCGAAAGCCGCGGCAAATCGATCCTGTCGCTGAACAGCCTGGGCCGCGTGCGCGAATACCTGCTGACCTACACGCTGACCTTCACGGTCCGCGACAGCAAGGGCGTCGAGCTGCTGCCGGCCACCGAGATCACGCTGCGCCGGAACATGGCCTTCGACGAGACCCAGGTGCTGGCCAAGGAATCCGAGGAAGCGCTGCTGTACCGCGACATGTCGGCCGACCTGGTGCAGCAGATCATGCGCCGCCTGGCGGCATTACGTCCGGCGAAATAAGGAAAAGACCATGCAGTTGCGGCCTGAGGCGCTCGACGGGCAGCTCGCCAAGGGGCTTTCTCCCCTGTACGTGATCACCAGCGACGAACACCTGCTGGCGCTGGAAGCGGCGGACAAGATCCGCCGCGCCGCGCGTGCGCAAGGCTATTCCGAGCGCGACGTGCTGACGGTCGAGCGCAGCTTCAAATGGGGCGAGCTGCTGGCCGCGAACCAGGCGATGTCGCTGTTCGGCGACAAGAAGCTGATCGAGCTGCGCATCCCCGGCGGCAAGCCCGGCAAGGACGGCAGCGCGGCCCTGCAGAACTACGCGAAAGACCTGAACCCGGACAACCTGACCCTGATCACCCTGCCGAAGCTGGACTGGCAGACGGCGAAGGCGGCCTGGGTCGGCAGCCTGCAGCAGGCCGCGGTCTACATCGAGATCCCGAACGTCGAGCGCCCCGCATTGCCGGCCTGGATCGGCATGCGTCTCTCGGCGCAGCAGCAAAGCGCGGACCGCCAGAGCCTGGACTTCATCGCCGATCGCGTCGAGGGCAACCTGCTGGCCGCGCACCAGGAGATCCAGAAGCTGGGCCTGTTGCACGAGCCGGGCAAGCTGAGCTTCGAGCAGGTGCAGGACGCGGTGCTGAACGTGGCGCGCTACGATGTCTTTAAACTGTCGGAAGCGATGCTGGCCGGCGACCCGGCGCGCCTGGTGCGCATGCTGGAGGGCCTGAAAGGCGAGGGCGAGGCGCTGCCGCTGGTCTTGTGGGCGGTCAGTGAAGAAATCCGCACGCTGCTAAAATTGAAATCCGGGATGGCGCAGGGACGCCCGCTGGGCGCGCTGCTGAAGGAATACCGGATCTGGGGGCCGCGCGAGCGCATGATGGAACCGGCGTTGCGCCGCGTCTCGCTGCCGACCCTGGAAGCGGCCATGCGGGAAGCGGCCCAGGTCGACCGCATGGTCAAGGGCTTGCGCGCGAAGCAGTTCGCGGGCGATGCGTGGGATGCGATGTTGCAGCTGGCGTTGAGGGTAGCTTCGTAAGGTACGCGCGTGGGCACGTAATTCAGGCCACTGGCCTGAATTACCCCACCCTACCGGATAATGTAGGGTGGGCACCCCGTGCCCACGTTGAACGGACGACGACGCATCATGGACATTACTAATTACATGCAAACCATCGGCCGCCAGGCACGCGCCGCCTCGCGCGCGATGGCGCGGGCCGACAGCGCCACCCGCAACCGCGCGCTGCTCCTGATCGCCGAGGCCATCGAACGCGACGCCGGCAAGCTGCGCGATGCGAACGCGCGCGACATGGAGGCGGCGGCCGCCGCCGGCCTGGCGCCGGCCATGCTGGACCGCCTGGCACTGTCGGACAAAGCGATCGCCACCATGGTCGAAGGCCTGCGCCAGATCGTCGCGCTGCCCGACCCGATCGGCGAAATCTCGAACATGAAGTTTCGCCCGAGCGGCATCCAGGTCGGCCAGATGCGCGTGCCGCTGGGCGTGATCGGCATCATCTACGAAGCGCGCCCGAACGTGACGGTGGACGCGGCCGGCCTGTGCATCAAGAGCGGCAACGCCGCGATCCTGCGCGGCGGCTCGGAAGCCATCCACTGCAACCGCGCGCTGGCCGCGCTGGTGGCGGAAGGCTTGCGCGGCGCCTCCCTGCCCGAGCAGGGCGTGCAGGTGGTCGAGACCACCGACCGCGCCGCCGTCGGCGCCCTCATCACCATGCCGGAATACGTGGACGTGATCGTGCCGCGCGGCGGCAAGGGTTTGATCGCGCGCCTGATGCAGGAAGCGACGGTCCCGATGATCAAGCACCTGGACGGCATCTGCCACGTCTACATCGACGCCAAGGCCGATATCGCCAAGGCGCTGCCGATCGCGATGAACGCCAAGACCCACCGCTACGGTACCTGCAACACCATGGAAACCCTGCTGGTGGCGCGCGCGATCGCCCCAAGCGTGCTGCCGCAGCTCGCCGCGCTGTACCAGACCAGGGAAGTCGAGCTGCGCGCCGATCCGGAGGCTTTGGGCATCCTGCAGGGCTATCCGCACCTGGTCGCCGCTGTTGAAGAAGACTGGCGCACCGAATACCTGGCGCCGATCCTGGCGGTGAAGATCGTCGCCGGCATCGACGAGGCGATCGAGCATATCAACCAGTATTCGTCGAAGCACACCGAAGCCATCGTCACCGAGGATTACACCGACGCCATGCGCTTCCTGCGCGAAGTCGATTCGGCCTCGGTGATGGTGAATGCGTCGACGCGCTTTGCCGACGGCTTCGAATATGGCCTGGGCGCCGAGATCGGGATCTCGAACGACAAGCTGCATGCGCGCGGGCCGGTGGGGCTGGAAGGTTTGACTTCGCTGAAGTACATCGTGTTCGGTCACGGCGAGATACGTAACTAATCGGGGTCAGAGCCCGGTTTACTCGGGTGGGCTCTGACCCCGACTGACTATAACAATTAAGGTTTTCATGTACCTCTGGATCAAAGCCTTCCACATCGTCTTCATCGCCTCCTGGTTCGCGGGCCTGTTCTACCTGCCGCGCATCTTCGTGAACCTGGCCCAGGAAACCAATCCCGCCGTGCTCGAACGCCTGCTGGGCATGGGCCGCCGCCTGTACCGCTTCACCACGATGCTGATGATTCCGGCCCTGCTGCTGGGCCTCTGGCTATGGCTGGGTTTCGGCATCAAGGGCGGCTGGCTGCATGCGAAACTGGCGCTTGTCATCCTCGTGATCGGCTACCATCACGCCTGCGGATCGCTGCTGAAAAAGTTCGAGCGCGGCGCGAACACGCGCAGCCATAAATGGTTCCGCGTGTTCAATGAAGTACCGGTTTTGCTGCTGATCGCGATTGTGATCCTGGTGGTCGTGAAGCCGTTTTAAGCAACAGACCGAGAAACCGTCATTCCCGCGCAGGCGGGAATCCAAGTTGCAGGCAGATCGCAAAACTTGGATTCCCGCCTGCGCGGGAATGGCGTTTACGAGCCAACAAAAGAATTGATTTTTTAACTACGGATAAAGGGTTCCCCTATCATGGCCTCATACTTTTGCCCCTGCCCGCGCGGCATGGAAGCGGCACTCGCCGAAGAACTCGCCGAGATCGCCGAACACACCAACAGCCCCACGCTGAAGGTCCACAACCAGGTCCCCGGCGGCGTGCACGCCTCCGGCACCATGCAGGACGCCTACCGCATGAACCTGCATTCGCGCATCGCCTCGCGCGTGCTGATGCGCATGGCGAACAAGACCTACACCAACGAAAACGACATCTACGACCTGGTGCTCGAGCAGCCCTGGGAAGACTGGTTCGACGTCGACCACACGATCCGGGTCGACATCACGGCCGTGAAATCGCCGCTGAAGAGCCTCGAGTTCACGACCCTGAAAATCAAGGACGCCGTCTGCGACCGCTTCCGCGACCAGTTCGGCAAGCGTCCGTCGGTCGACACGCGCGAGCCGGACATGCGCATCCTGGGCTTTCTCGACCAGCGCAATTTCACGGTCTACCTCGACACCTCCGGCGAGGCGCTGTTCAAGCGCGGCTGGCGCGAAGAGACCGGTGACGCGCCGCTGCGCGAGAACCTGGCCGCCGGCCTGCTGCGCGTGGCGGGCTGGAAGCCGGGCGTGCCGCTGTTCGATCCGATGTGCGGCTCTGGCACCATCCTGATCGAAGCGGCCCAGATGGTGCAGGGCATTCCGGCCGGCGCGCGGCGCCGCTTCGCCTTCGAAAAATTCAAGAACTTCGAGCGCGCGGCCTGGCAGGACATGAAGACGGCGATCAAGCCGAACCCGCTGCCGCTTGAACCGACCATCTTCGGCTCCGACATCTCGGGCGACATGGTGGCGATGACCCGCCATAACCTCAAGATTGCCGGCGTGATGTTCGAGGTCCCGCTCAAGCAGATCGAGGCGCAGCAGGTGCAGCCGCCCACCAGCCAGCCGGGCATCCTGCTGACCAACCCGCCCTACGGCGAGCGTATCGGCGTGCGCGGCGACTCGACGATTCCGGCGGACGAAATGGCGGTCGGCTTCTACCAGGACCTCTCCAGCACCCTGAAGCAGCGCTTCGCCGGCTGGACCGTGTACCTGTTCACCGCCGACCTCTCGCTGCCGAAGATGCTGCGCCTGAAGGAATCGCGCAAGACCCCGTTCTTCAACGGCGCGCTCGAATGCCGCCTGTTCCGCTTCGACATGGTCGCCGGCTTCAACCGCAGAGACGCGGCGAAGCCCGATGCGGCCAAGTCCCAACCCGAGTAAACGATGCTGCCCGAACCCGAACCAGACAATCTACCCAAAGACCCCGTCATCCCCGTTCCGCTGCCGGAACCGCACAAGGTCACCATGCTGACCGCCGGCGGCCTGGCATCGCTGCTGGCGGCCTTGTCGATGCTCGGGCCGTTCTCGGTCGACGCCTACCTGCCCGCCTTCCCGCGCATCCAGGAGACCCTGCATGCGACCCCGCTGGAAGTGCAGCAGACCCTGACGGCCTACATGCTGTCCTTCGCCGTCATGTCGCTGTGGCACGGCGCGCTGTCGGACGCCTTCGGGCGCCGCAACGTGGTGCTGGTCGGATTGATCGTGTTCGCGGTCGGCACCCTTGGCTGCGCGTCGGCGCATTCGGTGCACTACCTGTGGATCTTCCGCATCATGCAGGGCTTCTCGGCCGGGGCCGGCGTGGTGGTGGGGCGGGCGATCATCCGCGACCTGTACTCGGACGCGCCGGCCGCGCGCCTGCTGTCGATGGTGACGATGATCTTCTCGATCGCGCCGGCCATCGCGCCGGTGCTGGGCGGCTGGATCGTGACCCTGCTCGACTGGCGCGCGATCTTCCTTGCGCTGCTGGTGTTCAGCCTGGGGCTGTGGTGGGTCTGCTGGCAGCACCTGCCAGAGACCATGCCGGTGGAGCGGCGCCAGCCCTTCAACCCGCGCTTCCTGGCGAAGAGCTACTGGGCCATCTTCAGCTCCGTGCTGTTCCAGATGAAGTCGGCGGTGGTCGCCTTCAATTTCGGCGGCATGTTCCTGTTCATTGCCGGCGCCCCGGTGCTGCTGCCGGTCCACCTGCACCTGGGACCCTCGGATTTCGCCTGGCTGTTCGTGCCGGCGGTGGCCGGTATCTTCCTGGGCGCGCTGGCCGCCAACCGCCTGGCCGGCAAGATGCATTACGGGCGCCAGATCGGCATCGGCTACGCCTTCATGCTGACCGCGGTGACGGGCAGCGTGCTGTATCACAGCTTCCTGCCGCCGGCGCTGCCCTGGACCGTGCTGCCGATGTTCTTCTATAACTTCGGCAGCTCGATCATCAACCCCAGCGCGACCCTGCTGACGCTCGACCTGTTTCCGCACATCCGCGGCACGGTGGCGTCCTGCCAGTCCTTCGTCACCACGCTGATGGGGGCGATCGTGGCCGGCATCATCGTGCCGGCGGTGGACTACTCGGTGCTGGCGATGGCGATCGGGCAGGCGGCGTTTGCGCTGGCCTCGCTGGGGTGCTGGATGGTGTCGCGCCATTACCGGCGCAAGCAGACGCTGGCCTGACCCAACGAAAATTTGATGTATGTCAGTACCTGCAGTTGAGTTCTGACTCTAAAACACATCACTTTCTGAGGAAAATGTTGTTCCCGTTCAGAAATGTATATATGCTAAGATAAGTTTTTCACGTTCGGAACAGTGGCCAAAAACCAGCCTTGTTCCGGGTACCACTAGAAGAATTATCGTGGCAGCTTTAGCCGGGGAAAGCGCCACTTACTATCCAGAACAGCAGTGGCGGCCGTGCTTGAGACTAACTACCAACCAGACCAGGATATCCGCAATCGCTTGCTGATCGCGCGGCTGCCGGCCATGCCGCAGATCCTCATCAAGCTGCTGGCCCACTTGCAGGCCGACGACCTCGGCATGCCCGAGCTGGCCGCGCTGGTGGCCAAGGATGCCGGCATGACCGGCAAGATCCTCACTGTCGCCAACAGCTCGGCCTATCACCGCGGCGGACGCCAGCCGAATCTCGAGCAGGCCATGGTCTCGCTGGGCACCGACATGATCAAGACCCTGGTGATCAGCGATTCGGTGTTCCAGACCTTTAACAGCTTCCCGAATTCCAGCGCAACCGACCTGCGCGCGTTCTGGAAGAATTCGCTCACCGCCGCCGTGCTGGCGCGCGACCTGGCGCGCCACCTGAATTATTCGCAGCCGGAGGAGGCCTACCTGGCCGGCCTGCTGCACAACGTCGGCCGCCTGGCCCTGCTGGCCACCGCGCCCAAGGAATACGGCTTCAATTTCACCGCCCGCGACGACGAAGACCTGTGCGCGGTCGAGCAGCGCACCCTGCAGATCACCCACGCCGAAGCCGGCGCCTGGCTGATCGAACGCTGGCAGCTCGATTCCTTCCTGTCCGACGCCGTGCTGTACCACCATGAGCCGGGCGAGCGACTGGAGGGCGCGCATCCGCTGATCCGCATCGTGCGCGCCGCCCACCTGCTGGCCGGCCATGCCGAGGATCCGAACCGGGTGGTCGAAGCGGCCGGGCTGTGCGACCTCGAACCGGAAGCCGCCGACGAACTGCTGGCCCAGGCCGCGCGCCAGGTCGAGCGCGCCGCGGTCCACCTCGGCATCGACCTGGCCGGCGCCGACGATATCCCGGCGCTGCCGGCCTTCGCGCCGCCGCCGCCCGTCGATCCGGTGCAGCAGCGCCTGACCGAGGAAATGCGCAATCTGGTGCTGGTCTCGGAAATCGGCCAGGCCTTCGCGCGCCAGCAGGGAGAAAGCGGCCTGCTCGAATCGATGACGCGCTCGGCGCGCGTGCTGTTCGACTTCGAGAACGCCGCCGTGCTGCTGGAGAATCCGACCGGCCACGCGCTGGTGGGCGCGCCGACGCCGACCCAGCAGCGCATCGCCGAATTTTCGATCCCGCTGTCGAAGGGCGGCGCCGTGGCCAAGGCCGCGCTGGAGCGCCGCATGGCCTTCGTGCGCCGCGAGGGCGCGCCGCTCGGCCTGCCCGAGGAGCAGCTTCTGCGCATGCTGGGCACCGAATCGCTGGTCTGCGTGCCGCTGGTGAGCGGCGCGCGCTGCATCGGCGTCCTGATCGGCGGCATCTCGAGCTGGCAGGTGCCGTCCTGCCAGAAGCGCGAGCGCTTCATGCAGTCCTTCGGCGCCCAGGCCGCGAGCGCGCTGGAAAACGCGATGTCGGAACGCGGCCACGCGCGCCGCCAGCTGGCCCACGTGGCCGAGGAATACAGGGAGGCTTCGCGGCGCGTGGTGCACGAAGTGAACAACCCGCTGGCGATCATCAAGAACTACCTGTCCGTCCTCGACAGCAAGCTGGAACGCCAGGAACCGGTGGGCGGCGAGCTGTCGATCCTGAACGAAGAGATCGACCGCGTCGGCCAGCTGGTCAACAGCCTGACCGAGGTGCAGCCCGGGGCTCAAGCGATCCTTGAAAGCGGCGCCAGCGCCGACGTGGCGAAAGTGGTCGAAGACGTGCTGCGCCTGTTCCGCGCCACCGACTTCGTGCCGCCGAACGTCGAGATCGTGGTCAGCACGCTCGATGAAGCCGGCCGCATCGAAGGCGACCCCGACATCCTCAAGCAAATCCTGGTGAACCTGGTCAAGAACGCGATCGAGGCCCTGTCCGCCACCGGCGGCCGGATCGAGATCGCCAACCGCGGCCATGTCAACCGCGAGCGCAGGCTCTACCTGGAGCTGGTCGTCTCCGACACCGGCCCGGGCCTGTCGCGCGAGGTGCTGGCCAATCTGTTCTCCGCCGTGAAGAGCACGAAGGAGGGCCCGCACCATGGGCTCGGCCTGTCGATCGTGCATAGCCTGGTCAAGAAGCTGAACGGGCACATCGCCTGCCGCAGCGGCAAGACCGGCACCAGTTTCGAAATCCTGCTGCCGGCGCATGCCGGCGCCAGCGCCCCGGCTGGATTGCCGGTGCGCGCGCTTGGATCCGTATAAGGTAACAATGAATCCATTGCCCCACGAAGCGCTCGCGCCGCAAGCATCGCACTCTTCGCTTTCCTCGGTACTGGAGCAGCCGCGCCTGCTGCTGGTCGACGACGAGCCGCGCCTGCTGTCCTCGCTGTACGAACTGCTGCAAGGCCGCGGCTACCAGCTGGTCACCGCATCGACCGGCGCCGAAGCCCTGAACCACCTGTCGAAGCTGCGTTTCGACATGGTCCTGCTCGACCTGCGCCTGCCCGACATCGGCGGCCACGAGATCATGGACTTCATCAACCAGAAGGGCATCGACGCCGACGTGATCGTGATGAGCGGCGAGATCGGGATCGACGCCGCGATCGGCGCCCTGAAGCGCGGCGCCTACGACTACCTGCGCAAGCCCTACAGCCGCGAAGAGCTGCTCAAGACCGTCGGCAATGCGCTCAAGGCCCGTCGCCTGGAGGAAGCCAACCGCCGCATCGCGAACCAGCTGGAAAACTCCGAGAAGATGTACCGCTACCTGGTGGACTCCTCGCCGGACATCATCTATACCCTGAACCACGAAGGCCGCTTCACCTTCGTCAACGACCGCGCCTACCAGCTGCTCGGCTACCGCCGCGAAGAGCTGATCGGCCAGCATTACTCGGTGCTGGTGCACGATGAAGACCTGGAGCGCGCGCGCTACTCCTTCAACGAGCGCCGCGTCGACGAACGCGCCTCGCGCAACGTCGAACTGCGCCTGAAGTGCCACGCCGGCTCGAACCAGGAACGCACCTTCAACAACACCCTGATGACGATCTCGCTGAACGCGATCGGCATGCACGTGCCCGACCAGGAAGTCAAAAAACTGGAGTTCTTCGGCACCTACGGCGTGGCGCGCGACATCACCGACCGCAAGCGCGCGGAAGAGGTCATCTCCTACCAGGCCTACCACGACATCCTGACCGACCTGCCGAACCGCATCCTGTTCAAGGACAGGCTGGGACTGGCCGTCATCCAGGCCAAGCGCAAGCATACCGAGCTCGCGGTGATGTTCATCGACCTGGACCGCTTCAAGCTGGTCAACGACACCCTCGGCCACGTCAAGGGCGACGAGCTGCTGCAGCAGGTTTCGGTGCGCCTGAAGGAATGCCTGCGCAAGGGCGATACCCTGGCGCGCCAGGGCGGCGACGAATTCACCATCGTGCTGCCCGAGCTGCGCGACCGCAGCGACGCCAGCCACGTGGCCGACAAATTCCTCGAGTGCCTGCAGCTGCCCTTTGACCTCGATGGACACCAGGTCCACATCTCGGCCTCGATCGGCATCGCGATCTATCCGGGCCACGGCGAGTCGATCGACGAGCTGCTGCGCCACGCCGACATCGCCATGTACCAGGTCAAGGGCCAGGGCAAGAACGGCCACGCCTTCTACGACGCCTCGATGCAGGACGTGTCGCACCAGAAGATCGCGCTGGGCCAGAGCCTGCGCCGCGCGCTGGAAAACGATGAGCTCGAGATGTACTACCAGCCGCAGATCGACGCCGCCAGCGGCCGCATCGTCGGCGCCGAGGCGCTGATGCGCTGGAACCACCCGACCCGTGGCATCGTCTCGCCGGGCGAGTTCCTGCCGTTCGCCGAGGAGAACGGGCTGATGATCCCGATCTCGGACTGGATGATCGGCGCCCTGTGCCGCGACATGCTGCAGTGGAAGAACATCTGCGCCAACCACGTGCGCCTGTCGCTGAACCTGTCCCCGCAATACCTGGACCGCGGCGACTTCTTCGAGAAGATGCGCGGCGCCCTGGTGCGCTACGGGATCGCGCCGAGCCAGATCGAAGTCGAGATCACCGAGAACATCTGCATCCGCAACCCGCAGCATGCGATCGAACAGCTCAACAAGCTGGGCCAGCTGGGCGTGTCGGTTGCCATCGACGATTTCGGCACCGGCTATTCGAGTCTGGCCTACCTGCACCGCTTCCCGGTCCACACGATCAAGATCGACCAGTCCTTCGTCAAGGAGATCCACGACGAGTACGGCCACTATCCGGTGGTGCTGGCGATTATCTCGATCGCGCGCGGCCTGGGCCTGAACCTGATCGCGGAAGGGGTGGAGACCGAGTCGCAGGCGCGCTACCTGCGCGCCAACGGCTGCATGACGATGCAGGGCTACCTGTACCACCGCCCGATGCCGCTGCCGCGCTTCACGGACGTGCTGCGCTCGCAGGGCATGCCGGCCAACGCCGGCAATGTGCTGGCCTTCCAGGCTTGATCGCAGGATTGCGTCATGCCCGATACCGCCGCCACTCATACCGCTGCTCATCACACGGCTGCTCATCACACGGCTGAATTCCTGCGCGTCAAAGCGCTGGCCGAGCGCGGGGTGGCGAGCGCCCAGCACAGCCTGGGCTTCATGTACGTGAACGGCCAGGGCGTGCCGAAGAACGACGAGCTGGCCGTGGCCTGGTACCGCATGGCCGCCAGCGCCGGCCTCGAACAGGCCCAGTACAACCTCGGCGTGATGTACCAGAAGGGCCAGGGCGTGCCGCAGGACCTGGCGCAGGCCGTCTACTGGTACACCCAGGCGGCAAGCCAAGGCTATGCGGCGGCCCAGTACAACCTGGGCTGGCTGTACGCAAAAGGCCAGGGCATTCCGGCCGACGTCCACCAGGCCATGCACTGGTTCGGCAAGGCGGCCGGGCAGGGCGATCCCGGCGCCCAGCACAACCTCGGCATGATGTACGAAGGCGGCAAGGGCGTGGCCCAGGACATCGGGCAAGCCATCGAATGGTACCGCCGCGCCGCCGAGCAGAATTACGCGCGCTCGCAATTCAACCTCGCGCTGCGCTATGACAGCGGCCAGGGCATCGCCCGCGACGTGCAGCAGGCCATCCACTGGTTCCGCAAGGCCGCCGAGCAGGGTTATGCGCCGGCCCAGTTCAACCTCGGGTTGCGCTACGATAAGGGCCAGGACCTGCCGCAGGACAGCGAGAAGGCGATCCTGTGGTACGGCCGCGCCGGCGAGCAGGGGCATGCCAGCTCGCAGTTCAACCTGGCGCTGATCCACGACAGCGGCCACGGCGTCGAACGTAATCCGGAGCTGGCGCTGCACTGGTTCCGCAAGGCGGCCGAGCAGGACCACGCCGGCGCCCAGGACAACCTCGGCCTGCGCTACGAGCACGGCCAGGGCGTGGACCAGGATTACGGCCTGGCCGCGCACTGGTACCGCAAGGCCGCCGAGCAGGGTTCGGCCGGCGCCCAGTATCACCTGGGCCAGCTGGTCGATGCCGGCCACGGTGTGCCGCAAGATGCGCAGGAGGCGATCTCCTGGTACCGCAAGGCCGCCGAGCAGGGCCACCTGCGCGCCCAGTTCGACCTCGCGCTGCGCATCGAAGACGAAGCCATGCACTGGTACCGCAAGGCCGCGGACCAGGATTACGCGCCGGCCCAGTACATGCTGGGCCAGCTGCTGGACCGCGACGAGTCCGGCGCCATCGATCCGCGCCAGGCCTGGGAGTGGTACCGCAAGGCCGCCGACCAGGGCCATGCGCTGGCCCAGTTCGCGCTCGGCCTGCGCTACGACAGCGGCCACGGCGTCGAACGCGATTACGAAGCGGCCCACTTCTGGTACCTGTGCGCCGCGCGCCAGGGCCACGCACGCGCCCAGTTCAACCTCGGCGTCATGTACGCCAGCGGCCAGGGCGTAGGCAAGGACCTGGTCGAGGCCTATGCCTGGCTGCACCGCGCCGGCGCCGCTGGCGTCATCCCCGCCACCACTTATATTCAGCGCATCGCCGCGCGCATGGAACCCCACCTGCTCGCGCAAGCCAACGGTTACGTCGGCGTCGCGTGATGGGGCCTTGAAGAAGCTACTGCGCGTCGGATTTTCGCCCTGCGATGCTCCGCTACGGCGGACCGGCCGTACCGGAAGTACGGCTGCGCTTCTCGGACGAAACTCCTTCCGCTCGCGACGCTTCTTCAAGGCCCCGTGACGCCGCGGGTACGCAGCTTTTCATTCACTTATAACGACTAATTAGAACCCGATGAAACTTAAACAAATCGTGCTCGCGCTCGGCCTGGCCGCCGCCGCATCCGCGCCGGCGTTCGCCGCCAACGCCACCGCTTTGAAAGCCGCAGCGCCGGCCTTCGACCGCAAGGCGTATTCCATCGCGTACAAGAAATTCGTGCTGCCGAATGGCCTGACCCTGCTGGTGCATGAAGACCACAGCGTGCCGGTGGTGGGCGTGAACGTCTGGTACCACGTCGGTTCGCGCAACGAGAAGCGCGGCAAGACCGGCTTCGCGCACCTGTTCGAGCACTTCTTCTTCAACGGCTCCGAAAATTACCCGCACGGCTTCCGCGAGGCGATGGACGACCTCGGCGCCAACAACCGCAACGGCACCACGAATACGGACCGCACCAACTTCTTCGAGGACGTCCCGACCTCGGCGCTGGAACGCACGCTGTTCCTGGAGTCGGACCGCATGGGCTTCCTCGGCAATTACATCTCGCAGGCGATGCTGGAGCGCGAGCGCGGGGTGGTGCAGAACGAGAAGCGGCAAGGCGACAACCAGCCCTACGGCAAGGTGCGCTATGAATTCGCGGCCAAGATGTACCCGTACTCGCACCCGTATTCGTGGACCACGATCGGCAGCATGGACGACCTGAACGCCGCTTCGCTGGAAGACATCCGCGAGTGGTACCGCACCTATTACGGCCCGAACAACGCGGTGCTGTCGCTGGCCGGCGACATCACCCCGGAGCGCGCGCTCGAATTGGTGAACAAGTACTTCGGCGCGCTGCCGCCGGGGCCGCCGCTGCCGCGTACCGAGACCTGGATTCCGGTGCTGGACCGCGATATTCGCGACGAGATGGAAGACCAGGTGCCGCAGGTGCGCGTCTACCGCCGCTGGCATGCAGCCGCCTGGAAGGATGCCGATGTGGCGCGCCTGCAGCTGCTGGGCGACGTGCTGGCCGGCTCGAAGAGCGCGCGCCTGGACAAGCGCCTGGTGTACGAAAAGGGCCTCGCCACCAGCGTGTCCGCCGGCGTGGGGGACAGCGAATTGGGCGGCAGCTTCGGCATCACCGTCACCTTGAAAAACGGCGCCGACCAGGCTGAAGTCGAACGTGAAGTCGACCGCATCGTGAATGAACTGCTGGAGAAGGGCCCGACCGCCGAGGAACTGGCGCGCGTGAAAACCCGCGAGCTGGCCGACTTCTCGCGCGGTCTCGAGCGCCTGGGCGGCTTCGGCGGCCGCGCCGACGTGCTGGCCGAGAGCATGACCTATGGCGGCAGCCCAGACGCCTACCTGACCCGCCTGGAGCAGATGGCGAACGCCACCCCGGCCGAAGTCAAGGCCGCCGGCAACCGTTGGCTGCGCGCCCATCATTACACGATGACGGTGAAGCCGTTCGCGAAACTGGCCGGCGTGAAGTCGAGCTTCGACCGCAAGCAGTTGCCAGCCCTGGGCCAGGCGCCCGACGTCAGTTTCCCGGCCATGCAGCGCGCGCAGCTGAAGAACGGCCTGAAGGTCGTGCTGCTGGAACGCCATGGCGCGCCGATCGTCAACGCCGCGCTGGTGCTGGACGCCGGCGCCGCCGCCGACCCGGCCGGCAAGGAAGGCCTGGCTTCGCTGTCGCTGGGCCTGATCGACAAGGGCACCCGGACCCGCAACGCGTTCCAGCTGTCGGATGCATTGGAGTCGCTGGGCGCCGACCTCAGCACCGGCACCTCGCAGGACCAGTCGGTGGTGCGCCTGAAGGCGACCAGCGCCAGGCTGGCGCCCTCGCTGGCGCTGATGGCTGACGCCGCCCTGAACGCCACCTTCCCGCAAGACCAGGTCGAGCTGGCCAAGCAGCGCCGCCTGGCCCAGGTGGGGCAGGAAAAGGCCCAGCCGAGCGCCCTCGCGGTGCGCGTGATCCCGGGCATCCTGTACGGCGCGAATCACGCCTACGGCCGCCCGGCGACCGGCACCGAAGCCAGCACCCAGGCCCTCAGCCGCGACGACGTCGCGCGCTGGCATGACGCCTGGTTCCGTCCGGGCAGCGCGACCCTGGTCGTGGCCGGCGACACCACCCTGGACAAGCTGATGCCGGCGCTGGAGTCGAGCTTCGGCAAGTGGCAGGCCGGCAGCGCGCCCGCCAAGCAGGTGCCGAGCGTGCCGGCCACCGCGGGCAAGCGCGTCTACCTGATCGACAAGCCGGAAGCGCCGCAGTCGACCATCGTCGCCGCCCACGTCTCGCTGCCTTCGGGCCAGCCGGACGAGCTGGCGATCCAGGCCGTGATGCACAACTTCGGCGGCATGGCGACCTCGCGCCTGAACCGCAACCTGCGCCTGGATAAACACTGGAGCTACGGCACCACCGCGCGCATGATCGACATGCGCGGCCAGCGCAGCTTCCTGGCGCTGGCGCCGGTGCAGACCGACAAGACCGTCGAAGCGATGCAGGAAGTGGCGAAAGAGATCCGCGACATCGCCGGCCAGCGTCCGATCGCCGGCGAAGAGTTCGACAGCGTGATGCGCAACGTGACCTCGCGCCTGCCGGGCCGCTTCGCCACGCTGGATGCGCTGGAAGGCGCGGCCATCACCAGCATCAACCTCGGCCTGCCGGACGATTACTGGAGCCGCTACGCCGGCGGCATGCGCTCGCTGGATGACAAGCAGCTGGCCGGCGCCGCCACGCGCTACGTGCACCCGGACGAAGTCGTATGGCTGGTGATCGGCGACCTGCGGAAGGTCGAGCCGGGCATCCGCAAGCTGGGCTGGGGCGAGGTGACGGTGCTGGACGCGGACGGCAAGCCGGTCCGCTAAGCCGGCTCAGGCCGGGCTCGAGGTCCGGTGCAGGAAAGCGTCGATCGCCCGTGAAGTGGCGCTCGACGCGCTGACGTGCGGACAGTGGCCTTCGTCGTCGATGACGCGCAGGCTGCTGTTCGGCAGGTGGCGCAGCATGTAGTCGCCGACTTCGCGCGGGACGATCAGGTCGTCGCTGCATTGCAGGATCAGCGACGGCACGGTCGTGTGCAGCAGGTCGGCGCGGTGATCGGACAGGAAGGTCGCGCGCCCGAAATGGCGTGCGATACCCTGGTCGTTGCGCATGAAGCTGGCCAGCAGCTCCTTGGTCAGTTCGGGGCGCAAGCCGCCCATCAGGATCGGGGCCATGCGCTGCGACCAGCTCGGGAAGTCGGCTTCCATCAAGCCCAGCATGGCTTCCATGTCCTCGCGATTGAAGCCGCCCACGTAATCGCCGTCGTTGATATAGCAGGGCGACGGACCCACCATCACCTGCGCCGCGAAGCGCTCGGGCGCCTTGTTCGCCGCCAGCAGGCCGATCATGGCGCTGACCGAATGGCCGACGAAGACCACCGGCCCGGCCGAGCAGGCCTCAAGGATCTCCAGCAGATCGTCGGCATGGCCATGCAGGCTGGCGTGGCGCGTGCGATCGTAGGCCGAGCGGTCGGAGGCGCCGCTGCCGGTCAGGTCGTACAGGATGGTGCGAAAGCGGTCCTGGTAGGCCGGGGCGAGGAAACGCCACATGGTCTGGTCGCAGCCGAGGCCATGCGCGAACACCATGGTCGCGTCGCCGGTGCCCCCAATGTGGAGGTTATTGCGGTATTGGACAGACATCGTTCATCAAATTCGTCAAAAAGAGACATTGCAAACTCGCATATTCTCGCACATTGCATACGTGCGTCCACGCACCGCCGCGCGAATCGGAACTGCGTTATACTGTTCATCCATACAGTATTTGCTGAAAAATGGAACTCAAAGACAAGCTCGAGATCCTCGCCGACGCCGCCAAATATGACGCTTCCTGCGCCAGCAGCGGGGCGCCGAAGCGCGATTCGTTCGACAAGGATGGCCTGGGCGCCACCAATGGCATGGGCATCTGCCACAGCTACACGCCGGACGGCCGCTGCGTATCGCTGCTGAAAATCCTGCTGACCAATTTCTGCATCTACGATTGCCAGTATTGCGTCAACCGCCGGACCTCGAACGTGCCGCGCGCGCGCTTCTCGGTCGACGAAGTGGTCAAGCTGACCCAGGATTTTTACCTGCGCAACTACATCGACGGGCTCTTCCTCAGTTCCGGCATTATCCAGTCCAGCGACTACACGATGGAGCAGCTGGTCGAGGTGGCGCGGCGCCTGCGCGAAGAGCACAAATTCCGCGGCTACATCCACCTCAAAACCATCCCGGATGCCGATCCGCGCCTGATCGAACTGGCCGGCAAGTACGCCGACCGGCTGTCGGTGAACATCGAGCTGCCGACCCAGGACAGCGTGGCGCGCCTGGCGCCCGAAAAGAACGTCCACACCATCAAGCTGGCGATGGGCTCGATCCGCACCAGGCTGGATGAAAAGGACGAGCACCCGAAAGCGCCTGTGTTCGCGCCGGCCGGGCAGAGCACCCAGATGATCGTCGGCGCCGACGCCAGCGACGACCAGACCATCCTGAATACGGCCCAGACCCTGTACGGCTCGTACAAGTTAAAAAGGGTTTACTACTCGGCCTTCAGCCCGATCCCGCAGAGTCCCAGCAGCGTGCCCTCGGCGCCGCCGCCGCTGCTGCGCGAGCATCGCCTCTACCAGGCCGATTTCCTCTTGCGCGGCTACGGTTTTACCGCCGGCGAACTGATGCCGGCCGCCGGCAACCTGGCGCTCGACATCGACCCCAAGCTGGCTTGGGCGCTCGCCAATCGCGATCACTTCCCGCTCGACCTGAACCGCGCGGACGAGAGCATGATCGCGCGCGTGCCCGGCATCGGCCTACGCTCGGCCAAGCGCCTCATCGACCTGCGCCGGCTGCGCCGCATCCGCTGGGAAGACCTGTCGCGCCTGCGCTGCAGCCTGAAAAAGCTGGCGCCCTTCGTGGTCACCGCCGACTACAAGCCGGCGCAAGGCGCGGCATCCTCCGAACTGCTGCGGCGGAACATGGCCGACGCGCCGCAGCAGATGAATCTGTGGCCGGAGTTGCAGGCGGCATGAGCGCCATCGACCAGCTGCGCGCAGGCCAGCCGCTGCTGGTCGAGACTTTCGCCGAATGGCGCGAGGCGGCGCGCGAGCTGCTGGTCCACGACGTGCCGCCGGAAGCGGTCACCTGGAGCACGCCGTATGCGGGCGGCGACCTGTTCTCGGGTGCGCCGCCCACGGCTGGGCAGCCGCATACTCCAGCCGGCATACCGCCTGCCGCGTCAAGCAAACCCCGCCACGCGCCGCCAAGCATTCCGCGCTCGCTGATGGACATGCTGCAAAGCGCCGCCTGCTGCCGCGTGCCGGACCGCTGGGCCTTCCTGTACCGCGTCATCTGGCGCTGGCAGCAGGGCGAGCATGACGTGCAGTCGCCGGCCGACGAAGACGGCGCGCGCCTGAATGCGATGGTGAAGGCGGTACGGCGCGAGGAGCACGACATGCATGCCTACATCCGATTCCGCGAACGCGCGCCCGAAGCCGGGCCGCCGCGCTTCGTCGCCTGGTACGAACCGCAGCACGACGTGCTGCCGCAGGTGGCGGAACACTTCGTCTCGCGCATGGGCAAGGTCAGCTGGATGATCGCCACGCCCGAAGCCAGCGTGCTGTGGGATGGACAGACGCTGCACAACACCGGCCCGCTGGTAAAAAATTCCGAGGATCTCGAAGATACGGGGGAGGCCTTGTGGCTGACCTACTACCGCAGCGTGTTCAACCCGGCGCGCCTGAACCAAGCGGTGATGCAGCAGCACATCCCCTCGCATCGCTGGAAAAATTTGCCAGAAGGCAAAATCGTGACCCACATGATTTCCGAAGCGGCGCGTGGCGCGCGCAAGGTCGGCCAGTATGAGGCGGTCGGCCAGCGCAAGGGCACCACCATCCCGATCGCCCCCGAGGATGCGCAGCCGGAGCGCCAGCAGCCTTCGAAGCTGGACGAATGCCGCCGCTGCGAGCTATGGCAGTTCGCGACCCAGGCGGTGGGCGGCGAGGGACCGAAGAAGGCGAAGATCATGTTCGTCGGCGAGCAGCCGGGCGACCAGGAGGACCTGGCCGGCCAGCCCTTCGTCGGGCCGGCCGGCAAGCTGCTCGACCAGGTCTGCGAACAGGCCGGCGTCGACCGCGACACCATCTACGTGACCAACGCCGTCAAGCATTTCAAATGGGAGCCGCGCGGCAAGCGCCGCATCCATAAAACGCCGGCGCAGAAGGAGATCGAGGCCTGCCACTACTGGCTGGACAAGGAGCTGGCCCACGTACAGCCGACCGTGATCGTGGCGCTGGGCGCGACCGCGCTGAAGTCCGTGATGCGCACCGCGAACGTGACCCTGAAGAATTCGATCGGCCACCCGGTCTTCCATGAGGGGCACTGGATCGTCACCACTTACCACCCCTCGTATGTGCTGCGGGTGCCGGGCGAGGAGGCCAAGCGTGCAGCCTTCCAGACCATGGTGGACAGCCTGAAGCTGGCCCAGGACCTGCTGGACCGGCAGCCGGAAGAGCCGCCGGCCTGAGGCTATCCCTGGACGATGCCGAAGGGCAGGGCGCGCGTGGCAGCCATGCGCCAGCGGGAGCGCAGCCAGAGCAGCATAAGCGCGATGACGACGAAGCGGAACAGGATGCCGACCAGGCCTGCTTCCGGGCCGTAGGCGCCGCCGGTCAGCCAGGCCGGCCCGAGGTCCTGGACCTGTTGCAGGCCGCCGGCCGCCATGCCGCTCACCGGGAATCCCAGTACCGGACCCTGGACGAAATTCCAGGCGAAGTGCAGGCCGATCGCCAGCCACAGGCTGCCGCCGAGCAGGAAGGCGGCGCCGTAGATGACGCCGCCGAGCGCATTGCCGAGCACGGACAGGGGCGTCGCACCGGGATTGCTCAGATGGATGCAGCCGAAGGCCAGCGCCGACAGCAGGATGGCGAGCGTGCGGCGTCCGCGCAGCGCCAGCACCAGGCCGGACAGGAGCAGGCTGCGCATCAGGATTTCCTCCTTCAGGCAGGCGGCTGCCTTGCCGGCGAACCAGATGCCGAGCTCGCCGAACGCCAGCTGCGGCAAGGGGAGAATGCGCACGCCGCCCAGCGCGTATTCGGCGCCGAGGATGCCCAGCATGGCCAGGCTCGCGATCGCGGTCCCGGCGCCGAGGTCGCGTCCGGCGCCGGCTCCCCAGCGCAGGCCGAGTCCACGCAGCACCGGGTGGCCGCGCGCGCGCCAATAACGGATGGCGTAGGCGCCGAAGCCGAGGGCCGCCACCAGCATCATCACTTCCACTGCCATTCCCAGCGTCATCAAGCTCTCCTTCTTGAACGAAGGGCCGACTCTACAAAAGGCAAAACCCATTGTCAAAAAGTAATTCTTGAGTATTGAAGGATGTCACAATGCCCATGCAAGCTGGATATGCACAGCTTGTAACATCCTGTTGCGCAGGTATCTACGCCGATGCCATTTCGGTAATCTTTGCTCACACAACAATAAAGGGGTCCTCGATGCTTGCTACGCGTATTGCCTGTGTTTTTTCCCTGGGTCTACTGAGCGCCGCGGCGCTGGCGCAGACCGATCCGCCATCCGCGCCCGTGGAGCAAGCCGCCGCACAGGCGCTTGAAGAGGCGCCGTCGCAGGTCCTCGTCTCCGGCAAGCGCCCCGGCCCCGGCCTGTGGAAGGTATCGAAGGACGGCCACGTGATGTGGGTGTTCGGCATGTATTCGCCGCTGCCTTTGGGTATGGAATGGGACGACAGCCGGGTCGACCGCCTGATCGGGCAGTCGCAGGAAGTGCTGGCGCCGCCTTCGACCGGCGTCGGCATCGGCTGGCTGGGCGGGCTGAAGCTCGTCGCCGCGCTGCCTTCGGCGATCGGCGTGGTGAAGAACCCCGACGGCGCCGAATTGCACGACGTGCTGCCGGCCGACGTCTATGCCCGCTGGAGCGTGCTGAAACAGAAATACATCGGCGACGACGACGGCATCGAGCGCTACCGGCCCTTTTTCGCCGCGCAAAAACTGCAGGACGCGGGGATGCAGAAGAGCGGCCTGTCCGGCGGCATCGAGGTGCGCAAGCAGATCGAGTCCCTCGCCAAAAAGCGCGACGTGAAGCTGACCCAGACCGGCTTCTCGGTGAATCTCGACGATCCGGGGCGCCTGCTGAAGGACTTCAAGCAGTCTCAGTTGGAAGACACGTCCTGCTTCACCAAGACCTTGGCCCGCTTCGAAGGCGACATCGATGCGATGCGGATGCGCGCCAACGCCTGGGCCAAGGGCAACATCGCCGAGATCAGCAATCTCGATTACGCCGAGCGCGAGGATGCCTGCAACGACGCCATCCTGAACAGCCCGGCGGCCCAGAAACACCCGGCCTTCCAGAACCTGCGCGAGCGGCGCCTCGCATCCTGGCTGAAGGCGGCCGAACGTTCGCTGGCCAACAACACGTCCACGGTCGCCCTGCTGCCGATGAGCGACATCCTGGGGCCGAAGAGCTACCTGACCGTGCTGCAGGCCAAGGGTTATACCGTCGAGAGCCCGAAGTAAGCGTTTTCAGGACGGATCGCCCGGCGCCCCGAACGCTTCCTCGCGCGAGGCCGCCTGGGCCACGCGCGCGCCCGGCGCCACGTCGTGGGTCAGCCACACGTTGCCGCCGATGACCGCGCCCTTGCCGATCGTGATGCGGCCCAGCACGGTGGCGCCGGCATAGATGACGACGTCATCTTCGAGGATCGGATGGCGCGGCAGGCCTTTCTGCAGGCTGCCGTCGGCATTCGTCGGGAAGCGCTTGGCGCCCAGGGTGACGGCCTGGTACAGGCGCACGCGCTGGCCGATGACGGCGGTCTCGCCGATCACGACGCCGGTGCCGTGGTCGATGAAGAAACCCGCGCCGATCTTCGCGCCCGGGTGGATGTCGATGCCGGTGGCGGCGTGCGCCAGCTCGGAGATGATGCGCGCCAGCAGCGGCAGGCCGAGTTCGTACAGGCGGTGCGCAAGCCGGTAATGGATCATCGCCAGCACGCCGGGGTAGCACAGCAGCACTTCGTCGACGCTGCGCGCGGCCGGGTCGCCCTGGTAGGCGGCCAGCACGTCGCTGTCGACCTGCACGCGCACGTCCGGCAGCGCGGCGCCGAAGGCCTGGGTGGCCGCCAGGGCCTGGCTGGCGATGTCGCCGTCAGTGCGCTGCTGCAGCGCGGCGCTGTAGTGCAGCTCGATCTGCACCTGACGCAGCAGCGCGTGCAGGGCGGAATCGAGGGCGTGGGCCACGTGGATGTCTTCGCTTTCGCGGCGCAGGCCGGGCGGCCCCAGGCGCATCGGGAACAGCACGCCCTTCAGCTGGGCGACGATCTCCGCCAGCGCATCGCGCGAGGGAAACTCGATGCCGCGCACCTCGCCGGCGGGACGGTGGGCCTGGCGCCATTGCTGGCGGGCGTCGTGCAGGTCGCGCACGATACCCTGGATGTCGAAATCAGCCATCGGCAAAGTTCCTTGTGGAGTGGGTTGCTGCCTACTATACGGCGCCGCTACGTCAGTGCGAACGATTTCAAAGTTTCAACCATATTAAAAAAACATCTAAAAAAGGATGAGCTTGCGCAAGGCGGGCACGTTCATTTCAGGCGCAGGCGATAGGGCGTTGTTGGATTTTTACAATCAAGTGTTGCATTTCATCACGCTGAGTCGAGATATGTGCAAAGTGCAGCACGACAAGAATTTATGGTTGATACAATGCAACATTGTTACGGAATACCATTTTCATCGCCATGCTCATCAAAAGCGCGGATAAGCGGGAATCGGACATCGCGATTCTCCAGAAACTGCTTTCACACGAACGCATTCCACATGAAAAAAAGCAGCGGATCGAACGGGAGCTGCGAAGCTTGTCGATCGGTGCTGAAACCGAGCGGCAAGCGGCCTACGAAATCGACTTCTATGCTGCCCGAAGCAAGAATCTGTTCGTGATACACGATCTTCGACTGGAAATCGGTGGGCGCGTGGCGCAAATCGATCATCTGTTGATGAACCGGGCGTTCGAGGTTTTCGTGCTCGAGACAAAGACTTACGGTTCAGGGCTGTCGATTAATGAACGAGGCGAATTTTCGACCGTCTATGAAGGCAGGACAATCGGCATCCCATCTCCCGTAGAGCAGAATGCGCGACACATTTCGGTATTGAAGGATGCGTTCAAGGAAATCGGCTTGCCAAAAAGGCTGGGCATCACCATGCAACCATCGTTTAATTCCGTGGTGCTGGTGTCGCCAAAGGCCGTGATCAGCCGCCCGAAAGCCGCGGTACTGGATGCCTCCATCATCAAGCTCGACCAGTTTTTTTCCTGGTACCACCAGAAGATGGATAAAGTCAGGCTGAAGGACATACCAGGCATCTTCAAGGTTTGTTCAAGCAGAACGGTGCGAGACCTCGGTGAAAAACTGCTTACTCTGCATACTCCGGCGCGCATCGACTACATCAAGAAATTCGAGCTTGAATCGGCTCTACTGGGGAAGGAGGCGGAATCCGCTTTCCACGCTGGCGAAGCGGTCGAAATGCCGGCGGCTGCCCCCTTCAACGCCAAGGAAGTGCAGTATTTTTGCGCGAGCTGCAAGGCGAGCATCGCCGCTGTCGTCGCCAAGTTCTGTTGGAATAACAAGGCCCGTTTTCATGGCAGGGCTTATTGCCGGGTGTGCCAATCGAAATTCGCGCTTGCCAAGCCTGCGGCATCGTGAGAGGTGCAATGGCGTCGTCGCTCTAGCCGCGCCCAATGTACTTCCGCGTGCCACATTGTCAATCTGCGGCAAACCCGCGTAGAATGCGGCCAACGCGGGTGTAGTTCAATGGTAGAACGGCAGCTTCCCAAGCTTCATACGAGGGTTCGATTCCCTTCACCCGCTCCAGTCTTTCCCGCCTTCACACCCGCCCAGTGCGGCTCCCATCTTGAAACTATGGCAAACTCTGGTCTTCCTCCGACCTGACTTGACCATGCAACAACACGCCTCCCGGCCCGAAGATCCATCGCACGATGCTGACAGCCTTGCCGGCTCGCTCATGTTCCTGAGCGGAGGCGGCGAGGTCGGCGCGATGATGCGCAGCCAGGACTGGAGCGCGTCGCCGCTCGGGCATCCCCGCACCTGGCCGCAGGCGCTGCGCATCGTGGTCGGGCTGATGCTGAATTCGACGTTTCCGATGTTCGTCGCCTGGGGCAAGGAGCTGGGCTTCCTGTACAACGACCCCTACCGCGAAGTTCTCGGCGACAAGCACCCGCGCGCGCTGGGCCGGCGCTTTTACGACATCTGGTCCGAGATCTGGCACGACATCAGCCCGCTGATCGACCGCGCGCTGAAGGGCGAGGCCACCTATGCCGACCGCCTGCTGCTGGTGATGAACCGCCACGGCTACGACGAGCCGACCTGGTTCACCTTCTCGTACTCGCCGGTGCGCGACGAGCATGGCGCGATCCAGGGCATGCACTGCGCCTGCGTCGAGGTCACCGAGCAGGTGCTGGCCGAAAAATACCGCGACGAGGAGAACGAGCGCTTCCGCGCGCTGTTCGAGCAGGCCCCCGGCATCATGGCCGTGCTGCGCGGCCCCGACCACGTGTTCGAACTGACCAACCAGTCCTACCTGCAGCTGATCGGCCATCGCCAGATCGTCGGCAGGGCCGCGCGCGACGCGCTGCCGGAAGTGACCGGGCAGGGCTTCTTCGAATTGCTCGACCGCGTCTACACCACCGGCGAACCCTTCGTCGGCCATGCGCTGCCGCTGCGCGTGCAGCGCGAACCGGACGGGCCGCTGGTCGAGCGCTTCGTCGACTTCGTCTACCAGCCGATCCGCGATGCCAATGGCGCCGTCTCCGGCATCTTCGTCGAAGGCAGCGACGTCACCCAGCGCAAGCAGGTCGAGGACGAGCTGCGCGCCGCCAACCGCCAGAAGGACCAGTTCCTCGCCATGCTGGCCCACGAGCTGCGCAATCCGCTGGCGCCGATCATGACCGCGGCCCAGTTGCTGAAGGTCGGCAGCCTCGATGCGCGCAGCGTGGCCAACGCCAGCGAGATCATCGGGCGCCAGGCCGCCCACATGACCGACCTGGTGAACGACCTGCTGGACGTCTCGCGCGTCACCCGCGGCCTGGTCACGCTCGAGAAGGAAGAGCTGGACCTGAACGTGATCGTGTCCGCCGCGGTGGAGCAGGTGCGTCCGCTGGTCGACGCGCGGCGCCACTCGCTGACCCTGCAGCTGTCTGGCCGCAGCGCCCACGTGATCGGCGACCGCACCCGCCTGGTGCAGGTGATCTCGAATATCCTCAACAACGCCGCCAAGTACACCGCGCCGGGCGGGCGCATCGTGCTGTCGGTGACGGTGGACGAGAAGCGCGTGCATGTGGCGGTGCGCGACAACGGCGTCGGCATCGCGCCCGACATCCTGCCTTACATCTTCGACCTCTTCACCCAGGCCGAGCGCACTCCCGACCGCTCGCAGGGCGGCCTCGGGATCGGCCTGGCGCTGGTGAAAAGCCTGGTGGCCCTGCATGGCGGCACCGTGCACGCATCCAGCGACGGCATCGGCGAGGGCAGCGAATTCTGCATCTGCCTGCCGCGCCTGGCGACGCCCGGCGGCATCGACGACGAATCGCCGTCCGCCGGCATGCAGGCGCCGGGCGCATTGCGCGTGATGGTCGTGGACGACAACGTCGATGCGGCCCAGATGCTGGCCGCGCTGCTGGAAGTACAGGGCCATGTCGTCAGCGTGGAATACGATGCCAGGGGCGCGCTCGAACGTGCCCGGCGCGAGCACCATGAGGTGCTGCTGCTCGACATCGGCCTGCCCGACCTGGATGGCCATGAACTGGCGCGGCGCCTGCGCAGCCAGCCCGAAAGCGCGGATGCCACCCTGGTCGCACTGACCGGCTACGGGCAGAGCCAGGACCGCAAGGAGGCCGAGCAGGCGGGCTTCGACCACTACCTCGTCAAGCCGGCCGACATGGACCAGGTCAACGCGGTGCTGGCGGCGGCCGCCAAGGCGCACGGGCGTTAGCGCGCGTCTTCGGGCGCCGTCTTCAAACGGTAACCTGCGCTGCTGTGGCGGGCGCCGGCCCGGCACGACCTGCTGAAGCTAGTTGCCCAGCAGGCTCCCGGTACGCCAGGCCGTACCTCCGGCAATCTTACAGACATGCATCCCGCGCAGCAGGTGCCGGTGCGCCGTGCTGGCAAACAGGACACCGGACTGCGTGCAGCGCAGCGTGCTCACCTTGCCGCTGACCGGGTTGACGATGTCGGCGACGGCATCGCCGGCCTGCACCCGCTCGCCCAGCTTTTTCAAAAACACCAGCACGCCCGAATGCGGCGCCGCGATCGGCTCCACGCCCTCCAGCGGCGTCGGCTCGGCGAGCAGGGCCGGCAGCGGCGCCAGGGCGATGTCGAGCACGCCCTGGTGCGCCAGGTATTGCAGCAGGCCCTGCGCGTCCTTCTCGGCCAGGTCGTAGCGCACGTCCATCTCGCCGCGCAGCTCGACGGTCACGGCGACGCAGCCCATCGGGATCGGCGTGTCCGGCCCGAAGTGGTCGGCCAGCTCCCACCACAGGCGGCTGCAGGCTTCGTCGAAGGGTTCGCCGCCGGACTCGCGCGCCAGCAGGGTCGCGTGCGCGCCCAGCAGCGCGGCCAGCGGCTTGACCCGCTCGGCCAGCGGCGTGCCGCAATACAGGTGCAGCACGGCCTCGTTATCGCAGTGCAGGTCGAGCATGATGTCGGCGTCGATGGCCATGCCCAGCAGGGTCTTCTTGAGGTCCTGGGTCGGGCTCTCGGTGGTCCAGGCGGCGATCGAGCGGCGCGCATGCTCGCGCACCAGGGCCGCGTTGGCCTGCGCGTCCGGACCCAGCGCGTCCTTCAGCGATGCCTTCAGGTCGGCGGCGACGTGCTTGTAGAAGCGGTTGAAATTCAGGCCGGTGGACAGGTCGTAGCGGCCGAAGGGCGCCCCATGCACCACCTGCGACAGGCCGATCGGATTCGCGGCCGGCACCAGGATGATCTCGCCCTTGATCCGGCCCTCGGCTTCCAGGCGTTCCAGCTCGCGCCGCAGCACGTGGGCGACCAGCATGGCCGGCACCTCGTCGGCGTGCAGCGAGGCCTGGATGTAGACCTTCTTGCCGGCGCCCGGGATACCGAAGCGGTAGGAAGTCAGCTGGAAGGTAGCGACATTGTCTTCCATTGCGATGGGGTGGAACGTGGGCTGCATGCGGTTCTCTTTCATTCGGCGGCGAAGCGCCATTATGTCCGAGATCGGCGCAGGGCCACGTTCCGATGCGGATGCCTCAGGCCTTGCGGCGGCGGGCGGCGGCCAGGCCCAGCACGCCCATGCCCAGCAGGGCCAGCGAGGCCGGTTCCGGCACGTCCGCCGGCGTGTTGGGCGTGGCCGGATCGGTGATGGTGATGGCGCCCCACACCGGGCCACTGTAGGCGAGACGATCGCCGATGCTGCCGCTGACGGCCAGGAAGCCCCAGTCCTGGCCGGCCTGCAGGTCCAGGGTGACGGTCTGGTGCTCGGTCAGGCCATCGGTGTCGTCGGCCAGCAGGGTCCTGGTGGCGGTGCTGCCCTGCCAGATGTACAGGCTGGCCGCCGAGCCGTCCCACAGCGGATTGGTGACCAGGTCGAGGCCCAGGGTCAGCGAGCCGGCCGCGGCGGCGGTGGTCTTGAAGACATAGGTCTGGGTCGGGGTGCCCATCCAGGCGCCCGCGCCCCAGTAATCGTAGGACAGCGTGTTGCCGCTGACCGACACGTCGCTGACGTATTCGGCGACGTTCCAGCTGTGCGCCTGGTCCCAGACGCCGGTCCAGCTCTGTCCCAGCGGACCCCGGGCGGTAACCGGCACGTCGGTCCAGACCGGTTCTGCCAGGGCCGGCAGGGCAAAGGCGGTGAGGCAGGCGGCCAGCGCCAGGGTGCTTGCGTTGAAGTTTTTCATGATGGATCCTGTGACGATAGAAACGTTGTTTGCATATAAGCAATTTCTATGCCTCCTGGGAAAATCTCAGGAAAAACAAGCGCTTGCGTCTGCGAAGGAGTCGGCACTGTAAAGTCTGCCGACAGGCGCTGCTATAATGTCGCCCTTTCTCTTGTCACGCGACCGATCATGTCCTCCGATACGCCCACCAACAGCCAAGGCCGTCCGATGCTCTACGACCCGACCGAGCACCGCATCCGCAGCTTCGTCACCCGCGCGGGACGGCTGTCGACCGGGCAGGCGCGCGCGCTCGAGGAATTCGGGCCGAAGTTCATGATCGAGTACCGCAAGGAAGCCTTCGACTTCCACGCACCCTTCGGCCGCAGCGCGCCGCTGGTGCTGGAAATCGGCTTCGGCATGGGCGACACCACGGCCCACATCGCGAAGGCGATGCCGGACACGGATTTCGTCGGCGTCGAAGTGCACACCCCGGGCGTGGGCAGCCTGCTCAAGCAGATCGGCGAGCAGGGCATAGCGAACCTGCGCCTGATCCAGCACGATGCGGTCGAGGTGCTGAACAACATGATCGCCGACGGCTCGCTGGCCGGCGTGCACATCTTCTTCCCGGACCCCTGGCACAAGGCGCGCCACAACAAGCGCCGCCTGATCCAGCCGCCTTTCGTCAAGCTGCTGTGCGAGAAGCTGGCGCCGGGCGGCTACATCCACTGCGCCACCGACTGGGAAGACTACGCGGTGCAGATGCTGGAAGTGCTGGGCGCCGAGCCGATGCTGGCCAACACGGCCGAAACCTATGCGGAAAAGCCGTCCTACCGCCCGCTGACCAAGTTCGAGAACCGCGGCCTGAAGCTGGGCCACGGCGTGTGGGACCTGGTGTTCAAGAAGAAGTAGTCATTCGCCGCTGGCGGTCGGCAGGCTCGCGCCGAGCCAGCCTGCGATCCCTGCGGACATGACCCGGACGTTGCTGTAGCCCAGGCTTTTTGCCCGCCGCGCGGCGTTCGGCGCTTTCCGGCACAAGGGATTGGAGCAGTAGAAAACAAGCAGCCTTCCAGGCTCGGGAGGCAGCGCGCCGGCGTCGAAATCCGGCGGCAGATTGAGGGCGCCGGGCACCCTGGCCTTCAGCCACGACTGGCGTGCATTGACGTCGACGACGGTGGCCCCATCGCGATCCATCAGTTGCTGCAGCTCGCGCGGCGCGATGCCCTTCAATCCCATCAGCATGGCAAACATGGTGTGTCCTTTTCGGGTTGGCGGTGCGTCAATTATCTCTCCGCGAAGGCCGGAACGGATCGTCGTTCGTCCACCCGGAATCGTGCTTCATCCCCTTTCGCTGTCCGCAGACACATGATCTCCCTAGACTGTAATCGTTGCTATATATTAACGATTACAGGAGGGCAGCATGTGGCGCAGATTGTCGAATTGGTACCATGAACTCGAAGAGGAGCAACTGGCCGTGCTCGCGCAGCCGGAACGGGCGGCCCAGGCGCCCGCAGGCTGGCGGCGCCGCTTTGCGCACAAGCTGGCCGAGATGCCGGCGCTCCAGCGCAAGCAGTTGCGCGATTTTTCGCTGACCTACCGCGGCCGCCGCCTGCACTGCGCGCTTGCCGGACTGGCGCTGGCCTTCAGCCTGTGCGCCGTTCCGCTGCACTACGCGCTGGGAGCCGAGCGCTGGATGGTCAGCATCCTCGCCGCCAACATGTTCGGGTTTTCCATTGCGGCCGCCCTGATCAGCGCCTGGTTCGACTACCACCGCATCGTGCGGGAAAAATGGAAGATGCTGCTGACGGTGCTTGGCTTTGCCGTCTTCGGCGCCGTCCTCGGGATTGGAACGGCCATGTGGACCAGGCCCAAGCCCCTGGCGGACGTCATTGCCAAATTGCCTCACTCGTTTGCGCTGATCGTCGGCGCCGGGCTGGCCATGCTGGTGCCGCTGCTGGCGATCAGCATGCTGCGCAATCGCCAGGCCGAGGCCATCAACGCCGGACTGCAGCGCGAAGCCGAGCAGGCGCGCGTGGCGCGCGAACTGTCCGAATCCCAGTTGCGCCTGCTGCGCGCCCAGATCGAGCCGCACTTCCTGTTCAATACACTGGGCGCCGTGCAGCAGCTGGCCCAGCATGGCGCGCCGCGCGCCGCCGAATTGACCGGCAATCTGATCGACTTCCTGCGCTCCAGCATGCGCGACATGCGCAGCGAGCAGGTGTGCCTGAGCGCCGAATTCGGCCTGGTCGAGTCCTACCTGAAGGTGATGCAGGTGCGCCTGGGCGAGCGCCTGCGTTTCAGCCTGCAGCTGCCGCGCGCACTGGAACCGGTCCAGCTGCCGACCATGATCCTGCTGACCCTCGTCGAAAACGCGATCAAGCACGGCATCGAGCCGGCCCTGCGCGGCGGCGAGGTCACGCTGTCGGCCGAGGCGATCGGCGGCGCGGTGCGGATCCGCGTGCAGGATGGCGGCGTCGGCATGAGCACGCTCCCCGAGCCGGACGGCGGGGGCGGTACCGGTCTCGATAACGTACGCCACCGCCTGCGCCTGGCCTACGGCGACGCGGCCTGCCTCGAACTACGCGACGGCGAGCCCGGCCTGATCGCCGACCTGAGCATCCCCCTGAAAGACGCCTGCGCATGAACCCGAGCATCCTGGTGGCCGAAGACGAACCCCTGATGCGCGAGCGCCTGCTGGAGATGCTGGCGCAGGCCTGGCCGGAAGCGAAGGTCGTCATGGTGGCGGAAAACGGCAACGATGCCTGGGACGGCTTCCTCGAGCACGAGCCGGACGTGGCCTTCCTCGACATCCGCATGCCCGGCCTGTCGGGTCTCGAGGTGGCCGAGCGCATCGGCGCCATGGCCCACGTGGTGTTCGTCACCGCCTACGACCAGTATGCGGTGGATGCCTTCGACGCCGGCGCGGTCGATTATCTCCTGAAGCCGGTGCAGAAGGATCGCCTGGAGCGGGCAGTGACGCGGCTGCGTTCCAAGCTGGCGCAGCCGCCCGCGGACGGCGCCGCGTTTGAAGCGCTGCTGCGCCAGTTGAAAACCGCGCTGCCGGGCGTGCGCCAGGAACGCACCAAATGGATCAAGGCCAGCGTCGGCCGCCAGGTGCGCGTGATCGACGTCGACGAGGTGCTGTTCTTCCAGTCCGATACCCGCTACACCCGCATCGTGCTGCGCGATTACGAGGCGCTGGTGCGCACGCCGCTGAAGGATCTGTTGAGCACCCTGGATCCGGACCGCTTCTGGCAGATCCACCGCGCCACCGTGGTGAACGCGAACGCGATTGCCGCGGCGGAGCGGATCGACGCCGAGCGCATGCAGGTGCTGGTGAAGGGAAGCGAGGAGAAGCTGGCGGTGAGCCGGACCTTTGTTCACCTGTTCCGGGAATGATTTGCGTGGGCACGGGGTGCCCACCCTGCGTCCAACGGGTAGGGTGGGCTCCCCGAGCCCACGCGCTTTGCTCACACCATCTCGGTGATCATGGCCACGATCTCGTCGCCGTAGGAGCTCAGCTTCTTGGCCCCCACGCCGGACACCACGCGCAATTCGTCCAGCGAGGTCGGCTTGACCTTGGCGATCTCGCGCAGGGTGGCGTCGCCGAAGATGATGAAGGCGGCCACGCTGTGCGCCTTGGCGGTTTCCAGGCGCCACCAGCGCAGCTTCTCGAAGATCTTCTGCTCGGCCGGCGACAGGTCCATCTCGACATAGCCCTTGGTCGGGCCGGCCTGGCGCTTCTGCTTGACCGGCTTCTGGTACTGGCGCAGCTCCACCTTGCGCTCGCCCTTCAGCACCGCGCGCGCGCTTTCCGTCAGCTTGAGGGAGCTGAAGGCGTCGTGGTCGACCGTGATCAGGCCCAGCGCGATCACCTGGCGCACGATGGCGCGCCATTCGTGCTCGCTGCGGTCGGCGCCGACGCCGTACACGGTCAGTTTGTCGTGGTGCCACTGCGAGATGCGTTCGGTCTGCACGCCGCGCAGCACGTCGACCACGTGGCCGGCGGCGAAGCGCTGGTCGACGCGGTAAATGGCGGACAGCAGCTTCTGCACGGGCACCGTGGCGTCGAAAGAAACCGGCGGGATCAGGCAGGTATCGCAGTTGCCGCAGGGGCCGGAGCGTTCGCCGAAGTATTCCAGCAGGCGCATGCGGCGGCAGCTGAGCGTTTCGCACAGGCCCAGCATGGCGTCGAGTTTCGAGCCCAGCACGCGCTTGAAATTCTCGTCGGCTTCGGATTCGTCGATCATCCGGCGCTGCAGCACCACGTCCTGCAGGCCGTAGGCCATCCAGGCGTTCGAGGGCAGGCCGTCGCGGCCGGCGCGTCCGGTCTCCTGGTAATAGCCTTCCAGGGACTTCGGCAGGTCGAGGTGGCAGACGAAGCGCACGTCCGGCTTGTCGATGCCCATGCCGAAGGCGATGGTCGCCACCATCACGATGCCGTCTTCGCGCAGGAAGCGCGCCTGGTTATTCGAGCGCAGCGCGTAGTCCATGCCGGCGTGATAGGGCAGGGCGTGGATGCCGTTCTCGTTGAGGAATTCGGCGGTCTCCTCGACCTTTTTCCTCGACAGGCAGTAGACGATGCCGGCATCGCCGGGGTGTTCGGCGCTGATGAAGTCCAGCAGCTGCTTGCGGCCGTTGGTCTTCTCGACGATGGAGTAGCGGATGTTCGGCCGGTCGAACGAGGACACGAACTGGCGCGCCTCGTCGAGCTGCAGGCGCTGCGCGATCTCGGCGCGCGTGAGCTGGTCGGCGGTGGCGGTCAGCGCGATGCGCGGCACGTGCGGGAAGCGCTCGTGCAGGATCGACAGGCGGATGTACTCGGGACGGAAATCGTGGCCCCATTGCGAGACGCAGTGCGCCTCGTCGATCGCGAACAGCGCGATGTGCGAGTCCTCGAACAGGTCCAGGCAGCGCTGCGTCATCAGGCGCTCGGGCGCCACGTAGACCAGGTCGATCTCGCCGGTGCGCACCAGGCGCTCGATGCGCAGCGTCTCTTCGAAGGTTTGCGTGGAATTCAGGAAGGCCGCGCGCACGCCGACTTCGGCGAGGGCGTCGACCTGGTCCTGCATCAGCGCGATCAGCGGCGAAACGACCACGCCGACGCCGTCGCGCACCAGCGCCGGAATCTGGTAGCACAGGGACTTGCCGCCGCCGGTGGGCATGAGGACGAGCGCGTCGCCGCCGCCGGCCACGTGCTCGACGATCTCGGCCTGTTGCCCGCGGAAGGCGGGATAGCCGAAGACCGTCTGCAGGATGTGCAGGGCGCTTTGCTGGATGTCGCTCGTCATGGTCTTGCTTTTAGTCCGCCCAGATTACCCAACCGAAGTGTGCCGAAACCAGCACGACGATACCGAACACGATACGGTACCAGGCGAAGCCCGTGAAGTCGTGCGTGCTGATGAAGCGCAAGAGCCAACGGACGCAAAGGAAGGCGGAAATGAAGGCCGCCACGCCGCCGACCAGGAACAGCGGCAGGTCGCTCATGTGCAGGTCGTGGCGGGCCTTGACGACCGAATACACGGTGGCCGCCAGCAGGGTCGGGATCGCCAGGAAGAAGGAGAATTCGGTGGCCGCCTTGCGCGACAGGCCGAACAGCATGCCGCCGATGATGGTGGCGCCGGAACGGCTGGTGCCCGGGACCAGCGCGAAGCACTGGGCGCAGCCGACCTTGAAGGCGTCGAGCATGTTCATGTCGTCGACGGTCTCGACGCGGTGCGAGCCCGGCAGCACTTTATGGCGGCGTTCCGCCCACAGGATCACGAAGGCGCCGACGATGAAGGCCAGCGCCACCGGAACCGGGGCGAACAGGTGGGCCTTGATCGCCTTGCTGAACAGGAAGCCGAGCACGGCCGCCGGCAGGAAGGCGACGACCAGGTTGAGCACGAACTTCTGCTGGCGCGCATCCGAGGTCAAACCGCCCAGCACGGTGCCGATGCGCGCGCGGTATTCCCACATCACGGCCAGGATCGCGCCGGCCTGGATGGCGATCTCGAACACCTTGGCGACTTCGCCCGTGAAGTTGATCAGGCTGCCCGCCAGGATCAGGTGGCCGGTGGAGGAAATCGGCAGGAACTCGGTGAAGCCCTCGACGAGGCCCATGATGATCGCTTTCAGGGCGAGAATAATGTCCATGAAGTTTTATTAAGGATGTTATTGTGGTCGGAACGGGGAAGGGGCTGCGCGGTACGACGGAACGGCGGCAGGCCGCAAGCTTACCATGCCGGGGCCGCCTGCCGTCGAGTTACCCGGTATCATTTTTCCGCCTTGTCAGGCGGTCAATCGCTCCAGCTCGCTCAGGAAGAACATCGCCTGCCCGCTTGAATCGCCGCACATTTCGTGCGAAGGCTGCAGGCCGCCGCAAACCCTGGGCCGCGCCGGCTGCCCGAAGATCCTGCAGCCGTTGCGCTCGTCGAGCTGCACGCAGCGCACGCCGGCCGGCTTACCGTTGGGCATGCCGGGGATGGGGGAGCTGATCGAGGGAGCAATACAGCAGGCGCCGCAGCCGGGACGGCAGCTGGCGGGTTCGGGCGAGAGATTCATCCTGTAAGTATACTACCGGTAGCTTGACTCCCCCCAGCCCCCGGTCTATATTTCCTGACTCAACAGTTAGTTGTCGGACAGAAGCATGCCATGCCCATTTGATGCCAAGCCACGCTGGGAGCGCCGTAAAGACGCGCGGCCCCAGGAGTTGCTGGAGGCAGCCATCGACCTGTTCGTCGAACGTGGCTACGCCGCCACACGCCTGGAAGACGTCGCGCGCCGCGCCGGGGTCTCGAAAGGCACGCTCTACCTGTACTACGAGAACAAGGAAGAGCTGTTCAAGGCCGTGGTCCGCGGCAGCATCGTGCCCGTCATCGGCGATGCCGAAACCTCCGTCGCCGAATTCGAAGGCCACAGCGCCGATCTGCTGCGTCACGTGATCCATTCCTGGTGGCAGCGCCTGGGCGCGACCAAGGCCTCCGGCATCATCAAGCTGGTCATGGCCGAGGCCGACAACTTCCCCGAACTGGCGTGCTTCTACCAGGAAGAGGTCATCAACCGCGGCACCGCCGCCATGGCCGGCATGCTGGAACGCGCCATCGAGCGCGGCGAGTTCCGCCCCATGGACATCACCCTGCTGACCCAGGTGCTGGTGGCGCCCATGCTGATGCTGATCACCTGGAAGCATTCGGTCGGTCCCTGCCCGCGCGCCGAGCTGGAACCGCTGGCCTTCCTCGACACCTTCCTCGACATGGCCCTGAACGGCCTGCTGCCGGCTGCCAGCAAGCCCGCGGCGTGACCGGCTTGTCGAGTCAGGACGCCTTTTTCCGGCGTTCATCCCTCCTAAACTGCAGACTGTCGCAATTTCCCGTGGTCTCGGGTGCCATATCGCTAAGATGTGTTCCCGAGGCCGTTCAACGATAAAATATCGGATTATTTAATTTCTCGCCGAGTAACAACATGAATATCGAACAAGCCCGTTTCAACATGATCGAACAGCAGATCCGTCCGTGGAACGTGCTGGACACCGACATCCTCGACCTGCTGCACGTGGTCAAGCGCGAACAGTTCGTGCCGGCCGCGTACCAGAACCTGGCGTTCGCGGATGCCGAAATCCCGCTGCCGGGCGGCGAGTCCATGCTGAACCCGAAGCTGGAAGCGCGCGCGCTGCAGGAAATCGGCCTCAGGAAGCATGAGACCGTGCTGGAAATCGGCGCCGGCTCGGGTTACATGGCGGCCCTGATGGCGCACCGCGCGGCCAAGGTCACCACCGTGGAAGTGAACCCGGAAATCAAGGAACTGGCCGAGAAAAACCTGGCCAAGGCCGGCATCAGCAATGTGTCCGTGGAACTGGGCAACGGCGCCGCGGGCTGGGACAAGGACGCACCCTACGACGTGATCGTGATCTCGGGCGCGCTGGAAGTGCTGCCGGAAGCCTTCCTGAAGCAGGTGAAGGTGGGTGGCCGCATCGCTGCGATCGTGGGCGAGCCGCCGGCCATGGAATTCAACATCGTCACCCGCACCGGCGAGAACAGCTGGAACACGGTGAAAGTGTTCGAGACCAACGTGAAGTACCTGACCGGCGCGCCGGCAGTCTCGCACTTCCAGTTCTAAGACGATGCAGCATCTAAGCGCTCCCGAACTGGCGGCCTGGCTGGCCGACCCGTCGCGCCCGAAACCGCTGCTGCTCGACGTGCGGGAAAACTGGGAATTCGAGACCTGCCATATCGACGGTTCGAAGCAGATCCCGATGAACCTGATCCCAATCCGCGTCGGCGAGCTGGACGATGACCAGGAAATCGTCTGCGTGTGCCATCACGGCGCGCGCAGCATGCAGGTGGCGGCTTTCCTGGAACGTAACGGATTTGAAAAGATTACGAATTTGACAGGCGGCATACACGCCTGGGCCGTGCAGGTCGATCCTTCGATGCCGAAGTACTGATGTACCGAGCATCCTGGCGGCCTGTGTCCATTGACTATTGATGACTCCGACGGAGAAAGTAATGCAGAAACCCCTCATCGCCGTGCTGTTGGCCAGCGCGTTTTTCTCGCTCAACGCCCAGGCGGCCGATCTGCTCCAGGTGTACCAGCAGGCATTGGCGAATGACGCCACCTATGCGAGCGCGCGTGCTTCCGCTGCCGTGGGCCGCGAACGCGTCCCCCAGGGGCGTGCGGGGTTGCTGCCGACGATCGGCGTGGTCGGTAACGTGACTCGCGCCAAGGGCGAGAGCACGCCGTGGAACAACGGCGCCATCATCACTGACGAGGACGGCGTCAGCCAGATCGTGCAGGGCGGTTCGGCTACCACGACCCAGAAGCAGTACACGGTCCAGCTGTCGCAGCCGCTGTTCCGCTGGGACCGCTGGGAAACCTACCAGCAGAGCAAGCTGCAGCAGTCGATCGCCGAAGCCCAGTTCGCCCAGGCCCAGCAGGACCTGATCACCCGCGTGGCCCAGGCCTACTTCGACGTGCTGGCGGCCCAGGACACCCTGGCCTCGACCCGCGCCCAGAAGGAAGCCGTGACCGAGCAGCTGGCCTCGGCGAAGCGCAACTTCGAAGTCGGCACCCAGACCATCACCGACACCCATGAAGCCCAGGCCGCCTACGACCTGGTGATCTCGCAGGAGATCGCCGCGGTCAACGACCTGGAAAGCAAGAAGACCGCGCTGCAGGCCATCATCGGTACCCCGCCGGCCGCGCTGGCCACCCTGCGCACCGGCGTCAACCTGACCGCGCCGCAGCCGATCAACGTCGACCAGTGGGTCTCGGCGGCCGAGAACCAGAACTACGCCGTGTCGGTGGCCCAGCTGCAGGTGGAATCGGCCAAGCGCGAGATCTCGAAGCAGCGCTCCGGCCACTACCCGACCCTGGACCTGGTGGCGAGTTCGCAGCATACGAGCCTCAGCGGCCAGACCCAGCAGTCGGGCCGTTCGACCAACAACGCGATCGGCATCTCGTACAGCATCCCGATCTTCAGCGGCTTCGCCGTCACCAGCCGCGTGCGCGAATCGATCGCCCTGGAAGACAAGGCCAGGAACGACCTCGAAGCCAACCGCCGCAACGCGGCCCTGCTGGCGCGCCAGTCCTTCCTCGGCGTGAACTCGGGCCTGGCCCAGGTGAAGGCGCTGGAAGCAGCCGAAGTCTCGAGCAACTCCGCGCTGGAATCGAACAAGCTGGGTTACCAGGTTGGCGTGCGCATCAACATCGACGTGCTGAACGCCCAGCGCCAGCTGTACCAGACCCGCACCGACCTGGCCAAGGCGCGCTACAACACCATCCTGGCCGGCCTGAAGCTGAAAGCGGCCGCCGGTTCGCTGCGCGAGGAAGACCTGCTGCCGGTGAATGCGCTGCTGTCGCAGCCCTGAGCGGTTTTATCATTGACGTGAAAAACGGCGCCGCGGCGCCGTTTTTTCGTTTAAGCCGCCTTCTGCTCCAGCTGCGTACGCCACGCGATCAGCTCGGCGATCGTCAAAATTGGATAGCCGCGCTCGCGCGCGAAGCGTTCGATGCTTTCCCCGCGCATCATGCTGCCGTCTTCGTTCATCAGCTCGCACAGCACGGCGGCAGGCTGCAGGCCGGCCAGGATGGACAAGTCGACCGAGCCTTCGGTATGGCCCTTGCGGCCCAGCACGCCGGCCGGGTTGGCGCGCAGCGGGAACACGTGGCCCGGACGGACCAGGTCCCCGGGTTTGGCATTGTGGGCGATGGCGGCGCGGATGGTGGTCACGCGGTCCTGGGCCGAGACGCCGGTGGTGACGCCTTCGCGCGCTTCGATCGAGACGGTGAACGGGGTGCCGTAGCGGCTGCCGTTTTCGGGCGCCATCGGCGGCAGCTCGAGCGCGCGCACTTTGCTGTCGGACAGGCACAGGCAGACGATGCCGCTGCATTCGCGGATCATCACGGCCATGGTCTCGACGCTGAGCTTTTCGGCGGCGACGATCAGGTCGGCTTCGTTCTCGCGGTCGAAATCGTCGAGCAGGATCACGGGAATGCCCGCGCGCGTGGCCGCGAGGGCGGCGGCGATGCGGCCTGGCAGGTCGCTGCTCTCGAGCGTGAAGGTGTCGATGGTGGTGGTGTTGCTGGTCATTGAGACGCTCCTTGCAAAAGTAAAAGGAACGCATCAGGGCAAAGCGAAACGACGCGGCGCTACATACCGATAGCGGCAGCAGGACGCGTTATGACGCACATCTTCTTTCATCCGGACTATACCGTCGGCCCTGGCTTCTCACCAGGTCTGCTGACCCTGCAGTGTCGCACCGCAGGCGCTCGCGGGCTCGGCCGTGATAGCCATACCGCCGGTGGGGAATTGCACCCCGCCCCGAAGACGTATTGGTTGTTTGCCTGCTCAAGCAGGCGAAGACGATTGTAGCAGGGCCGGCAAAAGGCTGCCGGCAGCTGCTCTTAGTTGCTCAGGCCGCCACCGCCCGCATGGTCGGCACGCTCGATCAGCTCGACCTTGTAGCCATCCGGGTCGGTAATGAAAGCGATCACGGTGCTGCCGCCCTTGACCGGACCCGGTTCGCGGGTGATGTTGCCGCCCGCTGCGCGCACCTGTTCGCAGGTTTTATAAATGTCTTCGGTCGAGATCGCGATGTGGCCGTAGGCGGTGCCCATCTCGTATTTATCGGTGCCCCAGTTATAGGTCAGCTCGAGCTCGGCGTGGTCCGGGTTGTTGCCGTAGCCGACAAAGGCCAGGGTGTACTTGTACTCGGTATTCTCGCTGGTGCGCAGCAGTTTCATGCCCAGCACCTTGGTGTAGAAGTCGATGGAGCGCTGCAGGTCGCCGACGCGTAGCATGGTGTGCAGGAGGCGCATTCTTGTTCCTGTCAATGTGAATGGAAAGCGAAGATTTTATGCGCTCGGGCGGATTCTTGCCGGCGTCCGCGTGGGCTCGGAGAGCCCACCCTACGAAATTACGACTGCAGCTTCGCGTCCAGCGTGATCTCGGCATTGAACAGCTTCGACACCGGACAGCCTTCCTTGGCCTTGCGCGCCGCTTCCTGGAAGGCCTGTTCATCGGCGCCCGGGATGGTGGCGACCAGCTCGAGGTGGACGGCCGGAATCGCAAAGCCGCCATCAAGCTTGTCCAGCGAGACGGTGGCCGTGGTTTCCAGCTTTTGCGCGGTCATGCCGGCTTCGCCCAGCTGCGCCGACAGGGCCATCGTGAAGCAGCCGGCGTGGGCCGCCGCCAGCAGTTCTTCCGGATTGGTGCCGGCGCCGTCTTCGAAACGGGTGTTGAAGCCGTACTGGCTCTGGTTCAGCACGCCGCTCTGGGTCGAGACCGTGCCTTTGCCGTCTTTCAGTCCGCCGCTCCAGACGGCGCTTCCCTTACGCTTGATCATTTGAGTAGCTCCTTTTGCTCATTTGCTTGCTTATTTACCCGACGCGGCTGGCGTGATCCGCCACACCACGTTACCGACGTCATCCGCCAGCAGGATCGCGCCCTGCTTGTCGACCGCGACGCCGACCGGTCGTCCATAGGCCTTGTCGTCCTTGCTCAGGAAGCCGGTCAGCACGTCCTGCGGCGGGCCGCTCGGCTTGCCGTCGCTGAAGGGGACGAAGACCAGCTTGTAGCCGGAATAGGGCTTGCGGTTCCACGAGCCGTGCTGGCCGACCAGGGCGCCGTTCCTGAACTGCGGCAGCAGGCTGGCGTCGTAGAAGGCCAGGCCCAGCGAGGCCGTGTGCGCGCCCATCGCGTAATCCGGCGCGATCGCCTTGGCGACCATGTCGGCGTTTTGCGGCTTGACGCGGGTATCGACGTGCTGGCCGTAGTAGCTGTACGGCCAGCCGTAGAAGGCGCCGTCCTTCACCGAAGTGATGTAGTCGGGCACCAGCTCGTTGCCCAGCTCGTCACGTTCGTTGACGGCGGTCCACAGCGCCCCGGTTTGCGGCTGGAAGGCCAGGCCGTTCGGGTTGCGCAGGCCGGAAGCAAAGATGCGCCCCTTGCCGCTGGCAATGTCATATTCCCAGATCGCGGCGCGGCCCTGTTCGGCCGCCATGCCGTTCTCGGCGACGTTGCTGTTCGAGCCGACGGTCACGTAAAGCTTCTTGCCGTCCTTTGATGCCGCCACGTTCTTGGTCCAGTGGTGGTTGATCCCGGCCGGCAGGTCCATCACCTTCACGCCCTGGCCGCTGAGGGTGGTCTCGCCGGTCTTGTATGGGAAGCGCCACAGCGCATCGGCATTCGCGATGTACAGGTCGCTGCCGGCCAGGGTCATGCCGAAGGGTGAATTCAGGTTCTCGGCGAACACCGTTTTCGTTTCCGCGGTGCCGTCGGCCTTCACGCCGCGCAGCAGGATGATTTTATTCGGCGATTCGACGCCGGCGCCGGCGCGCTTCATTACCAGACCCTGCACCTTGGCCTTGATGCCCGGCTCCTTCGGCGCATTGCCCGGCTTGTTGCTTTCGGCAACCAGCACGTCGCCGTTCGGCAGCACGTAGAGCCAGCGCGGGTGGTCCAGGCCGCTCGCGTAGGCGGTGGCCGCCAGCCCGGCGGCCGGCGTCGGATGCGTGCCCTGCGGCCAGGCCTCGGCCTTCGCGATGTGGACCGTCGGGATCAGCGAATGCTCGGGCGCCGGCAGGGTCGGATTCGGCCCGAAGCCGGGCGCGTAGCCGCCGGCGGACAGGGCCGGAGAGACGGGCTGCTGGGCGCACGCACCGAGGCTCGCGGCGCCCAGCAGGGCCGCCGTGAGGACGCGCGGCGTCATTGTTTTTTTCCATCGTTGCCCAGGCGGGCGGCATCGTGATCGCGCATGTCGCGATGGCGCTCGGGCTGCGGCTCGGCCTGGCCGGTGGCGCCCGGTTTCGGGTCGACAGCCTGTTCGATGCCGGGCGTGCCGCGGCCCTCGTAATTCTCGGTATCGACCAGGCCGTTTTCCAGGTCCGAAGCCGCTTGCTGGATGATGCCGCGCGGCTTGATGTCCTGGCCGTCCGGCGATTCGTCGCGCTCGTGCGGTTCGCGCTTGTAGTCCTGCTCTTCGATCTTGCAGTCGGTGTTGACGACGCGGTCCTTGGCTTCTTCTACCATAGCAATTCTCCTCAAGCATGCTCACATTGCTTAAAGCCTAACGCGCAGCCTGAAAGCGGGTCGCGCAATTGAATACAAAGACTTTGATGCTTTTTTGCAATTAAATAGCTAACATGCTGGTTTGTGTGCCGTTTGCCGGGAATTGCCGTGAACTCTCAAGTCGACCTCCACCATACCGCCAGCGACTGCCCGAATTGCGGGGCCCATGTGTCCGGGAACTTCTGCCACGAATGCGGCCAGGAGACCGTGCTGCACCCGCCCAGCACGCGCGAGTTCCTGCACGAATTCGTCGGCCATTACGTTGCGCTGGAGGGCAAGCTGCTGCAGACGATGAAACTGCTGCTGCTCAAGCCCGGCCAGCTGAGCCTCGAATACATGCAGGGACGCCGCGTGCGCTACATCGAGCCGCTGCGCGTCTACCTGACCTTCAGTCTGATCTTCTTTGCCGTGTTTAAGTTCATGGGCGAGGATCATCACATCGCTGGCGTCAAACTCGACGGCGCCCCAGTCGTCAAGATCGACCCGCAGGACAAGAAGAACGCAAGGTCCACGCACCCGCCTGCCGCCGCGGCCGCCAAACCGGACGAGGACGAAAGCGACGATCCACCGGCGATGGACAAGGCGCGCGCGGAACTGCGCAAGGACGAGGCCCTGCAGGACATCAAGAAAGACCTCGGCGAGGACAAGTCCGGTATTCTCGAGAAGATCGAAAAAATCGCCGGCGCCGCCGCCGACGACGATGGCGCGAAGCTCAAGAAGGTCTTCTTCGGCTCCGCGCCCTATGCGGTGTTCGCGATGATGCCGCTGTTCGCCCTGTACCTGAAAATACTTTACCTGGGCACAGGCAAGCGCTACGGCGAGCACCTGCTGTTCGCGCTGCACACGAATGCCTTCGCCTTCCTGATGCTGACCCTGCTGCTGGTGATCCCGTCCGGCGTACCCTTGGCCGGCAAGCTGCTGGGCCTGTGGCTGACCTTCTACCTGCCGACCGCGATGCGCCGCGTGTATGGCGGCTCGCGCAAGATGACGGCATTAAGATGGATCGTGCTGATGTTCCTGCATCTGCTGACACTGACCGTTGCCATCTCGGTCACGGTGGGAGTCGGGGCGTCGCATTAAGTTCCGGCGAATCTTGCCGGATCTGCGCCGGCCAAATATACTGTGCGTTTGTACAGTGATTGCCAGGCGGCCGTATGGCAGAAGCCGGGAGAATCGGTTAATCTCCCCCGTGTCGTTGTCCATTACCGCCGAGATCTCCCTATGTCCGCTACGCCCGAAACGCAACAAACCATCGCGCTGGTCGTACGGCACAACACTGCCGGGATCGCCGAGCCGGTGCAGGCCATCGTCAATTTCCTGCGCGATGCCGGCTACCGTGTCGTGTTCGAGCAGGAGACCGCCGGCCATGTGCAGGTGGCGGGCGTGGCCGCCATGGGCGTCGACGAGATCGGCGCACAGGCCAAGCTCGTGATCGTGATGGGCGGCGACGGCACCATGCTGGGCGTGGCGCGCCAGCTGGCCCGCTACAAGGTGCCCCTCATCGGCATCAACCAGGGCCGCCTCGGCTTCATGACCGACATCCCGATCGACCGCATGCTGCCGGCGCTGGCCGAGATCCTCAGCGGCAAGGCGCGGGCGGAGGAACGCACCCTGCTGGAAGCGCGCCTGGTCCGCGACGGCAAGGAGATGCATTGCTCGGTGGCCGTCAACGACGTGGTGGTGGCGCGCGGCTCCGGCGCCGGCATGGCCGAACTGAAGGTGACGGTGGACGGCGCCTTCATGTACAACCAGCGTTCGGACGGCCTGATCATCTCCACGCCCACCGGCTCGACCGCGTACGCGCTGTCGGCCGGCGGTCCGCTTCTGCATCCGACCCTGGCCGGCATCGTGCTGGTGCCGATCGCGCCGCACGCGCTGTCGAACCGCCCGATCGTGGTGCCGGACACCAGCGACATCGTGGTCGAAATCATGAATGGGCGCGACATCAGCGTGAACTTCGACATGCAGACTTTCACGAGCCTGCAGCACGGCGACCAGATCATGATCTCGCGCTCGCCGAACACCATCACCTTCCTGCATCCCGAGGGGTGGAGCTACTATCACACCCTGCGCGAAAAGCTGCACTGGAACGAGTATCCCTCCAGCGACGGCAAGCTGAAATAATCAACAAGAAATCCGCTTATTTACCGATCCTCAGGAGACCTGTTTCTTCATGTTGCGCACATTGACCATCCGCGACTTCGTCATCGTCGATACGATCGAACTCGAGTTCTCGAATGGCTTCACGGTCTTCACCGGGGAGACCGGAGCCGGCAAGTCGATCCTGATCGACGCGCTGCAGCTCGCGCTGGGCGGACGCGGCGACGCCAGCATGGTGCGCGAAGGCGCGGCCAAGGCCGACATCAGCGCCGACTTCGCCCTCACGCCGGCGGCCACCGGCTGGATCGAGCAGAACGAGTTCGGCATCGAGGAGGGCGGCGCGCTGCTGCGCCGGGTGATCGACAATGCCGGCCGCTCGAAGGCCTATATCAACGGCATTGCCGCCACCGCCGGCCAGCTGCGCGAACTGGGCGAGCTGCTGGTGGACATCCACGGCCAGCACGCGCACCAGTCGCTGCTCAAGCAGGATGCCCAGCGTGCGCTGCTGGACAACCAGATCGCCGTGCGCGATCCGGAATCGACGGCCCAGGTGCACGCGGTCGCGACCTGCTACAAAGCCTGGCGCGCGCTGGCCCGCCAGCGCGAGGAATTCGAGACCAATGCGAAGAACGTGCTGCTCGAACGCGAGCGCCTCGAATGGCAGGTGGGCGAGCTGGACAAGCTGGCCGTGAAGCCGGGCGAGTGGCTTGAAATCACCAACGAGCACAGCCGCCTGTCGCACGCGGCCAGCCTGCTCGAAGGCGCGCAGGAAGCGCTGAACGCCATCTCCGAATCCGAGCAGCCCATCCTGTCGCAGTTGTCCTCGATGAACCAGAAGCTGGCCAAGCTGGTCGACGTCGACGCCGGCCTGCAGAATGTGCTCGACTGCATGGAGCCGGCCCGTATCCAGTTGCAGGAAGCGGTGTACGCCTTGAACGACTACATCGACAAGGTCGAGCTCGATCCCGAGCGCCTGGCCCAGGTCGATGCGCGCATGGATGCGATCCACAGCACCGCCCGCAAGTTCCGCGTCACGCCGGAGGAACTGCCGGACGAGCACGCAACCCTGAAAGCCAAGCTGCGCCAGCTGGCCGACGCCACCGACGTCGAAGGCTTGCGGCGCCAGGAGGAGAAGGCGAAGGCCGCCTACCTGGAAGTGGCCGCCGCGCTGTCGGCCACGCGCCGGAAAGCGGCGCAGCGCCTGAGCGAGCAGGTCTCCGAAGCGATGCAGGAACTGTCGATGAGCGGCGGGCGTTTCGTGGCCGCGCTGAACCCCTGCGAGCCGGCCGTGTACGGCATGGAGCAGGTCGAATTCCTGGTGGCCGGCCACGCCGGCGTGGCGCCGCGCGCGCTGGCCAAGGTGGCTTCGGGCGGCGAACTGGCGCGCATCTCGCTGGCGATCGCCGTCATCACATCGCACGCCACCACGGTGCCGACCCTGATCTTCGACGAGGTCGATACCGGCATCGGCGGCGGCGTCGCGGAAGTGGTGGGCCGCCTGCTGAAGCGCCTCGGCCACAGCCGCCAGGTGCTGTGCGTGACCCACCTGCCGCAGGTGGCGAGCCAGGCGAACCAGCACTTCCAGGTAGCCAAGGGCACGACCAGCGAGGGCAAGACCGTCTCGCGCATCGACGTGCTGGACAAGAAAGAGCGGGTGGAAGAGGTGGCGCGCATGCTGGGCGGCATCGAGATCACCGAGACCACGCGCAAGCACGCGCGCGAGCTGCTGGCGTCTTGAGCCGTCGCCTGCCCGTCGTCCCCGCCTGCGCGGGGACGACGGATGGCATAATTACAGGTCGAATCCGCCTATCCCAACTCATGCCCTTCAGAAAAGAACCGCCTCACACCCATGGCACGATCGCCAAGAGCGCCGTCGTGCTGGTCAATCTCGGCACGCCGGACGCGCCCACGCGCAAGGCGGTGCGACGCTATCTGAAGGAATTCCTGTCCGACCCGCGCGTGGTGGAAATCCCGCGCGCGATCTGGAACCTGATCCTCAAGCTCGTCATCCTGCCTTTCCGTTCCGGGAAGTCGGCGCAGAAGTACGCGATGATCTGGACCCGCGAAGGCTCGCCGCTGAAGGTGTACACGGCGCGCCAGGCGAACCGGCTGCAGGCGCTGCTGGCCGAGCGCGGCCATGAGGACGTCGAGGTGGCGATGGCGATGCGCTACGGCTCGCCGCCGCTGCCGCAGGTGCTCGACGAGCTGAAGGCGAAGGGCGTCGACCGCATCGTGGTGCTGCCGGCCTACCCGCAGTACTCGGGCACCACCACGGCCTCGATCTGGGATGCCGTCTACGCCCATTACGCCCAGGTCCGCAACATCCCCGAGCTGCGCCTGGTGAAGCACTACCACGACCATGAAGGCTATATCGAGGCGCTCGCCGATTCGGTGCTCGATTACTGGGAGACCCATGGCCGCGGCGAGAAACTGGTGATGAGCTTCCACGGCGTGCCGAAACGCACCCTCATGCTGGGCGATCCCTATTTTTGCGAATGCCAGCGCACCGGGCGCCTGCTGGCGGCGCGCCTGCGCCTGTCGCCGGAACAGTACCTGGTGACCTTCCAGTCGCGCTTCGGGCGCGCCGAGTGGCTGCAGCCCTACACGGCGCCGACCGTGCAGCAGCTGGCGCGCGAGGGCGTCAAGCGCATCGACGTGATGTGCCCGGGCTTCACCAGCGACTGCCTGGAGACCCTCGAAGAAATCAATATGGAAGTGCGGCGCGATTTCGAGATGAACGGCGGCCAGGAATACCACTACATACCTTGCCTGAACGATAATCCGGTCTGGATCACGGGGCTGGCGGAGATCGCCGAGCAGCACCTGATCGGCTGGCCCACGATGATGAGCCCGTCACAGCGCGAAGCCCGGCGCCAGGATGCGGACGCCGCGCGCGAGCATGCCGCCCGCTTGGGCGCGTGACGGAAGGTCGACGCGGGCACGAGGTGCCCACCCCGCATTGTCGGCCATCGTAGGGTGGGCTTCCCGAGCCCACGCAAACAAAGTCGGCATGCGAAGCTGTTAAAATGGCACGCTTTGCGGCGTCGCCCCAAGCTCCGCCAGGCAGATCGCTGCCAGTGCGAGGGCAGTCCAGACCACCACGGCGCCGCTGATCAGATGCAGTCTCATGATCTTTCCCCTGTTCCAGTTAGGAAACATGGTAGAACGACCAATGGTTGCAGGGTTCTGCTGCCGCGTAAATCTTGTAACAAAAAATGACGCGACATGCACATGTTAGCCCTGCAATTCCCCTTGAAAACGTAGGGGATCGCCCCATATGTGGCCCGTGTGACAAGCAGGACCAGTTAAACAATCAGCCAAGTCCTTGATTCTAGGAGTTTTTTCGATGCAAGACCAAGAAAACCAAGAGGTGTCCAACCAGCCGGAAGCGAATGCCGCTGCCGACGCGGCAAATGCCGCGAATGCAGGGCAGGCCGCGCAATCGTCGGAAACCGGCCTCGAAGAACAGCTGAGCGCCACCGAAGCCAAGCTGGCCGAGATGCACGATGCATTCATGCGCGCGAAAGCCGAAGCGGACAATATCCGCCGCCGCGCCCAGGAAGATGTGAGCAAGGCCCATAAATTTGCGATCGAGAGCTTTGCCGAGGCCATGGTGCCGGTGCGCGACAGCCTCGAGATGGCCCTGAAGGTCGAAGCGCCCACCGTGGACTCGATCAAGGAAGGCGTCGAGATGACCCTCAAGCAGCTTACCGCCGCGTTCGAAAAGAACCGCCTGGTCGAAGTGATGCCGCAGGCGGGCGACAAGCTCGACCCGAACAAGCACCAGGCCGTGGCCGTCGTGCCTTCGGAGCAGGAAGCGAACACCGTCGTCACGGTGTTGCAAAAAGGTTACATGATTGCCGACCGTCTGCTGCGCCCGGCCATCGTGACTGCTGCACAGCCAAAATAAAAATTGCTGAGCCTATTTCCAAGCTCTTGAAAGCACGCAGTTTTTCCCTATATTCGACACATCTGAACACTAAGTACTAAAAAAGGACAACATTATGGGCAAAATCATCGGTATCGACCTGGGCACCACCAACTCCTGCGTGGCCATCATGGAAAATGGTCAGCCCAAGGTCATCGAAAATGCCGAAGGTGCTCGCACTACGCCTTCGATCATCGCCTACCAGGAAGACGGCGAAATCCTCGTCGGCGCGCCTGCAAAACGCCAGGCTGTCACCAACCCGAAGAACACCCTGTTCGCGGTCAAGCGCCTGATCGGCCGTAAATTCGACGAGAAGGAAGTCCAGAAGGACATCTCGCTGATGCCGTACTCGATCACCAAGGCCGACAACGGCGACGCCTGGGTCGGCGTGCGCGACAAGAAGCTGGCGCCGCCGCAGATCTCGGCCGAAGTGCTGCGCAAGATGAAGAAGACCGCCGAGGACTACCTGGGCGAAGAAGTCACCGAAGCCGTGATCACCGTGCCGGCCTACTTCAACGACTCGCAGCGCCAGGCGACCAAGGACGCCGGCCGCATCGCCGGCCTGGACGTCAAGCGCATCATCAACGAGCCGACCGCGGCCGCGCTGGCCTTCGGCCTGGACAAGACCGACAAGGGCGACCGCAAGATCGCCGTGTATGACCTCGGCGGCGGCACCTTCGACGTGTCGATCATCGAGATCGCGGACGTCGACGGCGAGAAGCAGTTCGAAGTGCTGTCGACCAACGGCGACACCTTCCTGGGCGGCGAAGACTTCGACCAGCGCGTGATCGACTACATCATCGACGAGTTCAAGAAGATCAACGGCCTCGACCTGTCGAAAGACCCGATTGCCCTGCAGCGCATCAAGGCTTCGGCCGAGCGCGCGAAGATCGAGCTGTCGTCCGCGCAGCAGACCGAGATCAACGAGCCCTACATCGCCATGGCGAACGGCGCGCCGGTCCACCTGAACCTGAAGATCACCCGCGCCAAGCTGGAAGCCCTGGTCGAGGAACTGATCAACAAGACCATCGAGCCGTGCCGCGTCGCCATCAAGGACGCCGGCGTCAAGGTTGCGGACATCGACGACATCATCCTGGTCGGCGGCATGACCCGCATGCCGAAGGTGCTGGAAAAGGTGAAGGAATTCTTCGGCAAGGAACCGCGCCGCGACGTCAACCCGGACGAAGCCGTCGCTGTCGGCGCCGCGATCCAGGGCTCGGTGCTGGCCGGCGACCGCAAGGACCTGCTGCTGCTGGACGTGACCCCGCTGTCGCTGGGCATCGAAACCCTGGGCGGCGTGATGACCAAGATGATCCACAAGAACACCACGATCCCGACCAAGTTCTCGCAGGTGTTCTCGACCGCCGACGACAACCAGCCGGCCGTGACCATCAAGGTCTACCAGGGCGAGCGTGAAATCGCCGCCGGTAACAAGGGCCTGGGCGAGTTCAACCTGGAAGGCATCCCGCCGGCAGCGCGCGGCACCCCGCAGATCGAAGTGACCTTCGACATCGACGCCAACGGCATCCTGCACGTGGGCGCCAAGGACAAGGCCACCGGCAAGGAAAACAAGATCACCATCAAGGCGAACTCGGGCCTGTCGGAAGAAGAGATCCAGAAGATGGTGAAGGACGCCGAGCTGAACGCGGAAGAAGACAAGAAGGTCAAGGAACTGGCTGAAGCCCGCAACCAGGGCGACGCGCTGGTCCACCAGACCAAGAAGTCCATGACCGAGCACGGCGACAAGCTGGAAGCCGGCGACAAGTCGGCGGTCGAAGCCGCAATCGCCGACCTGGAAGGCGTGCTGAAGTCGAGCGACAAGGGCGAGATCGAAGCCAAGATCGCCGCCCTCAACACCGCCTCCCAGAAGCTGGGCGAGAAGATGTACGCCGACATGCAGGGCCAGCAGGCTGGCGCTGCGGGTGCGGCTGGCGCGCAACAGCAGGGCGCCGATTCGGGCGCCAAGGCGGACGATGACGTGGTCGACGCCGACTTCAAGGAAGTCAAAGACGCCAAGTAATGTCACAATAGAGGGTTAATCCCCTCGCGGAATATCCCGAGCCGATGCAGCCTTCTGGTGCCCGGCTCGGTTTTTTTGCACAGACAGTTCAGTAGATAGACAACAGCAAGGTGCCGCCAAATGGCAAAGCGTGATTTTTACGAGATCCTCGGGGTCGCGAAGACTGCGTCGGAAGACGAGATCAAGAAGTCCTATCGCAAGCTCGCGATGAAGTACCACCCCGACCGCAACCCTGACAACAAGGAAGCGGAGGAGAAGTTCAAGGAGGTCAAGGAAGCCTACGAGATGCTGACCAATCCGGAAAAGCGCGAAGCGTACGACCGTTACGGTCACGCCGGCGTCGATCCGAACAGCGGCATGGGCGGCGGCTTCGGCGGCGCAGGCGGTTTCGGCGATGCCTTCGGCGACATCTTCGGCGATATCTTCGGCGGCGGCCGCGGCCGCAGCTCCGGCCCGCAGGTGTACCGCGGCGCCGACCTGCGCTACAACCTCGAGATCTCGCTGGAGCAGGCAGCCGCCGGCTTCGACACCACGATCCGCGTGCCGAGCTGGGACAAGTGCGACACTTGCCACGGCAGCGGCGCCAAGCCGGGCACGCAGCCGGTCACCTGCTCGACCTGCGCCGGCCACGGCCAGGTGCGCATGCAGCAGGGTTTCTTCTCGATCCAGCAAACCTGCCCGAAGTGCCATGGCAGCGGCAAGATCATTCCGGAACCCTGCGCGGCCTGCGGCGGCGCCGGACGCATCAAGCGCAACAAGACCCTGGAAGTCAAGATCCCGGCCGGTATCGACAACGGCATGCGGATCCGCTCCTCGGGTAACGGCGAACCGGGCACCAACGGCGGGCCGCCGGGCGACCTGTACGTCGAGATCCACATCAAGCCGCACGAAGTGTTCCAGCGCGAAGGCGACGACCTGCATTGCGAAATGCCGATCTCGTTCACCAAGGCGGCGCTGGGCGGCGAGATCGAAGTGCCGACCCTGGCGGGCAAGGTGTCCTTCACCATCCCCGAAGGTACCCAGACCGGCAAGACCTTCCGCTTGAAAGGCAAGGGCGTGAAGGGCGTGCGCTCCGGCTACGCGGGCGACCTGTTCTGCCACGTCGTGGTCGAGACCCCGGTCAAGCTCACCGACAAGCAAAAGGACCTGCTGAAGGAATTCGAGCGCCTGACCAAGGAAGGCGGTTCCAAGCACAGCCCGCAAAGCAAGGGCTGGATGGATAAAGTAAAGGACTTCTTCGAGTAAGAAGCCGATAACCGCTGGATGCGCGAGTCCCAGCGGTTTTTTTTCGAGAGAAAGCATGCCAAATTCAAAACCCATCACCCGGGAACTGTTCGCCAAAAACCGCGCGTGGGCGGAATCGGTCGTCGCCGAGCAGCCCGATTTCTTCGAATCGCTGGCCGCGCAGCAGGCCCCGGAATACATGTGGATCGGCTGCTCGGACAGCCGCGTGCCCGCCAACGAACTGCTGGGCATGATGCCGGGCGAGATGTTCGTCCATCGCAACGTCGCGAACGTGGTCGTGCACTCGGACCTGAACTGCCTGTCGGTGCTGCAATTCGCCATCGATGTGCTCAAGGTGAAGCACGTGATCGTTTGCGGCCATTACGGCTGCGGCGGCGTGCATGCGGCCCTGACCGGACGCCGGGTCGGCCTGACCGACAACTGGCTGCGCCACGTGCAGGACGTCAAGCACAAGCACGGCCGCTACCTGGGCGAGATCGTGCAGCCCACCGCCGCCCATGACCGCCTGGTCGAGCTGAACGTGGCCGAGCAGCTGATCAACTGCGCCCAGACCACGGTGGTGCAGGACGCCTGGGAGCGCGGCCAGGAACTGACGCTCCACAGCTGGGTGTACGGCCTGAAGGACGGCCTGCTGCGCGACCTCGGCATGACCGTGTCCAGCGCCGAGGAACTGACGGAGAAATACGACGCGCTGTTGACGCGCTACGCGGAAGGCTGGACCCCGGCGTGAGCGATCTGCTGCAGCTGCGCGAGCTGGTGCGCCAGTTCGTCGACGAGCGCGACTGGGACCAGTTCCACACGCCCAAGAACCTCGCTTCCGCGCTGACGGTGGAGGCGGCCGAGCTGCTGGAGCACTTCCAGTGGCTGGAGCACGGCCGCCTTGAAGAACTCGGGCCGGACAAGCTGGTGGAAGTGCGGCACGAGATGGCCGACGTGCTGGTCTACCTGGTGCGGCTGGCCGACAAGCTGGACCTCGACCTGATGGCCGCGGTGCAGGAGAAGATGGTGCTCAACCGGGCCAAGTACCCGGCGGAGCTGGTGCGCGGGGATGCGCGCAAGTATTACGAGTACAAGAAGTAGGGCGGGGCAAATCAGTCCGGGGGACTGATTTGCGAGCCCACGCGATTTTTAGGCGGCGGCCAGCGCCAGCCGCACCGGCGCGCCAGCAAGCACACGCCCGGCCTGTGCTACATCCCCCGGCAAACGAAACGCACTGACCGTCTGCTCCAGCTGCCCTGACTGCTCCTGCAGCGACTGCGCCGCCGCCGCCGCTTCCTCCACCAGCGCCGCATTCTGCTGGGTAACCGCGTCCATCTCGCCGATTGCCTGGTTGATCTGCTCGATGCCGGCTTCCTGCTCGTGGCTGGCGGCCGTGATCTCGGCCATGATGTCGGTCACGCGGCGCACGCTGCTCACGATCTCTTCCATCGTCGCGCCCGCATCCTGCACCAGGCGGCTGCCTTCGCCGACTTTCTCGACCGAGTCGCCGATCAGCCCCTTGATTTCCTTGGCCGCCGCCGCCGAGCGCTGGGCCAGGTTGCGCACTTCGGAGGCCACGACCGCGAAACCGCGGCCCTGCTCGCCGGCGCGCGCCGCTTCCACTGCGGCGTTCAGCGCCAGGATATTGGTCTGGAAAGCGATGCCGTCGATGACGCCGATGATGTCGACGATCTTGCCGGCCGATTCACTGATCGAACCCATGGTCGCCACCACCTTGCCGACCACCGCGCCGCCGCGCGTCGCCACATCGGAGGCCGACATCGCCAGCTGGTTGGCCTGGCGCGCGTTTTCCGTGTTCTGCTTGACGGTCGCGGTCAGCTCTTCCATCGAGGATGCCGTTTCTTCCAGCGCGCCGGCCTGCTGCTCGGTGCGGCTGGACAGGTCCAGGTTGCCGCTGGCGATCTCGTTGGTGGCCGTGGCCAGGGCGCCGGCGCCGCTACGCACCTGGCCGACGATGCCCTGCAAGGCGCCGTTCATCTCTTTCAGCGCCGCCAGCAGCTCGCCGGTTTCGTCGGTCGACCTCACCTCGATCTGGCTACCGAGGTCGCCGGCGGCCACGGTCTTGGCGATGTCTACCGCGCGGCGCATCGGACGCGTGATCGAACGGGTAGTTAACCAGCCGATGAGGAGCGACAGAATGATGGACAGGCTCGCCACACCGTACAAAACCAGGCGAGCCTGTTGATAGCTTTGCTTGCCGGCTTCCTGATCGGCTGCATTGAAGCGCTCCTGCAAGGCCATCATCTCGCTCATCGCGCCCTGCCATGCCACGACTGCCGGCACGATTTGGCTCTTGATCAGGACCAGGCCTTCTGCGCTCCTGTCTTCTTTTCCGAGTTCAACGGCCTTGGCAATCAGCGGCAAGGCGACTGCACGCTTTTCGGCGATCGTGCGAAAGGCAGCGCGCGTTTCCGGTAGCGCAATCAGCTTGTTCAGCACGGCTTCGGCGCGGTCGTATTCCTTCCATGCGTCTTCGATATCCTTTAGGCGCTGATCGTTTTCAAGCTGGCCGGACGACAGGGTGATGTCGCGCACGCCAATGGCGACGCGGCGCTGTGCATCGCGCATGTCGGTGGTAGCGTCGAGACGTGCATTGTTCTCTGTGACGATCTTGTCGACCGTGTCGTTGAGACGGTTCATGTTGGACAAGGCGGTGCCGGTGATCACCACCAGCAGCATCGATATCAGTCCAAAGCCCAAGCCGAGGCGTTGACCGATCTTCAGGTTGTTCAGTTTCATTTTATTTTCTATAAACAAAGAAGGTCAGTAAGCACACACTTTCAGCGCACTGACGATAGGATCTGCATGGTAATTCTTCATGCCGCTGGAGAGCTTTAGCGGCCAGTCGCCTTGCGAGACTGGCTTTAGATTCGGCGGGATCGGGACCGGAGCAGGAGAGGCGATGCCAAATTGGTCACGCCGCCGGGGATTCTAGTAGGACTGATCCTACAACACAATAAATAAGTTGCTTTGTGGTAATCGAACAACGGCCTAGGGGATAGGCCGTCTGCGCTCAAATACCGCCCAGATAGTGCGTCAGCACCCCATCCGAACTCTCGATCCCGAGTATCCCCATCATCCGCTCGAGCTCCATCCCAAAATGCTCGCGCGCTTCGGTATCCTCATCCCGCACGATCTCCAGCGACTGCTGGAACTGTTTCAAGACCCAGAACTTGGTCGGATGCCTCTCGATCCCGGCCAGCAGGCGCGTGGCCAGGTCGTCCAGCACCACCGCCAGGCGCTCGCGTTCCGGCGACGGGTTCACGCCCGGCAGGTCGGCCAGCTTGGGGCCCTCGCGGAAGGCGCGCAGCTGCTCCAGCGTGCGCGGCACGACGAACAGCGGCGCATCCTGCACGAATTCGAAGGGGTCGTCGCCTTCCATGCTCACATGCCTCCGAGGCAGATGTACTTGATGACCAGGTAGTCGTCCATGCCGTACTTCGAGCCTTCGCGGCCCAGGCCGGACTGCTTCACGCCGCCGAACGGCGCGATCTCGTTCGAGATCAGGCCGGTGTTCACGCCCACCATGCCGGTCTCGATCTGCTCGGCCACGCGCCACACGCGGTTGATGTCGCGCGCGTAGAAGTAGGAGGCCAGGCCGAATTCCGTGTCGTTGGCCAGGGCGATCACTTCTTCCTCGGTTTTAAAACGGAACAGCGGCGCCACCGGACCGAAGGTTTCCTCTTCCGAAATCAGCATGGACGGGGTGACGTCGGCCAGCACGGTCGGCTGGAAGAAGCTGTGGCCCAATGCATGGCGCTCACCGCCCAGCAAGAGCCTCGCCCCTTTGGACAGGGCGTCGGCGATGTGGTGCTCGACCTTCACCAGCGCCTTGTCTTCGATCAGCGGTCCCTGGTTCACGCCCGGCTCCATGCCGTTGCCGACCTTGAGTTCCTTGACCTTCTCGGTGAAGCGGCGCGCGAATTCGTCGTAGACGCCGTCCTGCACGTAGATGCGGTTGGCGCAGACGCAGGTCTGGCCGGCATTGCGGTACTTGGAGGCGATCGCGCCTTCGACCGCGGCGTCGAGGTCGGCGTCGTCGAACACGATGAAGGAGGCGTTGCCGCCCAGTTCCAGCGACAGTTTTTTCACCGTCGGCGCGCATTGTTCCATCAGCAGGCGGCCGATCGCGGTCGAGCCCGTAAAACTCAATTTGCGCACGGTCGGATTCGCGCACATCTCGGCGCCGATCGCTTTCGCATCGCCGATCACCACCGAGAACACGCCTTTCGGCACGCCGGCGCGTTCGGCCAGCACGGCCAGGGCCAGGGCGGAATACGGGGTCAGTTCGGCGGGCTTCAGCACGATAGTGCAGCCGGCGGCCAGGGCCGGTGCGACCTTGCGGGTGATCATCGCGGACGGGAAGTTCCACGGCGTGATGGCGGCGCAGACGCCGATCGGCTCCTTGGTCACGATGATGCGGCGGTCGCGCGCCGGCGCCTCCAGCACGTCGCCCTCGATGCGCTTGGCCTGCTCGCCGAACCATTCGAAGAAGGAGGCGGCGTAGCTGATTTCACCTTTCGCTTCCGCCAGCGGCTTGCCTTGTTCCGCGGTCATGATGGCGGCCAGGTCGTCCGCGTTTTCCAGCATCAGGTCGTTCCACTTGCGCAGGATGAGGGCGCGTTCGCGCGCGGTCTTCTTGCGCCATGCCGGCCAGGCGGCGTTCGCGGCTTCGATCGCGCGGCGGGTCTCCTGGGCGCCCATGTGCGGCACGCTGCCCAGCGATTCGCCGGTGGCGGGATTGGTCACCGCCACGGTCTGGCCCTGGTTCGCATCGCACCATTGGCCGTCGATGTAGGCCTGCTGGCGCAGCAGGGAAGGATCTTTCAGGTTCAGCATGCTTGCCTCGTGCGCGTTCGTATCAGAAGACAAAGATACCATGCAATCCGCCGCTTGGTTTTCACGGTTGCCAGCGTGATAATGTATGTATTTTGGCGCCTGAGTTTCTGATAACTTAAGGCTTCGCGACCATTTATGAATCCATGACCGACTCCGACGTCTCCATCGCGCGTGCAACGGGCTTCTCAGAATGCGCCATTGCGCTTCGCCGTGCACTCACGACCACGCCCGCTGGCTGGCTGCTCGCCGTATGGTTCTGCTGGGACCGTGTACCCTCGACCGCGATTTTCTTGTGGCTGGGAACAGCTGCCGCGCTGTGGGGCGGCAGCCTGCTGGTCCTGCAGCAGATGATCGCCAGGGGGCCGAAGCTGGAACTGCATCGCAAGCGCTTCCACTGGATCGCCGGACTGGATGGCCTGGCGTGGGGCCTGCTCACATGGTTCCTGATCGGCCATGACCCTGTGCTGGATGCCGTCCTGATGGCGCTGCTGTGCGGCGTCACGTCGATCAACGCACAAGTCTACGGCACCTATGTGTCGGCCTATTTCGGACAGATCGGTGTCCTCTGGGGCGTGTCGGTGCTCGGTTTGATGCTGGTGACCGGCAGCCAGAGCGCCATCGATTACGCTGCCGGCTTGAGCCTTTTTATCGCGCTCACCGCCTACTACACGCGCGCGATCTCGCGGCGCCTGCTGGAAGGCATACGCCTGCTGCATGCCAATGCTTCGCTGGCGTCCCAGCTGCGCTCGGCCTTGCAAAAGGTCGAGCTCGACGCCGCGACCGATGCGTTGACAGGGCAATGGAACCGCAGGGCGCTGGACGACTTCCTCAAGCACCAGAAAACCTTTTCCATCCTCATGCTCGACATCGACTTTTTCAAGCGTATCAACGATGAATTCGGGCACCTGGTCGGCGACGATGTCTTGCGCGCTTTCGCGCAAAGGCTGCGCGAGTTCCTGCGGTCGGGGGATTTTTGTGCGCGCTTCGGCGGCGAGGAATTCATCGTCGTCCTGCCGGAGACGACGTTGGCCACGGCCCAGGAAGTGGCGGAGCGCATCCGCAAGGGGGTGGCCGAACTTCCCCTGCTGCACAAGCCGAAAGTGCAGGCAACGGTGTCGATCGGCGTTGCAACAATGGCGCAAGGGCAGAGTATCAATGCACTCTTTGCCGCTGCCGACGCTGCCGTGTACCTTGCCAAGAATGCGGGGCGCAATCAGGTGCGCTCGCATGTGGAAACAGTCCTGCCGCTGCAGGTTTCCGCCGTATAAAGCCGCCGGTTCACGGTCGAAGCCGGTTCGTGTTGGCATCGTTTGCGAGTTGACGATAAGATTTTGCTATCGGTTTCTGAACAGGAACCAAGCTCCAGTTGATCTGGATTAACGGCCACTCGCATTCGGATCAGATTGCAGTATGATGGTTCGTGTGCGCCTCCACACAAGGTAGAGTCCATGCGCCCGATCGTTATCATCCCCGCTTGCACCCGCGATTTCGGAGAACATCCTTATTACGCGGCCCAGCACAAATATGTCGACGCAGTCGTGATCGGCGCCGATTGCGCGCCCATGATCCTGCCGTCGCTGGGGGAGAGGCTCGACCTGGAAACCATGCTCGACCTGTGCGACGGCATCATGCTGACCGGTTCGGCGTCCAACGTTCATCCCAGCTACTACTCCGAGGAAGTGCTCGATCCGACCCTGCCGCAGGATCCGGCGCGTGACCAGACCACGCTGCCGCTGATCCGGGAGGCGGTCAAGCGCGGCATTCCGATCATCGCGATCTGCCGCGGCTTCCAGGAGATGAACGTGGCGCTGGGCGGCAGCCTGTTCCAGGCGGTGCAGACCGTATCGGGGCATTTCGACCATCGCGAAAATCCCGAACTCGGGATGGACGAACAGTATGGCGACGCACACAAGATCCGGATCATCGAAGGCGGGATGCTGCATGGGATCCTGGGCAAGGACGAAATCCCCGTCAATTCCCTGCATGGACAAGGCATACATGAACTTGCGGCTGGCCTGACGGTCGAAGCGGTAGCGGAGGATGGGCTGGTCGAGGCGTTTTCCGTCTCGATCTCGCCGGGCTTTACCCTGGCCTGCCAATGGCACCCGGAATGGCGCATCGCCCAGAATCCGTACTCGATGAAGATGTTCGGCGCCTTCGGCGACGCCTGCCGCGCCCGCTTTCAGTCCAAAAAACGGAAGAACCCATGACCGCCTACGAAAAGTGGGCGGCCCGCCCCGTCCCATAGCGTCCCTGTTCAGACCAACCCGCGCGCCGCGGGCTGCGTTTGCGCGCCTGCGACCCTTTAACGAACAGAGGAATCATCATGGCTATACGCGACAACTTTTCGTACAACGACATGGACGAGTGGCTCAACGGTAAACGAGTCACCGAAATCGAATGCCTGGTCCCCGACCTGACCGGCGTCGCACGTGGAAAGATTTTGCCACGTGTAAAATTTACCGAAGACCGCGGCATGCGCCTGCCGGAAATCGTGCTGGGCATGACCGTGACCGGCAATTCGCCGGAGGACGACGACGCCTTCGACCGCGCGATCTCGACCACCGACCGCGACATGATCCTGAAGGCCGACCCCGGCACGATCACGATGGTGCCCTGGGCCGTCGACCCGACCGCGCAAGTCATCCACGACTGCTATTTCGCCGACGGCCGCCTGGTCGACTTTGCCCCGCGCAGCGTGCTGCGGCGCGTGCTCAAGCTCTACACGCAAAAGGGCTGGAAGCCGATGGTGGCGCCGGAACTCGAGTTTTATCTCACCGCCAAGAACATCGACCCCAACCTGCCGCTGGCGGCGCCGATCGGCCGCAGCGGGCGCTCCGAGACCAGCCGCCAGGTCTACAGCATCGACGCCGTCAACGAGTTCGACCCGCTGTTCGAGGACATCTACGATTACTGCGACATGATGGGCCTGGACGTCGACACCCTCATCCACGAGATCGGCGCCGGCCAGATGGAGATCAACTTCCAGCACGGCGAGCCGCTCGGACTGGCGGACAAGGTCTTCTACTTCAAGCGCACGCTGCGCGAAGCCGCCCTCAAGCACGACATGTACGCCACCTTCATGGCCAAGCCGATGGCCGGCGAACCCGGGTCGGCGATGCACGTGCACCAGAGCGTGGTCGACGGCGAGAGCGGCCGCAACATCTTCAGCAACGAGGATGGTTCGCCCTCGGACCTGTTCCGCTGGTACGTGGGCGGCCTGCAGAAGTACATGCCGTCGGCGATGGCCATCGTCGCGCCCTACGTGAACTCCTACCGCCGCATCGTGCGCCGCGCCGCCGCGCCGATCAACCTGCAGTGGGGCGTCGACAACCGCACGGTCGGCATCCGCGTGCCGGTGTCGGGCTCGCAGGACCGCCGCGTCGAGAACCGCGTGATCGGCGCCGACGCCAACCCCTATCTGGCGCTGGCCGTGACCCTGGCCTGCGGCTACCTCGGCATCCAGGAACAGCTGGAGCCGACCCCGATGGTCGAGGGCAGCGCCTACAAGATGGCGGTCGAACTGCCGCAGGGACTGCCGGAAGCGCTGGCCCTGCTGCGCCGCGAAGACCGCCTGCGCGACATCCTGGGCGAGCGCTTCATCGACGTCTATTCCGCGGTCAAGGAACTCGAGCACCAGGAATTCATGACCGTGATCAGCCCGTGGGAGCGCGAGCACCTGTTATTGCACGTCTGAGAGAGAGAAGAGTCCAATCACGATGGGAGTCCGAGATGGCAAGCGACATCATTGCGGGCGACATGCTCGCGCCGGTCCTGGAGGTCGATACTCCAGGCTTTGACACGCGCGCGCTGCAGGCGCTCGACAGCGCGCACTACCTGCACCCCTTCACCGACCACGGCGCCCTGCGCGAGCGCGGCGCGCGCGTGATGGTGCGCGGAGACGGCGTCTATTTATGGGATTCGGAAGGGCGCAAGCTCATCGACGGCATGTCGGGCCTGTGGTGCGTGAACGTCGGCTACGGACGCGCGAGCATGACCGCCGCCGTGGCCAGGCAGATGGACACGCTGCCTTTCTATAACAGCTTCTTCAACACGACCAACGTGCCGGCGGTGATGCTGGCGGCGCAGCTGGTCCAGCACGCGCCGCCGGGTTTCAGGCACGTGTTCTTCACCGGCTCCGGCTCGGAAGCCAACGACACCATCGTGCGCATGGTGTGGCGCTACTGGCAGATCATGGGACAGCCGCAGCGCCAGGCCATCATCAGCCGCCATAACGCCTACCACGGCAGCACCGTGGCCGGCGCCTCCCTCGGCGGCATGGCCGGCATGCACGCGCAGGGCGCGCTGCCGATCCCCGGCATCCACCACATCGGCCAGCCCAGCTTTGCCGAGCATGGACGCGGCATGAGCGAGGCCGAATTCGGCTTGCGCGCGGCCGGCTGGCTGGAAGAGAAGATCCTCGAACTGGGGCCGGAGAACGTGGCTGCCTTCATCGGCGAGCCGGTGCAGGGCGCGGGCGGCGTGATCATCCCGCCGCCGACCTACTGGCCCGAAATCCAGCGCATCTGCGACAAGTATGGCGTGCTGCTGGTGTCCGACGAAGTGATCTGCGGCTTCGGCCGCCTGGGCACCTGGTTCGGCTGCCAGCTGATGGGCGCGCGGCCCGACCTGATCGCCTTCGCCAAGGGCGTCAGCTCGGGCTATGTGCCGCTGGGCGGCGTGCTGGTCGGCGCGCGCGTGGCGCATGCGCTGGTCGAAAAGGGCGGCGACTTCAATCACGGTTTCACCTATTCCGGCCACCCGGTCGCCTGCGCGGCGGCGCTGGAGAACCTGCGCATCATGGTCGACGAAGGCCTGGTCGAACGCGTGGCGCTGGAGACCGGACCGCACCTGAAGGCGGCGTTCGGATCGCTGGCGACGCACCCGCTGGTCGGGCACGCGGAGAGCATGGGCATGACGGCGGGGCTGAACCTTGTGCGGCGCAAGGCGGCGTCGATGCACGACTGCGAGGCCTTTCCGCCGGGGCTGGGCGTGGGGATGGTGTGCCGCGCTCACATGTTCGACAACGGCGTGATCATGCGGGCGGTGGGAGACCGGATGATCGTGGCGCCGCCGCTGGTGATGACGACGGCGCAGATCGATGAGATGGTGGAGCGGATCAGGTTTTGTTTGGATCTGACTTTGGAAGATGTGGCGCAGCGGGGATGGCTTGGCGATTAACTCGTCGTCCCCGCGCAGGCGGGGACCCAAGTTCAACGCGCTTAAACGCTCAACGCCGTTTTGTGCGGCTCATGCCGGTTCTTCAAAACCTGCGGCGCCAGCGAGCCCGCGATCATGCCGATGAAAGCCGCCAGCAGCCCGGCCAGCTGCCCCGGGAAGGTTTCGCCCAGCGGCGAGATCTGCGGGAAGAACACGATCCAGGTCGCGATACCCGCCGCGATCGACAGGATCGCGCCCTGGGTGGTTGCACGCTTCCAGTACAGGCCCATCACCAGCGGCACGAAGGCGCCGACCAGGGTCACCTGGTAGGCCGAGGACACCAGTTCGTAGATCGAGGTGCCCTTCATCGCGATCGCGTAGGTCAGCACCAGCGCCGCGAACACGACGATGGTCACACGCATCGCGAACAGCTGCTGGCGGTCGCTCATGCCCGGACGCAGGTTCTTGAGGATGTTCTCGGTGAAGCTGGTGGACGGCGCCAGCAGGGTGGCCGAGGAGGTGCTCTTGATCGCGGAGAGCAGCGCGCCGAAGAACAGGATCTGCATAATCAGCGGCATCTTGGTCATCACGAAGGTCGGCAGCACGCGCTGGTAGTCGCTCTTGGCCAGCTCCAGCGCGTCGTTGCCCATCACGATGACGGCGCAGGCGACGATGAACATCGGGACGAAGGCAAACAGGATGTAGCTGGCGCCGCCGATCATGGCGCCGGCGCGCGCGGTGGGCGCGTCCTTGGCCGACATCACGCGCTGGAACACGTCCTGCTGCGGGATCGAACCCAGCATCATCGTCACGGCCGCGCCGACGAAGAAGGCGATGTCGGTAAAGTTATGCTTCGGCAGGAAGTTCCACAGGTCCTTCTGCTGGACCATGCGCAGCACGGCGTCGGTGCCGCCGGCCAGCTCCGACGAGAAGACGGCGATGATGGACATGCCCACCACCAGCACGATCATCTGGATGAAGTCGGTGATCGCCACGGCCAGGAAGCCGCCGACCACCACGTAGATCAGGACGGCCAGGGTGCCGACGATCATGCCGGCGGTCTCGGACATGGCGCCGCCGGTCAGCACCGAGAACACCAGGCCCAGCGCCGTGATCTGCGCCGCCACCCACCCGAGATAGGACAGGATGATCGCGGCCGAGCAGAACACCTCGATGCCCTTGCCGTAGCGCGCGCGGTAGTAGTCGCCGATGGTCAGCAGGTTCAGTTTATACAGGCGCGCCGCGAAGAACAGGCCGACCAGGATCAGGCAGGTGCCGGCGCCGAAGGGGTCCTCGACCAGGCCATTCAGGCCGCCCTGCACGAACCTGGCGGGAATCCCCATCACGGTCTCGGCGCCGAACCAGGTGGCGAAGGTGGTGGTGATCACCATGATCAGCGGCAGGCTGCGGCCGGCCACGGCGAAGTCGGCCGTATTCTTGATCCTCGTGCCGGCCCACATGCCCAGGCCGAGCGTGCCCAGCAGGTAGACCACGACAGACGAAATCAGGATGGTATTCATTGAGGCTCCGGCAGCGGGAAAGAGAAATTCTGGCTGGAAAAATTCGCGATTATAGCGGCATAAATCGTCAACGGGATCGATTTTGTTTGCTAGTATCGGCCAGACAACAATCATGAAGCCGGAGGGGACCCAATGACGACCGAATCCTGGCATGAGCGTTCCAAAACAGTGCGGATCGACGGCCGCGCTGTGGTCGACGGCAAGCGTATTGACGCCGTCGCCGGCGCCCGTTTCGACTGTATCTCACCGGTCGACGGACGCAAGCTCGGCGAGGTCGCGCGCTGCACCGAGACCGACGTCGACCTGGCCGTGCAAAGCGCCCGCGCCGCCTTCGAAGACGGCCGCTGGTCAGCCAAAGCCCCGGCCGAGCGCAAGCGCATCCTGATCCGCTTCGCGGACCTGATGCTGGCCAACAGGGACGAGCTGGCGCTGCTGGAAACCCTCGACATGGGCAAGCCGATCCGCTACAGCCGCAGCGTCGACGTGCAGCTGGCCCAGAACTGCATCCGCTGGTACGGCGAAGCGATCGACAAGCTCTACGGCGAAGTGGCGCCGACCGCGCAGGACAGCCTGGCCCTGATCCAGCGCGAGCCGGTGGGCGTGGTGGCCGCCATCATCCCCTGGAACTACCCGATGCTGATGGCGGCCTGGAAGATCGGCCCGGCTCTCGCCGCCGGCAACAGCCTGGTCCTGAAGCCGTCCGAGAAGGCGCCGCTGACATCGCTGCGCCTGGCCGAGCTGGCGCTGGAGGCCGGCGTGCCCGAAGGCGTCTTCAACGTCCTGCCCGGCTACGGCGACGAAGCGGGTAAAGCGCTCGGCCTGCACATGGACGTCGACTGCATCGCCTTCACGGGTTCCACGCGCGTCGGCAAGCAGATCCTGCAAATGGCGGGCCAGTCGAACCTGAAACGCGCGTGGACGGAACTGGGCGGCAAATCGGCGAACATCGTCTGCGCCGACTGCCCGGACCTGGATGCCGCGGTGGCGGGGGCGATCGGCGCGATGTATTTCAACCAGGGCGAAAGCTGCAACGCGCCTTCGCGCCTGTTCGTCGAGGAATCGATCCGCGAGGCTTTTCTGGATAAAGCAATGGCCCTGATGCCGAACTACGCGCCCGGCGACCCGCTCGACCCCGAGACAGTGATGGGCGCCATCGTCGATGCGACCCAGATGAAGACGGTGCTCGGCTATATCGAGGATGGCAAGGCCGCGGGCGCGCGCCTGCTCGCGGGCGGACGCGCGGCGCGCACGGAGACCGGCGGCTTGTATATCGAGCCGACGCTGTTCGATGGCGTCGACGGCGCGATGCGGATTGCGCGCGAGGAGATCTTCGGGCCGGTGCTGTCCGTGCTCTCCTTTACCGATCTGGATGAGGCGGTGCGGCAGGCGAATAGCACGCACTATGGTTTGGCGGCGGCGGTGTGGACCGCGGACATGAGCAAGGCGATCCGCACGGCGCGCCGGCTGCGGGCGGGGACGGTGCACGTGAACCAGTACGACAACGACGATATTACCGTGCCCTTCGGCGGCTACAAGCAGTCGGGGAATGGGCGGGATAAGTCATTGCATGCCTTCGACAAGTACACGGAGTTGAAGACGACGTGGATTCAAGTTTAGCTGGCCCAAAGACCGTCGTTCCCGCGAAGGCGGGAACCCAGGTTTGCGTGCACATTGTTAGCAATGCTAGCGGTACGCAACGAACTTGGGTCCCCGCCTTCGCAATGGGATGGACGCCCCCACCCGAAACGGCATCAGATGTGCCAAAG
>NZ_JBHSMZ010000023.1:0-15202 GCF_042656905.1 Massilia aerilata
TCACTTTCGTGACTGCTGGCACTTCATCAAACGCCCACACTTATCGACTGTTGATTGTTAAAGATCGTATTCGGTACTGCCTTGCTGCATTCTGCGAATCGTTTTGTTCGTCAGCAGCAGAGAAGTGAGATTATGCAGTGTTTCGCTTTGCTCGTCAACTCATCCTTTTCAACAGTGCACACTCGTTTTGGAGTTTTTTCGTGCGCCGCCGAAGCAGGACGCGAACTATAGCAAACAGACACGGAGTCTGCAACGCTTGCTCGTATGCTATCTTTGCCGCTTTTATCATTTCCGGAACCAGCATGCGACCGCCCATCATCGCCACCACTGCGGATCCCGCGCTCGCCGCCCAGCTTGACCAGGCGATCAATAACAAGACCAAGCCGCTCGGCAGCCTGGGCACGCTCGAAACCCTGGCGAAGCAGCTCGGCCTGATCCAGCAGACCGTCGCGGTCACGGTCGAGCAGCCGGCCATCCTCGTGTTCGCGGGCGATCACGGCGTGGTCGCCGAAGGCATTTCCGCCTTTCCGCAGGACGTCACCTGGCAGATGGTCGAGAACTTCCTCGCCGATGGCGCGGCCATCAATGTGTTCGCGCGCCAGAACGGCGCCTCCCTATATGTAGTCGACGCCGGCGTGAACCACGACTTCGGTCCGCGTCCCGGTCTGCTCGACCGCAAGCTCGCCCACGGCACCCGCAACTTTGCGCAGGAGCCGGCGATGACGGCGCAGCAGTGCGCCACTGCGATGGAGCACGGCGCCGCCCTGGTCGCGGACTTGCCGGGCAATGTCGTCGGCTTCGGTGAAATGGGCATCGGGAACACGACCGCCGCCGCGGCGCTGATGCATAAGCTGTCCGGCATCCCGGTTGCGGACTGCGTCGGCGCCGGCACCGGGCTGTCGCCGGATGGTGTGCTGCGCAAGCAGCGCGTGATCGAAGCGGCGGTCGCGCATCATGCCGGCGTCAGCGATCCGCTCGACGTCCTGGCCACCTTTGGCGGTTTCGAGATCGCGATGATGAGCGGCGCCATGCTCAAGGCCGCGGCCATGCGCAAGACCCTGTTGATCGACGGCTTCATCGTCACCTCCGCCCTGCTGGCCGCCAGCCGCATCGCGCCCGCCGTCCTCGACTACTGCGTGTTCGCGCACTGCTCCGACGAAGCCGGTCACCGCCGCATGCTCGAGCAGCTCGGCGCCCGCCCGCTGCTCCAGCTGGGCATGCGGCTCGGCGAAGGCACCGGCGCCGCGCTCGCGCTGCCGCTGCTGCATGCGGCCGCCAACTTCCTGAACGAGATGGCGACCTTCTCCTCCGCCAGCGTCAGCGAAAAATCGGAAGTCGCGTAAAGACAGCAATGCAGCAGCTCCGCCTCTTCTTCATCGCGCTGCAGTTCTTCACGCGCCTGCCGATTCCGTCCTGGGTCGGCTTCGAAGCCAGCTGGCTGCAGCACGCCTCGCGCTACTTTCCGCTGGTCGGCTGCGTGGTCGCGGCCATCGCCGCCGCCGTGTATTACGCGGCGGCCCTGGTGCTGCCGGCGCCGGTGGCGGCCGTGCTGTCGACCGCGGCCTCAATCTACCTGACCGGCGCCTTTCACGAAGACGGTTTCGCCGATACCTGCGATGGCCTGGGCGGCGGCATGACGCGTGAGCGCGTGCTGGAGATCATGAAGGATTCGCGCGTCGGCGCCTACGGTGCGATCGGCATCGTCTGCATGCTGGCCGCGAAACTGACCGCGCTGGCGATGCTGCCGCCACGCGTGGCGGTCGGCGCGCTGTTCCTGGCGCATCCGCTGTCGCGCCTGGCCGCGTCCTCGCTGATCTGGAAACTGGACTATGTGCGCGGCGAAGGCAAGGCCAAGCCGCTCGCCCAGCAGATGACGTCCACCGAATTCGCGATCGCCGCCCTCACCGCACTGCTGCCGGCGCCGCTCCTGTTGATGACGGGCTGGATTACCACCGATGCGCTGCTGGCGGCGCTGCTCGCCGCCCTGCTGGCCGCCGTCTGGCTGGGTCGCAAGCTGCAGATCCGCCTCGGCGGCTACACCGGCGACTGCCTGGGCGCGGTGCAGCAGTTGGCCGAAGTCTTCGTCTATATCGGCGTGCTGGCCACCCTCGGCCACGGCGCCTGGCCCTGAGCGGTGAAGCTTTACCTGGTCCGTCATCCGCAGCCCGATGTCGCGCCCGGCCTGTGCTACGGCGCCAGCGACCTCGCCGTCACGGAGCCTGAGCTCGCGCGCGTGCATGCGAGCCTGCGCGCGGCCGGCCTGCCGGGTGCGCTCCCTGTCTACGCCAGCCCGTTGCAGCGCTGCGCATTGCTGGCGCGCCGCCTGCAACCGGTCGCGTTGCACTTCGATGCGCGCCTGGCCGAGATGGACTTCGGCCGCTGGGAAATGCAATCCTGGGATGCGATCCCGCGCCAGGAAGTCGACGCCTGGAGCGCCGACCTGCTCCACTACCGCCCGGGCGGCGCCGAATGCGTGCTCGAGGTCGCGCGGCGCGTGGCCGCCTTCCTCGGCGATGTGCGCCAGTCCGGCCATGCGCAGGCACTGCTGGTCTGCCATGCCGGCACCATCCGGCTGCTGAGCGCCATGCGCGCCGGCGTGACGCTCGAACAGGCCGCGCTCGACGCCGCCGGCACCCCGCATCGCATCGCTTATGGCGAGCTGGTGATGCTCGACGTATAATGTCGGCGTTTTGGTGCTCGCGCCTGAGTCTTCAGGCGCAGTTAAACGGGAAACGCGAAGCTCCTCGATCGAGCCAACGCGTGCTGCCCCCGCAACGGTAAGCAAGTGCCGCAGATGCATGCGGCAACCGTCTTCTCATACCACTGTGCGCAAGCATGGGAAGGTCAGACGGCCACACTTGCCAGCCCGGATACCGGCCAAAAGGTGGAAGCGTGCGGCTTGCCCTCGCTTCTGTTCAATCTGGCCTACGGGGACGTCGGCCGGTTGTCCACGAAAGTAAATCATCATGCGTTTTTCCGTTTCACGGCAGGCGGCCGCGCCCCTGCTCGCCATTACCCTTGCTACGCCTTTCATCCCCGCCTTCGCCGATCCGGCCATCGACACCGTGGTGGTCACCGCCACCCGCACGCCGCAGCGCGCCGACGAGGTGATCCCGGATACCACCGTCATCACCAGTGAAGAGATCGCGCGCGCCGGCGCCGGTTCCGTCGCCGACCTGCTCCGGCGTCAGCGCGGCATCGAGATCGTGCGCAACGGCGGCCCGGGCGCCAGCACCAGCGTGTTCCTGCGCGGCGCCAACAGCAACCAGGTCGTGGTCCTGATCGACGGCGTGCGCATCGGTTCCTCGACCACCGGCGCGGCCAGCTGGAATGCGACCCCGCTGTCGAGCATCGACCACATCGAAATCGTCTACGGCCCGCTGAGCGCCCTGTACGGCGCCGACGCAATCGGCGGCGTGGTGCAGATCTTCACCAGGAAAAGTGAGGGTACCCCAAGCTTCAGCGCCAGCGCAGGCGCCGGCAGCTACGGCGCCCGTCAGTACGACGCCGGCGTGCACGGCGCGACCGGCGGCGAACATAGCCTCAGCTACGCGCTCAGCGCCGCACGCGAAGATGCCGACGGCTTCTCCAGCACCCGTCCCGGCTCCTCGAGCTACAACAAGGACGACGACGGCTATGCGCGCAACAGCGTGAACGGCCGGGTGGCCGTGCAACTCGCGCCCGGCCACGAAGCTGGCCTGCAATTCCTGAAGAGCCGCCTGCGCGCGCAGTACGACAGCGGCGCGGCCAGCTACGACACCCACAACGAACAGGACATCGACAGCTACGTCCTGTTCCTGAACGACCGCATCCTGCCCAACTGGCGCAGCAGCCTGCAGGCGGCCCGCTCCAACGACCGGCTGGGCAGCTTCACCAGCGCGGCCGCCAGCGGCGCCAGCCAGATCGATACCCGCCAGACCGAATTCACCTGGCAGAACAGCTTCGATCTGAACGGCGACAGCCTGCAAGTCCTGCTCGGCCACCGCAAGGAAGAAGTGCTGTCCAGCTCCAGCACCGCGCTGAACCGCTCGCGCATCACCAATTCCGTCGCCGCCGCTTACGACCTGCGCCGCGGTAGCCACCTGCTCGACCTCGGCCTGCGCAGGGACCAGTCGGTCTACGGCGGCAAGACCACCGGCGCGGCCGGCTACGGCTACGAATTCAGCAGGGATTTGCGCGCCACCGCCAGCGTCGGCACCAGCTTCCGCGCGCCGACCTACAACGAGCTGTACTACCCGGGCTACGGGCTCCCGACCAACAAGCCGGAACAGGGCCGCAATGTCGAGGCCGGCCTGCGCTACCGGATCGCCGGCGCCGAGCTGCAGGCGAACTACTACCGCAACCGCCTGACCGACATGCTGGTGACGGTCAATCCCTGCCCCAGCCGCACCGGCAGCTGCGCCTACAACGTCAATCGCGCCCTGCTCGAAGGCCTGACGATGTCGGTCGAGACCCGTGCCTACGGCATCGACCTGCGCGCCAGCGCCGACTTGCAGGACCCGCGTGACGAGACCACCGGCAAGCAGCTGGCCCGCCGTTCGCGCCGCCACGCCAGCCTGACGGCCGCCCATGCGCTCGACCGCGCCGAGTTCGGCGCCGAACTGCAAGCATCAGGCAGCCGTTTCGACGACGCCGCGAATGCCAACCGCCTGGGCGGCTACGGCCTGCTGAACCTGTACACTACATGGCGCTTCACGGCCGACTGGTCGCTGCTGCTGCGTCTCGATAATGTGCTCGACAAGCGCTACGAGCTGGCGCGATATTACGGCACGACCGAACGCAGCTGGTTCGCCGCGCTGCGCTACGGGATCCGTTAATTCAAACTTCAGACCAGCATGCATCCATTCCATCAGGCCGCGCGCCAGCGCACCACCATGATCGTCGGCACACTCCTGCTTGCCGCCCTCGCCTGCCTGCTGTTTTCCGGCGTCACGGGCTCGGTCACGGTCGCGCTGGCGGAGCTGCCCGATGCGGTGGGCCAGGTGCTGCACGGCCGCCAGGATTCGCTCGCCGCTTCCTTGCTCGCGCTGCGCGGCGGACGGGCGCTGACCGCCTTCGTCACCGGCGGCGGGCTGGCCCTGGCCGGCGTCATGATGCAGGCCCTGCTGCGCAATCCGCTGGCCGATCCTTATGTGCTGGGGATCTCGGCCGGTGCCTCGGTCGGCGCCCTGTTCGCACTGCTGATGATGTGCGCGGCGGCGGTGGTCGACGGCGCCGCGCTGGCCGGCGCGGTGGCGGTGTCGATGCTGCTGTATCTACTGGCGCGGCGCGACATCCGCGGTGGCGTGGCGGCCGAAGGCGGCACCTCGACCCTGCTGCTGACCGGCGTGATCCTGATGTCCTTCTGCATGGCCCTGGTGACGCTGATGCTGTCGATCGCACCCGAAGGCGCCCTGCGCAACATGGTGTTCTGGATGATCGGCGACCTGGCCGGCACGCCGCTGCGGCTGCTGCCCTGGGTGGTGCTGGCCGGCGGACTCGCCTTCGCCGTGCGCAATGCGCGTGCGATGAACGTGCTGGCCCTGCATGCCGACACCGCGCGCACACTGGGCATCGAAGTCGGCCGCCTGCGCAAGGGGCTGTTCTTCGTGTCCGGCGTACTGACGGCCAGCGCGGTGACGAACGCCGGCTCGATCGGCTTCGTCGGCCTGATCGTGCCGCACGCCTGCCGCTTCGCCTTCGGCCCGGACCACCGCGTGCTGATTCCTTCGGCCGTGCTGCTGGGCGGCAGCTTCCTGGTCCTGTGCGACACCCTGGCGCGCACTGTGATTGCACCGACCCAGCTGCCGGTGGGCGCGATCACGGCGCTGATCGGCGCACCGGTCTTCCTGTACCAACTCCACCAGCTGCGCAAATAAGATGATAGCGACCGAACAACTCACGCTGCAGGTTGCCGAACGCACGCTGGTGCGGGATCTCGACTGGTCCGTGCAGGCCGGCGAATGCTGGAGCATCATCGGCCGCAACGGCGCCGGTAAGAGCACTCTGCTGCGCACCCTGGCCGGGCTGCGAAGCGCGAACCGGGGAGAGGTAAAGCTGGGCGACAGAAGCCTGGACGACTGGCCGCTCGAAGAACTGGCGCGCCAGCGGGCCTACCTGGCGCAGTCGCGCACCGACGCTTTCGCCTACAGCGCGATCGACACCGTGCTGTCCGCGCGCCATCCCTACCACGGCAACCGCTACTGGGAAGGCAGCGACGACCACCAGGCTGCGCTGCAGGCGCTGGCGGCGATGGAAGTCGAGCACCTGGCAACGCGCGACGTGCGCACCCTGTCCGGCGGCGAGCGCCAGCGGGTCGCGATCGCCGCCCTGCTGGCCCAGGACACGCCGCTGCTGCTGCTGGACGAACCGGCGAACGCGCTCGACCTGGCCCATCAGGTGAGCGTGACCGGCCTGCTCGCGCGCCTGTGCCGGCGCGAGCGCAAGACCGTGGTCATGATCGGCCATGACCTCAACCTGGCGCACAGCATTTCCACCCACGCCCTGCTGCTGCGCGGCGACGGCGGCTGGCTGGCCGGCCCGGTCGCGCAGGTCATGCAGCCGGCGCTGCTGGGCGACTACCTCGGCCACCCGATCGAGATGATCGAGCACGGCGGCCGCCGCATCTTCATCCCTTTCGAGGACCACCATGAACACCATGACGCCTGAAGACACTGCTGCCGCTACTACAGCACTGAACGAACGCCACCGCCAGCGCATGGAGCGCAAGAAGGCCGTGATCGACGCAAAAATCGCGGCGGCCGACAAGAAGATCGGCATCATCATCGTCAATACCGGCAACGGCAAGGGCAAGAGCTCGAGCGCCTTCGGCATGGCGGTGCGCGCGCTGGGCCACGGCATGAAGGTGGGCGTGGTCCAGTTCATCAAGGGCGCGATGTCGACCGGAGAGGAACAGTTCCTGCGCCGCTTTCCCGAAGAAGTCGGCTTCCACGCGATGGGCGAAGGCTATACCTGGGAAACCCAGAACCGCGAGCGCGACATCGCCAAGGCCGAAGAGGCCTGGCAGCAGGCCAGGCGCTTCCTGGACGACCCGGAAATCGGCCTGGTGGTGCTCGATGAGCTGAACATCGCCCTGAAATACCGCTACCTGGACGTGCATGCGGTGATCGCCGACCTGCTCGAGCGCCCGGCCATGCAGCATGTGGTGGTGACCGGGCGCGCGGCGCCGCCCGAACTGATCGAGGTGGCGGACACCGTCACCGAAATGAACGTGGTCAAGCACGCCTTCAAGGCGGGCATCGCGGCGCAGGCCGGGACGGAGTGGTGATGACGCACCCCGGCGCACGCATGCTGCTGGTGGCGGCCACCGCTTCCGGCCAGGGCAAGACCACGATCACCGCGGCCCTCGCGCGCGGCCTGGTGCGCCAGGGCCAGCGCGTGCGGGTGTTCAAGTGCGGCCCCGACTTCATCGACCCGATGCTGCTCGAACGCGCCTGCGGCTCGAAGGTGCACACGCTGGACCTGTGGATGGTCGGCCTGGAAGCCTGCCGGCGCCGCCTGGCGCAGGCCGCGCGCGACGCCGACGTGGTCCTGATCGAAGGCGTGATGGGCCTGTACGACGGCAACCCATCGGCCGCCGACCTGTCGCGCGCCTTCGACATCCCGGTGCTGGCCGTGATCGACGCCTCCGCCATGGCGCAGACCGCCGGCGCGGTGGTGCAGGGTCTGCGCGACTACGGCCCGGTGCAGATGGCCGGCGTGGTCGCCAACCGCGTGGCCAGCGACGGACACCGCCAGATGGTGGCCACCTCGCTGCGCGGCATTCCGCTGCTGGCGAGCCTGCCGAAGCAGGCGAGAACACTGCCTGAACGCCACCTGGGCCTGGTGCTGCCCGCCGAAGTCGACGACATCGACGTCATCCTGGACGAGCTGGCCGACCAGCTGCACCTGGACACCCAGGCCTGGCAGGCAATCGCGCCGCGCCTGCCCGATCACGCCGCGCCGGAGCAGCCCATCCCGCCGCTGCTGGCCGGGAAGACGGTGGCGGTCGCGCGCGACGCCGCCTTCTGCTTCATCTATTCCGCCAACCTGGACGTGCTGCGGCAGCTCGGCGCGCAGCTGGCCTTCTTCTCGCCGCTGGCCGACCAGCCGGTACCCACCGGCGCCAACGCGGTCTGGCTGCCGGGCGGCTATCCGGAGCTGCACATGGCCGCGCTCTCGAAGGCGGCGCACTGGCGCGATTCGATCCGCGCCGCGCACGCCGCCGGCCTGCCGATCCTGGCCGAATGCGGCGGCATGATGGCGGTGGCCGAGTCCATCACCGACAAGGACGGCCATTGTTTCACCATGCCCGCCCTGCTGCCGGGGCAGGTGTTCATGCAGCAGCGCCTGGCCGGTCTCGGCTCGCAGGGCATGCCCACCGCGGCCGGCGAAATGCGTGGCCACACCTTTCATTATTCGCACCTCGACACCGGCCTGGCGCCGGTTGCGCACACGGTCAAGCACCCGTCCGGCGCCCAGGGCGAGGCGGTGTACCGGCTTGGTTCGCTGACGGCCACCTACTTCCACAGCTTCTTCGCGTCGAATCCGCTGGCCACCGCCGGCCTGTTCGCGAAAGGAACAGCATGAGCCGCACCCTGGTCTTCGGCGGCGCCCGCTCCGGCAAGAGCGCTCTGGCGGAGCGCCTGGCGCGCGAATCGGGCAAGGAAGTCATCTATCTGGCGACTTCGCAGGCCGGCGACGACGAGATGGCGGCGCGCATCGCCCATCATCGCGAGCGCCGTCCGGCGGAGTGGCAGACGGTGGAGGAAGCAACGGCGCTGGCGACTGCCCTGCGCCGCCTGTGCGCGCCCGAGCGCATCGTGCTGGTCGACTGCCTGACCCTGTGGCTCAGCAACCTGCTGTTTTCCTCGGACCGCGCCTATCCGGAAGTCGGCGCCGTCGAGCTGCCGCCGCTATTGAGCTGGGAGCGCTCGGACCTGCTGGCCTGGCTGGACGAGCCGGCGGCCGGTGAGGTGATCTTCGTATCGAACGAAGTCGGCATGGGCATCGTGCCGGTCGGCGCCGTCTCGCGCACTTTCGTGGACGAGGCGGGCCGCCTGAACCAGGATGTGGCGGCGCGCTGCGAGCGCGTGCTGTTTGTCGCCGCCGGCCTGCCGCTGGCACTGAAGGGCGCGCCATGCTGAGCGGACTGCCGCCGCTCACGCTGGCCTTGCTGCTGGCGGCCGGCGTCCTGCTCGACCTGCTGCTGGGCGAAGCGCGGCGCTGGCATCCGCTGGTCGGCTTCGGACAGCTCGCGGCGTGGCTGGAGCGGCGGCTGAACAAGGGAAGCTGGCGTAGCGCGCGCGGCGCGCTGGCCTGGATGCTGGCGGTGCTGCCCCTGAGCTTTCTCGCGGCATGGCTGTGCGCGTCCGGCGGCGCAACGGGACTGGCCGCGCACGCGCTGACGCTTTATTTCTGTCTCGGCTTGCGCAGCCTGCGCGACCACACCCTGCCCATCCACGACGCGCTGACGAATGGCGACCTGCCGCGTGCGCGCTGGCTGACCTCGCGCATCGTCAGCCGCGACACCACGAACGCCGGCGAAGCCGACCTGGCCAAGGCCGGCGCCGAGTCGCTGCTCGAGAATGGCAACGACGCCGTGTTCGGCACGCTGTTCTGCTTCCTGCTCGGCGGCGGCGCCGGCGCCCTCCTGTTCCGACTGGCGAATACCCTGGATGCGATGTGGGGCTACCGGAACGCGCGCTTCGATCTGTTCGGGCGCGTGGCGGCGCGCATCGACGATGTGCTGAACTACCTGCCGGCGCGCCTGACCGCGCTGTCCTATGCCTTGCTGTCGCCCGGCGGCCGGCTGCGTGCGCTGCGCTGCTGGCATGCGCAGGCGCCCGCGTGGAGCAGTCCGAACGCGGGCCCGGTGATGGCCAGCGGCGCCGGCGCGCTCGGTATCAGCCTGGGCGGCGCCGCCATCTATGAAGGTGAAGTCGAGCAGCGGCCCGTACTCGGGACCGGCCAGGCCGCCGCCGCGGGCGACATTCGGCGCGCCTGGCGCCTGGTCTTCCGTACCACGCTGCTGTGGGTCTTTGTCGCGCTCGGCCTCGGCATCGCGCTGCATTTGGCGGGAGTACAGCATGCTTGAACATGGCGGCAATCTGCGAGAAGCGCAGCGGCGTTATGGCGGCGACGCTTGGATCGACCTCTCGACCGGCATCAACCCGATCGGCTATCCGGCGCCGCCGCTGCCGCCGGATGCCTGGCGCCGGCTGCCCGAAGCCGATCCGGCGCTGATCGACGCCGCCTGCGCCTGGTACGGCGCCCGCGCGCTGCTGCCGGTGGCTGGCACCCAGGCCGCGATTCAGGCCCTGCCGCGCCTGCGCCGGCCCTCGCGGGTGACCGTGGCCGCGCCCTCGTATGCCGAGCATGCCCAGCACTGGTCGCAGCACGGCCACGCGCTGCGCCAGATCGGTTACCCGATGCTGGAAGCGGCGGTGGGCAGCAGCGACGTGGTCGTGGTCTGCAATCCGAACAATCCGACCGGCGAGCGGGTCGCCCCTAGCCTGCTGCTGCGCTGGGCCGCCGAGCTGGGCGCGCGCGGCGGCTGGCTGGTGGTGGACGAAGCCTTCGGCGACACCGCGTCTGCGCTGAGTGTCGCCGCCCATGCCGGCATGCCGGGACTGGTCGTGCTGCGCTCGATCGGCAAGTTCTTCGGCCTGGCCGGGCTGCGGCTGGGCTTCGTGGCGGCCGAGACTTCGCTGCTGGCGGCGCTGGCGGACATGCTTGGTCCGTGGACCGTCAGCGGTCCGGCCCAGCACGTCGCGCTGGCGGCGCTGCGCGATACGGACTGGCAGGCGGCGGCGCAGGCGCGGCTGGCGCGCGACGGCGCCCGGCTGCGCGGGCTGCTCGCCGCCCACGGCATCCAGGCTTCGGGCACGCCGCTGTTTCACTGGTGGCCCGAGCCCCACGCCGAAGAATTTCACGAACACATGGCGCGCCGCGCGATCTGGGTGCGCCTGTTCCCGCAGGCCGCGCGCGGCATCCGCATGGGCCTCCCGGACAGGAAGCAGGACTGGGACCGCATCGAACACGCACTACAGGAATGGAACTAGCGATGAAGACATCGAAAGCACTGCTCGTATTGAGCGCCGCGCTGGCGGCAATCCAGGCGCAGGCCGCCGTCACCGTCAAGGACGACGACGGCAATACCGTGACCCTGCAAAAGCCGGCCCAGCGCGTGATCTCGCTCGCGCCGCACGTCACCGAACTGCTGTTCGCGGCCGGCGGCGGCAGCCACGTGATCGGGGTGGTGGCTTACAGCGACTTCCCGGAAGAGGCGAAGAAGATCCCGCAGATCGGCTCCAACCGCGAGGTCGACCTGGAGCGCATCATGGCCTTGAAGCCCGACCTGATCGTGGTCTGGCGCCACGGCAGCTCCGAGCGCCAGATCGAGATGGTGCGTAAACTCGGCGTCCCGCTGTTCCACAGCGAGCCGAAGAAGCTCGACGACATCCCCGAAAGTATCGCCACGCTCGGCCAGCTGATGGGCACCGAAAAGGCCGCCAACCCGGCCGCCGAGGCGCTGCGCCAGCAACTGGGCAGCCTGCGCGGCCGTTATGCGAACCGTCCGCTGGTGCGCGCCTTCTACCAGGTCTGGGACCAGCCGCTCTACACCCTCAGCGGAAAGCACATCATCACCGATGCGCTACGCCTGTGCGGCGGCGAGAACGTCTTCGCCAGGCTGCAGGTGACCGCGCCCATCGTCAGCGTCGAAGGCGTCCTGCAGGAGAACCCGGAAGCGATCTTCGCCACGGCCGAGAAGAACTACGGCGGCGTCAGCATGTGGAAGCCCTACGCTACGCTGCTGGCGGTGCGCAACGATAACCTGTTCACCGTCGACGGCAATCTGCTGAACCGCTCGGGCCCGCGCATGATTCAAGGGGCCGCGATGCTGTGCGAGAAGCTGGAACTGGCGCGCCAGCACCGCACGAAATGAGCGCCTTCCCCTACCGGACCCTGATGGTGCAGGGGACGACGTCGGACGCCGGCAAGAGCACGGTGGTCGCCGCGCTGTGCCGCCTCCTGAAGCGCGCCGGCGTCAGGGTGGCGCCGTTCAAGCCGCAGAACATGGCGCTCAACAGCGCGGTGACGCGGGACGGCGGCGAGATCGGACGCGCCCAGGCGCTGCAGGCCATTGCCGCCGGCGTCGAGCCGCATACGGATTTCAATCCGGTGCTCTTGAAACCCTCGAGCGACATCGGCGCCCAGGTCATCATCCACGGCCGTGTGCGCGCGGAGATGAATGCGCGCGACTACCACCAATACAAGACGGTGGCGATGGCCGCGGTGCTGGAATCGCATGCGCGGCTGCTGGCGCAGTACGAGACCGTCATCGTCGAAGGCGCGGGCAGTCCGGCCGAGATCAACCTGCGCGACCGCGACATCGCCAACATGGGCTTTGCAGAAGCGGTCGATTGCCCGGTCGTGCTGGTGGCCGACATCGACCGCGGCGGCGTGTTCGCGCACTTCGTCGGCACCCTCGCCTGCCTGTCGGAGAGCGAGCGCAATCGCATCGCCGGCTTCGTGATCAACCGCTTCCGCGGCGATATCAAGCTGCTCGAACCGGGCCTGGACTGGCTCGAACGCGAAACCGGCAAGCCGGTGCTGGCCGTGCTGCCCTATCTGCACGGGCTTTACCTGGATGCCGAGGATGCCGTGCAGAGCGTGACGCCGCGCGAAGGCAAGTTCCGCGTGCTGGTGCCGAGCTATCCGCGCATGAGCAATCACACCGACTTCGATCCGCTGCGCGCGCATCCCGAGGTCGACCTGCGCTTCGTCCGCGAGGGCGAGGCGATTCCGGGCGCCGACCTGATCGTCCTCCCCGGTAGCAAGAACACCCGCGCGGATCTGGACTGGCTGCTGCGGCAGGGCTGGAAGGACGCGATTCACCGCCACTTGCGCTATGGCGGCAAGGTGATCGGCATCTGCGGCGGCTTTCAAATGCTGGGGCGCTTCGTCGACGATCCGGATGGCGTCGAGGGCGCGGCCGGACGATCCGAGGCGCTCGGCCTGCTGGACATGGGGACCACGCTGACGCCCGATAAACGGCTGGCCCAGGTCGGCGGTCGCTGTGTCTTCGATGCTTCGTCGCCGGATGCGGCCGTGGACGGGTACGAGATCCACATGGGCGTATCGAACGGTGCGGCGCTGGCGCGTCCGGTGTTCGAGATCGAAGGCCGGCCGGAAGGCGCGTGCTCGGACGACGGCCAGGTGCTGGGCAGCTATCTGCACGGGATGTTCGACAAGGCCTCCGCCTGCGCGGCGCTGCTGCGCTGGGCCGGGCTGCACAGCGAACACGCGGTCGATGCCGCGGCGCTGCGCGAGGCGAGCCTGGACCGCATCGCCGATGCGAGCGCGCCCTTGCTCGATAGTATTTTACAATCGTCTCTCTAAAACTTATCGATTTTACTGATCAGATGAGAATCGATATCATTCACTGCATGATCGAGCGCGACAGGAGTCGGACATGGCAGTGGCACGTAAAGGCAGTCAGGTAATTACCCACCTTGCAATCGGGTTCGCGATCGCGTACGCAGTGACCGGTTCGATGGCGCTAGGCGGGCTGGCAGTGCTGGTCGAGCCGCTGTTGAATGTGCTGCTGGTGCCCTTTCATGAACGGGCTTGGCATCGCAAGCTGCATGGCGTCAGTGGGCAGCGGCGTTATCTGCTGCTGACGTTCGAGAAGATCAGCCTGACATGCATGCACATGGGCGTCGCGTTCGGGGTGTTGTATTGCGCGACCGGATCGCTGGCCCTGGGAGGATTCGCGGCGGTGCTGGAGCCGGTTTGCAATGTGGTGTTGATGCCGCTGCATGAGCGTGCCTGGGACAGGCTGCAACTGGGTTGGCAGGCACAAGCTGTGTAAGCGTTGGCGTCAAAGTGGAGGCTCTCTCCACATGCTAGGCTTTTCTCTTCTAGTGCCAAGAGGAAAGTCTATGAAGAGCCATCCTTATCTGTCTGGACTCGTGGCTGCGCTGGCCCTAGGCGTCCCTCCCTCGGCCTCTTCCGCGCCGGAAAAGGCCGCCTGGATCACCATGGGCGATACGGCTTTTGTCCAGGTGCGGCAGCTGGTTCCCGGCATCGCTTCGGTCGCATCCCGCGAGCTTGCCGGCAGCGGGCAAAAGATCCACGCAGTGCGCGTCAGCGAATCCAGGCTCGAAACCATCGCCGGCGCGATCCATCAGCGTCTGCAGCAATGCGGCGGATTCATGTTCCACAAAACGGAAGCGGAGGCGCGAGCGGCGTTGCGCGGAAGCGTTGCGGTGGGCGTTTCTCCTTCCTATGCCATCGACAATCGTGAGCTGGTCGAGCCGGTGCTTGCGCGGATGGGCGATAAGAACATCGAGCAGACCATCCTCAGCTTGTCGGCCTTTCCGAACCGGTATTACAAGAGCCAATCGGGCGTCGATGCTTCGAACTGGCTGTTCGCGACCTGGGGCGAGATGGCCAAAGGACGGCCGGATATCACGGTGGAGCAGTTCACGCATGCCGGCTATCCGCAAAAATCGGTCGTGTTGCGCATCGCCGGCAGCGAAAAACCGAACGAGAGTATCGTGCTGGGCGCCCACCTGGATTCCATCCTGATGTCGAGGATGAGCGATACGGCGATTGCGCCCGGGGCGGATGACGATGCGTCCGGCGTCGCCAGCCTCACGGAGGCGCTGCGTTCCATGCTCGAACGGGGCTACAGGCCGAAACGCAGCATTCACCTGGTCGCCTATGCTGCGGAAGAAGTGGGCCTGCGGGGCTCGCAGGATATCGCACGCACTTTCAAGCAGGGGAATAACGCGGTCGTGGGTGTCCTGCAGCTCGACATGACGAATTACAAAGGCGCCGCGAACGACATCTATCTGTTTACGGATTACACCGACAGCAAACAGAACGCCTTCCTGGCGCAGCTGGTATCGGCCTATCTGCCGGACTTGAAGGTGGGGTACGACAAATGCGGTTATGCGTGCTCGGACCATGCGAGCTGGCAGGCCCTGGGTTTCCCGACCTCGATGCCTTTCGAATCGAGCTTTGCACGGGATAACCCTGCCATCCACACCGCGAAGGACACCTTCGCCAACTCGGGCGGGCAAGCGGCGCATGCCCTGAAGTTTGCGCGGCTGGCTGCTGCGTTTGCGATTGAATTGGGGAGCGACTGAAAAGCAAAAAGCCCGCCCAGAATTAACTGGACGGGCTCTGCATAATAATTAGCCTGACGATAACC
>NZ_JBHSMZ010000024.1:0-372127 GCF_042656905.1 Massilia aerilata
TGCTTTACACTTCCACTTTGGCACATCTGATGCCGTTTCGGGTGGGGGCGTCCATCCCATTGCGAAGGTGTAAGGAGTGCCATTGGCACTCCTCACCCCAAGTTCTGCATGCGTTAACGAAACGTGAACAAACTTGGATTCCCGCCTGCGCGGGAATGACGGCATTAATTACTGCTTCGGCAATCCACCCAACAAGGCCGCCAGCTGCTGCTTCGGCTTCGCCTGCGCCACCGGCACGGCTTCCGCCGGGTCCTTGCGCGGCGCCGCGGCCGGCTCGTAGGGCTTGAGGAACCACGGATCGACCTTCTCGCGGCGCGGGGCGCCCGGACCGCGCGGACCGCGTTCGCTGCGCTCGCCACGATCGCTGCGTTCGAAGCTGCGCGACGAGTCGCTCTGGCGGCGTCCGCTGCTGCGGCCGTCGAAGCGCTCGCTGCTACCCGAGCGGCCCGGCGCGAAGCCGGTCAGCTCGCCGCGCGTGATGGTCTGCTTGATCAGCTTCTCGATGTCGACCAGCAGGCGCTCGTCCTTCTCGGAGTAGACCGACAGCGCGTCGCCGGTGGCGCCGGCGCGGCCGGTGCGGCCGATGCGGTGCACGTAATCCTCGGCGTTGTACGGCAGGTCGTAGTTGATCACGCAAGGCAGGTCGGTGATGTCGAGGCCGCGCGCGGCGACGTCGGTCGCGACCAGCACGTCGATCTCGCCCTTCTTGAAGGCGTCGAGCGCGGCGATGCGTTCCTGCTGGGTCTTGTCGCCGTGGATGGCGGAAGCCTTGATGCCGGCCTGCTCCAGGGCGCGCGACAAGCGCGAGGCGCCGATCTTGGTGTTCGAGAACACCAGCACCTGCTTCAGGTCGCGCGAGCGGATCAGGTGCAGCACCACCTCGGGCTTCTGCCCTTCCTCGACCTTGTACAGCACCTGGGTGATCGAGGTGTTGGTGGCATTGCTGCGCGCGACTTCGATGGTCAGCGGATCGGTCAGGAAGCTGGCGGCCAGCTTCTTGATCTCCGGCGAGAAGGTGGCCGAGAACATCAGGTTCTGGCGCTTCTTCGGCAGCAGGTTGATGATGCGCTGCAGGTCCGGCAGGAAGCCCATGTCGAGCATGCGGTCGGCTTCGTCCATCACCAGCATCTGCACTTGCGCCAGGCTGATGTTCTTCTGTTCGACGTGGTCGAGCAGGCGGCCCGGGGTCGCGATCACGATCTCGACGCCCTTGCGCAGGATTTCCGTCTGCGGCTTCATGTCCATGCCGCCGAAGACGACAGTGGAGCGCAGCGGGGTGTGCTGGGCGTAGGCCTTGACGTTCTCGGCGACCTGGATCGCCAGTTCGCGGGTCGGGGTCAGGACCAGCGCACGCACCGCGTGGCGGGCCGGCGACATGCTGGTGTTCGCATGCGGCAGCAGGTTCTGGATGATAGGCAGCGAGAAGCTCGCGGTCTTGCCGGTGCCGGTCTGGGCAGCGCCCATGACATCGCGGCCCTGCAGGACGACAGGAATCGCCTGGGCCTGGATCGGGGTCGGGTGGACATAGCCCTGGTCCGACAGCGCGCGCTGGATCTCAGGCGCCAGACCGAAATCGGCAAAACGCACGGTGGGTGCGCCGCCAGCATCATTGGTGGTCGTCGTTTCAGACATTTTTTCTTTCGGGCGTAATAAGAGTTGCGCTCTACGGCCAAAGCGGCCCTGGCATGGCCAACGCGGGAAACTCCGGAGGTACGGGACGCGCCGGGCGCGGCGTGAGCTGCGGTGGCGGCTTGGGCGGACGTAGAGATACTAAACCGCGCTCAATTTACCTCAAATCCACCCCTCTGTATATGAATTCCTGTACTTTCGACCTTTGTGTGCCATGTTTTTACGCAGTTTCTCTTAACATTCCTTTACCCGACTTTACAGTTACCACCCTCCTCCCCGCCCCGCCGTCGTCCGATAATTGATGCAATGCACTAAATTAAAGGGACTCCACCATGGTGGCCACCATCAGCAGCAACACCGTGTCGAACTGGGCGGACTCGGTCTACGCCAAGCTCGACACCAAGAACCAGGGCTATATCGAAAAATCCGACCTGCAGGACGCGCTGTCCAAGGTCGGCGGCCAGGGCGGCGGCGACGGCCAGGCGGTCGACATCGACGGCACCTTCGGCGCGCTCGACGGCGACAGCGACGGCAAGGTGACCAAGAGCGAACTCACCGATGCGATGACCAAGCTGGGCGACCAGCTCAACGCCCAGTTCGACGCCTCGCGCGTGGGCCGCGGCGGTCCGCCGCCCGGCAGCGACAACAGCGCCGGCACCGATGCCGCGGGCGCAACGAGCGGCAGCAGCGCCGCCGGCGGCATGGGCGGGACGGGCGCCGCCGCCGGCCCTCACGGCGCAGGCGGTCCGCACGGCGGCGGTGGCCGCGTCGGCGGCAGCGAGGAAGAGGACAGCCCGACCGACGGCACCAGCAGCACCAGCACCGACTACGTCGCAGCGGCCGACACCGACGGCGACGGCACCGTCAGCGACACCGAACAGGCGGCCTACGACAAGAAAGTGGCGAGCGGCCAGGCCGATGACAGTGGCGGCAGCGACCAGGCCGCGGGCGGCACGGAAAAAGCCGGCCGCCAGAAAGACCCGATGCGCGAACTGGCGCACGCACTCCATCTGTTGAAAGCGTATGCGGAGAACAGCGGCGGCAGCGATGGCTCGACGGCATCAACCAGCGATGCAGGCAGCACCACCGGCGTCAGTGTAGAAGCCTGATCGTCGCCCCCGCGCAGGCGGGGACGACGTGGCCATGCGAGAATGACGCTATGAAGTAATCAACCCGTGCTCATCCAGCACATCATGCAGCAGCTCCAGCCGGATCATCGGGTTATCCAGCATCAGCATGTGCTGCTTCTGCTGGTTCGGCAGCGGCAGCAGTTCGCACCAGCGGTTGGCGACCCAGCCGCAGTCGTCGAGGCGGAAGGGCGGCTGCACCGGCCAGCGGCTTTGCGGCACGTCGTGCAGCGAGGACAGCACGCGGTCGAGGGCGTCGGCCGCGCCCTTCAGGTCGGACGGGATGCGCACCGCGTGGTCGTCTTCCAGCAGTTCGGCCTCGGCCATCCACAGGCCGTTGCTGCGGCGCTCGCTGGCCAGCACCTGGAAGCGCGAGTTGCCGCGGCAGACCACCTGCAGCAGGCCCGGCGTCGAGGCCGTGGTGTCCTGCACCGAGGCCAGCGTTCCCGAAGCAACGAAGCGCTCCAGTCCCTGCGGGGTGCGCACCTCCTGCCCATGCGTCAGCAGCACCACGCCGAAAGGGCTGTCCTCGGTCAGGCAATGGCTGATCATGTCGAGGTAGCGCACCTCGAAGATCTGCAGCGGCAGCACGCCATCCGGAAACAGGACCGTGCTGAGCGGGAACAGCGGTAAGGAGATCGTGGCCATGCGCGCATCATGACAGATTCGCTTTGCGGGACGGAGCACGATTGCGTGGCGAACTCAGTCCTCCGGTCCCTGTAGCGGGAGGGTCCGCACGGCGTCGAACAAGGCGGACAAACGCCAGCGCAGCCGCGGCCAGCCGGGGTCGGGCTGCTCCCCCACCCGCACCGTTACCGCCGATGCCGGCGCGAGATCGCAGGCGAAGGGATAGGCGCCGGCCTGCTCGAAAGGCAGGCGCACTTCGCGCCCCGGCAGCACCAGCACCTGGCCGAACACGTGCGGCGCCAGGTCGCGGTTACGCAGCAGCAGCACGTCGCGCACGCCCAGCGTCAGGCGGACTTCGGCCGGCACCGGCGCAGGCGCTGGCTGGCCGCGCAGGACCGCCGCGCCGCGCGGGAACTCGAACAGGCGTTCGCGCGTCGGATAATGCAGCGGCGCCAGCGCGGCCCACAGCAGCGCGGCGCACAGGATAGCGGCCAGCGTCCATTGCAGGCGGCGCAGCAGGCTGCCGTGCGGCAGGGTTTGAACAGAATCGGGAGCGGGCATCGGCATCGTCGAATGGGTGCCGACATTGTAGCCGGGGCAACTTCGTGCGCCAAGGTCGGCCACTGCTGTGCGCCTTGCAAGGCCATGGCCGGGTATGATTTTGCCACCATGCCGCTTTCCGATGCTCCCGCCACACCCGCCCCGCAGCGCTACCCGGCATCCGTCCCGCTGCTGCTGGCCGCGCTGGTGTTCCTGGTGTCGCTGATCGTGACCTATGTGGTGGCCGACAAGGTCGAGCGCAGCGCCGAGAACGAACTCGAAGCCACCTTCGATTACCGCGTCCGCGATCTCGCCGCGGTCCTGGCGCGCCGCATGGCGGTGTACGAGCAGGTGCTGCAAGGTACGCGCGGCTTCCTGCGCGGCTCGATCGAGGTCAGCCAGGACGACTTCGCCGATTACTACGCCATCCTCAGGCTGAACGAACGCTATCCCGGCATCGAGGCGATCGGCATCGCCACCATCATCCCGCCCGCGCGGCTCGAGGCGCACGTCGCCGCGATGCGCGCCGCCGGCTTTTCAGGCTACGAGGTCAAGCCGCCCGGCCCGCGCGACTTCATCACCTCGGTCACCCACATCCAGCCCTTCGGCGGCCGCAACCTGCGCGCCTTCGGCTACGACATGTTCAGCGAACCGGTGCGGCGCGCGGCGATGGAGGCGGCGCGCGACACCGGCGCGGCCGTCGCCACCGGCCGCGTCACGCTGGTGCAGGAAGGCGCGCGCAACGTGCAGTCGGGCTTCCTGATGTACGTGCCGGTCTACCGCCGCGGCATGTCGCGCGCCACCGTGGCGGCGCGCCGCGCCGCGATCAGCGGCTGGGTCTACGCGCCCTTCCGCATGAACGACCTGATGCGCGGCCTGGGCGGCGAGCACGCCAGCGACCTCGAGGTCGCGGTCTACGACGGCAAGCAGGCCAGCGAGGACGAGCTGCTGTACCGCTCGCCCGGCGCGCGGCCGCCCGCCAGCCGCGCGATGCTTTCGCGCACCGAGACGATGGACACCGCCGCCCGTACCTGGACCATGGTGATCCGCTCCGCGCCGCAGCTCGAGGCCACGCTCGACAAGCGCCCCACCGCCGCGATCGCCGCGACCGGGATCGGCCTGGGCCTGCTGCTCAGCCTCGTGGTGTGGCTGCTGGCCACCGAGCGCCGCCGCGCGCTGCAGCTGGCGGGCGGCATGACGCTCGAGCTGCGCGAATCGCGCGACCGCATCGACGCCGAGCGCCAGCGCATCCGCCTGATCCTGCAAAACGCCTACGACGCCTTCCTGGCGATCGGCGCGGACGGCCGCGTCACCGACTGGAACGCGCAGGCCGCCATGCTGTTCGGCTGGAGCGAGGAAGAAGCGCTGGGACGCGAAGCCGTCGAGCTGATCACCGCGCCCGAATGGCGCCCGCGCTGGCGCGCGCACTTCGCGGCCTTCCATGCGCGCGGCGAATGCGAACTGCTGGCCGCCCCCACCGAGATCCTGCTGGCGGACCGCCATGGCCGCGCGCTGCCGGTCGAGATCGCGGTCACCGCCCTGCCCTCGAACGGCGGCTTCGCTGCCGTCGCCTTCGTGCGCGACATCCGGCCGCGCAAGGTGCAGGAAGAGCGCGAGCGCCAGCGCCAGGTGCGGCTCGACGAAGCGCGCACCGCGCTGCTGCGCTCGCAGAAGCTGGAGGCGGTGGGCAAGCTCACGGGCGGGGTCGCGCACGACTTCAACAACATCCTGCACATCATCAGCGTCAACGTGCAGCTCATGATGCGCAACGATGAAGGCAGCCGCAAGCGCCTGCTCAGCATCATGGACGCGGTGGAACGCGGAAAGAAGCTGGCCGCGCAGCTGCTGGCCTTTGCGCGCCGCCAGCCGCTGCACCCGAGCGTGGTCGACCTGGCGCAGCTGATCGAACGCATGGACAGCCTGCTGCACCGCGCCGCCGGCGACGCCATCCAGATCCGCTTCGACATCGCCGACCGGCTGTGGCACACGCTGGTCGACCCGAACCAGCTGGAGAACGTGCTGCTCAACCTGGTGATCAATGCGCGCGACGCCATGAACAACGAAGGCCGCATCACGATCGCGCTCGACAACATCCACGTCGAGGAAGGCGACGCGCTGGCGATCACCAACATACGGCCGGGCGACTACGTGAGGATCGCCGTCACCGACACCGGCAGCGGCATGCCGCCGGAAGTCGCGGAGCGCGCCTTCGAACCCTTCTTCACCACCAAGCCGGAGGGCAAGGGCACCGGCCTCGGACTGTCGATGGCGCATGGCTTCGTGAAGCAGAGCGGCGGCCATATCCGCCTGGCGAGCACGCTGGGCGAAGGCACGACTGTGTGCGTGTTCCTGCCGCGCGCGCTGCAGGACAGGCCCGATCCGCTCTACATCCCGACCCCGCATTGAAGGAGGCATCGTGACGCCGCCGACCGTGCCCGTCGAGGGCTGGCGCTTCCTGCCGGACGGCTTCGAGCGCCGCGAAAGCAGCGGCATGGTGATCGAGAAAGGACAGCCGCGCTTAATTGCGCTTAATCGCGGATCAGGCGGCCTTGCTGGACCCGCACGCGGTCGCCGTTACCGAAGCGCGGACGGCCCTGCTCGGTGAAAGTGCGGTAGCCGCCCTTGGCCATGCGGACGCGGACGTCGGTGTAGGTGGCAGCGTGCATGTTGCGCTCGACGCGGTTGCCGGCGTAGGCGCCGCCGACCGCGCCGGCGATGGTGGCCAGGGTGCGGCCGTTGCCGCTGCCCACCTGGTTGCCGAGCAGGCCGCCGACCACGGCGCCGCCGCCGGCGCCCAGGCCGCTGGCGCGCTCTGCCGCGCGTTCATAGGTGCGGGTCGAGACCACGGTGCCGCAGTTCTGGCAATGGGCATTCGACGCTTTCTGGTGATGGTCCGGTGCGGCCTGGGCGGCCAGCGGTGCGGCGCCGGCGGCGGCAAAAGCGGCAACGAGGGCGAGACGGGCGCCGATGTTCGAGATCGTTTTCATGTTATTCCCCTTGGGTGTTGTTTTAATAGACATGGACACAGGGTAACGGCCATGGCTTGTTCCGGAAAGAGCGATTCCGTATCAAATGCAAGCGCTTGTAACAACGCCAATGCCCAAGGGATGCCAAATGCGCTGGCCGTAGCGGCAAGTGTGTCGCCGTTTCCGATTCTCGTGCAGCAGTTGACCGCCGGAAGTGGCGCAATTCCTTGACCCTGGCCGGGGCTTCCGCCTGCTGGACAGCGCCGAGCTGGCGGCCGCGCGCGAGACCGGGACAGGCCGGAAAGCCGGGGTGCCGCTGCGTATTCCCGGTCCATCGGCTCACCGGCGCCGCAGCATATGGAAAAACGCCCATTCGACATCGAGATCGAGATCGAACGCACCGCGCATGCCGAAGTGCTCGACCTGCCCCGTGCTCGAGATGTGCCAGCAGGTAGGCGTGATCGAGCACCGATAAGTTCCGGCGACCGCGAAAGCGCTTGAGAGGCCTCACGCCACGCAGCATTGGCCTCGCCATCCGGCCGCTCCCTGCCTAGACTTGAACGACATTCCGTTTGAAGGTCCGTCCAGGGAAAGAAGATGAACAAGACTTCGAAGACCGCGACCGCGCTCGGACTGGCGGCTGCCGTGCTCGCGGCTGTCTCCGTCTCGGCACACGACAATGCCAACGACAAGGGCAGGAACGACAGCTACGGCGAGCATCTGGTCAAGCTGGGCTACGCGCTGGTGCCGCCCGGCGTCAAGCTGAACCTGCAGGGCAAGAACCGCGCCCTGGTCGGCCTGGGCAGCTACGTCGTCAACACCAGCGGCTGCATCGACTGCCATAGCCATCCCTCGTATGCGCCGGGCGGGGACCCATTCCTGGGGCAACCCGAAGTGATCAACGCGCCGGAATACCTGTCGGGTGGACGCCAGTTCGGCCCGAAGCTCACCGCGCCCAACATCACGCCCGACTACGCCGGCAGGCCTGCCGGCCTCACGCGCCAGCAGTTCATCCAGACCCTGCGCACCGGGCACAATCCGAAAGATCCTCCCGGCGAGATCCTGCAGGTCATGCCCTGGCCGACCTTCGGCAAGAAGAGCGACGTCGACCTGGCGGCGATGTACGAATACCTGCGCGCGATTCCTTCGCTGCCGGACAATACCCATCCAGGACCCTAGCGCGAAGGCGTGGGCAGCCACGCCCCGGAGGGCGCAGCCGCGTGCGTTGATGGATGAAGATTAATGGACCGCAGGACGCGTTGCGCCCTTGCCCGCAGCAGCGCCAGCGATGGCGCCGGGCAGCTGGTATGCCTGCGCGGCCTTGTAGGTATCGTCGTATTCCTTGAAGCTGGCAATCTTGCCGCCGGCGATACGGAAGACGTGGCACCAGTCACCGCTGAACTCGGCGCCGGTTGCCTTGACGGTGAAGGTGGCGTGCCCCAGCACGACCACGCGGTCGCCCTGGCCGATGTACTGGTCCGGCTTGAATTCACGCGGCTCCTGACACTCGGCCAGCACGCGGAAGAAGTCGGATACCTGGCCCAGGCCACGGCGCTTGCCGGTGAACGGAATGCCTTCCACTTCCGGTAGATCCCACTCGATGTCCTGCGCAAGCAGGCCAAGCAGGCGTTGGATGTCGCCCTTGCCGTAGGCGTCATATGCCTGTTTTAGCAGGCTGATGTTTGCATCCATGATCTCCTCCATGATGTCGGATGATCGGACTTTCAGTATCGTTCGTGGGACTGAGATTGCAATGGTGGCCGGGAAATGGCGAGAGGGCCTGCATGGCCGGCATTGCAAGACATGCTGAGCGACAATCGGTCGAACTGTATGGCCAACCCGCATGCCAACACCTGCATCCGCTTCGTGCGTGCGCGAGTTTGCGCGTCGATGGATGACATTCCGGAATGAAACTATCACCTACCGATACGATCGTCCCGGCGGGCAAGCTCGGCGCCACTCCCGGTTCCATCCCATGTTCCTGATGTACCGCCGGCGACGCTGGCACGCGAAAAGGGGCTACGGAACACCGTAACCCCTTGAAGATGAAGCAAAGATATTGGTAGGCCTCCCCGGAGTCGAACCGGGCACCAACGGATTATGAGTCCGCTGCTCTAACCAGGCATGAGCTAGAGGCCCGAAACCTGAACTACGCGAGCGCACTAAAAACTCGCCACTTCCAGGCTGGCGGTGAAACACCGGAAACCCAAAGTGGCGAGAGGATATTGTTTTAAACAGAACCCGTCAAGGCTCAAGCAACAAGATCAGCTATTCCCCTCGAGGAAGCTCTTCAGCTTATCCGACCGCGAAGGATGCCGCAGCTTGCGCAGCGCCTTGGCCTCGATCTGGCGAATCCGCTCACGCGTGACGTCGAACTGCTTGCCGACCTCCTCCAGCGTATGGTCGGTCGACATCTCGATGCCGAAGCGCATGCGCAGCACCTTGGCCTCGCGCGGCGTCAGCGAATCCAGCACATCCTTGACCACACCACGCATCGAGGCATGCAAGGCCGCATCCGAAGGCGCCAGCGTGTTGTTGTCCTCGATGAAGTCGCCCAGGTGCGAATCGTCGTCGTCGCCGATCGGCGTCTCCATCGAAATCGGCTCTTTCGCGATCTTCATGATCTTCCGGATTTTGTCTTCCGGCATTTCCATCTTGATCGCGAGGGTGGCCGGATCGGGCTCGGCGCCGGTCTCCTGCAGGATCTGGCGCGAGATCCGGTTCATCTTGTTGATCGTTTCGATCATGTGCACCGGAATACGGATCGTGCGCGCCTGGTCCGCGATCGAACGGGTGATGGCCTGGCGGATCCACCACGTCGCATAGGTCGAGAATTTATAACCGCGACGGTATTCGAACTTGTCCACCGCCTTCATCAGGCCGATGTTGCCTTCCTGGATCAGGTCGAGGAATTGCAGGCCGCGGTTGGTGTACTTCTTCGCGATCGAAATCACCAGGCGCAGGTTGGCCTCGGTCATTTCGCGCTTGGCCTTGCGGGCCTTCATTTCACCGGCCGCCATCTGGCGGTTGATGTTGCGCAGGTCCGGCAGCGGCAGCACGACGCGCGCTTGCAGGTCGATCAGGCGTTGCTGCAGTTCCTTGATCGTCGGGATGTTGCGGCCGAGGATGGCGCTGTAGGCGTGGCCGGCGTTCACTTCGCCGTCGACCCATTCCAGGTTCGTCTCGTTGCCCGGGAAGACCTTGATGAAGTGGGCGCGCGGCATGCCGCAGCGGTTCACGGCCACGTCCAGGATCTGCTTCTCGATGTGGCGCACTTCGTCGACCTGGCCGCGCAGGGTGTCGCACAGCTTCTCGACCACCTTGGCCGTGAAGCGGATGCCCAGCAGTTCGTTGGAGATCGCTTCCTGGGCCTTGACGTAGTCCTTCGAGTTGTAGCCCTGCTTCTCGTAGGCGCGGCGCATCCTGTCGAACTGGTCGCCGATGAAGGCGAACTTCTCGAGGGCCGAATTCTTCAGCTGCTCGAGCTGCTCGGCGGAATAGCCTGCCGCGCCGCCGCCGGCGTTGGCTTCTTCTTCCTCTTCCTCTTCCTCGCCCTCTTCTTCCTCGTCTTCATCGTCGTCATCGGTCGAGGCCGGGGCGACCGCGGTCGGCGAGGTGTTCTCGTCCTCGTTCGGGTCGACCATGCCGTCGACGATTTCGTCGATCTTGATCTCGTCGTTCTCGATGCGGCGCGAGGCGTCGATGATCTCGGCGATGGTCACCGGACAGGCGGAGATCGCCTGGATCATGTCGCGCAGGCCGTCTTCGATGCGTTTCGCGATCTCGATCTCGCCTTCGCGGGTCAGCAGCTCGACCGAGCCCATTTCGCGCATGTACATGCGGACCGGGTCGGTGGTGCGGCCGAAGTCGGAGTCGACGGTCGACAGCGCGGCTTCCGCGGCGGCTTCGGCTTCGTCGTCGCTGGTGACGGTGGCGACATTGTCGGACAGCAGCAGGGTCTCGGCGTCGGGAGCGTGCTCGTAGACGGCAATGCCCATGTCGTTGAAGGTGCCGATGATGCCTTCGATCGCTTCCGGATCGACGATGTTGTCCGGCAGGTGGTCGTTGATCTCGGAATAGGTCAGGAAGCCGCGCTCCTTGCCCGACTTGATCAGGGCCTTGAGCTTGTTGCGGCGCACCTCGAGCTCTTCTTCGCTCGCTTCGGTGTCGGACGAGAACGCGTCTTTCAGCAGCGCCTTTTCCTTGGCCTTGCGGTCCTTGGCCTTGGCCTTGTCCGCGGCTTTCAGTTCGGCGCGCTCGACCGCGTTCAAGGCGGCGACTTCGTCGTTCTCGGGCGTGAATTCCTTGGGCTTGCGGCCTCGCCGCCCCGGTACTTTGACGGCCGGCAGCACATAGCCCGACGTGTCGATGGCGGCAAGTGCTTCCGCATCGGTCGTCTGGCTCACAGGCGCAACACCCGCGACGCGGGCTTCCGCCTTGTCTTGAGAATTGTCCGCCTTGGCGGACATCCTGGTGGATTTGGTAGCCACTTTGGGTTCGGGTTTCTTTGTTGGCACAGGCGCTTTCGAAGTCACAACGACGACTTTACTAGGTTAAAGATAAAGTTTTGTTACACGCTTTTACTGCCCTGCTAACTGAAACTCCACGCGCGCCTTGATACGAAAAACCGTTTCAAAGCTTGCAATAGTTAGCGTTTTATTATAGCACGCACCCCCGTATTTTCCAGTCGAGAACACCCGTGTCGCCGAGGGCACACATCAGGCGAATTTCGCGGGGGTATCGTTGGCGGCTTCCCGCATCAAGAGGTCCTGCTGTGCTGTGATTTCGCGATAGCGGGCGCTCACCTGATCTGGGGTCAGGCCAGAAGAAAACAACTGGTTCAACTCCTGTTTCAATGCATCCATCTTGATTTGCCGCACAGCACTTGTAATCCAGACACGGTCGGTATCGATATCCGATTCGGGCTCGGAAGCGATCTCCGCGACCAGGTGATCGAACTCGGTGCTGGCCTCCTTCAACTGCTGCGACAGCGCCGCGAAGCTGGCGTTCGCACCCAGCGCCTGGGCCTGTTCGACCAGCCAGCGCAGGCGGTCGGCCGGCTCGGCGCCGAAGTGGTCGAAGGCGCGCAGCGCGGCTTCGTCGAGGTCCAGCGCGATCGCCGGATGGGCCACCAGCATGCGCATGATCTGCAGTTCCAGGCCGACCGGCTCCGGCCGGCCCTGGCGCGGCGGCGCCTTGCGCGCGACCGATACCGGCTTGGACAGCTCGAACAGGGCTTCGATCTCCGCCGGGGTCGACTGGGTCATGCTGGCCAGGCCGCGCACGATCTGCAGGCGCAGCGCGGTCGGCGCCATGGCCTGCAGCAGCGGCTTGGCCTCGAACTGGGCGTGCGCCCTGCCCTCCGGCGTGTCGAGGTCGTGCTCCTGCGTGACTTCCCTTAACAGGAAGGAAGACAGCGGCATCGCCTCGTCGATCTCGCGGGCGAAGGCGTCGCCGCCGAATTCGCGCACATAGCTGTCCGGATCGTGTTCCTGCGGCAGGAACAGGAATTTGATGGTCTTGTCGTCCGACATTTGCGGCAAACAGGCTTCCAGCGCGCGGCGGGCGGCGCGGCGCCCGGCCTTGTCGCCGTCGAAGCTGAAGATCACGTGGTCGGTCTGGCGCAGCAGTTTTTGCACGTGGGTGCTGGTACAGGCCGTGCCCAGCGTCGCCACCGCCTGCGGGAAGCCGAGCTGGGCCAGCGCAACCACGTCCATATAGCCCTCGGTCACCAGCACGTAGCCGGCGTCGCGGATCGGCTGGCGCGCCTCGAACAGGCCGTACAGTTCCTGGCCCTTGTTGAACAGCGGGGTTTCCGGCGAGTTCAGGTATTTCGGTTCGCCGCCATCCATCACGCGGCCGCCAAAGCCGATCACCTGGCCCTTGGTGTTCCGGATCGGGAACATGACGCGTTCGCGGAAGCGGTCGTAGCGTTTCTTGTTGCCGCCGTCCTCGTCCACGCGGTCGATGACGAGACCGGACTCGACCAGCGCGACGGCTTCGTAGTCCTTGAACACCTGGCGCAGATTGTCCCAGCCGGCCGGCGCATAGCCCATGCCGAAGCGCGCCGCCACCTCGCCCGTCAGGCCGCGGCCCTTCAGGTAGGCGATCGCGTTGGGCGCCTGGCGCAGCTGGGCACGGTAGAAGTCGCAGGCCTGGTTCAGCGCGTCCGTCATCGCCAGCGACTGCGCCTGCTGGGCGGCGCGCTGGGCCGGCGGGATCTTGTCGTCCTGCTCCGGCACGACCATGCCGACGCCTTGCGCCAGGTCCTTGACCGCGTCGACGAAGCCCATGCCCGAGTATTCGATCAGGAAGCCGATCGAGGTGCCGTGCGCGCCGCAGCCGAAGCAGTGGTAGAACTGCTTGGTCGGGCTCACCGTGAAGCTGGGCGACTTTTCATTGTGAAAAGGGCACAGGCCCATGTAGTTGGCGCCGCCCTTTTTCAGCTGGACGTAGCGGCCGACCACATCGACGATGTCAACGCGGTTGAGCAGATCTGTAATGAATGATTGCGGAATCACTAGATAAATAACAGTGTTTGTCTAAACTCAGACTATACCGCAGCGCCCGCTAGCAATTGATTTATAGCAAGCAACAGGGCATCGCCACCCTGAATCGGAGAACGCCGACGCCGCTGTGGCAAGGATGCCCACAGCAGCGCCTGGCCGTTCCGGGTAAGACATCAGGCGCCCGACAGCGCCTTCTTCACCTGCGCCGACACGGCCGTCATGTCTGCGCGGCCAGCCAGCTTGGGCTTCAGGATGCCCATGACCTTGCCCATGTCCTGCGGACCGGCGGCGCCCGAGGCGGCGACGGCGGCGGCAACTTCGGCGGCAACTTCCTCGTCCGACAGGCCGGCCGGCATGTAGGTCGACAGGATGGCCAGCTCGGCCTTTTCGATATCCGCCAGGTCCTGGCGGCCGCCGGCTTCGAACTGGGTGATCGAATCCTTGCGTTGCTTGATCATCTTTTCAACGACGGCGGTGACCTGGGCATCGTCCAGCTCGATACGTTCGTCCACTTCCTTGCGCTTGATTTCGGCAAGGACGAGGCGGATGGTGGCCAGGCGTTCGCTTTCCTTGGCGCGCATCGCGTTCTTCATGTCGTCGGTCAGTTGTGCTTTCAAGCTCATGGATTCTCCGCGGTATTATTTTTGAAAAGGGAAAAAGGCAAAACCCGCTGCGGTATCGACCGGAGCGGGCTTCGACGTATTCAGGCCTCGAAAGCCGGGACTGGCACAGGCCGTCGCCGGATCAGGCAGCTGAATGGAATTAGTACAGCTTCTTCGGCAGCTGCTGGCTGCGGATACGCTTGTAGTGACGCTTCACGGCGGCGGCCAGCTTGCGCTTGCGCTCTGCGGTCGGCTTCTCGTAGAACTCGCGTGCGCGCAGTTCGGTCAGCAGGCCGGTTTTTTCGATAGTGCGCTTGAAGCGACGCATAGCGACTTCGAACGGCTCGTTTTCTTTAAGGCGGATAGTGGTCATGTAAAAATGAAACCGTTGGATTTAGGGAAGAACGAAATTCTAACAGCTTTTCAAGATCAGTGCGAAGTTTTCTCAGCCTGTGCCGCAATTGCCACATTGAGAACCTCACTCGATGGACGACCCTGCGACGTAGCCCGAAGCCCAGGCCCACTGGAAGTTATAACCGCCCAGCCAGCCCGTCACGTCGACCGTCTCGCCGATGAAATACAGGCCCGGCGCCCTGGCCGCCATCATGGTCTGCTGCGACAGTTCGCGCGTGTCCACGCCGCCCAGCGTCACCTCGGCCTTTTTATAACCCTCGGAGCCGGTCGGCACGATGGCCCAGCGGTTGATCGCATCGCCCAGCTTGCGCAGCTTGGCGTCGGCCATGTCGGGCAGGCGCGCATCCGGGGCGAAGCCGTTGGCAAGCAATAAGCCCTCGGCCAGGCGCGCCGGCAGCCACTGCGCCAGGATATTGCCCAGCTGTTTTTTCACGCTGGTTTTGGAAGCGATCAGTTCTTCCGCCACGTCCAGCTCCGGCAGCAGGTTCAGCACGATCGGCGTGCCCGGTTGCCAATAACTGGAAATCTGCAGGATCGCCGGGCCGGACAGGCCGCGGTGGGTGAACAGCAGGTCTTCGCGGAAGTGGCCGTATTTTGCCCCCTTCCCTTTTTTCGACCCGGTCTCGACTTCGACCTCCAGCGCAATGCCTGCCAGCGGCACGAAGGGCTGCCAGCTCGGTCCGTCGAACGTCAGCGGCACCAGGCCCGGGCGCGTTTCGACGATGTCCAGGCCGAAGCTTTTGGCAATGCGGTAGCCCAGGTCGGTGGCGCCGATCTTCGGGATCGACAGGCCGCCGGTGGCCACCACGACGTTGGCTGTCTCGATCGGCCCGTCATCCGTGCCGACCACGAAACCGTCTTCCAGCTTTTCCACGCCGCTCACCTTGCACGGCATCCGCCATTGCACGCCGCCGGCATCGCATTCGTCCTTCAGCATGCGGATGATCTGTTCCGACGAATCGTCGCAGAACAGCTGGCCGCGGTGCTTCTCGTGGTGCGCAATGCGGTATTTTTTTACAAGTGTCAAAAAATCCTGGGCCGTGTAGCGGGACAGCGCGCTGCGGCAGAAGTGCGGATTCTCCGACACGAAGTTCTGCCAGCCGGCGTTGATGTTGGTGAAGTTGCAGCGGCCGCCGCCGGAGATGCGGATCTTCTCGGCCAGCTTGGCCGCATGGTCGACCAGCAGCACGCGCTTGCCGCGCCGGGCCGCCACCGCCGCGCACATCATGCCGGCCGCGCCCGCGCCGATCACCACCACGTCATATCGTTTTGCCATTCTGCCGCCACAATCGTTTTACCAAACCCTCGATTGTAAGGCCTGAGGCTGGCTTGCGCCTATCCCTCGCTCTTCGGCAACACGTAGAAGTCGCGCCCATTGAGGACCGTGCCGTCGGGCTTGATGGTGATGACATGCATCCCCGTGTCGGTCAGTCCGAGGCGCTTGAGCTGGTCGGGCGATACCCGCAGCCAGTAATCGCCGGGGAGCACGCCGGTGATGACGTAGTAACCGTCGGACGCGCTGCTCATGCTGGCCACGACCTTGCGCGTGCCGTCCACCAGTTCCAGCTTCAGGTCGCCGATCGGGCGGCTCTTGCCCTTGGTGAGGAAATAGGTGCTGCCGTCGATCTCGCCGGTGATCGCCACCGCAAAGTCGACCTGGTTGACCGTGCCCGGCCGCGGCACGATGCGCACGCCCCTGGTCTGCGGCTGCCATTGCGGATCTTCGAGGGTGTTCGGATCCAGCGCCAGGTCGATGTTCTGGTGGGCCGGCAGGCGCGGCAGGTAGGCAATGCCGTCGGCATCGGTGCGCGCCAGGTGGTTGCCGCCATTGATGGTAAAGCCGGCGCCTTTGATGGGCTCGTCAAGGCCGTCCATCGCGCCGTTCAGGTTCTTGTCCAGGAACACCCGCACCGATGCCGAGCCCATGTTCGCCATCGGCTGCGCATCGGTCATCACGCGGACCTGGCGCGGCTCCAGTCCCAGCGCCATGAAGAACTGGACGCCGCCGCCATATTCATGCCGGTTCGACCAGAAACCGTTTACCCCGAGGCCATAGCTTCCCAGGCTCTTGTTCAGCGCACCGCTCAGGCGGGTTTCATGGGTATCGAACATGCGCATCAGGCCCAGGTTGACCAGGTAGCCATCGGGCAGGTAGCGATCGGCCGAAACGGCCGCACTGCCAAGCTGCCTGCCAGGCGCCAGCAGGTACTGGAGCTGCCCGGTAAGGCCGATGCCGGCGACGCGGCGGCTCACTTGCAGCAGCCCGTCCGCAGTCCGGTTGCCCGCCAGCGACTGCCAGCGCAGTGCGTTGCTGACCGCCGTGCCGTCGCGGTAGGCCGAGATGCGCCCCTGGACCAGCACGTTCTCTTTCTGCGAAGCGAGCAGGTCGCGCCGCGCTTCGAGCGAGAGCGGGAAAAATATGCCGCCGCCCGGCGCAAGCGCTCCTTCGGCACGCAGCTCGTCCCGGATGCGCACCGGGTCGGCGGTGTGGGGGAAGAGCTCGCTGCTGAAGCCATCGAGGCGAGCGCGGCTGGCCGAAACGGCAACATTGCCGAGCCGCGTCTTGAGGCCCAGCTGGGCAAGCCTGCCGCCGTCGCCGGCACGGACTGCGTCGCCGCTCAGGATGAAGGTGTTCCAGTAACTGCGCAGCCCGAGGTTGGCATAGCTTTGCTCACTGCTGCCCGGCACCTGCACACGCTGCCAGCCGCCAACGGCGTTCAGGTAGCCGGTCAGGCCCCACTCGAACTGGGCCAGGGAGCGCGGGCGCCCATACTGGTCGCGATGCGCGGCCACGTCGTAGAACAGGGCGCCGCGCGGCACCGCCGACTCCTCGAGCAGGAAGCTCTGGCGCTCGACCCGCAACTGCCCGAGCGGGCCGTGGAACACCAGCCGGAACTCGTTCGGTCCATAGGCCAGCGGCTGGTCCGGGAAATTGTATTTACCATCAGGGCGCGACTGCTGGAAGCCGACCAGGGCCTCGTTGTAGTACAGCTCGACATCCCAGCCGGGTGGCAGGTCGCCCTGCAGCGTATGGCGGTCGAAGCTGGTCGGCTGGTTCAGGGGGCGGTTGCTCAGCGCGACGCCGTTGCCGGTGGCACTGCTGGCCGAGATGTTGTCCACGCCCGGCACCGTCACGCTGCCGAACAGTGCGGTGCGCGCGTGCAGCGGCCCCAGCAAATTGGCATCGGGGTCGTGGCGTCCCAGCGTCAGTCGCAGGCCGGACGAGGGATCGTCGCGGCTGCGGCTTGCGTACAACGCCGCCTCCATGCCCAGCAGGTCGGCCGTCAGGTAACCGGTGTAGGAGGTGTCGGTGCGGCGCTGCCCGCCCGCGCTGCGCGTGCTGACACCCAAGGTCTGGTCGAGGAAGGGAACAGCCGCCATCCGGTAGGGCGCGGCCAGGCGCGGATAGCCGGGATCGGCGTAGCCGGCCTGGTTGCCCGGCAGGTCGCGGCGTTCGCGCCGCGCCAGGCGCTCCTGCAACGGCAGCGGTTCGCGCGGGCTTACCTTCAGGGTCAGGCTGGGCATGTCGATGTCGAGATCGACCGGCAGCCAGCGCGCCATGAGCCTGCTGTCGACATAGATGTCCTCAGGCTCCACCTTGACTTGCGAACGGTCGAGTTCCTCGCGCCTGCCGCCGGCATGGACGGCGCCTTCCGCCACATCGAGGCTGAAATTACGCTCCTCGGTCAGGATATAGCCGCTGGCACGGCCTTCGTCCGTCACCCGCACCGCCAGCGTCAGCAAGCGCGACATCTCGCCCAGCGGCAGGAACACGCGGCGCCCGACTTCATACGCGGTGACGCCGTCGGACAAAACCTGGCTGCCAAGGCGCACTTCGAACAGCATCAAATTCGCTTCGGTTTTCGGGGACGGCTTTGACGCCGCTACCGCCGCCCCTCCCTTTTCAGCAGCGGCGGCAGGCTGCCCTCCCGGCAGCAGCATCAATCCAGCAAAAAGAAACCCAGCCCTGACGATCATTACTTGCGGCTCACCGGTCCATCCCTTACGGCAGCTCGAGATTCGCCTGCGCCAGCAGCTTGCCGCCGGCCTCCGGCCGGTCGCGGTAGCTCACTTCGAGCGTACCGTGCGCCAGCTCCAGCCCCTTCGGTACTTCCAGCGGCAGCGCGGCCTGGCGCACCCGGTTCGGCGTGTACACGGCGATGCCCCCGATCTGCGCCAGGGTCTGCGGCCTGCCGCCGCGCGGCGTAAAGGTCACGCTCAGGTCGCCATATACCGAACTGCTGCCTTCGCGCAGGAACTGCAGCGCGAGGACCTGGTGCTGGGCCTGGTCGGCCTTCAGCGCGAGCTGGGACAGGCTGACGTTCGCGCTGGTGACGCCGTGGCGCACGATGACCGGCACCGAGGCGCCGACCAGGGCGTTCAGGACGACGCCGATGCCTTTGCCGTCCGCGGGCTGGCCCTGGCCCTGGTTCTCGATGCTGGCGTTGCCTTCGACGTCGGGCAGCTTCTCGAACTGCAGATGCGAGCGGTATTCGCCGTCCGCCAGCTCGGCCGGCTTGCGCAGCATGACGCGCACGGTCTGGGCGGTTCCCGGCTGCAGCGTGATCTGGCGCGGCGAAAAGCGCAGCATGTCGTCGGCAAAGCGTTCGCCCGGCGCGGGGGTATCCGCGGCGACGAACTGGCCAGCCTCCGTCATGCGGCGGTTGACCAGCGAAATCCGGTAGGTGGTCGGCTTTGCGCCGTTATTGATCAGGTCGATTTGCGCGGCGCGCTGGTTTTTCTCGAACACGATGCGGGTCGGGTGCAGCATCAGTTCGGCCTGCGCCGGCGCGGCCAGCGCCAGCAGCAGCAAGCCCTTGAAAACGGATGCGAACGAGGGGAAAGACATGGTGGTTCCTTTCTGCGCCGTGGGATGACATCAGAACGGCGGCAGGATTACTGGAAGTTGACGATCAGTGGAAATGCGCCTGAATAAGCGCCCGCAGGCTGGTTGGCTGAGACCGTCAGGGTCGCGCCCACCGACACCGGCGTGCCGGCGGTCGTGACCGTGCCCAGCGTGGAATTGACGAAGGAATTTACTGCCATGCTATTGCTTCCACTGGTGAGCCGGGTACTGCCGTTGGCCGGCAGGGAGAGAATGACGGCTTTGTTACCCCCGCCGTTGTTGCTTTTGCTTACGCTGAAGCTCGCCTGGCCGGCGCTCGGAGAATTCAGCAGGACGACGCCACCGGTCCGGGAGCGCAGGCCGGCCGCGCTGATCACGACCGTGCCGCCGGTACCGGCGACGAATCGGCCGAAATCGATGCCCCGTGTATTGACCAGGTTGATCTGCTGGGCGCAGGCTTCGCGCCCGGCAGGCAACAACAGCGCCGACAGCGATGCGATGCCGACGATGAGAATGGGATGGGTGCGGCGAGACATGATGACAAACGGGCTGCGCCGCTACCTTGCTATGATCAGTTGTAGTCGACCGTCGCCGAGATGTTGCCGGTGTAGGCGCCGGCCGGCTGGTTTGCCGCCACGGTCAGGACCCCACCGACGTAGATCGACTGCGCGCCGGCGGTCAGGGCGCCGGACGTGACGTTGCCCGAGGTTGCACCGGCGCCGGTCAGGTCGCTGACGCGGGCGAAGGTCATGGTGTTGGTGCCGTCGCTCAGCGAGGTGTCGCCGCCCAGCGTGATCGAGTAGGTCATGGTGCCCGAACCGGTCACGTCGAACTTCGCTGCCGTACCGGTAGCGCCCCCCGCCAGGAACACGTCACCGGTTTTGGTACGCGCGCCGTCGGTGGCGACCGTTACCGTACCGCCGCCGGCACCCACCGAGATGCTGCCGAACGCCAGGTCGGCGGCCTTGCTGATGGCGATCGGGGTGATGACGGTGCTGGTTGCGGTTGCGGTCGCGTTGTTGGCTGCCATCGCGCTACCGGCTGCGCCGATTGCCAGGGCCATCGCGGCAAGTTTGAAGCCGATCGAGCTGAGGCGGGAGTACTTGTCCATTCTTGTCTTCCTTAGGTTGGATAAAACGGCTTTGAGTAGCCGACATACTTGTAGTACGAACCGGAAACCGGAGTTTCACCTAGGAAACGATAATACTTTCCCAGAGGTATCGTTTTGCTATTTTGCAAGCCAACAATACCTACTATTTGTTGCTCATCAACGTTTATCGAGGCTTAACTCGGGAAAAATTTTGTGAATTTGCATATTTTTTGTTGAGCGAAGGCGAGTATTTACCCGCGAATTCCCTGCGGTTTGACATACTTATCGGTAAATACGAGCATTTTGTAAAACAGCTCCTACTTATTTGCGCCAATACTGTTTCAAATGACACAATTGAATGCGATTTTAATAACTGTTCCAGTTTGCCGGCATGAGCATGCTGGCAAGAACAATTCTTCTGTTACGGCAGGGGGATGCGGCGCCGTGAACAGGCGCCGTCGGGGAGGATGGATTACGAGGTAGCAGCTTCCCGCAGAGCACGGGAAATACGCAGGCAGTGCGCGGCCTGGGCCGCGATCGGCGGCGGCACCGGCTGTTCGCCGCGCAGGGCGCGCAGGATCCAGTCGGCGGTCGCGGGCGCATCGCGTCCTTCCGGCGCCGGCGCCAGCTCGTCCGTCGGGGCGTCGCGTTCAGCCAGCAGGGTCTGCTCGCCGGCATGGAACCAGTCGATCTGCTGGGCGCGGTTGGCGTTCGCCACCGTTTCGCCTTCGGTGCCGCGCATCAGGAAGGCATCGCCACGCCCGGCCGGCGCCGCAGTCCGGAAGTACTCGGTCAGCATCGCCAGGTATTCGGGATGGGTGTAGGAAACCAGGCGCAGCGCCGGGCCGTCGAAGGGCTGCAGGATTTTCACCAGGGTGTGCGTGGAATTGCGCACGCCGAGGATGCGGCGCAGCGCCAGTTGCCCGGCCAGCCTGGGCGCCAGCACGTCGATAGGCATGAAGCAAGGCTTGCTTGACGCGAAGGCGTCCAGCATGTCGGCGGTGGAGCCGACCGGGCCGATGCCCATCTCGGCCAGGATCTCGGCCGTGGTGACGCGGCCGGGGTCCTGCTGCACGCCGTGGATCAGCACCGGCACGCCCTCGCGCGCCAGCAGCAGCGCCAGCAACGGGGTCAGGTTGGCCAGCTTGCGCGAACCGTTGTAGCTGGGGATCAGCACCGGCGCATAAGGTCCGGGCGGCGACGGTAGCGGCGCGAACGAGCTTTCGGCGGCGTCCATGAAGCCGCCGATCTCCTCCACCGATTCACCCTTGATGCGCATGGCCAGCAGGATGGCGCCCAGCTCGAGATCGGACACCCGGCCGTCCAGCATGGCCCCATAGAGTGTTCCAGCATCCTCGCGCGTCATGCTGCGCGCGCCTTTCACGCCGCGGCCGATCTCCTTGATGAAGCGGGCGGCGGGAAACGGATCAGTATTCGGTTCGGGCTTGGTCTGCATGACGCAAGGATAACATCGCGGCCCGTGCATTTTTCGCGCATTGCGGTGCAACATTTTCATTTTCGGGCTAGACTGATCCTCCCCCAAAGACAAAACGCCCGGAACATCGTCCCGCCATGCTGAATACGCCCGATATCGAAAATACCAACGTCACCTCGTTCGCGACCATGCCGTCGCCCGTCGAGCTGCACCAGAAGCTGCCGCTGACCGACCTGGCCTTCACCACCGTGATGAAGGGCCGCGAGACCCTGCGCAACATCCTCGACCGCAAGGACAAGCGCCTGTTCGTGGTCGTCGGCCCCTGCTCGATCCACGATCCGGTGGCCGGCCTCGATTATGCGCGCCGCCTGAAGGCGCTGCAGGCCGAGGTCGCCGACACGATGGTGCTGGTGATGCGCGTGTATTTCGAGAAGCCGCGCACCACCACCGGCTGGAAGGGCTATATCAACGACCCGTTCATGGACGATTCCTTCCGCGTCGACGTCGGCATGGAGCGCGCCCGGCAGTTCTTATTGGATGTTTGCGAGCTGGGCCTGCCGACCGCCACCGAGGCGCTGGACCCGATCTCGCCGCAATACCTGGGCGATTTGATTGCCTGGACCGCCATTGGCGCCAGGACCACCGAATCCCAGACGCACCGCGAGATGTCGTCGGGCCTGTCGACCCCGGTCGGCTTCAAGAACGGCACCGACGGCGACATCGAGATCGCCATCAACGCCGTGCTGTCCTCGTCCAGCCCGCACTCCTTCCTCGGCATCAACGGCCAGGGCACGGTCTCGATCGTGCGCACCCGCGGCAACGGCTACGGCCACGTGGTGCTGCGCGGCGGCGGCGGCCGGCCGAACTACGATTCGGTGTCGGTGGCGATCGCCGAGCAGGCGCTCAAGAAGGCAAAACTGCCGGCCAACCTGGTGGTCGACTGCTCGCACGCCAACAGCTACAAGAAGCCGGAGCTGCAGCCGCTGGTGATGTCGGACGTGATCCAGCAGATCAGGCACGGCAACGGCTCGCTGGTGGGCGTGATGATCGAGTCGAACATCGTCAGCGGCAACCAGGCGATCCCAAGCGATCTGGCGCAGCTGAAGTATGGCTGTTCGGTGACCGATGGCTGCATCGGGTGGGAAGATACCGAGGCGATGCTGCGCAGTGCGCATCGCGAGCTGTTGCAGCGGCCCTGATCCGTGCCTGCATGGTGGGCTCGGAGAGCCCACCCTACGGTACAATGGCGGATTCTGCTTTTCCACTTCCGCTATTCCCATGATTGTCCTCGGCGTCGAATCCTCCTGCGATGAAACCGGCCTCGCTCTGTACGATACGGAGCGCGGACTGCTGTCCCATGCCCTGCACTCGCAGGTCGCGATGCACGAGGAGTATGGCGGCGTGGTGCCGGAACTGGCCTCGCGCGACCACATCCGCCGCGCCTTGCCGCTGCTCGAACAGGTGCTGGCCAAGGCCGGACTGCCGAAGGAGCGCATCGACGCCATCGCCTACACCCAGGGCCCGGGCCTGGCCGGCGCGCTGCTGGTCGGTTCCTCGGTGGCCTGCAGCCTGGCGCTGGCGCTGGACAAGCCCGTGCTGGGCGTGCACCACCTCGAGGGCCATTTGCTGTCGCCGCTTCTGGCCAGCGAGCGCCCGGAGTTCCCCTTCATCGCCCTGCTGGTCTCGGGCGGTCATACCCAGCTGATGCGGGTCGACGGCGTCGGCCGCTACACCCTGCTGGGCGAAACCCTCGACGACGCCGCCGGCGAAGCCTTCGACAAGTCGGCCAAGCTGCTGGGCCTGGGCTATCCGGGCGGGCCGGCCATTTCCCGCCTGGCCGAGTTCGGCGATCCGGAAGCCTATAAACTGCCGCGCCCGATGCTGCATTCGAAGGACTTCAACTTCAGCTTCTCCGGCCTGAAGACGGCGGTGCTGACGGTGGTAAGGAACAGCGGCAGCGAGATCGCCAACATCTGCGAGCAGGACAAGGCGAACATCGCGCGCGGCTTCGTCGATGCGATCGTCGACGTGCTGACCGCCAAGTGCATCTCGGCGCTCAAGCACACCGGCCTGAAGCGCCTGGTGATCGCCGGCGGCGTCGGCGCGAACCGCCAGTTGCGGGAGTCGCTGAACGCGGCGGCGGCGAAGAAGAAGTTCAAGGTCTACTATCCGGAGCTGGAGTTCTGCACCGACAACGGGGCGATGATCGCCTTCGCCGGCGCGCTGCGGCTGGAGCGCAATCCGGCGGCCGCGACGCATGATTATTCGTTCAATGTGCGGCCGCGCTGGCCGCTGGATGAGATAGAACCCGCTTGAACTTGTTAGGTTGATATTGATCCTACCGTGTGACCTTTCAGTCCGAATAGATGGCAATATCGGGCAGTCGAGTTTCACGGAGGTGCTGCATGCGCGTAGTCAGCTGGAATATTCACTGGGGCTGCGGGAAGGACGGGCGCATCCGGATCCACGCCATCATCGATGTGCTGCGCAAGCTGAACCCGGACGTGATCTGCCTGCAGGAAGTGGCGGCCAATCATCCGGAACTCGAAGGCAGCGCGACCGCCAGCCAGTTCAAGCAGCTCGGCGGCGCGCTCGGCGGCTACCACATGATCGAGCACGCGCCGAGCGAAATCTACCGTAACAACCTGCCTCGCCAGTTCGGCAATATCCTGCTGTCCAAGTACCGCATCACCCAGGCCCAGCGCCACATGCTGCCGTGGCCGGCCGCGCCGGAACATCCGCCCGGGATGCCGCGCGGGATGATCGAAACCGTGCTCGACGCACCCGGCGGGAAGCTGCGCCTGCTGACCACCCACCTCGAGTATTATTCGCCGCCGCAGCGCCGCGCCCAGGTGGCGCGCATCCGCGAACTGCATGCGGAAGCCTGCGCGCGCGCCGCCATCTACCAGCCGGAAACCACGCTCGATCCGCCCTTCCAGCTGGGCTTCCGGCCTGGCAGCGCCATCTATTGCGGCGACTTCAATTTCACGCCGGATGGCGAGGACTACCGCGCCTTGACGGCGCCGCCCGCGGACGGCGCGCTGGCCCTGCTCGATGCCTGGAAAGTCCGCCACGGCGACATGGCGCGCGCACCGACCGCCGGCCTGCACGGCTACCCCTGGCCAGCCCGCGCGGACTGCTACGACTATTTCTTCGTGACCGAGGACCTGGCGCCGCGCATCGCGGAGGTCAACGTGCAATCCGAGACCGCGGCCTCGGATCACCAGCCGATCGTTCTGGATCTGGCTTAGGCCGTCTCTTCTTCCTGCTCGGCGAGCTGGCGCAAGGCCTGCTCGAACACCTCGGGCGGCTGGCCGCCGGAGATCAGGTGGCGTTCGTTGATGACGATCGCCGGGACCGAGCGGATGCCGGCGCGCTGCCAGTAGTACTCGCGCTGGCGCACCTCGTCGGCATAGGCGCCCGACTCGAGCACGGTGCGCGCCTGCGCCTGGTCGAGCCCGGCCTCGCCGGCGACGCGCACCAGCAGTTCCTGCGAACTCGGGTCTTCGCCCTTGGTGAAATAGGCCTCGAGCAGCTTTTCCTTCAGCGCGCGCTGGCGGCCCTCGCCCTGGCCTTCGGCCCAGTGCAGCAGGCGGTGGGCGTCGAAGGTATTGTAGATACGGCCGCGCTTGCTCATGTCGAAAGTGAAGCCGACCTCCGCGCCGCGCTGGCGGATCATCTCGCGCGACTGCTCCTGCTGGGCCGGCGTCGAACCGTATTTTTCGGCGATGTGCTCGAAGATGTCCTGGCCGCCCAAGCCCATGCCCGGGTTCAGCTCGAAGGGTTGGAAATGGATGTCCGCCTCGATCTCGCCGGCGACGCGTTCAAGCGCCTGCTCCAGCGATTTCAGGCCGATCGCGCACCAGGGGCACGATACATCCGACACGAAATCGATTCTCATCTGCTTGCTCACGACTCACCACCTTCCTGGAATAGGAGCCGCATGGGATGCGGCGTTTGGCATATGGTGACACATCGAGCAAAAGCCGGCAGCGCGAGCACGAAAACGTTCGGTCGTTTGATTCACGACAAACCGGGGTCAGACCCCGGTTTTATTCAGCTTAAAGCTTGGCTTATTTTTTCTTGACTGGCTGCTGCTTCGCGCCGGCGGCTTTGCTGCCGATGCGCGACTCTTTGCCGGCCAGCAGGTTGCCGATGTTCTTGCCGTGGCGGACCAGCAGCAGGGCGCTCATGATGATGACGGCGAACAGGATCTCGTTCGCGCCGAACAGCAGGCCGTAGTAGAAGGGCGCGAAGATCGCGGCCACCAGCGCGGCCAGCGAGGAGTAGCGGAAGGCGTAGGCCACCACCAGCCAGGTGACCAGGGTCGCCAGCCCCAGCCAGACGTTCAGGCCCAGCAGCACGCCCAGCGCGGTCGCCACGCCCTTGCCGCCGACGAAGCGGAAAAACACCGGCCACAGGTGACCGACAAAGACGGCGATCGCAATCAAGGCGATGCCGCCGTCCTCGATGCCGAAACGGTCGCCGTAGTGCACGGCCAGGAAGACCGGCAGCCAGCCCTTGGCGCAGTCGCCCAGCAGGGTGGCGATGGCCGCCTTCTTGCTGCCGCTGCGCAGGACATTGGTCGCGCCCGGGTTCTTGGAGCCGTAGGTGCGCGGGTCGGACAGGCCGAAGGCGCGGCTTGCCACCACCGCGAAGGAAATCGAGCCGATCAGGTAGGCGGCGATGGTGAAAATAATGGTGTAAGTCGTTGAGCTGTCCATGCTGTTTCTTTCTTGGTTTGCGCCACACCAAACCGGGGTCAGACCCCGGTTTTGGGCAATTTCCTAAAATCGGGCTCTGACCCCGGTTTTGGGCAATTGCTCAGGCGCGTGGAATATACACCATCGGCCGAACCCGGCGGTAACTAATCGGCCAGCGCACAATGCACCGGCTTGGCCTTCAACAGGTCCACCAGCACGCCCGGCGCGATCCCGATCAGGAAGCCGCGCCGGCCGCCGTTGATATAAATCTTGTCCAGCGCCAGGATGCTTTCCTCGACGTAGACCGGCATCGGCTTGCGTACACCGAAGGGCGAGGTGCCGCCCACCATGTAGCCGGAATGGCGTTGCGCCACCTCCGGCTTGCAGGGCTCGACCGACTTGCAGGGGATGGCGCGCGCCAGGTTCTTGGTCGATACCTTGCGGTCGCCATGCATCAGCACGATCATCGGCCGCGCCGCCTCGTCCTGCATCATCAGGGTCTTCACCACCTCGTGTTCCGGTACGCCCAGTTCGCGCGACGAGACCGCCGTCCCGCCATGCTCTTCGTACGCGTAGGGGTGCTCGGAAAACGCCACGCCCTGCTTGCGCAGGAATTGCGTCGCCGGTGTCTCGGAAATGTGCTCTTTCTTGGCCATGCGTGTTACGCTAAAAGCAAACGGAGGAGTTGCTTATTATGCAGCAAGAAATTCGCTTTGCCACCTTCAATGTCTGCAACCTTGCACCGCCCGGCGCCCGGCTCTACGAGAACCTGGAGCCCAGCACACCTGAAGAGTACGAAGCGAAAATCGCCTGGACCGCGCACCAGATCGACATGCTGGGCGCCGACGTCATCGGCTTCCAGGAAGTGTTCTCGCAAGGCGCACTGGCCGAGGCGCTGTCGCGCACCCGCCGTTACCGCGAAGTAATCCACGTCGGCTCCGACCCCGATCCCGGCGCCGATAAACTGACGCCCAGCGTCGCTTTGGTCTCTCGCCTGCCGCTGGCCGACGCCGCCGCCTCCTTCCCCTATTTCCCCTCCGGCATTGCGATGCCGCCCGGGAATCGCGATCCCGAGCGCTTTACCCGCGCGCCCCTGCACGCGGCCATCGAAGTCCGGCCCGGCCTGGTGGTCGACGTGGTGGTGGTGCACCTGAAGTCGCGCCGCCCGGATTACCGCGCCAGCGACACCGGCGACGACCCGCAGCTGTTCGCCCTCGCTTCCCTGCGCTCGCTGATCCGGCGTGGCACCGAGGCCGCCGCCCTGCGCGTGATCCTGTCGCGCCTGGGCCGCGAGAATCGCCGTCCGCGGGTGGTGCTGGGCGATTTCAACGACGTCGCCGACGCCGTCACCACCGGCATCGTGCTCGGTCTCGGCGCCCCCAGCGGCGACCGCCTGTACGACGCCTGCCAGCTGCAGCGCCGCCAGGACCGCCTGCGCCACGTCGGCTTTTCCAATCTGCATGAAGGCCAGTACACGACCATCGACCACATCCTGGTGTCCGGGGAGTTCAACGGCGAGCTGCCGGGTGCGCTGGGGGAGATCGTGGATGTGGTCTACCTGAACGACCATCTGGACCTGGGTTTGCCGGAAGCGTCCGATCATGGGCAGGTGCTGGCGCGCTTGCGCTTGTTCGAGCGGGCGGCGGACAGCGCTCCCTACGGCGACGCCTGACCGTCGTGCCGGGCATTGCCCGACCCGACTTCCCGCTAGTCCACCGTCGTCCCCGCTAGTCCACCGTCGTCCCCGCGCTTTACCAACGTCGTCCCCGCGAAGGCGGGGATCCAAGTTCTCCATGAGCTAACGAAACGCCAACGAACTTGGGTTCCCGCCTGCGCGGGAACGACGGTTGGAGTGTCCACGCTCGTCCCGGCTTTTTGACGTTTCAGCGGCCCGAATGCACGGCTCGTCGCATTCCGATAGCTGCTCGTCATGCTCTTCCCTATTCTGCCCCAATCCCTCCGAATAAGAAGAGTCACGCCATGAAAATCGAATCCCTGCCGCCTGCCTCCGTCGAGCCCTCCCTGACCGTGGCAAGCAAGGCCCGCCGCTGGCGCAAGCCCGTCATCGGCCTGGCCATCCTCGCGCTCACGGGCGCGGGCGGGTATGCGTACACGCATGCGGGCAGCGGCGCCAAGCCGGCCGCGCCCGTGGCGGCGGAAAAGAAGGATGTGGTGCACGAACTGTCGGCGCGCGACGTCGCCAGGGTCGAGGCGCGGCCGCTGGCGCTGACCCTGCCGCTGTCCGGCTCCCTGACGCCCCTGGCCCAGGCCACGGTGCGCTCCAAGGTCTCGGGCGTGGTAAAGCACACCACGGTGCAGGAAGGGATGCAGGTGGCGGCCGGCCAGGTGATCGCGCAACTCGACGACAGCGAGGCGCGCGCCCGCGTGGCCCAGCAGCAGGCGCTCGTTGCCGACGCGAATGCGCGCCTGGCCCTGGCGAAGAAGAACCAGGCCAACAGCGCCGCCCTGCTCAAGCAGAACTACATCGCCCAGAACGCCTACGACACGACCACCAACAGCGTCGAGCTGGCCCAGGCGGCGGTCGATTCGGCGCGCGCCCAGCTCGATCTGGCGCGCATCGCCATGAACGACACCACCATCCGCGCGCCCATCGCCGGGGTGGTCAGCAAGCGCCATGCGCAGGCCGGCGAAAAGCTGTCGCCGGACAGCCCGGTCTTCTCGATCGTCGACCTGAAGCAGCTGACCCTCGACGCCCAGGTGCCGGCCTCCGATATCCCGCGCGTCAAGATCGGCCAGGAGGTGCAGTTCAAGGTCGACGGTTTCGGTAGCCGTAACTTCGCCGGCAAGGTCCTGCGCATCAACCCGGCCGCGGAAGCCGGCTCGCGCGCGATGCTGGTCTACATCGGCGTCGACAATCCGGATGGCGCGCTGCGCGCCGGCATGTTCGCCAAAGGCGCCGTGACGACCGAGAAAACGGCTGCCCGTCCGCTGCTGCCGCTGCTGGGGGTGCGCCAGGAGCACGGGCGCGACCTGGTGTACCGCGTCGATAGCGGTAAGGTGGTGGCCCAGCCGGTCAAGCTCGGCCTGCGCAACGAGGACGAGGGCCTGGTCGAAGCGGTCGAGGGCATCGCGGCGGGCAGCACGGTCCTGTCGGTCAAGCTGGACGGCCTGAAGCCCGGCGACAAGGTCAAGCTGCCCAACTAAAAGAACAAGAGGGACAACAACATGTGGATGACCCGTATCAGTATCAAGCACCCGGTGTTCGCGACCATGGTCATGGTCGGCCTGATGGTGCTGGGCCTGTTCTCCTACCGCAGCCTGGGTGTGGAGAGCATGCCGAACATCGAGATCCCCGCCGTGTGGATCGAGACCGCCTATCCGGGCGCCTCGCCGGGGCAGGTCGAGATCGACGTGACGCGCCCGATCGAGGAAGCGGCGAATACCGTCGGCGGCATCAAGAACATCCGCAGCAATTCCTGGGAAGGCCGCTCCGGCGTCAGCGTGGAATTCCAGCTGAGCGTGGACATGGACCGCGCCGTGCAGGACCTGCGCGACCGCATCTCCACCGTGCGCGGCGGCTTCCCGCGTGAAGTCAGGGAACCGGTGGTCTACCGCCAGGAAGGCGAGAACTCGCAGCCGGTGCTGCAGGTGGCGCTGCTGTCGCACGAGCGCAGCCTGCGCGACCTGTCGATGCTGGCCGACCAGGTGATCGTCAAGCGCATCCAGGCCGTGGCCGGGGTCGGCCAGGTCCGCCTCAACGGCAAGCAGAACCGCCAGGTGCTGGTCGATATCCGCCCGGACCAGCTGCGCAGCCTGAACGTCGGCATCGACGAAGTCATGAGCGCGATCTCTTCCACCAACGCCAACCTGCCGGCCGGCCGCATCAGCCACGGCGAGCGCGAGAACCTGGTGCGCATCGAAGGCAAGATGAAGGAAGCGGCCGACTTCAAGCGCATCATCGTGGCCAGGCGCGCCAATGGTCCGGTCTACCTGGACCAGGTGGCCCAGATCAGCGACGGCGCCGCCGAAGAGGAATCGATCTCGCGCGTGGACGGCGAGCGCGCCCTGTCGCTGGAAATCGCCAAGATCCAGGATGCGAACACCGTCGAAGTCGGCGCCAACGTCAAGAAGGCGATCGAGGCGATGAAGGAGACGCTGCCGAAGGACGTGCAGTTCAAGGTGCTGGAGGACGTTTCAAGCAGGGTGCAGCACCAGGTCGACAACGTCAAGGAGACCATCGTCGAAGGCGCGGTGCTCACCATGTTCATCGTGTTCCTGTTCCTGCACTCCTGGCGCAGCACCGTGATCACCGGCCTGACCCTGCCGATCTCGGTGCTGGCCAGCTTCATCGCGATGAAGTACTTCGGCTTCACGCTGAACTTCCTGACCCTGATGGCGCTGTCGCTGTCGATCGGCCTCTTGATCGACGACGCCATCGTGGTGCGCGAAAACATCGTGCGCCACCTCGGCATGGGCAAGACTCACCGGCGCGCCGCCGAGGAAGGCACGGGCGAGATCGGCCTGGCGGTGATGGCCACGACCTTCGCGATCGTCGCCGTGTTCGTGCCGATCGCCTTCATGAAGGGCATCATCGGCCGCTTCTTCCTGCAGTTCGGTATTACCGTTGCGGTGGCGGTGCTGGTGTCGCTGTTCGTCAGCTTCACGCTGGACCCGATGCTCTCGTCCGTGTGGCCGGACCCGGTCAAGGGCCGCTTCAAGTATGTGCCATGGCTGGGCCGCCTGATGGCGCGCATCGACGTCGGCATCGAGCACGTGCACGGCTGGTATGCGAAGGTGCTGGGCTTCTCGCTGGCCTGGCGCAAGTCCACCCTGGCCTTCGCCTTCGCGGTGTTCGCCGGCAGCCTGATGCTGGTGCCGATGATCGGCGGCGAATTCGTGCCCCAGGTCGACAACGGCTACATCCAGCTGAACTTCAGGGTGCCGGTCGGCTCCAGCCTCGACTACAACGACGCCAAGGTGCGCCAGATCGAGAAGGCGCTGGGCGAGTTCAAGGAAATCGAGAACATGCAGACCGTGGTGGGTGCCTGGGACGGCCGCCATACCTCGGCAATCAACCTGAAGCTGACCGATGTGCGCAAGACCCACCGCCGCTCGCAGCAGCAGATGGAAGAGGTGATCCGCGACCGCCTGGCCAGCATCGCCGGCATCGAGATGACGGTCGGTAACCGCCCGATCTTCATCGCCATCCTCGGCAGCGACGAGGCCAAGCTGGACATCGTCGCGCACCGCCTGATGGACAAGATGAAGAAGATCAAGGGCGTGGCCGACATCCAGTACAGCCAGGAAGGCGCGAACCCGGCCACCATCGTCAAGATCAACCGCGAGCTGGCGACCGACCTGGGCCTGAGCGTGCAGCAGATCGGCGCCGCCCTGCGTCCCTTCGTCGGCGGCGACCAGACCAACCGCTGGCTGGCGCCGGACGGCCAGAACTACGAGGTCAACGTGCAGCTGCCGAAGTCGGGACGCCAGAAGGTGGCCGACCTGGCCGACCTGGCGGTCGCTTCGAGCAAGATGGATGCGGCCGGCAATCCGATCATGGTGCCGCTGCGCCAGGTGGTCGAGTTCGTGCCATCGACCAGCCCGCAGGTCCTCAAGCGCCAGGCGCTGGAACGCCGCGTGGCGATCAATGCCGGCCTGGAAAACCGTCCGCTCGGCGACGTGATGAAGGAAGTGAACGCGGCCATGAAGACCATCGACCTGCCGGACGGCGTGCGCTTCGACGTCGGCGGCCAGTCGCAGCAGATGGAGGAGACCATGGGCGGCTTCGCCATCGCGCTCGGCATCGCCATCATCTTCATCTACCTGGTGCTGGCCTCGCAGTTCGGCAGCTTCCTGCAGCCGATCGCGATCATGACCGCGCTGCCGCTGTCCCTGATCGGCGTGCTGCTGGCCCTCCTGATCACGAAGAGCACGCTGAACATCTTCTCGATCATCGGCGTGGTGATGCTGATGGGCCTGGTGACCAAGAACGCGATCCTGCTGGTGGACTTTGCCAACCAGGGCCAGCGCGAAGGGAAATCACAGTTTGCGGCGCTGATGGAAGCCGGCCAGGTGCGCCTGCGCCCGATCCTGATGACGACGCTGGCGATGATCTTCGGCATGCTGCCGATGGCGCTGGGCCTGGGCGAAGGCGCGGAAAACCAGGCGCCGATGGGCCGCGCCGTGATCGGCGGCGTGATCACCTCGACCTTGCTGACCCTGGTGGTGGTGCCGGTGGCTTATACCTACCTGGATAGTCTGGGCAAGCGGGTGAAGCGCTGGTTCCAGAAGGGGCATGAGGCCGAGGTGGAGCCGGCCGAGGGACAGGCAGTCTGATCCGTCGTCCCCGCGAAGGCGGGGACCCAAGTTTGCATGAGCTGTCGAAACGCTTACAACTTGGGTTCCCGCCTTCGCGGGAACGACGCTTTAACTAAGCCGCATCACTCTCCGGCTCAGCAACCTCCCCAGAATCCTCCGCGGGAGAAGCATCCCCCTCCTCCCCCTTGTGCTGCTTGGCCTCCAGCTTGCGCCTGGCCTTTTCCTCTGCCTTCTTCTTTTTCTCCAACTCACGTTGCCGTTTTTCATACTGGAAATTCGTCTTGGCCATGGTGTCCTCGTGCGTGTGGGAAGAGTGCTACTAGACCATTATGACGCACCAGACCCGCCAGGTCTTGAGAATTAACCACGCGGGTGGTGCTGGGCGTGCAGGTGCTTCAATCGCTCGCGCGCCACATGGGTGTAGATCTGCGTCGTCGAAATGTCGGAATGGCCCAGGAGCAGTTGTACGACGCGCAGGTCGGCGCCGTAGTTCAGCAGGTGGGTGGCGAAGGCGTGGCGCAGCGTGTGCGGCGACAGCGGCGCCGTGATGCCGGCCCGCGCCGCGTGCTTCTTGATCACGATCCAGAACATCTGGCGCGTCATCGGCCCGCCGCGGCCGGTCACGAACAGGGCATCGTCGACCTGGCCGTTCAAGATCTGGCCGCGCGCCTCCTTCATGTAGCGCTCCAGCCAGAGTCTTGCCTGCTCGCCGAAGGGCACCAGGCGGGTCTTGCTGCCCTTGCCCGTGATGCGCAGGATGCCGTCGTTCAGGCTCAGCTCCACCACTTTCAGGCTCACCAGTTCCGACACCCGCAGGCCGCTCGCGTACATCAGCTCCAGCATGGTGCGCTCGCGCAGGCCCAGCGGGGCCGAGACGTCCGGCGCGTTCAGGAGGGCTTCGACCTGGGCTTCGCTCAGCGTGTGCACGAAGCGGGTCGGCTGCCGGGCCGAAGCCATGTTCAGGCAGGGGTCATGGGCTATGCGGCGCTCGCGCAGCGCCATCTGGTAGAAGCGCCTCAGCACCGACAGGCGCCGGTTGGCCGAGCTGGGCTTGGTGTCCTCGTGGCGCTCGGAAAAATACGCGGCCACATCCTGCGGCTGCACCGCATGCAGGCTGGCGCAGCCGGGACGCTTTTTCTCCAGCCAGCCGGCGAACAGGCGCAGGTCGCGGCGGTAGGCGTCGAGCGAGTTCTTCGCCAGCCCGTGCTCGAGCCAGAGGGCGTCGCAGAAGCCATCGATCAGGGAAAGATTGATTGCTGCTGCCATGGGACGTCGATGGGAAGCGCGCCTTCGTGGCGCAGCAGCCAGCGCTTGACCGTGAGCGTGAAGCCGTGCTCGTCGTCGCTGCTTGCGAAGCCGCCCAGGCCGCCGCTGGCCGTCACGCGGTGGCAGGGAATCACGAGCGGGAACCAGTTGGCGCCGCAGGCCTGGCCCACCGCGCGCGGATGCGAGTCGAGCAGCTTGGCGACCTGGCCGTAGGTACGCACGCTGCCGCGCGGGATCGCGCAAATGGCGTTCCAGACGCGGCGCTGGAATTCGCTGCCGGCATCCGCCAGCGGCAAATCGAAACGGAAATCGGCGTCGGCGAAATAGCGCAGGACCTGCCGCGCGGCCTGCTCGGCGGCGGCATTCTGCGGCGCTTTTTCTTCGTAATGCGATGGCAGATAAACCAGCTCGCGTACGCGTTCGTCTTCGGTACGGATACCCATCGCCCCGAACGGCGCCGTGACGATGGCGCTGAAAAGCTCGCTGCCCTGTTGTGTGTTCATTGACGAAGTTTAGCAAAAAAAAACGCACCCTCGTGAGGTGCGTTTTCAGTGTGGGTCACGTTTGCGGCCACGCGGTCAGTGCCGGCGGCATCTATAAAACGTGTGTCTCCTCATTGTTTCTCCGGTAGTCCAATGCTGGATTACCGCTTTTTTGGTGCTTCTCCCCAAATTCGTATTCCGGGCTTCTTCAACGCACCATCGTGGTGCCAAAGCTGCGCCATCATAACGCATTCGTATAAGAAAAGCGTAGTTTTTTATATACATTCACGAAATATATGTCAGCTATATACCAGTCTCGGCAGCCATAAGGAAATCGCAGGCACATAGGTAATCAGCAGCAGGAAGCCGATCATCGTCAGCAGCCAGGGCATCACCGCCACCGTCAGTTCGGAAATCCCCATCTTGGTGATACCGGACGCCACATACAGGTTCAGGCCCACCGGCGGATGGCACATGCCGACCTCCATGTTCACCACGATGATGATGCCGAAGTGGACCGGGTCGATGCCCAGCTGGACCGCGACCGGGAACAGGATCGGCGCCATGATCAGCACGATCGACGAAGGCTCCATCACGTTGCCGGCCAGGAGCAGCAGCAGGTTCACGACGATCAGGAAGCCGATCGGGCCCAGGCCCTGGCCGGTGAGCCAGCTGGCCATCGCCTGCGGCACGTTCTCGCTGGTCATCAGGAAGGAGAACAGCACGGCATTGGTGATGATATACAGGAGCATCGCCGACATCGCCGCCGAATCCAGCAGCACCTTGCCGACCTGCTTCAGCTTCAGGTCCTTGTAGACGTACACCGCGATGACGAAGGCGTACACCGCCGCGATGCCGGCCGCTTCGGTCGGCGTGAACACGCCGCTGTAGATGCCGCCCATGACGATCACGATCAGGAACAGGCCCCAGGCGCTGCGACGGAAGGCGGTCCAGCGCTCGCCCCAGGTGGCGCGCGGCATGCGCGGGTAGTCGCGCTTGCGTGCGATGGCCCAGGTGGTCACGCCCAGCATGCAGGCCAGCAGCAGGCCGGGCACCACGCCGGCCATGAACAGCTGGCCGACCGAGGTGTTGGTCGTCACCGAATACATCACCATCACGATCGAGGGCGGGATCAGGATGCCGAGCGCGCCCGAGGTGGTGACCACGCCGGCGCCGAAGCGCTTCGGGTAGCCCTGCTTGACCATGGCCGGCAGGATGATGGAACCGATCGCCACCACCGTCGCCGGGCTCGAGCCCGACACCGCCGCGAACAGCGCGCAGGCGAACACGCCGGCCAGCGCCAGGCCGCCATGGAAGTGGCCGACCATCGAGGTGGCGAAGTTGATCATGCGCCGCGCGACCCCGCCATGGGTGAGGAAGTTACCCGCCAGGATGAACAGCGGGATGGCCATGATCTCGAAATTGTCGATGCCGGTGAAGAGCTTCATCGCCACCGATTCGATCGGCACGTGCGTCATGGTGAACAGGAAGGTCAGCACCGTGAGGCCGAGCGCGATCGAGACCGGCATCCCGGTCAGCATCAGCAGGATCAGCAGGACGAAAATGATGGCGGCGTTCATGGAGCTTTCCTTGCTTCGTTGATTTCGTCTTCCAGTCCTTCGACGTAGGCGTGGTCATGCTTCGGCAGCGCGCCGGTGCGGACAAAAGTCCAGGTCACCTGCAGGAAGCGGAAGCACATCAGCCAGGAGCCGAGCGGCAGCGCCAGGTAGACGATCCACATCGGCAGCTCCATGTCGGGCGAGGTTTGCTCGGTGCCGGCCATGCGCCACACGAAGCTGGCGCCGAGCGTGCCGATGATGCCGGTGAACAGCGCGCCGGCCAGCAGGGCAATCACGACCATCTTGTTGCGCCAGCGCTCGGACAGGCGGTTGACCAGCACGTCGACGCCGACGTGGATGCCGGTGCGTACGCCGTAGGCGGCGCCGAACTTGGCCATCCACACGAACATGATGGTGCTGAGCTCCTGGGCCCAGCTGGTATTCAGGGAAATGAGCCAGTCCTGCATCGCCCCCAGGGGCAGGCCGGACAGGTAGCGGTGCAGCACCGCGATGAAGATGATGAAGGTGGCGCCGGCCATCAGGCTGGCGATGATCCACTCTTCCAGGCGGTTGAGGATTTTCATGGTGATTTGGACGGTGAGCGCGAAGCGGCACCGTCGTTCCCGCGCAGGCGGGAACCCAAGTTGGACGAGCAGTCGAGGTGCGCGCAGAACTTGGATCCCCGCCTTCGCGGGGATGACGTTGACAAGCTAGCGATTATCAGCGGGCGAAGTGGTTTGCCAGTATTACTGCACCGACGCAGTCGCCTTGTTGATCTGATTGATCAGATCCTGGCCGACCCGGTCCGCCATCTGCTTCTGCACCGGCAGCAGGGCCTTGCGCCATGCCGCCTGTTCCTGCGGGTTCAGGTTGTAGATGGTGGTCTTGCCGGCCTTGCGGATGGCTTCCAGGGCCATGTCGTTGTCCTGCTGGGCGATCGCCTTCTCGTATTTCGTGGCGTCGGCCATGGCCTGCTGCAGCTGGCCGCGGACGTCGGCCGGCAGGCCGTCCCAGAACTTCTTGTTGACGATGACCGCATAGCCCAGGTAGCCGTGGTTCGACACGGTCACGTGCTTCTGCACCTCATGCATCTTCTGGGTGTACATGTTCGACGGCGGGTTCTCGGTGCCATCCACCACGCCGGTCTGCAGCGCCTGGTAGACTTCCGAGAAGGCCAGCGCCTGCGGGTTGGCGCCCAGCGCGCGCATCTGCGCATCCAGCACCTTCGAGCTCTGGATGCGCATCTTCAGGCCGCGGAAGTCGGCCGGCATGTGCAGCGGCTTGTTGGCCGACATGACCTTGAAGCCGTTGTCCCAGTAGGCCAGGCCGGTGATGCCCTTCGGCTCCAGCTTCTGCATCAGGCTCTTGCCGATCGGTCCTTCGGTCACGGCGTACAGCGCGGCCTTGGTCGGGAAGATGTAGGGCAGGTCGAAGGCTTCGAATTCCTTCACGCCCAGCGGGCCGAACTTGGCCAGCGAAGGCGCCAGCATCTGCACGGCGCCCAGCTGCAGGGCCTCCAGTTCTTCCTTGTCCTTGTACAGCTGGCTGTTCGGGTAGACTTCGACCTTGACGCGGCCCTTGGTCATCTTCTCGGCCAGGTCCTTGAAGCGCTCGGCGGCGCGGCCCTTCGGCGTGTCGGTCGCCACCACGTGGCTGAACTTGATGATGATGGGGGCCTGGGCGAAGGCGTCCAGCGCGAAGCTGGCGCCGGCGAACAGGGCAAGTGCCGCGACCACGGATTTGATCTTCATTTTATCTCCTCTGTTATAAAAATAAGTATAGTTTTTGTATTTATCATGAGTCTGCTGAGCTTTCCTGTCGGTCGCTATTGTGGAAAACCACAATAGGCGGCTCAGCAGTAAAAGTATCACGTTATGCAATGAAAAACCCATTCTCGATTCCCCGGCCCGTGCCGGACGGTCCCTGGCGCTGGCTGGTGCCGGTGCTGCTGGTGCTGCTGTTCCTGCTCGTCCTGCTGTGGCTGCCCTGGCAGGCGCGCCAGATGGAGGCCAACGAGCGCCAGGAACAGCTGATCGCGGACACCCTCTGGGTCGAGCAGACCCTGCGCTTCGAACTGGCGCGCAGCGAGGAAGCGCTGGCCACCCTGGGCACGGACCTGTCGGCCGACGCCCCGCCCTCCCCGGCCGCCGTGCAGGCGCGCCTGGCGCAGATGTTCAAGAATGGCCACGAACTGCGCCGCATCGCCTGGCTGGACGCCGACGGCAAGCTGCTGGCCCTGCGCGGCAGCGAGCTGCCGGAAAGCGGGCTGACCCAGTCCTCGCGCGATGCCCAGACCATGGCGCGCAGCTCGCGCAACGGCCGCTACAGCGATGCCTACGGCGCCGGCCACGCCAGCGGCGGCCTGGTCGACTACCACCTGCCGCTCTACCGCCACGGCCAGTTTGCCGGCAGCCTGCTCGCCACCTACAACCTGCAAACCCTGCTCGACGAGAACGTGCCCTGGTGGTTCGCCCAGGACAACGCGCTGTCCCTGCTCGACCGCGACGACCGCATGGTGGCGCGCCGCGCCGCCGGCGGCCCGGGTCACGGCGTCTACACCCACAAGCGCGCGCTCGACCTGCCGGGCGCCCAGATCGCGCTGGCCACCGACAGCGTGAAAGGCGCGCCCAGGCTGCTCCCCAACCTGCTGGTCGGCTCGGTGATCGTGCTGGCCCTGGGCCTGGTGATCTCGCTGGCCGCGCTGTGGCGCCACATCGCGCGCACCATCGCCGCCGAGAACGCGCTGCGCCAGCAGATGGCCTTCCGCACCGCGATGGAAAACTCGCTGCTGACCGGCCTGCGCGCGCGCGACCTGGAGGGCCGCGTCACCTATGTCAACCCGGCCTTCTGCCGCATCGTCGGCCTGCCGGCCACCGACCTGCTGGGCAAGAAGCCGCCCATGCCCTACTGGGCGCCGGAGGCGATGGCCGACTACGAATACCGCTTCCGCAAGGTGCTCGAAGGCCAGCCGGTGCAGCAGTTCGAGACCGTGTTCCAGCGGCCGGACGGTACCCGCGTCCCGGTGCTGGTGTTCGAGGCCAAGCTGGTCGACAGCCATGGCCGCCACACCGGCTGGATGAGCTCCATCCTCGACATCACCGACCGCAAGCGCGCCGAGGAGCTGGCCCGCCAGCAGCAGGAAAAGCTGGAGACCAGCGCGCGCCTGGCGACCATGGGCGAGATCTCGTCGATGCTGGCGCACGAACTGAACCAGCCGCTGGCGGCGATCTCCAGCTACACCGCGGGCGCCTTGAACGTGCTGGATAAAGTCCGCGAGGAGGATGGCGCCGGGCCGGCCCCCTCGTCCTCGCTCGGCATGCTGAAGCGCGCGCTGGAGCAGGCCAACACGCAGGCGCGGCGCGCCGGCCAGATCATCCGCAGCGTGCACGAATTCGTGAAGAAGCGCGAGCCGCGCCGCGAGACGGTGATGGTGCCGCAGGTGATCGAGGGCATCCGCTCCCTGGTCGAGCTGCAGGCGCGCCAGAGCTACGTCACGCTGCACGTCAAGGTGGCGCCCGGCCTGCCGCAGGTAGAGGCCGACCGCGTGCTGCTCGAACAGGTGCTGCTGAACCTGACCCGCAACGCGATCGAGGCGATGCAGGCGATCGACCCGGAACGCCGCGTGCTGCGCATCGAAGCCGCGCATAACGAAGAGCTGGGACAGGTCTCGGTGTCGGTCGTCGACAATGGCCACGGGATCCCGCCGGAAGTGGCGGAGCGCCTGTTCTCGCCCTTCTTCTCGACCAAGGCCGAAGGCATGGGCATGGGCCTGTCGATCTGCCGCACGGCCATCGAATTCCACGGCGGGACCCTGACCCACGCCGACAATCCCGGCGGCGGCACGGTGTTCACGTTCACGCTGCAGCAGGCACAAGATAAAATAGCGAGCTGACCCAGGAGACCTCCATGCTGCATATCGTCGACGACGAAGACGTGATCCGCGATGCCCTCGAATGGCTAGCCCAGTCGCGCGGACTCGCCGCGCGCGGCTATGCCGGCGGCCAGGCCTTCCTCGACGCCCTCGGCAGCCAGCACGACGCCGGTGGCGAATGCGTGCTGCTGGATGTGCGCATGCCCGGCATGAACGGCATCGCGGTATTCGACCAGCTGGTGGCGCGCGGCCTGCTGGCGCGCCTGCCGGTGATCTTCCTGACCGGCCACGGCGAGGTGCCGATGGCGGTCGACTCGCTCAAGCGCGGCGCATTCGACTTCTTCGAAAAGCCCTTCAACGACAACCAGCTGATGGACCGCGTGGAGGAAGCGTTCGCGAAGTCGCGCCAGGCCGCCGCTTCCAGCGCGGTGCATGCGCGCCTGGCCACGCTGTCGGCGCGCGAACGCGAGGTGCTCGACCTGATCCTGGCCGGGAACATGAACAAGGTCGTGGCGGACAAGCTGGGCATCAGCATGCGCACGGTGGAAGTGCACCGCGCCCACATCTTCGACAAGATGCAGGTCAAGACGGCGGTCGAGCTGGCGGGCCTGCTCAAGTAGCCGCGCGCACGGCTGGTTCCGTGCCCGGCTTTTCTGCAGTTCGCTTGTAAAATCATCTGAACACGCCATGGTCAAACTGACCATGTAAAACATTTCTGAAGGAAATCAGATGAGCGAAAAGACGATTGCAGACAAGATGTTCCTGAGGAACGCGAAATCGATGCTGATCCTGAACGGGAACGTCCATCCAGGCATGGTGTCGCAGATGCCGCCCGAGCTGATCAAGAACGAGCAGGATCAGGTGGACGTGGTGCTGCTGTTCGCAATGAACCGCAAGGAACTCGAACAATTCTTCCCTACCGCCAAGGAACGCCTGGGCGACAAGGGCTCGATCTGGGTGGCCTATCTGAAGCAGACCGCGTCGAAGGCCACTGATATCAATCGCGACTCAATCAACGCGTTTGCGAAGGAAAACGGTATCACAGGCGTGGCCATGATTTCGATCGACGGCGACTGGTCAGCCCTGCGCATGAGGCGCATCGAAGTCTAGACCAGGTTCAGAGGCCGTGGCGTCGCAAAGCCCAGGCCACGTGTTCGCGCACCAGCGCCGACGGATGCTCTGAGCGGGCACGCAATGCGGCCACGATGCCTTCGTCGCCGCGCGCCGCATCGGCGGCGTTCCCCATGCCCACCGCCAGGTTGCGCAGCCAGCGCTCATGCCCGATGCGGCGGATCGGGCTGCCCTCCATGCGGCGCTTGAATTCTTCCTCTTCCCACCCGAACAGTTCCACCAGGCTGGCCCCGCCCAGGCCGTGGCGCGCGTCGAAATCCGGCAGCACGGCGCGCTGCGCAAACTTGTTCCAGGGGCAGGCCAGCTGGCAATCGTCGCAGCCGTAAATGCGGTTGCCGATCAGCGGCCGCAGGTCTTCCGGGATACTGCCTTTCAGCTCGATCGTCAGATAGGAAATGCAGCGCCGCGCGTCCAGCCGGCCCGGCCCCAGGATCGCCCCGGTCGGACAGGCCGTGATGCAGGCCTCGCACTGGCCGCAATGGGCCCCGGTGGGCTCGTCGATGGGCAGCGCCAGGTCGACCAGGATTTCGCCGATGAAGAAGGTGGAGCCGGCCTCGCGCGACAAAAGCAGGGTGTGCTTGCCGCGCCAGCCGAGTCCCGATTTCTCGGCCAGCGGCAATTCCATCACCGGCGCCGAATCCGTGAACACACGGAATCCCAGCTCACCCACGGCCACTTTCACCTTGTCGGCCAGGGCCTGCAGCCGGTTGCGCAGCACCTTGTGGTAGTCGCGTCCGCGGGCATACACCGAGACCACGGCGGCGGCCGGATCCTGCTGGCGCAGGCGCTCCTTTGCGCGCCAGTCGGCGTCCGTGTCCATGGGCAGGTAATCCATGCGCGCCACGATCGCGCGCACCGTGCCCGGCACCAGTTCCGCCGGCCGGGCGCGCTTCATGCCGTGGCTTGCCATATAATCCATCTCGCCGTGATGGCCGGCGTCCAGCCAGGCCTGCAGGCCGGCTTCGTGGCGGGAGAGGTCGACGTCCGTGATGCGGACCTCGGCAAAGCCCAGTTCCGCACCCCATGCCTTGATGGCGCGCGCGAGTTCGTGAAGATCGGCAAACATCCATCCATTTTAAATCCCGCAGCACCTATGCAACAACTGAACGCTTACCTCGAGGACGAATCCGCAACCCAGGCCCTGGGCGGCGCCCTCGCGCGCGCCGTCGTACCCGGCCTCGTGATCTACCTGCATGGCGACCTCGGCGCCGGCAAGACGGCCCTGACGCGCGCCCTGCTGCACGCGGCCGGCCACAAGGGCGCCGTGAAAAGCCCGACCTACACGCTGTCCGAGCCTTACCGCATCAGCCTCGATGGACAAAGCGTCAACCTGATCCACTACGACCTCTACCGCATGTCCAGCCCCGAGGAATTCCTCGACGCGGGCTTCCGCGAAGACTTCGACGGCAGCAACATCTGCATCGTCGAATGGCCGGAAAAAGGCGAGCCGGTGTTGCCGCCACCCGACGTCCGGGTATTGCTTACCGTCAGCGGCCACGGCCGTGCTGTAGAATTGCAGGCGTTGTCCGACTTGGGCCTGCTATGCCTCGAACGCCTGCACTACCCCCCGACTCCCTGATTCCCGGTTCTCCCCAGCGTCGCACGGTCCTGAAAGCCGGCGGCACGCTGCTGCTGTCCGTGCTCGGCGCCGGGCTCGCCCCCTCGTCCGCGCGCGCCGCGCAGATCATGGCGGTGCGCGTCTGGCCGGCCGACGAGTACACCCGCATCACCCTGGAAAACGACGGCGACCTGAAAGCCACCCACCTCATGCTGGCCAATCCGCCGCGCCTGGTGGTCGACATCGACGGCCTGTCCCTCAACGAGACCCTGAAAAGCCTGGTCGCCAAGGTCGAATCGAACGATCCCTACATCGAGCATGTCCGGGTCGCCCAGAACCGCCCGAACGTGGTGCGCCTGGTGTTCGACCTCAAGGAAGAGGTCAAGCCGCAGGTGTTCAACCTGGCCCCGGTGGCCGGCTACAAGCACCGCCTGATCTTCGATTTGTATCCGGTACGCGCCGTCGACCCGCTGGCGGCCATGATCAAAAAAGAGAACTGGTCGGACAGCGGCGTCCCGGCCGCCACGCCGACGCCGGCGCCGCAACCGGGCGACGCCACCATCGGCAAGGCCGGCCCGGACGCCATCGCCAGGCTGGAAGCCGACGCCGCCCGCGCCGGCAGCACCCCGGCGCAGCCGCAGCCGAGCGCGCCACAATCCCAGCCCCAGCCGCCCACCCAGCCCAGGCCGGCCGGCAATGGCGGCAAGGTGGCGCGCATGGTGACCATCGCCCTCGATCCCGGCCATGGCGGCGAGGACCCGGGCGCGACCGGCGCCACCGGCGTGCACGAGAAGGACATCGTGCTGGCGGTCGCCAAGCGTTTGAAAGGCAAGCTGGAAGAGCTGCCGAACACGCGCGTGATGCTGACCCGCGACGCCGACTTCTTCGTGCCGCTCGGCCAGCGCGTGGAAAAAGCGCGGAAGGTGCAGGCCGACCTGTTCGTCTCGATCCACGCGGACGCCTTCATCCAGCCGTCCGCGCGCGGCTCCTCGGTATTCGTGCTGTCGGAAAAAGGCGCGACCTCGAGCGCGGCGCGCTGGCTGGCGAACGACCAGAACAAGGCCGACCTGATCGGCGGCGTCAACCTCGGCACCCAGGACAAGCAGCTGGCCAGCGTGCTGTTCGACCTGTCGACCACGGCCCAGATCAACGACAGCATGAAGCTCGGCAAAGCCGTGCTCAGCGAGATCGGCGGCATCAACCGCCTGCACAAGGGTGCGGTCGAGCAGGCCGGCTTCGCGGTGTTGAAAGCCCCGGACATCCCCTCGATCCTGGTCGAAACGGCTTTCATTTCGAACCCGGAAGAGGAAGCGCGGCTAAAGGACGACGCCTACCAGAACCAGCTGGCGGACGCGATCACGAAAGGCATCAAGCGCTACTTCGCGTACAATCCGCCGCTGGCGAAGGGCCGAACCGCTTGACGCCTGCCGAGTCTTAGTCAGAGGAGGATTCAGCCGTGAGCGCATCGACTATCGAATACGGGCAATTGCCCGCAATACTGCTACGTGCGCCTGACGGCGCCGAAGCGACCATCACCTTGTACGGCGCCCACCTGGTGTCGTGGAAGCCCCTATCCGGCACCCCGGCGCCGGCCCAGGAACGCATGTTCATGAGCCGCCTGTCCGCACTCGACGGCAGGCGCGCCATCCGCGGCGGCGTGCCGGTGATCTTCCCGCAATTTGCCGAACGCGGCGAAGGCATGCGCCACGGCTTCGCGCGCACCAGCACCTGGCGCGTGCTCGACAGCGGCGAGCAGGACGGCGCCGCCTTCGCCGTGCTGGGCCTGAACCAGGCCGACCTCGCGCCGCAGGCATCGAGCGCCTGGGCCTATCCCTTCGAACTGGCGCTGCGCGTCAGCGTGCACGGCGCCGAGCTCGGCATGACGCTCGAGGTGCGCAACATCGGCACCCACCCCTTCCCCTTCGCCGCCGCGCTGCACACCTACCACCTGGTCGACGACGTCGAAGCCGTGCGCATCGAGGGAGTGCAGGCCGAGACCCTGGCCGTGACCGACAAGCTGGACCAGGTGTTCACGGACATCGCCGGCTCCATTCGCTGCGACAACGGCGCCGACAAATTGCTGCTGCGGCAGACGGGATTTACGGATGCGGTGGTGTGGAACCCGGGGCCGGCGGATGCGGCGGCGCTGGCGGATATGGAGGATGAGGAGTACCGGAACTTCGTTTGTATCGAGCCGGCCTTGCTGGGGCCGCTGACCTTGGCGCCGGGTGGGGTTTGGCGGGGAGAGTACCGGATTAGTCCGGCAGTCTAAAAGCCGTCGTTCCCGCGGCCTGTTAAGGTCATTCCCGCGAAGGCGGGAATCCAAGTTGCATGCGTTTCGATAGCTCATGCAAACTTGGAGGGATAGCGCCAGTGGCGCTATCCCGCCTCCGCGGGGACGACGTGCACACGCTAACGGCCTCAGTTCGACTCTTTAATCATCCGCCCAGCCGTCGACTGCACCGGCCGCGCATTCAAGGGATACAACCTCGAAAACAGCGCCATCTGCGCCGGCGACGCCTGGCGCGGCTGCTTGAACACCAGCCACAGCACGCCTTCGGCGCACGGCGGCTCGGTCATCGAACCCATGTAAGTAAAGTAGTCGCGCTTCTCGGGCAGCGCATCGATCGGATTGATCACGATCGAAGGCGCCACCACCTCATTCTTCTCCAGCGGCAGATTGTCCCAGACGGTCTGCATCAGGCTGTGCGGCTGGCCGCGCTCGAGCAGCACGGCGACGATCGCGATCTTGCCATCGTAACTCTTGTGCACCAGATGCATGACCATCTCGGTGCCCTTGCCGTTGATGCGCTCTTCCGACGGACGGTGGAAGTGGAACTGCTGCAGTTCATAGGTCTGGTTGCCGACCGTGATGAAATTGCCGCCGCCGACTGTCACCTGGATGGTGTGGCCATTGTTAACCTCGTTGAACGAGGACGGGTGGTAGTCGAAGCCGATCTGCTCGAGGTTGACCTTGATGCCGTCGCGCAGGTCGATCGGCGACTGGCGGTTGCCGGTGCCGCACTTGGCCCAGTCGACATTGATCTTCGACCAATTGGCCGGGCCGAGTTCACCCTCATACGACCAGACGGTGCCGTGCTTGGGCGCGGCGGCCAGAATCGCGGCGGCGGCCGCGGCCTTTTCTTCGTCGCGGCGTTTGGTGTCGGCCACCTTCTTCGCGCGCGCGGCCGCAGTGGCGCGCGCCTGCTGGCGTTCGCGCAGCTCGGCGAGGCGCTCGGCGATCTTGGCCGACAGGGCGACTTCGGCTTCCTGCTCCTTGTCGTCGTCGACCGGTGCGGCTTTCCTGGCCGGGGTCTCTTTCTTGGCCGGGGTCTCGGTCTTGCCCGGCACGGGCTCCTTGGCCGCGTCCCTGGCCATCTGTTCCTTGGTCGGCATCGAGGCCGACGCCGGCTTCGACACCGAGGCCGCGAGTTTGGCTGCCGCGGCGGGGGCAGGATCGTTCGCGCTTGCGCTCAGGACGACGCAGCTGCAAGCGATCAGGGCGATCAGGTTACGCATGGGATTCCAGTAGTGTTGCTGTCCTCTGCTTTATCGGCGCAACCGACAGTAAACTTGAGGTACTGAGTTGAGTCCGTCGGGCAACTTTCATCGGTGATGCCGTAAACGCAAAACGCGCCGGCGATGCGGCGCGTTTTGCGGACGATGCGGAGCGGGCGTTTTAACGGCTCATCATGCGGCGGCCAAACTTGTACAGGCCGCCCAGCGCCAGCGGCACCACGGCTGCGCCGACGCCGACCAGCACGATCGCGGTCAGGTGGTCGCGCACGACGGGGATGTTGCCGAAGAAGTAACCGGCGGTCACCAGACCAGCCACCCACAGCACCGCGCCAGTGATGTTGAACATCTGGAAACGGGTATGCGTCATGTCCGAGACGCCGGCCACGAAAGGCGCGAAGGTGCGCACCACTGGCACGAAGCGCGCCAGGATGATGGTCTTGCCGCCATGTTTTTCGAAGAAGTCATGGGTGCGCTGCAGCGCATCCTTGTTCAGCCAGCGGTAATCGTGGGTAAAGACGCGGTGGCCGATGGCCCCGCCGATGTAATAGTTCAGCGTATTGCCGGTGACGGCAGCAATGATCAACAGCAGCATCAGCAGCGGATAACTCATCTCGCCGGTGGCGCAGAAGGCGCCGGCAATGAACAGCAGGGTGTCGCCGGGGAAGAAGAACAGCACCACGAGACCGGTCTCGCAGAACACGATCGCGAACAGGACCGCATAGACATACACACCGTACTGGGCCAGCAGGGTGCCCAGGGTTTTATCGACATGCAGAAGCATGTCGAAGACTTGCATCAGATCCATAATCATCCTAAATGGTAGCGCCGCATCATACCATCAGACCGCATCCAGAAAATGGCGGGATCGTCAACTTCATCGGGAGAATTTGCACTTTCCGGATTACAATCCTTCGCACAATAATGACAAGGAGACACAGATGTCCTACCCGAAAGTTAGTGTTGCCCTGGCCTTGGGCATTGCCGCCCTGCTGGCTTCGCATGCCGGTGCAGCGGAGAAGAAGACCGAGAAAGAGCTGGCGCCCAGACCCAGCGTCGGCGATGTGCTGAAAGGCTCGAAGCCGGGCGACTGGCGTCCGCTGGACCCCGAGAACACCCTGTATCTGGAGCTGCCGGGCGGCCGGGTGGTGATCGAACTGGCGCCTGCGTTTGCGCCGAACCATGCCAGGAACATCAAGGCCCTGGCGCGCGAGCACTACTACGACGGCCTGGCGATCATCCGCTCGCAGGACAATTTCGTGGTGCAGTGGGGCGACCCGCACGAGGACGACGACAAGGTGCGCAAGGTGAAGGACGCGCAGAAGACCCTGGCGGCCGAGTTCACGGTGCCCCTATCGAATGACAGGCAATTCACGCGCATGCGCGACGTCGACGGCTTCGCGCCGCAGATCGGCCATTCGAACGGCTTCCCGGTCGGGCGCGACCCGAAAGCGGGCCAGACCTGGCTGACGCACTGCTACGGCATGGTCGGCGTGGCCCGCGGCAACGAGTCGGACAGCGGCGGCGGCACCAGCCTCTACGTCGTCACCGGCCAGGCCCCGCGCCAGCTGGACCGCAACATCACCGTGGTCGGCCGCGTCGTGGCCGGCATGCCGCTACTGTCGACCCTGCCGCGCGGCCCGGCGCCGATGGGCTTCTACGACAAACCGGAGCTGCAGGTGCCGATCATGGCGGTGAAGGTCGCCGCCGACGTCCCCGAAGCCGAGCGCGCCCACCTGGAAGTCATGCGCACCGAAGGCGCCACCTACCAGGCGGTGCTGGACGCCCAACGCAACCGCGGCGGCCCGTGGAACAAGTATTCGCCAAGTTACCTCGACCTCTGCAACGCACAGATTCCCGTGCGCGAACAGAAACCTTGATCTGGCTAAAACCGGGGTCAGACCCCGATTTTGGGAAATTGCCAAAAATCGGGGTCTGACCCCGGTTTGGTGAAAATCAAACACTGGGCATTGGCGGCTGGGCGCCGAGCTATAATTTGTGCATGAACGCCCCGGCCCCCACCCACCGCCCCATCCAGCAGCTCCCCGACCAGCTCATCTCGCAGATCGCCGCCGGCGAAGTCGTCGAGCGGCCCTCGGCCGTGGTCAAGGAATTGCTGGAAAACGCGCTCGACGCCGGCGCCACCCAGGTCACGGTCCGTCTCGAAGAAGGCGGCGTGAAGCGCATCGCCATCACCGACAACGGCAAGGGTATTCCGCCCGAAGAGCTGCCGCTCGCGCTGGCGCGCCACGCGACCTCGAAGATCGCCTCGCTGACCGACCTCGAAAACGTCAACACGCTCGGCTTCCGCGGCGAAGCGCTGGCCTCGATCGCTTCGGTCGCAGCCGTGAGCATCACCTCGCGCACCGCCGACGCGGCCCACGCCTGGGAGATCGTCGGCTCGCACCAGGGCACGGTCTCGCCGTCGTCGGGCGCCTTCGGCACCACGATCGACGTGCAGGACCTGTACTTCAACACGCCGGCGCGCCGCAAGTTTTTGAAGTCGGAGCAGACCGAATATGGCCATTGCGCCGAAGTCGTGCGCCGCATCGCGCTGGCGCGCCCGGACGTCTCGTTCAGCCTGACCCACAACGGCCGCACCATCGACCACTGGAACGTCAGCGAAGCGGCCAAGCGCAGCGCCCAGATCCTCGGCAACGACTTCGCCGAAGCGCGGCTGCAGCTGGATGAAAGCGCCGGCCCGCTGCGCCTGCAAGGCTACGTCGGCCTGCCGACCGCCTCCAAGGCGCGCGCCGACGGCCAGTTCTTCTACGTGAACGGCCGCTTCGTGCGCGACAAGCTGCTGGTCCACGCGGTCAAAGCCGCCTACGAGGACGTGCTGCACGGCGACCGCTTCCCGTCCTACGTGCTGGCGCTGGAGCTGGACCCGGCCATGGTCGACGTCAACGTCCACCCCTCGAAGATCGAAGTGCGCTTCCGCGACAGCCGCGCCGTCCACCAGTTCGTGTTCCACGCGGTGCAGCGCGCGCTGGCCCAGACCTCGGCCACCTCGCACGGCAATGCGCCGGCCCCGGTCAGCGCGGCCGAGATCACGCCCTCGTCGGGCGCGTCCTGGGGCGGCGGCTTCGGGCGCGATTCCGGCGGCGGCGCAAGCCCGGCCTGGCGCCGTCCGCACGAACAGACCTCGTTCGGCTCGCAGCTGTCGTCGACCTATTCGCCCTCGCCCTTCCCGGCCGGCAGCCGCTGGGATGCGCCGTCCAGTGGCGGCTCCGGCGGCGGCGTGGCCCAGCGCACCGAGAGCTATGGCGCGCTGTTCACGGGCCTCAAGTCCGAAGACGCGGCGCCATCGCTGGCGAAGACCGGGTTCGAGCTGCCGCCCACGACCGCGCCTGCGCACGACGACGACTTCCCGCTCGGCTTCGCCCTCGCCCAGCTGCACGGCATCTACATCCTCGCGCAGAACCGCAAGGGCCTGGTGCTGGTCGACATGCACGCGGCGCACGAGCGCATCCTGTACGAGCAGCTGAAGAACGCGCTCGACGCCCAGGCCGGCGGCGAGCAGATGCAGGTGCAGCAGATGCTGATCCCGGTGACCTTCTTCGCCGACGCCATCGAGGTCGGCACCGTCGAGGAACACCAGGAAACCCTGAAGGCGCTGGGCTTCGACATCGCCGCCGTCTCGCCGACCACGCTGGCGGTGCGCGCCGTGCCGATCCTGCTGAAGAACGCCGACGCCCAGACGCTGGCGCGCGACGTCCTGCGCGACGTCCGCGAATACGGCGGCTCGCGCGTGCTGATCGAGCGCCGCAACGAACTGCTCGGCACCCTCGCCTGCCACACGGCGGTACGCGCCAACCGCATCCTCTCGGTGCAGGAGATGAATGCCCTGCTGCGCCAGATGGAAGCGACCGAGCGCGCCGACCAGTGCAACCACGGCCGCCCGACCTGGGTGCAGCTGGAGATCTCCGCTCTGGACAAGCTGTTCCTGCGCGGGCAATAAAGACTTATGACTGTGAATCACAAATCGATGGCAGTGGCCATCATGGGCCCGACCGCGTCCGGCAAGACCGCCGCCGCACTCGCCATCGCAAGGCAGATGCCGGTCGAGATCATCTCGGTCGACTCGGCCCTGGTCTACCGCGAGATGGACATCGGCACCGCCAAGCCGACCGCCGAAGAACTGGCCAGCGTGCCGCATCACCTGATCGACATCATCGACCCGCTCGAGTCCTATTCGGTGATGCAGTTCCGCGAAGACGCGATCCGGCTGGTGGCCGAGATCCAGGCCCGCGGCAAGCTGCCGCTGCTGGTCGGCGGCACGATGATGTACTTTAAAGGCCTCGTCGACGGCCTCGACGACCTGCCGACCGCCGATGCGCTGGTGCGCGCGCGCATCGACGAGGAGGCGGCGCGCATCGGCTGGCCGGGCATGCATGCGAAGCTGCGCGAACTCGATCCGGTGACGGCCGACCGCCTGGCGCCGAACGACGCCCAGCGCATCAACCGCGCGCTCGAGATCATCGAATTGAGCGGCAAACCGATGTCGGAACTGCTGGCGCGGCGCGAGAAGACTTCGCTGCCGTTCGAGCTGCTGTCGTTTGCACTGGAGCCGTCGGACCGTGCGGTCCTGCACAAGCGCATCGCGCTGCGTTTCGACCAGATGCTGGGCGAGCGCGACGACGACGGCATCGTGGCGGAAGTTTTAAAGCTGCGCGCACGCGGGGACCTGAGCCTGAATTTGCCGTCGATGCGTTGCGTGGGCTACCGCCAGAGCTGGGAATACCTGGACGGCCTGTATGGCCGCGAGCAGCTGCGCGAAAACGGCATCGTCGCCACGCGCCAGCTGGCCAAGCGCCAGCTGACCTGGCTGCGCTCGATGCCGGAGCGGATCGTGGTCGATTGTCTGGCCAAGGATGCAACGGACCAGCTTCTTGGCGCGCTGGACAAGCACATTCGAAGCGCGTAACCTTGACAGTCTTGTGTGCGGACGGCATAATGCCCTCCGCTTTGGTGATATAGCTCAGTTGGTTAGAGCACAGCACTCATAATGCTGGGGTCGGTGGTTCAAGTCCACCTATCACCACCAGATTTCAAGCGAGATGGCTTGGCTTTCACCGGCTAAGCCATTTTGTTTTAGTAGCTGTTTTCGGTGATATAGCTCAGTTGGTTAGAGCACAGCACTCATAATGCTGGGGTCGGTGGTTCAAGTCCACCTATCACCACCAAAATTTGGTACGTCATCAACGGCTTAGCCTTTCTCGGGCTAGGCCGTTTTTGTTTTTCTCGTATCGGATCGCTACCCTGCAAGCATCAGACAGCGCCTGAGGTTTCATCTAAACCAAATGGCTCGCCGGTAAAAGTCAGCCTCAATCAACGAAACTTCACGTGGAAATCCTGTGAATCGGTACAGTTGATTGTAGGCAAAATTTCTGTTGCCGTTAGCAAACATACTGTGCTCTCCAAGCAGGTCGATTGACTTCAACAAGGAGCCCAGAGCATGAAACGCTACAGTCCGAAAACAAGGCAGCAAGGCCAGGGGATGACTGAATACATCATCATCGTTGCCCTGATTGCAGTTGCAGCGATTGCCGTTTACCAGCTGTTTGGCGCTACCGTCAGGAACCAGACGGCAGGCATTGCGATGGAAGTGGCTGGGAAAGATGGCAAGGATGCGATCAAGGCTGCCGGTAACGCTGCTACCAAGGCTGCGGACCGAGCAAAGAGCGCAGAAGTGAACTCGCTGTCCTCCTATGGTGACCAAGCAACGGCAGGCAAGCAGGGTGGCGAATAATTGCCGTTACTCGCACCGCGCTACCCGGGCGCGGTCGTACATCCTCGCACGGCAGCAAGGGCAAGCTCTCATTTTCGGCCTGTTTACACTGGCAGGAGGGCTTGTCGCGCTGTTCTTCCTTTTCAATACAGGCCAACTCACGGCGGAGAAAACAAAGCTGGTCAACACCGCCGATGCAGTCGTCTATAGCGCTGGCGTCATGCACGCACGCGCACTGAACTTCGATGCCTATACCAATCGGGCATTGGTGGCAAACGAAGTGATGATTGCCCAGGCAGTGAGCATGGCGTCCTGGACGGCCTATGTTTCCGAGCATGCGCAAAGCGCGCAAACGCTGATGAATTGCCGGAATCAATTTGCCGTGCCGGTCGGCCTACTGCTGTTGACCTATGTACCGGCTTGCTATGCCTTGGGCCTTGCACCCGGTCCAAGCGCTACTGCCATGCTGAGCCAATTTGTTCCAACTGCCGCGCAGGCCGTTGTGACCACCGCAGAACTGGCCAAAGCAGCATTGCAGGCAGCGCAGGTGAACATGGCTGCAGACCTATTCCTTGCACGTAAGTCATTGATGCAGGAAGTGGCAGACGCGAACTATGTAAATGACGGCGAGGTCCATGTCGACAATATACCGCTGACAGATGATTTCGGGCTTCTAGGCGCCAACTTCATTACCCGCTATGCGGACAAGGATCGTACTCGTATCAAGGACCTTACCGTCAAAGCTGCGAACCAGGATCAATTCGTGCAGCAGCGATCATGGACGTCGGCCAATGGCATGCCCTGCATATTGGGCAATAAGGCTGAGTTTCGCAGGCGAGGCGCCACGGAATTGATCGGATTCGACGAATGGCGCGCGATGGACACTGCATCGCTCCATACATGGACCTTCCACATCCATTTGTTCTCCACGAGTTGCGATGAGGACGAGACGCCGCTTGGCGTAGGCAGCCAAGCGGCAGCAAACAGTCATAGCGGCGGGGACAACGGATTTGGTGGCTCGAGGTCGGACAATCCTGTCGCAAGCGCCTATGAAAGCAGCAACGACTGGAAATACACTGGGCTGCCAAGATTTTACGACCTGAAGCAAAGTGCATTGCAGGCGACTGAAGATTCGCCTCCCCTGCTTCGATTTGCCATCCGATTGACGAGAGCAAAGGATCAGGCTGCGACTTCCGAAGGCAGGTCTGGCGTGAAACCATCGGGCAGACTGGCCAGGTTCGACAGCAAGCTCGCCTCCGATGTGCTGGCGGCGGTTTCGACATCGGAAGTCTTTTTCCGGCGGCCGGTTCCACGCAACGATGGCAAAACCGAACTCGCCAGCTTGTTCAATCCATATTGGCAAGTTCACCTCGTTTCCACATCAAGCGTTGATATTGCAAAGGCAATCGCGCTGGGAGGACCTCGATGAGCACGAACCGAATTACCACGATCTGCGTTATTCGTGGCAGCCGACTGCGTCACGCCATCTGGTTATTGCTGGCATGGGCGGGATTGATCTCGTCGAGCGCCCAGGCCGCGACGCAAGGCGAAACCGCGCTGGCAAACTCACCGCTCCCCCACGAAAGGATTGGTACAAGCAGAGAGCCGGTGAAGGTTCACTGGGTACGCCTGCAAGGCTATTTCGACGGCACGAAGGGCCATGCAGCCATGTTGGACGAATTGAAGGCCGACGTTCAGAACTGCATCCATGCAGCGCAGCTCGCCGGTCGCGAGACTCGACCACCGCAGGTCTGGCCGGATTACGTCCAGAGTACCCAAAGCGACACTTATGATGCTGCGAATAGAACGATTACATACGCGACCACGCTCCTTTACACCTACGACCACGCCAATTGCAGCCTGGTTGAAAACCGTCGGGTAACAGCGAAACTCGCATCCGCCAAGGGAGTTTGCGATATCGACCTCGCCAACAAGACGGCACACGGGGTCTGTGACACGCGTGCCCATGCTGACACGCCGGCACAGACTCACATCGGCCCACAAGCACATGCAGCTGGCGAACGAGCAGTATCGCCCAACGCTCAAATGCGAGCTGCCTTGGCGGCCATGGAACAAGCAATGAAGCAGTACGGGCCGGTCAAGACGGGGGAGCACAAGACGATCGCCGGCATCGACTGCGAGGTGATGACGCATGTCCTTGGTACAGATGGCACAGCCTGTATCTCGCAGAGCGGTTCGTTTGCAGGCTGGCATGCCGGTACCGGATCGACCGGGTCCGGCCTGGAGCTTGAGTTATCTGGTGTCGGTGGGCTGAACGCGCGCGCTACCAAGGCACAACTCGATGCACCGGTGAATACGGCAGTGTTTGCGCCCTATCTGGCCAGCGGCTTCCAAGTAGGCAATATCACAAAGCGCAAATGAGCCGGCGCCTTAAAGCAGCGCATACAAGTGGGCAAGCGCTGACCGAATTCCTGGTAGTGGCGCTGGCGCTGGTCCCACTCTTTCTGCTGATGCCCATGATCGCGAAATACCAGGACCTCGTCCACCAGACGCAAATGGCCAGCCGCTACGTCGCGTTCGATGCAAGCGCGCGTAACGAATGGCAAAACAGTTGGAAGGACCCCGGCCAACTGGCTGGGGAAGTGCGCCGCCGGTTTTATAGCAATCCCGACGCCCCCATCAAGACGAACGATACTGCCGGCAACTTCGACGCTCACCGAAATCTCTTCTGGCGCGGCCCGACCGACGAACCATTGATCGCCGACTTCGACAAGGACGTATCGATCAGCTTCGGCGAAGCCAGGAGCGCATCCCGGCCTGACGGCCTCAAGAGCGCAAAGGACGGCGATCCCTTCAACAAGATTGGCGGCACGGATGTGTCAACCAACATCGCCGACCAGCTCAGCCTGAAAGCAAACGGCATCTTTTCAGGCAATGTCAGTGTCAAGCTGGCCAATACGCCGGATTTCCTCAAATCCTATCAACCGTTCGACAAGATCGATCTGGCGATAACCCGTCACACCAGTTTGGTTGTCAATGGCTGGGATGCCGACTCGCCGGGCAAAGTCGTTGAACGTATCGATAGCAAGTTGCTGGTGCCAGGCTCCTTGCTTAGACCGATCGCGTCGGTAAGTAGCTGCAGAGCATAATTGATGCAGGCAACAGCGGCAAGAAGACCGTCACCACTTGGCACTACGAAGGGCCGCACCTTATCGCCATCGACGATCCAAACCAGGCAGAGCGTTACGACTATGATGGGGAGGGCCGCGTCAGCGCAAAGAACATCATCCTCAAGCTCACCGGTGGTGCCCAAGTCAGCATGACGACGCGCTACCGCTACGATGCCATGGGTAGGCTGGCCGGTGTTAGCCTGCCCGATGGCAGCACGCTCAAATACCGGCGCAACGCGCAAAACCAGATCACTGCACTCGAGCGCAGCCGTGCTTGTAGCCAGTGGCTGTGCTGGTTGCGCCCGCAGCAAACTATCGTACAGAATCTCGAGCGCGATGTCGTGGGGCTGAAGCACTTGACCTACGGTAACGGCATCGAGGCATACTACCAGCGCAGTCAGGAAGGCAACTTGGCGCGCATTGTCTATCGCGACCCACGGCTACCGGTACTACACGAGAAAAGCAGCCGCATGCTGGAAGCCATCCTGAGCATCAACCCTGCGTCGGAGATGCCTGCTGTCACAGCGGATGCAAAGCGACCGACGCTTCCCGGCGCGCTCGGGCTTCTACCCGACCCGCAAGCACTGCTCGACCACCGTTACCTCTGGGATGCGCAAGGGAATCTGCTGCATACGCGCGACAGAGACGCAGCAAGCAGCTATGCGTACGATACACGTGATCGCCTTATCGCAGCAGCGGCCGGGCCGATTGCCAGCTTTTCCCGCTACCACTACGACGGTAATGGCAATCGTCTGTTGGCGCAGGAAGGGCTCGCGGACCAGAACGACCTCCGCGGCAATACTGTCAAGACCAGCTATCCCCAAAGAGGGAACTTCTGGCAAACCCAGACGAGAGACGCTAGCTTGGAAGACGCGCATTACGACGCCGAAGGCCAACCGGAGCGGCTCGGCCACCGCAGCTTCGTGTGGGACGCAACCGGAAGACTGTTGGAGGTCCGCGAAGGGCAGCAAGTACTGGCGCGTTACCGCTACAACCACCGGGGCGAGCGGATCGAGAAAACTGCAGGGGCTTCGCACACATATTATATGTATGAAGACCGCAAGCTTGTGGCCGAACTGGACGGCAAGGGGGTGCTAAGGCGCCAATATGTCTATTTGGCTGAACAGCCCGTGGCTGTCATTGACACTACGATTGACGTGACCGAAGGCGCCACCGGCACGGCGTCTAGAGGTTTTATGGCCACCATCGCTACCCTCTGGCGCGTCTGGTTCGGCGTGGGCGAGACTACCGTCTACCTGCACAGCAACCATCTTGGCGCTACAGAGATGGCTACGGATGCGAGAGGCAAGCCCATCTGGCAAGCGGCGTACAGTCCTTTCGGTAAGCTCATGCCAACGGTCACGCAGAGGAAGCCCGCCCTGAATGTGCCCAACTTTGAGCTGAATTTACGCCTGCCAGGACAGTACGCTGATAAGGAAACCGGGCTGCACTACAACGACCGCCGTTACTACGATCCCGCTCAAGGTCGCTACCTTACGCCCGACCCACTGGGCCTGCACGGAGGCTCCAACCCCTTTATCTATGTGAACGACAATCCATTGAGATACATTGATCCTCAGGGCCTGATCCTGTTTGCATTTGATGGGACTGGAAATTCGGAAACGCCGCCTGCTGCCGATTCAATATCAAACGTGCGAAAATTTTTGAGCGCCTACGACGAAAAGGTAAACGGTCCAAAGTACTACATCACCGGCATCGGCACTACGAATAAGGACATGCAATATGAAGGTAGCATATACAACGGTGATGGCTTCGACCAGCGCGTGGCACTCGGATTCAGCTTTCTAAACACCTTTATTCGCACCGTCCCCGGAAATGAAATCTTAGATATCGACGTTATTGGCTTCAGTCGAGGTGCGGCAGAAGCGCGCGCATGGGTCAACCAACTGGTAAGCAAATTAAAAAATGGTGCCTATACCTTCGAGGGCACGAGCCGCTGCATTAACCTCAGATTCGAGGGCTTATGGGATACTGTTCCGCATCTTGGCGCCATTCTTAACGATGAAAATAAATATGACTTCGGAATTCCTTCACAAGTTAAATATGCAGTGCATGCTGTCGCGCTCAATGAACACCGAGGTGGCACGACTCATTTTAACGGTCGTTCCATCTTGAACTCTCCCTCATCACCTAATACTAATAACCGGATTGAAATAGGTTTTGTCGGCAGCCATGCCGATATTGGAGGTGGTTATGGAACCGGCGACCTCTCAGATGCCGCATTAATGTGGGTTGTACAGCAAGCCAAGGGCCAAGGAATCAAGTTTAATGACAAGACAATTTCTAACGCTGGATGGGACAAGATTACCAATCCTATTCTTCACGATAAGAGCCGTAACAATACGCACCGACTAGGAGATCCTCCCTCAGTCGACGAAAGGCAGTTCATTTACGGCAATGGAAAAAGCGTGAATCAAGCCGACGCTATCGTCGGCAGCAATAACACAGCATGGGCACGAGGCTTCGTATCATACTACCGGACTGCTTGTGGCAAGGACGGGAATGTCGCTGTTGGGCAGGTAGACATGGCCAAATACAGTAAGTGGCTCACTACTCAGGGAGTTAGCATAAGCTACACAGGTCTTTCGCCTACACCGCTATGCAACTAGGAGCGCCCGGAATGAGCAATATACGGTTTCTGTTTATGGGGGGCATCATGCTTATTTTCATGACCGCCCTTCTTGCCGGCTCTCCGTTGGCGGGGCCAGGAATGACACTCACCTATACAAACGCCATCAAAAATAGGGACATCAACATTATAAGCGCGCGCTTGCCGGATGGAACAGAATTTCCCGACCCTGGAAGTCTCAGCGGGGGAAGTAAGCCAAACGACAATCCCCTTATTGCTGGGGCAACGATGGGAGGAGCTCCGGATGGGCGCGATCTCCCCTTGTATGTTGATTTTGAGTGGCGTGAGACACCGAAGAGTCCGCCCGATCCAACACCCATGGATTCCTTATCGCAAGCTCATAAGGACTGGCAAAAAAAAATGATGGATGAATTCTATTCTTATCCCATCAAGAAGCAGAGGGTACTCATTCGTGACCGCGTCCCTACCGAGGTGGTAACCTCAGTAATCGAGGCCAACCGGCATACTCCAAAAGACCAGCTCAACAAAGCCAGCATTCAGGTCTATTTCGTCTGGACAGACTACGGCATCAAATTTCGTTGGGAAATTTGGCACCGACAAGGTTCGCAGTATTACTCTCATCAAGGTGGGGATGAGGTCACTCCAGCCGGCACGACCATGATCGCAGCGTACTCGAACGCGATCGAGAATAATAAGATTGTGGTCGATCCGGGTGGTCCGGGTGGCCCAGCCACAGGGGGCCGCCCCAGACGCTATCCGGCCTCGGCGAGCGGATCGGTTTTTTCCGGGTCACCAGGCTTCGCTTATACCGACAAACCTTTCTCTGGCGGCGAAAAGCCAATGGTCTTCGAAAGTGAACAAGAACTTCCTGAGTGGGTTGATTTCAAATGGGCATTGTTACCTGATGCCGAGATTCCACGCAAACGAGGTGAATCCGAGTCAGCATATCATTGGCGCTGCCTCGAAATCTCCAGCGCCCGTCCACGAAAAAGCGAACGAGTACTGGTGCGCAGCCGCATTCCTCAAGAGGTGCGTAATGAGATCTCCATAGCAACCCGCAATGCCCAACCTTACAAGGTAGCTAGCAGTCTTATCTATCTGTATTTCATCTGGACGGACAGCGGCATCAAGCTCCATTGGCGACTCAGGCGCAGTCGGCCAGATGGAACCTTTGTCAGTATTCGTGAGGGCGGCGATGAAATCACGAAACCGGGGAAGTCCAATCATAAGTCCGAAGTGTCTACCGGAGTGGGGGAAGTTTCCCCCAGCCCGACCTGAGCTGAGCCCAGCTGAGCCTGAGCGTGGTCCGGTGACTCGCTTCGTGTCGTACCGTATGGCATGCATGATCCTCGCCACGCCTAAGCGAAAGAACTTATGGACCCGCTATATCCAGTAGGCGAGCTTAAAAACGACTTCCTGTGAACCGGGAATAGCGAAGCTGTCGATCGCTAGAACTAGCTGTTTGCCGGCAAACGCGGCGCAAAAGCCGTGACCTTCATCGCCGATGGCAAGAAAGAGGACTTTTTCCTTACGCATACCGGACGCAGGATTCAGGCGCTGGTAAAGCAAGACCGAGATGACAACGTGGTCGTTATCCTTCCTTGGGCCGCCTCATGAAAGGGATTGCCGAGATCCGCTTCTGCATCGATTCCTTTCACTCCAGCGACCTCGCCTTCCTCGACCTGCCGCCCCTCGAATAGGCTGCGCTCGAAGCGGAATTCGGCGCGGCCGCAATCGGCTATCGCTTCATGCCGCCGCCCGATACAATGGCACGATTCGAGCCACGCCTGCAAACGCTCTTCGACGAAGTCGATGCGCGACCCTATCACCAGACCGCCTGAGAAAGCACCTAGATGACCGACCAAGCCGCCGAACTGGCCCGCCGCGAAGCCGCCGCGCGCCAGGCCATCAAGAATGGCTTCAACATGGAAGACGAGGACTCCGGCGCCGCCATGTTCGTCGCCTTCCACCTCGAAGAACTCCCGCCCGAATACTGGCAGGAGCAGATGGACACGGCCCGTCCTAATCCCGGCGCCGTGCTCGACATCCTCGAACTGCGCGAGCACTGGGGCGAAAACGACGAGCTGGAACACTTCGATTTCACCCTGCCGGGCAAGGTCACCGACTACGTGATCAGCGTGCGCTTCGACGGCAAGGGCAAGGTCGCCGAGATCTCGATGGAGAGCTAAGCCGCCGACGGCTGGCTGAAATGCTCGACCAGGAAGTCGATAAAAGCCCGCGTCCGCGCCGCCTGGTTCCGCCGGTTCAAGTAATACACAAACAGATCCGCCGACGGCAGCCGGTACTGCGGCAGCACGATCTGCAACCGCCCGCTCTCTACATAGCGTGCCAGGTCCCACTCCGAGCGCACCAGGATGCCGTGACCGTCCAGCGCCCAGCCCAGCACGATGTCGCCGTCGTTACTCGACAGCGCGCCATGCACCTTGACCACCTCACCGTGCTCGTCCCCTTCGCCTGAATAAAAGCGCCAGACGCCGTGCGCCTCGTCGTTCTGGCGGTGCACGATGCAGCGATGGCGCGTGAGATCGGCCAGCGAAGCAGGCAGGCCATGCCGCTGCAGGTACAAAGGCGAGGCGCACAGGAAGCGCCGGTTCGACATCACCCGGCGCGCATTCAGGCGCTTGTCCGGCAGCGCGCCGAAGCGAATCGCCAGGTCGATGCCGCCGTCGGCCAGGTCGACCGGGCGGTCCGTCACCTCCATCTGCACCTCGACCTGCGGGTAACGCTGCGCGAATGCGGAGACGATGGGCGCGATCGTGGTGCGGCCGAAACCCAGGGTCGCATTCACGCGCAGGAGTCCCTTCAAAGCTGCGCGCCCGCCGGCCACCGCGTCTTCCATCTCGCGAATCGAGTCCAGGATACGCGTTGCATGCAGCAGGTAGATCTCGCCCTCGCCGGTCAGGCTGATGCGGCGCGTGGTGCGGTTCACCAGGCGCACGCCCAGCCTCGCTTCCAGCTGGGCCAGGCGCTTGGTAGCGGCGGGCGGTGTCAGGTCGAGGGCGCGCGCGGCCGCGGCCAGGCTGCCGTGGCGGGCCACCAGCACGAAGAAGTCCATGTCTGCCGTATGGTCGGGCCTCATCCGCTATTCACCTCAAGTTAATAATCAATTCGACGTCGGGAAATTATAGACGGCCCGGCACGAACTAAGCTGACGGCTCCAGAGAACCACACAGGCAAGCCATCATGAGAATCGTCGAGATCCGCGAACAGACCCTCCCCATCAGCTCTTCCATCCGCAATGCCTACATCGACTTCAGCAAGATGACGCTGAGCCTCGTGGCCGTGATCACGGACGTGATCCGCGACGGCAAACCCGTGGTTGGTTATGGCTTCAATTCGAACGGCCGCTATGGCCAGGGCAAGCTGATGCGCGAGCGCTTCATCCCGCGCATCCTGGAAGCCGATCCCGGCTCGCTTCTCAACGACAAAGGCGACAACCTCGATCCGCACCGCATCTGGGATGCGATGTTCACCAACGAGAAGCCGGGCGGCCACGGCGAGCGCTCGGTGGCGATCGGCACCATCGACATGGCGGTGTGGGATGCGGTCGCCAAGATCGAGGGCAAGCCGCTGTTCCAGCTGCTGGCGGACCGTTACGGCAACGGGCAGCCGGACCGCAAGGTCTTCGTGTACGCGGCTGGCGGCTACTACCACCCGGGCCAGGACCATGAAAAGCTGAAGGACGAGATGCGCAGCTATATCGACCGCGGCTACACGGTCGTCAAGAAGAAGATCGGCGGCGCCTCGCTGGACGAGGACCTGCGCCGCATCGATTCCATCCTGTCGGTGCTGCAGCACGGCCAGAAGCTGGCGGTGGACGCCAATGGTCGCTTCGACCTCGATACCGCGATCCGGTATGCCAAGGCGCTGTCGCAGTACGATCTGTTCTGGTACGAGGAAGCCGGCGACCCGCTCGACTTCGAGCTGCAGGCGACCCTGCGCAACTACTACGACAAGCCGATGGCGACCGGCGAGAACCTGTTCTCGATGCAGGACGCGCGCAACCTGATCCGCTACGGCGGCATGCGCGCGGACCGTGACTGGCTGCAGTTCGACTGCGCGCTGTCGTACGGTCTGGTGGAATACCTGCGCACGCTGGACATGCTGCACCAGCACGGCTGGTCGCGTACGCGCTGCATCCCGCACGGCGGCCACCAGATGTCGCTGAACATCGCGGCCGGCCTGGGCCTGGGCGGCAACGAGTCCTATCCGGACCTGTTCCAGCCTTTCGGCGGCTTCCCGGACGGCGTAAAGGTGGAGAACGGCTATGTGACGATGCCGGACCTGCCTGGCATCGGCTTCGAGGGCAAGGCGGACCTGTATCGCGAGATGCAGAAGCTGTCGAGCTGAATCCCTAGGCTTCGCCGACGTCGGCGTCTTCGCTCAGGGCGAATTCGCCGCGCTGGAAGGCCTCCAGCACGGCCTGGGCCTGGACCAGATGCGCTTCGGGCACCAGGATGCGCACGCCGCCGAGCGCTGGCGCCAGCAGCAGGTCGGTCTGCATCAGATGGGCGTCGGCCAGCACCGCCGGGATGCCCGAGGCCACCAGGCAGCCTTGCACCAGGCTGGCTTCCATCGGAATCAGGTAGCGCGCGACCTCGAACAGGTCGCGTCCGGGCATGAGCGCGGTTTCGGGCGCCCCGGCCAGCACGGCATGCGATGCGTGTGTCATGACATCCTCCTGTAGCTCATCTTACACCCGGCCCAGGCTCTGATCCAGCCGAATACGGCAGCTGTGCAGCCTCCTACACTGGACCATGGTCGACCATCCATGGAGGTGACAATGGCCCAGCTGCAGAAAATCGCCGTCCTCGGCGGCGGCGCCGGTTCGCTGGCCGCGGCCTTCTACCTGAGCGCCCAGCCCGGATGGCGGGAACGCTACGAGATTACCGTCTACCAGCAGGGCTGGCGCCTCGGCGGCAAGGGGGCGAGCGGGCGTAATGCCGCGCAGGCCCAGCGCATCGAGGAGCATGGCCTGCACATCTGGTTCGGCTTCTATGCGAACGCCTTCGCGATGCTGCGCGCGGCCTACCAAGAGCTCGGACGGCCGCTCGATGCGCCGCTGGCGCGCTGGGACCAGGCATTCCAGCCGCATGACTACGTGGTGCTGGCCGAGCAGGTGGGCAGCGATTGGCGGCCGTGGCACCTGGTGCTGCCGCGCCGTCCCGGCGAGCCAGGCGCCGGCAGCGAACCGGTCTCGCCCTGGCGCATGGCGCTGGAAGGCATCAAATGGCTGCGGCAATGGCACAGCGAGCTCCAGCCAACGGCAAGAGCGCCGACCGGCATCTTCGGCGATCCCTTCACCGAGCTGCAAGACCAGGCATCCACGCTGCCCCTCGACGCCCACCTGCACACCGGCGCCGACCACGCGCGCCTGCTGGCGACACTGGGGCGCGCCGAAGTCCAGCTGCGGACCACGCAGGCCGCCCTCATCGACGACGACCGCACGCGCCGCACCCTGGTCGGCCTGCACATCGGCATCACCCTGCTGCGCGGGATGCTGGCCGACGGCGTGTTCACGCGCGGTTTCGACCCAATCAACCGCGAAGACCTGCGCGCCTGGCTGCGCCGGCACGGCGGCGACCCGGCACTGTGCGTGGATTCGGCGCCGGTGAACGCGATGTACGCCCAGCTTTTCGCCTTCGAGGACGGCGACCCGGCCCGCCCCAACCTGGAAGCCGGCGTGGCGCTGCGCTGGATGATGCGGATGTCCTTCGCCTACCGCGGCGCCCTGATGTACCGGATGCAGGCGGGCATGGGCGACGCCGTGTTCGCGCCGCTGTACGAGGTGCTGGCGCGGCGCGGCGTGCGCTTCGCCTTTTTTCACCGTGTCGAAGAGATCACCGCCGCCGAAGGCAGCGTCGATGCGGTCCGGATGTCGGTGCAGGCGGATGTCACGGGCGGCGATTACCGGCCGCTGGTCCAGGTCGAGGGCCTGCCCTGCTGGCCTGACCTGCCCGACTACGGCCAGCTCGACCCGGCCCAGGCGGCGCTGCTGCAGGAACACGCGGTCGACCTGGAATCCTGGTGGAGCGACTGGCCGCGGCTGTACCGTGAAGCCTTCGGCAAGGACCTGCCTCAGCGCGTGCTGCGGCGCGGACGCGACTTCGACCATGTGGTGCTCGGCCTGCCGGTCGCCACGCTGCCGCTGGTTGCGCCTGCGCTGCTGGCCGCCAGCCCGCCGCTTGCATCGACCAGCGCCGCGCTGCGCACCGTGGTCACGCAGGCCTGCCAGGTCTGGCTGAACCGCAACACCCAGGCCCTGGGCTGGACTTATCTGCCAAACGGCGAAGAGCCGATCCTGACCGGTTTCAGCCAGCCCTGCGACACCTGGGCCGCGATGAGCCAGGTATTACCCGCCGAGGACTGGCCGCCGGCCATCGCCCCGAAGAGCGCCCACTACTTCTGCGGCGCGATGGCGCTGGCGGAGATACCGCCGCAGTCCGACACCGGCTTCCCCGCGCGCGCGGCCGCGCAGGCGAAAGCCAACGCGGTCGAACTGCTGAACGATCGCATCGGCGCGCTGTGGAAGGAGGCCGGCAGCGGCTTTCCCTGGCAATGGCTGGTCGATCCGCTCGAAGCCGAGGGACCGGCGCGCATGGACCGCCAGTACTGGCGCGCCAACGTCGACCCGTCCGAGCGCTATGTGCTGTCGGTGGCCGGCAGCAGCGCGCATCGCCTGGCCAGCGAGGGAACGGGTTTGGAAAACCTGTTCCTGGCCGGCGACTGGCTGCGCACCGGGCTCGATTCCGGCTGCGTCGAAGCGGCGGTGATGGGCGGGATGCAGGCCGCGCGCGCGATCGGCGGGTTTCCGGCCGAGATCCTTGGCGACAACGATGCGGATTAGAGGAAGGGCAGCGTCGACAGGCAGTACAGCACCACGCCGATCAGCCCGCCGACCACGGTGCCATTGATGCGGATGTACTGCAGATCTCTGCCGATATTCAGTTCGATCTGCTCCGACATCTCGCGGCTGTCCCAATTCTTCACCGTGTCGGCGATGTGGCTGGTCAGGAAGCCCGCGAACTCGGGCGCGGCGCCCCGCGCCGCCAGCTCCAGGTTTTCGTTGAGCGAGGCGCGTAGTAGCGGATCCTCGGCCAGCGTGCGCCCGACCCAGGCGCCGGTGGCTTCCAGGCGCCGGCGCAGGGTCGAGTCCTCCTTGTCGAGGTCGGCCTTGATCCAGGCTTTCAAATCGCTCCACAGCGAACCGAGATAGCCGTTCAGGGTTTCGTCGCCGATCAGGTAGCGCTTGATGTCCTCGCCCTTTTCCAGGAAAGCCGGGTCGGCCTGCAGGCGCGCGATGAAGTCGCCAGTGTAGGCGTCGAAGCGCTGGCGCAGCGGGTGTTGCGGGTCTTCGCTGACGCGTTTGAGGATGCCGGCGGCCAGCTTGACGGTCAGGTCCGCGCCCTTGCGGCCGATGAGTTCCGAGGGCAGCATCTTCTCCATCAAGGCGTACTCGTCGCGCAGCCAGTCGACGATGCCCTGGGCGATGAAGGCTTGGGTCTCTTCATTGTCCAGCAGCTTCGCCAGCTGATGGATGCCCTCGTCGAGCAGTTGCTGGTGGCGGCCGTCGCGCGTCACGCTTTCGAGGATGGTGCCGGCGGTCTTCGACAGGTCGACGCCCTGGATCATGCCGTGCACGGCGCGGCGCACGAAGTTCTGCACGGCGGCGTCTTCGATGAAGTCGAGCGCCCAGCCGGCGGTCTTGACCAGGTAGCGGCCCAGCTGTTGGGTATTTGCGGGCTGGGTCAGCCAGTCGGCCACCTTTTGCGCCGGGTCGTGGCGCTGGATCAGGCGCACGATGGAATCCGTGTCGAGGAATTTATCGTGCACGAAGGCGGCCAGGTTGTCGGCGATGCGGTGCTTGTTGGCGGGGATGATCTCGGTGTGGCGCGAGACGACCGGAATCGGGATGCGCCGGAACAGCGCGGCGACCGCGAACCAGTCGGCCAGCGCGCCCACCATCGCGGCTTCGGCGAAGGCCTTCAGCAGGCCGGTCCACCAGCTCGGCGTCAGGAACAGGGAGACGACGAACAGGACGGCGGCGCCGATAAAGAAGGACAGCGCCAGCCGTTTCGACTGGCGCAGTTCGGTCTTCTTATCGAGCGTTCGGGATATGGCTGGGTTCACCGCGCCATCTTAGCCCAGCCTAGACGACGCCGGCGCGCCGCAGGGCCTCCACGCTGGCCGCGCTCCAGCCCCAGTCCGCCAGCACCGCCGCGCCATCCTGGCCTGGGCTGGAGGGCCGGGCGCCGATTTCCGGCTCGGTGCGCGAGAAGCGCGGCGCCGGCGCCGGCTGGGTCACGCCGTCGCGCTCGACGAAGGTGCCGCGCGCCGCATTGTGCGGGTGGCGCGGCGCTTCCGCCATGTCGAGCACGGGCGCGAAGCAGACGTCGGTCCCTTCCAGCAGCGCCGACCATTCGGCGCGGGTGCGGGTGGCGAACAGCGCGGCGAACTTGCGCTTCAGCTCGGGCCAGTCAGCCTGGCGCCACTGCTTGCCGAATTGCGGATCCTCGACGCCGGCCAGCGCCAGCAGCTCGGCATAGAACTGCGGCTCGATCGCGCCGATCGAGACGAATTTCCCGTCCGCGCAGGCATAGCAATCATAGAACGGAGCGCCGCCGTCGAGCAGGTTGGCTTCGCGCTCGCCCTTCCAGGAGCCGAAGGCGCGCAGGCCGTACATCATCGCGCCCAGCAGCGCGGCGCCGTCCGTCATGGCGGCGTCGACCACCTGGCCCTTGCCGGAGTTCTTCGCTTCCAGCGCGGCGCAGACCACGCCGAAGGCCAGCATCATCGCGCCGCCGCCAAAGTCGCCGACCAGGTTCAATGGCGGCGCCGGCGGGCCATCCGCTCGTCCCATGGCGTGCAGCATGCCGGACAGCGCCACGTAATTCAGGTCATGCCCGGCCGCCTGCGACAGCGGGCCGTTCTGGCCCCAGCCGGTCACGCGGCCGTAGACCAGGCGCGGATTGCGGTCCAGGCAGGGATCGGGGCCGAGGCCCAGGCGCTCCATCACGCCGGGGCGGAAGCCCTCGACCAGCACGTCGGCCTTGGCCACCAGGTCGAGCAGCAGCTGGCGGGCGCGCGGATCCTTCAGGTCCAGCGCCAGCGAGCGGCGCCCGCGCGCCATCACGTCGAACTTCGTGCCCAGTATCGGGTAGGGGTTCGGCGCATTGGGGTCGGGCTTGCGGTCGATGCGGATCACGTCCGCGCCCATATCGGCCAGCATCATGGCCGCGAAGGGGCATGGGCCGATGCCGACCATTTCGATCACCTTCAGTCCGGATAAAGGTCCAGGCATTCGATTCCTCCGATTACAACGAACGGGCGATGATCTCTTTCATGATCTCGTTGGCGCCGCCATAGATGCGCTGGACTCTAGCGTCGACATACATCTGCGCGATCGGGTATTCCAGCATGTAGCCGTAGCCGCCGAACAGCTGAACGCACTGGTCGACGATCTTGCATTGCAGGTCGGTGATCCAGTACTTGGCCATCGAGGCCTGCACCGTGTCCATGCGGCCGGCAATCAAATCCTCGATGCAGCGATCGACGAACACGCGCGCCACAAACCCCTCGGTCTTGGCCTCGGCCAGCACGAAGCGGGTATTTTGCATCTCGATCAGGGCCTGGCCGAAGGCCTTGCGCTCCTTGGTGTGCTCGACGGTCAGCCGGATGGCGCGCTCGATCGAGGCCACGCCGCACACGCCGACGATGGTGCGCTCGTAGGGCAGCTCGGTCATCAGCTGGGCGAAGCCCTTGCCCTCTTCACCGCCCAGCACATTCTCGAGCGGTACGTGGACATCGTCGAAGAACAGCTCGCAGGTGTCCTGACCCTTTTGCCCGACTTTTTCGAGGATACGGCCGACGCGGAATCCAGGCGTGTCGCGTGTTTCGACCAGCATCAGCGACACCCCCTTGGCCCCCGCAGCCGGATCGGTCTTGGCCACCACCAGGATCAGGTCGGCCATGTAGCCGTTCGAAATGAAGGTCTTGGAGCCGTTCAGGCGGTAGCCGTCACCGCTCCGGATGGCCGTGCTGCGGATGCCTTTCAGGTCGGAGCCGGCGCCCGGCTCCGACATGGCGATGGCCGCGATCGTCTCGCCGCTGGCCAGCTTCGGCAGGTAGCGCCGCTTCTGCTCTTCGGTGCCCTGGTTCAGCAGGTAGTGGGCGACGATGGCGTGCACGTGCAGACCGAAGGCGGTGTCGCCGGCGTAGCACAGCTCCTCGAACACCACGCACTGGTGGGCGAAGCTGCCGCCCGAGCCGCCGTATTCTTCGGGGATGTCGGCCAGCAGCAGGCCCATCTCGCCGGCCTTGCTCCAGACTTCGCGGTCGACATGCTGCTGCTCGCGCCAGCGCTGCTGATGCGGGGCGACCTCGTGGTCGACGAAGCGGCGCACGGCGTCGCGGAATCCCTCGAGCTCGGCATCCATCCAGGGAGAGACGTAGTCCATGCTTCTCTCCTCTTATACGCGGTACATGGTGACGACGCAGGCGCCGCCCAGGCCCAGGTTGTGCTGCAGGGCGACCCGCGCACCCTCGACCTGGCGCGCGCCGGCGCTGCCGCGCAGCTGGTGGGTCAGCTCGAAACACTGCGCCAGGCCGGTGGCGCCCAGCGGGTGGCCCTTCGACAGCAGGCCGCCCGACGGGTTGGTCACGACCTGGCCGCCGTAGGTGTTGTCGCCCTCGCTGATGAACTTGTCGGCGCCGCCCTCCGGGCACAGGCCCAGGGCTTCGTAGGTGATCAGTTCATTGTGGGCGAAGCAGTCGTGCAACTCGACCACGTCGAGGTCTTCGGGGCCGAGGCCGGCCTGGGCATAGACCTTGTTTGCCGCTTCTTTGCTCATGTCGTAGCCGACCAGGCGCATCATGTCGTCCGCATCGAAGGTGCTGGGGCGGTCGGTGGTCATGGCCTGGGCGGCGATGTGGACGTCGGCGCGCAGATTGTGCTTCCTGGCGAAGCTTTCGGAAACCAGCACCGCGGCGGCGGCGCCGCAGGTCGGCGGGCAAGCCATCAGGCGGGTCATCACGCCCGGCCAGATCTCGGGCGCGTCCAGCACGTCCTGCTCCGTCACTGCCTTGCGGAACAGCGCCAGCGGGTTGTTGACGGCGTGGCGGCTGGCCTTGGCGCGGATGCGGGCGAAGGCGTTCAGCGGCGTGCCGTATTTTTCCATGTGCGCCAGGCCGGCGCCGCCGAAGTAGCGCAGCGCCAGCGGGATGTCCGCACGGCCGACCAGGCGCTCGGTGACGGCGTCGAAATCGTCGAAGGGCGCGGGACGGTCGTTGAAGACCGAGGCCAGTGCGCCGGGGCTCATCTGCTCGAAGCCCAGCACCAGCACGCAGTCGGCCGCCCCGCTCTGCACGGCCTGGCGCGCCAGGTACAACGCGGTGGAGCCGGTCGAGCAGTTGTTGTTGACGTTGACGATGGGGATGCCGGTCATGCCGACGCCGTACAGCGCCTTCTGGCCGCAGGTCGAATCGCCGTACACATAGCCGACATAGGCCTGCTCGACGCTATCGTAGGGGATGCCGGCATCGTCGAGCGCGGCGCGCGCGGCCAGGGCGCCCATCTCGTGGTAGGGCGCGCTGGCGCCCGGCTTGGCGAAGGGGATCATGCCTACGCCGGTGACGAATACTTTCTGGCTCATCGCTGTCTCCTCGGGTTTTACAGGTCATCCGACCTAATTTCAGGCAATTATAGGTCAACTGTACTAGTCGATAAAGTATAATCGGCGCATGGAGACGACACTCGACAGCACGCTCAGGAACAAGGCTTCCGGCACCACCGAGAAGGGCCTGGGCCGGGCGCAGGACATCCTCGAGGCGGCGCGCGCCCTGCTCGCCGCGGATGGCTATGCCGGGCTGTCGATGCGGCGCGTGGCCCAGGAGGCCGGCATGAGCCTGTCGAACGTGCAGCACTACTACGGTAGCAAGGACCTGCTGCTGGAAGCCCTGCTGCTGACCACCATGGATACGTTCCAGGCCAGGATGGACGCCATCGCCGCGGCCATGAGCGAGCGCTCGCAGCTCGAACGCTTCCTCACCACGGTCGACATGTTCCTGGACGAGATCACCGATCCGCTCACCCACGCCTTCTTTTTCGAGCTCTGGGCGCTGGCCTCGCGCAATCCCTTCGCCTCGAACCTGATGGACAAGATGCTGGGGCGCGAGCGCAAGACGGTCTACAACCTGATCCGCGGCCTGAACCCCGGCATCTCCGACGACGAAACCATGCAGCGCGCGATCCTGATGGTGGCGCAGATCGAGGGCCTGATGCTGTTCCGGCTCGACAAGCGGCGCCGGCGCACGCAGTTCGATGCGGTGCGGGCATCGCTGCGCAAGGCGCTGCTCGCACTGGCCACGATGCCGTAAAATGTAAACCTCCTCGTCATGTAGGGTGGGCACCACGTGCCCACGCGCAAGCCCGCATGTCGCAAACGTCACGCGTGGGCACGGAGTGCCCACCCTACCAAGGAGGCCACGCCCTAATGCACCACAACATCAGCCTGATCACCACCATCGCCGCCGCCCTCGGCTTCGGCCTGCTGTTCGGCATGCTCGCCGTGAAGGTCCGCCTGCCGGCCCTGGTCGGTTATCTTGCCGCCGGCGTCCTGATCGGACCGGCCACGCCGGGCTTCGTGGCGGATGTCGCGCTCGCATCCCAGCTGGCGGAGATCGGCGTGATGCTGCTGATGTTCGGGGTCGGTCTCCACTTCTCGCTCGACGATCTATTGGAGGTCAAGGGCATCGCCCTGCCCGGCGCCGTCCTGCAGATCACGGTCGCCACGCTGATGGGCATCGGCGTGAGCCACTTGTGGGGCTGGGGCCTGGGCGCGGGCCTGGTGTTCGGCCTGGCGCTGTCGGTGGCCAGTACCGTGGTGCTGCTGCGGGCGCTGGAAGACCGCGGCCAGCTCGATTCCTTCAACGGCCGCATCGCGGTCGGCTGGCTGGTGGTCGAGGACCTGGTGACGGTGCTGGTGCTGGTGCTGCTGCCGGCGCTGGCCGGTCCGCTGGGCGGCCACGCCGCCAATGGCCATGGCGCCAATGACTCGCTGTGGCTGGCGCTCGGCAAGACCCTGCTGTCGGTGGGCGCCTTCGTCGCCTTCATGCTGATCGTCGGACGCAAGCTGTTCCCCTGGTTCCTGTGGCGCGTGGCCAAGACCGGCTCGCGCGAGCTGTTCACGCTGGCCGTGATCGCGGCCGCGGTCGGCATCGCCTATGGCTCGTCCGAGCTGTTCGGCGTCTCCTTCGCGCTGGGCGCCTTCTTTGCCGGCATGGTGCTGCGCGAATCGGCGCTGAGCCACCGCGCGGCCGAGGAAACCCTGCCGCTGCGCGACGCCTTCTCGGTGCTGTTCTTCGTCTCGGTCGGCATGCTGTTCGACCCGCGCGTGCTGGTCGAACACCCGCTCGAAGTGCTGGCGGTGGTCGGCATCGTCCTGTTCGGTAAATCGCTCGCGGCCTTCGTGCTGGTGCTGGCGCTGCGCTATCCGCTGAATACCGCCATCACGGTCTCGGCCAGCCTGGCCCAGATCGGCGAGTTCTCCTTCATCCTGGCGGCGCTGGGCATGTCGCTGGGCCTGCTGCCGGACCTCGGCCAGAACCTGATCCTGGCCGGCGCCATCATCTCGATCGCCGTGAACCCGCTGATGTTCAAGGCCATCAATCCGCTGCAGGAGTGGCTGCGCTCGAAATCCGACCTGGCGCGCAAGCTCGAACGCTCGGCCGACCCGCTGGCCGAGCTGCCGATGACGGTCGCGCACGAGCACCTGCGTGGCCAGGTGGTGCTGGTCGGGTATGGACGCGTGGGCAAGCGCATCGCCGAGGAGCTGGACCGCCAGAAGGTGCACTACGTGGTGGCGGAACAGAACCGCGAGATGGTCGAGGAGCTGCGCCGCCGCAACCAGCCGGCGGTGGCCGGCAATGCAGCCGATCCGGCGGTGCTGATCCAGGCCCACATCGCGCACGCCTCGATGCTGGTGATCGCGACGCCGGACACCTTTCACGTGCGCAGCATGATCGAGACGGCGAAAGCGCTGAACCCGTCTATCCGCTGCGTGGTGCGGACCCACAGCGAGGAAGAGGCGCGCCTGCTGCGCGAAGAGACCGGCGGCACCGTGTTCGTCGGCGAGCGCGAACTGGCCGGCAGCATGACGCGCTATGTTCTGGAGGGACTGGCGGAGACGCCAGCGGCACACTAAGCTGAACCAGGCGTGCGTGGCGCATCCTTGTCATCTTGTACATTAAGGGGATGCGCCATGACCGCCACCGGTTCGACTACCCCGGCTACCTGCGCGAGCGCCTGCTCGCTTCCGATCCCGCGCTGGAACGGCTGCAGAGCGGCCTGCGCGCCCTGCTCACCGCCGGCATCTGCGCCGGCGCCTTCCTGTTCCTGACCCGCTGGCTCGGCCTGAAGTACGAATTGTCCCTGGGCGGCATCGTGGTGCCGATGATCGCCGCCGCCGCCCTGCCGGATGCCGGCCGGCGCCAGCAGCAGGTGACCATGGCCTGGGTGCCGGTGGTCGCCAGCGCGATGCTGGTGCTGGGCAGCCTGGTATCCGGCAACCCGTGGCTGAGCGGCGCCTGCTTCCTGCTGGTGATTTTCGTGGCCTTCCAGGTGCGCCGCTTCGGGCCGCGCGCCAGCGGCCTGGGGACGATCGCCTACCAGTCCTTTTTCTACGCGCTGCTGCTGAAAGTGCCGCCCTCGAAGGCGCAGTGGGACCCGGTATTCGTGTTCAGCGGCTGCGCGATCGCCTTCCTCATCCGTTTCTGGCTGGTGCCCGAGCATCCCGGGCGGATGCTGCACAGCGAACTGCGCGCCTGGCGCGCCCGCATCGCCGCGCTGCTGGTCGACCTGGCACGCGGGCTGGAACAGGATGGCGGTGCTGGCCGCAAGCGCGTCGAGGCCCAGCTCGCGGCCCTGAATGCGCAGTCGCTGGACATCGATTCACGCATCGAAGATTTCGGCAAGGCGCCGGCACAGGGCGAGGCCGCCCGTCTGCGCGACGGTATCCTGCACGGCGAACTGGCGGCGGAAGCGGTCGATGCGGTCGTGCGCGCGGCGGATGGCGTGGACGATAGTCAGGATTTCGCCGCCGGCCTGCATGCGCTGGCGCGCGACATCCGCAAGGACCGGCCCCTAGACGCCGGCGCCTGGATCGATCGCCATGCTCCCGGCACGCTGCTGGAAGCCGTGCGCTGGCGCCTGCGCCGCGCGCTCGCTGCGCTTGCCGCCCTGCCCTCCCTGCGCGATCCCTTGCCCGCCATGGGCGACGAGCGCAAGCCGGCGCCGGCCGCCCCGCCGGCGTCCGGGGCGAAAGACGGGCACTGGCCCGACGACACCACCCGGCGCGCGCTGCAGGCCTGCGCGGCCGCGCTGGGCGCCCTGCTGGCGGGTCGCGCGCTGTCGCCGGACCACTGGTTCTGGGCGGTGTTCGCGGCCTTCGTGGTGTTCACGCGCTCGGCCACGGTCGGCCAGACCTTGTCGGGCGCCTGGCGCCAGGTACTGGCGACGGTGGCCGGTGTCGGCGTCGGCATCGCGGCGGCGGCGCTGGTGCACGGCAGCCGGAGCATCGAACTGTCGCTGCTGTTCGTGTTCATCGCGGCCGGTTTCTATGCCTTCCACGGCCTGCAGAATGCCTATACGGTGCTGCTGAGCGCCATGCTGGCGATGCTGTATGAATTGATGGGGATGGACAGCCCCGGCCTGCTGCTGCTCCGGCTGGAAGAAACCGCGATCGGCGCGGCCAGCGCCATCCTCGGCGCCAGGTTCGTCTTCCCGGCGCACACGCGCGACGAATCCGGCAGCAGGAGCGCGGACCTGCTGCGCGCCGCGGGCAAGCTGCTGCGCGCAGCCTGGACCGGACACGCGCCGGAAACGCGGCACGCGGCCGTGCGTGAGCTGGACCGCAAGCTGCAGGCGCTGCGCCAGGCCCTCGGCCCCGTCACCGGCGCGGCGTATCCGGGCTCGAAGGAAAACCGCCGCGAGCACCTGGCGCGGCTGGCGCGCATCGCCTATTGCGTGCGCCACGCATGCGCGCCGGGCGCCTGCGATGCATCTTCATCGGCGCAATCCGAAGCGCTGCGCGAGGCGGCCCGCGTGCTGGCCGCCAGCCTGGACGACACCGCAGCGCTGCTCGACACGCCAGGCGGGCGTGAGCAGCCCTCGGCAGCGCTGCCCGCCTTGCCCCTGCCGGCGGCGGACGAAGGCAACATCCCGCAGCAGCTTGCCATGCGCTGGCTGGCTGAAACCGACGATAAACTGCGCGCGATCCGCAAAGAGCTGCCGGCGCCCGGCAAGCCATGAAAAAAGGCGGCGGACATCGCTGTCCGCCGCCTTCATTCCAGGACTGGCCCGGGAAACATCACAATCTCGGAATCACGCCACCGCGGCTTCCTCGGCGCACAGCTTCAGGCTGGCGTGGCGGGCGTGGTTCAGGCCAGCCAGCAGCGCATCCTTATGCTGTTCCAGCAGGGCGAACACGGCATCCTTGGACAGCACGTACTGGTCGAGCAGCGTGTCCTTGAGCGCCACGATCACGTCCTGGTAGTCGCGGATCGAATTCAGGGTGTAGTTGTACAGCTCATCCGACTTTTCCTCGACCTGGCGCAGGGTGTGCTCGCCCGAGGCGTCGTTGCCCATCTGGCTGTAGTCGATCTTGGCGCGCGAGTACATCGACAGGCGGCCCACCATCAGGTTCAGCATCTTGGTGATCTTCTCGATGTCGTTCTGGCTGCCGACCGAGATGCCGCGGGCGCCGTAGAACAGCTCTTCCGCCGCCACGCCGCCGTACAGGCCGACCACGTCGGCTTCCAGTTCTTCCAATGTGCGCAGCGACATGTCTTCACCCGACTGCAGCACATAGCCCAGGGCGCCGATCTTCGACACGGCCTCGGTGCTGATCTTCAGCAGGTGCGACTTTTCCTTCACTTCGTCCAGGCTCATGCCGGCGCGCAGGAAGGGATCGATCTGCATGAAGAAGTGGCCCAGTTCGTGCACGGCGATGCGCTCGCGCTGCTTGTGCTTCTCGGCGGTGGTGGCGCGGTCGGTCAGGCCGATCGTGGCGCGCTCATAGGCACGGAACAGCAGGTCGGTATTGATGATGACTTTTTCCTGGATCGACAGCATCGAGGCGCGTTCGACCACGGATTCCAGCAGCGCCGGGCTCAGGTTCTGGGTGATCTCGGCCACCTGGTCGAGGTCGAGGTCGTCGAAGTCCACCAGGCCTTCCTTTTTACGCGACAGGAAGCTGCGCAGCAGTTCCTTGCGCTCGGCCTTGTTCGGCAGGCGGAAGTTGATCTTCACCGAGAAGCGGCGCAGCATCGCTTCGTCCATATCGGTCGAGGCGTCGTCGAAGTTCGAGGCGACGACCCAGATCACGCCCTGGCCCTTGTCGCTCTTCACGCCGTCCAGCAGGCCCAGCAGGGTGTTGGCGGTGTCGTCTTCCCATTTCTTTTCGCTGCGGCCGCGCGGCATGAACAGGCTCTGCGCTTCATCCAGGAAGATGATGCAGCGGCCCTTGCTCGAGGCCTTGCGGTACAGGGCGTTCAGCGCCTTCGAACCGCCGCCGACGTAGCCCGATTCCAGCGCCGAGCCCGAAGCCTGGATCAGCGGGATGTCCAGGCGCTTGGCCAGGTAGCCGACCAGCTTGGTCTTGCCGGTACCGGCAGGACCGGTCAGCATGACGTTGAAGGGCTTGTCGATGTTGTGCTCTTTGTACAGCTCGCGGTTGCGGATCATGTCTTCCAGGTGGAGGACTTCCTGCTTGATGTCTTCCATGCCGATCAGGTCGTCCAGCGAGCCTTTCAGCTTGTCCGGCGAGATCATCTGGGCGCCGCCGGCATTCATGCCCGGGATGCCGAATTTCAGGGCGTACAGGATCACGACCAGCACGGTCAGGTCGAGCGCGTGGCGCTTCATGAAGGAGATGACCTCGGAGGCGAAGCCTTCGTTCTCGTCCTGCAGCACGGCTTTATGCGAAGCCAGGTAATCGTCCTTGGCGATCGAATACGGGATCGCGTTCTTCAGCAGGACTTCGCGCTCCAGCGACAGGTGGGAGGTGCTCGGCACCTTCACCACGTGCAGCTGCGGCGCGCCCTTGAACTTGTAGATATAGCGCGGTGCATCGGACAGGGGCCGGGCCACCAGCAGGTAGTCGAGCTTGTCCTTCTGGCTGGCCAGTTCGGTGATCTCGGAGATGTTCTGCGAATGGACGACCGGCGACGGATCCTGCGGGACGTCTGCCTTGTAAATGAACCAGCCCACCATCATGCCCAGCAACACGGCGGTCAGGATACGGACATAGACATTCTTAAAGGCAATTTGAAGTCGGGCAAAATTGGGCATATATCAGTACTCTTTAATCTGAAGGTGCTTCACGACGTAGATAATGCGTGCCTTCCGAAATGCCGAGTGGACGCGAAAGGCGGCGGTGCAGGGACCGCAATGGATGCAAACGTAGGCGTCTGCTATTGTTTTGATGCCCGAAGGCAATGGGGATATGGAGACTATACCCCCAAAGAAAAGATACGTGTATACCGTGCGCTGAAAAAACTTTGAGACACAACACAGCTGATCAAATTGACATCGATTTTCTTTGTGATTTCAATAAGTTAGCTAAGCAAATCGCAAAGTTTATGCCGCTTTTTGCATATTAAATAAGTAGCTAGGGGATAATAATTTCAATTAGCTTAATTATAAAAAATTTATTATTTCCAATTGCTGAGAAACAGGTAACAAGACGTAACGAGCGCAATTCATGGCGCATTTTTGCTATGCTGGATTGGTACCCGGATGCGCTTTCCGAGGTGGACATTTGGAAGGAATGACCGTGAAACGATACGTTCTTGCCGCTGCATTCAGTTCAGCACTCAGCCTGCCTTGCGGCGCGGCCCAGGCCGCCGCCATCGACCTCGACACCAGCCACGCCATCCGCGCCCATCGCATTGCCGATGTCTCGACGGTCGGCCATACCGAGGTAGTCATGCCGCCCTCGCCTTCCATGTCCGAACTGCCGGAACCGGAAGTGTTTGCGATGATGCTGGTGGGCCTGATCCTGATCGGCTACCGCGCAAGCCGCGACAGCAGCGAAAAGTTCAAGAAGGACTGAGAGGAAAAACCGGAGAGTCGACGGCGCCGGAGGGCGCCGTTTTCATTTGCAGGATTTTTAGATGGGGAGAGGGCGCCCGATTACAAGGGCTCGCTGCACAGCGCGTGCAGCTTGAGCAGGGTCGCCCAGTTGCGCGAGGTGGTGGTGTCGCCCAGCTGCTTGCCGAGCGCAGCCGCGGCGGCGCTGTCGAGGATGCCATCGGGGCACCACACGTAGGCGGCGCGTTCGCCCAGCGCGGTGGCGCCGGATTCCCAGCTTTGGCCGCAGAGCCCTTCGAGCGCCTGGCGGGCCTGCGGCGTGGCATGCGGGCTCGAGAGAATAAAGGCCAGCAGGCGCGAATGGTCGCCGGCCTGGCCGAGCAAAGGATTGCTGGCAACGACATCGGCGAGCTCGGCGGCGTCGAGCACCAGCACGCGCGCCGCCACGCCCAGCTTCAGTACCAGGGCTTCCTCGATCTGCGCGGCGACTTCGTCCTGCGGCCGCTGCGGGCCGCTGAAGACCAGGTTGCCGCTGTTGAGGACACTGCGCACCTCATCGAAGCCGAGGTCGGCCACCAGTTTGCGAAGATCGGCCATGGCGACACGCTTTGCGCGCCCGACATTCACGCCCCTCAGCAGGGCAACGTAGCGATTGCTTGTCATGGCGCGCATGGTAGCCTGTCCGGGCGCCCCGTGGCGCAGCGCAGCATCCTCATTGCCGGCCGGCTTACTTGAGCAGGCCTTCGTCGCGCAGCGCCTGCTGCACCGCCGGGCGGGAAGCGACGCGCTGCGTGTAGGCGGCAAACACCGGCCACGCCGACAGATCGAATTTGACAAAGTTGGCCCAGCCCAGCACCGTGAACAAATAGCCGTCGGCCACCGTGAACTGCGAACCCATCAGGTAATCCTTGCCTTCCAGCTGGCTGGCCAGCCAGCCCAGTCGGTTCGTCAGATGGGTGCGCGCGGCCTCCTTCATGTCCTCGGTCGAGGTCGGACGGAACAGCGGGCTGAAGCTCTTGTGGATCTCGGTCGAGATGAAGTTCAGCCACTCGACCAGGCGATAACGCTCCAGCGTGCCGTTGGCCGGCGCCAGCTCGCGATCCGGGACCAGGTCGGCGATGAACTGGACGATGGCCGGGCCTTCGGTCAGCACGGCGCCGTCCTTCAGCTCCAGCGCGGGCACATAGCCCTTCGGATTGATTGCCAGGAAATCGGCGCCGCTCTCGGTCTTGCGGGCGCGGATGTCGACTTTTTCGGTCGTGAAGTCCAGGCCTGCCTCGAGCAGGGCGATATGGGGAGAGAGCGAGCAGGCGCCCGGGCTGAAATACAGTTTCATACTTGTCCTATCGAATTGAAACCTGCCGAGAATACAACAGTTTACGACAGCTTGCCGGCCACGGAGTGCCTGCTCCACCCGGATCGGGTGTTAATATAATTCCGTTAATGAATGGAAAGAGGGAAGTATGAATGGGGCTTACCAGCTGACACCCCTGCAAGATGCCAGCCCGGGTATGGTGCTGGGCGAGGTGCTGCGCGACGAAAAGGGAAATGTGCTGCTGGCACAGGGCGTGGTGCTGACCGAGGGCATGCTGGCATCGCTGGCGCGCCATGGCGTCGAGATCCTCCCCATCCTCGTGGCCAGTCCCGCCGCGCCGCCCATCGATGCGGCCCGCGTGCAGGAAAGACTGGATCATGTATTCCGCAAGCACGAGCGCGGGAGCAATGACGACTGGGCGACCACCATCCTGCGCCAGTACGTCGAGGATTTCCGCCTGCAGCGCGAGGTGCAGCGATGAGCAAACTGTCCCTGGAACAGCTGGCAGCCAGCGTGCAGGACCTGCCTTCCCTGCCGGCCGTCGTCATGGAACTGCTCAGCAGCATCGAGCAGGACAATATCGATATCTCGGTGCTGGCGAAAAAAGTGTCCTACGACCAGGCGCTGACGGCCAAGACCCTGCGCCTGGCGAACTCGTCTTCCTTCGGCCTGCAGGTGAAGGTGGCGACGATCCAGCAAGCCATCACCTTCCTCGGTTTCCAGACCACGCGCAACCTGATCACGGCGGCGGCCGTCACCGGCTGCTTCCCGAACGGGCTGTGTCCCGGATTCAACGACAAGGCTTTCTGGCGCCATTCGATCGCGACCGCGGTCTGCGCCCGTTCGCTGGCGCGGCGCCTGCGCTTCAACCAGGATGTCGCCTTCACGGCGGGATTGCTGCACGACATAGGCCGCCTGGTGCTGGTGACCGGCCATCCGCAGGCCTACGGCGAGGCGCTGGCCTGGCGCAGCGCGCACGATAGCGAATGGCTGGACGCCGAGCGCACGGTACTGGGCATCGACCATGTGGATGCCGGCGTGGCGCTGGCGGAGCATTGGAACTTTTCGGACACGATGCGCCAGGCGATCGCGTATCACCACGCGCCCGAGACGCCGGGCGCGGGATTTCTTGCCGCCATCGTCCATGTGGCCAACGCGGTCGTCCATGCTCTCGACCTGGCGGGCGAGGAAGATGAACTGGTGCCGGCGCTGTCCAGCGTGGCCTGGAATGCGATGGGCTTGAACGAAGATGCTTATATGGACTTGTTCCGCGAGACGGAACAACAACTGGAAGAAATGTCGGCCATCCTGATGACTTAAGGGGCGCTACCCCTCTCTCTCAGGACGGCCTGGAAATGACGGCAGCGGGTGCGAACCCGCTGCCGGGTCTTACCAGAGGCATGACAGGACCGGCTGTCATGCCCTCGGCATCAGTGCGCATAATTACCGGATTTGGCAGCGTCGCTCTGATCTTGCGGTTGGGCTTGCTGAGCGGCTTGTGCGGCAGCCTCCTTTGCAGCTTTTTCTTCAGGCTTCGGGCGGCCTTGTGCGTCCGACAGGCGATACTTGGTACGGCGGTCGCCCATCAGGTCGCGCAGGTCGCGGATGCTCATGCCGGTCACTTCGTGCATGCGGATCAGCAGCGATGCGCCGACCGGCAGGCGGTGGTGACGGATCTTGCTGATCACCGGCGGAGCAACTTCCAGCATGCGCGACAGCGCTGCGTCATTCTTCAGTTGCATCTTGCCGAGCAGGATGTCCAGCAGATGGTTCGGGTTGTAGCTTTCCTGTGAAGACAGAGCGTGATGTGCCATGATTACCTCGTGAGTGGTTAAAATAGTTCTCTTACGAACTTTGTTAAAGACTTCGTTTCGTCAACATAAGTTCCCGGATACGTTACCGAACGATCAATCGACTGCGCGTCGACAACGTCCCCGGACCCCGTGCGCTCCCTGACTCGCTACCCCCACGCACTTGTTTTTCGAACAAATTATCAAACTCATACGTCGGGTTCACACTCGACCGGAGCACGAAAATCATTGGTCGAAATCAAGCTAACGTTCGGAAAGCTTGTCATACAGTCATTTCAGCACATGGTGACAGATTGTGGCGCACGCAAGAGTTTTCTTGAACTTATTTTGCAATTACCAGTTCGTAGTCGCCATTTGATTTACAAGAAGAAATAAAAAAGAGTCGTTCCGGCAATGACAAACATAACAGTTAGCAACCGGATTTCAATATTTAACAATGTAACCGACTGTTTCAAAAATTTCGGTTAAGAAATTACTCATTCCGACCAGTACCGAAATCGGGTGCACACGTCCATTTCCGGGCGGGTTTCCAATTTGCGGTAAACTGGAATTCACTTGTCAAAGCATCAGCCATGCAGAAAAAAGTATTCATCAAGACCTTTGGTTGCCAAATGAACGAGTACGACTCGGACAAGATGGCGGACGTGCTCGGCGCGTCCGAAGGACTCGTACGCACCGACACCCCGGAAGACGCCGACGTCATCCTCTTCAACACCTGCTCGGTGCGTGAAAAGGCACAGGAAAAGGTCTTCTCCGATCTCGGCCGCCTGAAGGAACTCAAGCGCGGCAAGCCGGACCTGGTGATCGGCGTCGGCGGCTGCGTCGCCTCGCAGGAAGGCGAAGCGATCGTCAAGCGCGCGCCCCACGTCGACGTGGTGTTCGGCCCGCAGACCCTGCACCGCCTGCCGCAGATGATCCAGGCGCGCCGCGCCAGCGGATCGGCCCAGGTCGACATCAGCTTCCCGGAAATCGAAAAGTTCGACCACCTGCCGCCCGCCAAGGTCGAAGGCCCGGTCGCCTATGTCTCCATCATGGAAGGCTGCAGCAAGTACTGCAGCTATTGCGTGGTGCCCTACACCCGCGGCGAGGAAGTCTCGCGCCGCTTCGAGGACGTGCTGACCGAGGTCGCCGGCCTGGCCGCCCAGGGCGTGAAGGAAATCATGCTGCTGGGGCAGAACGTGAACGCCTACCGCGGCGCGATGCACAGCGGAGAAACTGCCGACTTCGCGCTGCTGCTCGAGTACGTGGCCGAAATCCCCGGCATCGAGCGCCTGCGCTTCGTCACCAGCCACCCGAAGGAATTCACCCAGCGCCTGATCGACGCCTTTGCCAGGATCCCGCAGCTGGTGAACCACCTCTACCTGCCGGTGCAGCACGGTTCCGACCGCATCCTGCAGGCCATGAAGCGCGGCTACACCGGCCTCGAATACAAGTCCATCATCCGCCGCATCAAGGCGGTGCGGCCGAATATTTCGATCTCGTCGGACTTCATCGTCGGCTTCCCGGGCGAGAGCGATGCCGATTTCGAAGCGATGATGAAGCTGGTGGAAGACGTCGGCTTCGACAACAGCTTCAGCTTCATCTTCAGCAAGCGTCCCGGCACCCCGGCCGCCAATCTCGAAGACGATACCCCGCACGAAGTGAAACTGGCGCGCCTGCAGCGCCTGCAGGCCCAGATCGACCTGAACACCCGCAAGACCAGCGCGGCGATGGTCGGCTCGGTACAGCGCATCCTGGTCGAAGGACCGTCCAAGAAAGGACAGGGAGAACTGGCTGGCCGCACCGAGAACAACCGCGTCGTCAACTTCCTCCCGGGCCTCGCCGGCGATACGCTGATCGGCCAGCTGGTCGACGTGCGCATCACCGAAAGCCTGGATTACAGCCTGCGCGGCGACCTGGTCGCCAGCATTGATACGATAGCCAAAGCAAGTTGAAAAACCAGACGCCTACCCAACCTTCGTACTTCATCCCCGAGCCGCTCGATAACACGCGGCTCGCCCATCTTTGCGGTCCGCTCGACGAGAACCTGCGCCAGATCTCGGCCGCCCTCGACGTCACCATCTTCCGGCGCGGCGAGAAGTTCATCGTCAGCGGCAGCAACGCCGAACGCGCGGTCGAGCTGCTCGAACGCTTCTACGCGGTGGCCAACAAGGTCGTGCCGATCGAGGAAGTGCAGCTGGCCCTGGTCGAACAGCGCGCCGGCCTGAAACCGGCCGCCGCCGAAGCACCCGCCGCGCCCGAAGTGAAAAAGGAACCGGGCGAAACCTTCACGGCGGAGGAAGAAGGCGGCGAGACCGACAGCGATCTGGTCAGCCCGACACTGAAGACCCGCCGCAGCGACCTGCGCGGCCGCACCCCGCACCAGATCCAATACCTGAAGGCGGTGCTCGAGCACGACATCAGCTTCGGCATCGGCCCGGCCGGCACCGGCAAGACCTACCTGGCCGTGGCCTGCGCCGTCGACGCGCTGGAACGCGACGCCGTCAAGCGCATCATCCTGACCCGCCCGGCCGTGGAAGCCGGCGAGCGCCTCGGCTTCCTGCCCGGCGACTTCGCGCAGAAGGTCGACCCTTACCTGCGCCCGCTGTACGACGCGCTGTACGACCTGCTCGGCTTCGACCGCACCCAGAAGCTGTTCGAAAAACAGGTCATCGAGATCGCCCCGCTGGCCTTCATGCGCGGGCGCACCCTGAACCACGCCTTCGTGATCCTGGACGAAGCCCAGAACACGACGGTCGAGCAGATGAAGATGTTCCTGACCCGGATCGGCTTCGGCAGCAAGGCCGTGGTCACCGGCGACGTCACCCAGGTCGACCTGCACAAGACCCAGCGCAGCGGCCTGGTCGATGCAATGCATGTGCTGAAGGACGTGCGCGGCATCGCCTTCTCCCACTTCTCCAGCGCCGACGTGGTGCGCCACCCGCTGGTGGGACGCATCGTCGACGCCTATGAAAAATCCGCCTCGATGCAGGAGCTTGGCGCCCTGCCCGGCGTGGCCAAACCCGTGACCCGAAATGCAAGAAAAAAAGCATAAGCTCGAACTGGACGTCCAGTATCCCGACACCCGCCTGGAAGCCTCGATCACGCCTGACATGATCGAACGCTGGGTCCAGGCCTCCCTGCTCGGCCCGGCCGAACTGGCGATCCGCTTCGTCGACGCCGCAGAAGGCCAGGTCCTGAACCGCGACTACCGCCACAAGGACTACGCGACCAACGTCCTCACCTTTGCCTACAACGAAGGCGAGGAACTGGCCGACGACGAACCGGTCCAGGCCGACATCGTGCTGTGCACCGACGTGCTGCAGCGCGAGGCGGAAGAGCAGAAGAAGACGGTCGAGGAGCACGTCGCGCACCTGGTGGTGCATGGCGTGCTGCATGCCCAGGGTTACGACCATGAGCATGACGAGGAGGCGGAGGAGATGGAGCAGCTGGAGCGCGACATCATGGAGGCGCTGGGCTACCCCGATCCGTACGCGGAAGAGTAAGTTATCGTCGTTCCCGCGCAGGCGGGAACCCAAGCTTGCAAGCGCTATCGTAACGCACGCAGAACTTGGGTCCCCGCCTGCGCGGGGACGACGCTTTATGCCTTTTTCAACTGCTCCGCTATCGGCAGCTTCCGCACCCGCCTCCCGGTCGCCGCGAACACCGCGTTGGAAATCGCCGGCGCGATTCCCGCCGTTCCCGGCTCGCCGATCCCGCCCGGTTCGTCGTGGCTGTTGACGATATATACCTCCACCGTCGGCGCCTCGTTCATGCGCATCACACGGTAGTCGCCGAAGTTGGTCTGCTGCACCCGCCCGTTCTCGTGGGTGATCTGGTCCCATAGCGCGGCGCTGGCGCCGAACACGATGCCGCCTTCCATCTGCGCGATGATGCCGTCCGGGTTGACGTTCTGGCCGCAGTCGACCGCGCACACCACGCGGTGCACGCGGACGTCGCCGTCCGGGCCGACCGAGACTTCCGCCACCTGCGACATATAGCTGCCGAAGGCGAACTGGGTCGAGATGCCGCGGCCCACCTTGCGTCCGGCCACCGGTTTCAAGGGCCGGCCCCAGCCCGCCTTCTGGGCCGCCAGGTTCAATACCCCCAGCGTGCGCGGCGATTTCTGCAGCAGCGCGCGGCGGAAGGCGACCGGGTCGGTCTTGCTCGCATACGCCAGCTCGTCGATGAAGCTCTCGACCACGAAGATGTTGTGGGTCGGGCCGACGCCGCGCCAGAAGGCGGTCGGCACGCCGGGCGGTTCATGGCGCACATACTCGACGCGCATGTCGGGAATCGTGTACTGCAGGTCGGCGGCGCCTTCCACGGCATCCGGGTCGACGCCGTTCTTGACCATCGGCGGCGCGAAGCGCGACATGATCGAGGAACCGGTCACGCGGTGGAACCAGGCCACCGGCATGCCCTTGTCGTCGAGCTTCGCCGACAGGCGGTCGTAGTAATAGGGGCGGTACATGTCGTGCTGGATGTCTTCCTCGCGCGTCCAGATGACTTTCAGCGGACCCTTGGCCAGCTTGGCGAAGGCCACCGCCTGCAGCACGTTGTCGACTTCCAGCCGGCGCCCGAACCCGCCGCCCAGGTAGTGGTTGTGCACCTTGACCTTCTCGATCGGCAGGCCGGTCACCTTGGCGGCGGCGCCCTGCGCCAGCGCCGGCACCTGGGTGCCGACCCACAGCTCGCAGGCGTCCGCGCGCAGGTCGACCGTGCAGTTCATCGGCTCCATGGTCGCGTGCGCGAGGAAGGGCATCTCGTAGACCGCGTCGATGCGGCGTCCACCGCCTTCCTGGCCCAGCACCTTCAATGCATCGCCCTTGTTGGTCGCAATCGCGCCGGTGCCTTCCGCGGCCTTGGCCATGTCGGCCACGATGGACGCGGTGCTGACCTTGGCGTTCGGGCCGTCGTCGAAGCGCGGCGCGGCCGCGAGCAGGCCCTGTTTCGCGGTCCAGAAGTTATCGGCCACCACTGCCACCGCGCCCTCGATGCGCAGCACCTGGCGCACGCCTTTCACCGCCATCGCCTTCTGCTCGTCCACCGCCGCCACCTTGCCCCCTAGGACCGGCGAGGCCATCACCGCCGCGATCCCCATGTTGGGCAGGCGCGCATCGATGCCGAACATGGCCTGGCCATTGGTCTTGACCGGCGAATCGAGGCGCTTGAGCGATTTGCCGATCAGGGTGAAGTCGGCCGCGTCCTTCAGCGTGACCGTTTTCGGAAACTGCAGCTTCGATGCGGCGTCGGCCAGTTCGCCGAAGTGGGCCGAGCGGTTCGAGGCGGCGTGGCGCACGGTGCCGCCGACCACGCTGAGCTCCTTCTGGTCGACCTTCCAGGTCTGGGCGGCCGCCTGCACCAGCACCGTGCGCACCTTGGCGCCGGCTTCGCGCAGCGGCTTCCATGCGCCGCGCACCGAGGTCGAGCCGCCCGTCACCTGGCCGCCCAGCATCGGGTCGGCATACAGGCTGTTGTCGGCCGGCGCCTGCTCCAGCTTCACTTTCGAGAGGTCGGCGCCCAGCTCCTCGGCCAGCAGCATCGGCATCGAAGTGAAGGTACCCTGCCCCATTTCGACCTTGTGGATGATCAGGGTGACGATGCCCTCCCTGTCGATGCGGATGAAGGCGTCGTGCGCCAGGCCCGCCGGTTCGGAGGCGGCGGTGGCGGCCTGGCCGACCGCCGTCTCGGACGGCTTCTCCTTGCGGTCGTTCCGCCCTTCCTTGCCGTCACGGCTGCAGCCGAACAGCGAAAAGCCGAACAGCAGTCCGCCGCCGGCCACCGCGCCCGCCTTCATGAAGCCGCGGCGCGCGTTCGATACTTTGTCTTTGGTTTCCATGTGCGCTCCTCGGTTCAGGCCTTGCGGGGGGCTTGCGGCTGGGCGGCGGGGGCCACGGCCGGCGACGGGATGCCGGCCGCGATCTTGATGGCCTTGCGGATGCGGCCGTACGTGCCGCAGCGGCAGATGTTGCCGGCCATGGCGCTGTCGATGTCGGCGTCGCTCGGCTTGGCGTTTGCCTGCAGCAGCGCGGTGGCCGACATGATCTGGCCCGACTGGCAGTAGCCGCACTGCACCACGTCGACCTGGCGCCAGGCGTCCTGCACCTTCGCACCCACGGGGTCGTTGCCGATCGCCTCGATGGTCGTGATCTTCTTGCCCGCCGCGCTGGAGACCGGCGTCACGCAGGAGCGGATCGGCTGGCCGTCCAGGTGCACGGTGCAGGCGCCGCACAGGGCGACCCCGCAGCCGAACTTGGTGCCGGTCAGGCCCATCACGTCGCGGATGGCCCACAGCAGGGGCATGTCGTCGGGGACGTCGAGATTGGTGGAGGTGCCGTTGATGTCGAGGGCGGGCATGGGAGGAACTCCTTCAGTGGCTTCAGTAGCGAATGAACAACTATAGGACAAAGGCGGATCAATACGGCGCACATATCCACCGCTTATCTTGGCTGCATAAAAAACAGGCATCCGCGCTTTTGGTGTATTCTAATGCCCATCGCAACAACGGCTTCACGCCAACTATGCCCGAGCACCCTGCTGACGTCCGCAGCGACGTCAAAACCCACCGGTCCCTCTTCGAACGGCTGACCGCCCTGATCTCCCCCGAGCCCGAAAATCGCGCCGAGCTGCTCGAAGTGCTGCACGACGCCCACGAACGCAACCTCATCGACGCCGACGCCCTCTCCATGATCGAAGGCGTGTTCCAGGTCTCCGACCTGTCGGTGCGCGACATCATGGTTCCGCGCTCGCAGATGGACGTCGTCGACATCAACAAGCCGATCGAGGAATGGCTGCCGATCGTGCTGGAAACGGCGCACTCGCGCTTCCCCGCCATCGAGGGCGAACGCGACAAGGTGGTCGGCATCCTGCTGGCCAAGGACCTGCTGCGCTACTACGCCGAAGAGTCCTTCGACGTGCGCGACATGCTGCGCCCGGCCATCTTCATCCCCGAATCGAAGCGCCTGAACGTGCTGCTGCGCGACTTCCGCGCGAACCACAACCACATGGCCATCGTGGTCGACGAGTACAGCGGCGTGGCCGGCCTGATCACCATCGAGGACGTGCTCGAACAGATCGTCGGCGACATCGAGGACGAGTACGACTTCGACGAGGAAGAGGACAACGTCCTGTCGATCAAGGAGGGTCAGCACGGCCCGCGCTGGCGCGTCAAGGCGCTCACCGAGATCGATCAGTTCAACGAAGAGATCGGGGTCGACCTGCCGGAAGACGACGTCGACACCATCGGCGGCCTGGTCGCCAGCCATCTGGGCCGCATGCCGCACAAGGGCGAGGTGTTCGACCTCGACAACCTGCGCTTCGAGGTGCTGCGCGCCGACGCCCGCCAGATCCACGTGCTGCTGGTCGAGAAGCTGCCGGTCTCCGAGAGCGACCACGATTAATCATTCCGTCGTTCCCGCGCAGGCGGGAACCCAAGTTTGCATGCGCACCGTCTGCCCGTCCAACTTGGGTCCCCGCCGGCGCGAGGAGTCGTTTCCGGCAATGCCGGGAACGACAAACTGACTAAGAAATGGACCCAAGCTTGATCCTGCGCCGCCGTAAACAGACCGCCACTGCCCCCGACCCGGCGCTGCGCGGCACCCGTCCCAGCTTCACCGCCCTCGCCTGCGCCGTCGTGGCCGGGGGCCTCAGCCTGTTCTCCTTCGAACCCTTCGGCTGGTGGCCGCTGCAGTTCCTGTCCCTGGCCTGGCTGTTCTACCAGGTCGGCATGGGCAGCTCGACCCGCCGCGCCACCTTATTGGGGTGGGCGTTCGGCTTCGGCTGGTCGGTGGCGGGCATGCACTGGCTGTACATCTTCATGACCCGCTTCGCGCACCTGCCGGCGGTGCTCGGCGCGATCGGGGTCGTCCTGCTGGGCCTTTACATGGGCCTGTTCGGCGCGCTCGCCACCGGCATCGCCACCTGGCTGCGGCGGCGCTGGTCGCTGCCGGTCAACGCCTTCCTGCTGCTGGTCCTGCCCATCCTGTGGGGCGTCAGCGAGTGGATGCGCGGCTGGGTCTTCACCGGCTTCCCGTGGGCGGCTTCCGGCTACGCGCACGATGGCGCACCGCTGGCCGGCTTCGCGCCGCTGATCGGCGTCTACGGCATCGGCGTGCTGGTGGCGATGTGCGCCGCCTGCCTGGTGATGCTGACCCAGCGCCATAAACTGCCCGCGCTCGCGCTGTTCGGCGCGCTGATGCTGGCCGGCGCCGGCCTGCGCACCATCGAGTGGACCCAGGTCACGGGCCAGCCGCTGACCGTGCGCCTGTTGCAGGGGAATATTCCGCAGGACCGCAAGTTCGACCTGGCCTTCCTGACCAGCATCCTCGAGACCTACCAGACGATGATCACGGCCGCACCAAGCGACCTGGTGGCGACGCCGGAAACCGCGATCCCGGTCTTCGCGCACAACCTGCCCCAGGGCTACCTGGAAGGCCTGCAGCGCTTCGCCGCGTCCAGCGGCAGCACGCTGGCGCTCGGCATGCCGCTGCTGGACGGTCCCGGCAAGTACTCGAACAGCCTGGTCACCGTGCCGCCGCAGCCGCAGTCGCAGTCGAATGGACAAACCCGGGCCTACCGCTACGACAAGGCCCACCTGGTGCCCTTCGGCGAATTCATCCCTCTCGGGTTCCGCTGGTTCACCGACATGCTGAACATCCCGCTGAACGACGCCACCCGCGGCGCGGCGCTGCAGGCGCCCTTCGCCGTGAAGGACCAGCTGGTGCTGCCGAATATCTGCTACGAAGACGTGTTCGGCGAAGAGATCGCCTACCAGCTGCGCAATGCGCCGCGCCCGGCGACGATGCTGCTGAACGTGTCGAACCTGTCGTGGTACGGCCAGTCGACCGCGATCCCGCAGCACCTGCAGATCTCGCGCATGCGCACGCTGGAAACCGGGCGCCCGATGCTGCGCGCGACCAATGACGGCGCCACCGCCGTCATCGACCACCGCGGCCACATCGCGCAGGTGCTGCCCTTCTATAAAGAGGGCGTGCTGAGCGCCACCGTGCAGGGCACCGCCGGCATGACGCCGTATATCCGCTGCGGGAACACCCTGTTCCTCGGCCTCGGCATGCTGGGCCTGGCCGGCGCCTGGTTGAGCGGCAGGATGCGCAAGCGTGGTTAGAATTCGCGATTCGTTTCGAGTCAGCCGTGAAAACCCGCTAAAATTGGCCTTTTAGCAAACTCACCGTGTTCGCGGCCCGCGTGCCCGAAGCCGACATACAGCTCCACGCCGATATAGATTTAAGCCGATACGATGCTCACATTCCAACAAATCATCCTGACCTTGCAAACCTACTGGGACAAGCAAGGTTGCGCCCTGCTCCAGCCGTACGACATGGAAGTCGGCGCGGGCACCTTCCACACCGGCACCTTCCTGCGCGCGATCGGACCCGAGCCCTGGCGCGCCGCCTACGTCCAGCCTTCGCGCCGTCCGAAGGATGGCCGCTACGGCGAGAACCCGAACCGCCTGCAGCATTACTACCAGTACCAGGTGGTGCTCAAGCCGGCGCCGGAAAACATCCTCGACCTCTATCTCGGCTCCCTGGCCGCACTGGGCCTGGACCTGAAGAAGAACGACGTCCGCTTCGTCGAGGACGACTGGGAAAGCCCGACCCTGGGCGCCTGGGGCCTGGGCTGGGAAGTCTGGCTGAACGGCATGGAAGTCACCCAGTTCACCTACTTCCAGCAGGTCGGCGGCCTGGATTGCAAGCCGGTGCTGGGCGAGATCACCTACGGCATCGAGCGTCTGGCGATGTACCTGCAGGGCGTGGAAAACGTCTATGACCTGGTGTGGACCGAGTGGGAAGAAAACGGCGTCACCAGGCGCCTGTCCTACGGCGACGTGTTCCACCAGAACGAGGTCGAGCAGTCGACCTACAACTTCGAGCACTCGAACACCGAGCTGCTGTTCCAGGCTTTTAATAATCACGAGTCCGAAGCCAAGCGCCTGATCGAGCTGGAACTGACCTTGCCGGCCTACGAGCAGATCATGAAGGCTTCGCACAGCTTCAACCTGCTGGATGCGCGCGGCGCGATCTCCGTCACCGAACGCGCCGCCTACATCGGCCGCGTGCGTACGCTGTCGCGCCTGGTCGCCCAGGCCTATTACGATTCGCGCGAGAAGCTCGGCTTTCCCATGCTGCCGAAATCGCCCGAAATCGACGCCGCCGAAGTCAAGGTCGGCTGAGTCCAGAACAAACAACAGAACACCATGAACCAGACCTTACTTGTCGAACTGCAGACCGAAGAGCTGCCGCCGAAAGCCCTCGTCAAACTGGGCGCCGCTTTTGCGAACGGCATCGCCAATGGCCTGAAGGCGCGCGACTTCCTGGAAGCCGACAGCGTCGTCACCACCTACGCCACCCCGCGCCGCCTGGCGGTGTCGATCACCAATGTCCGTCCGACCTCGCCGGACAAGGCGATCCGCGAAAAAGTGCTGCCGGTTGCGGTGGCCCTGGACAAGGACGGCAAGCCGACCGCGCCGCTGGCCAAGAAGCTGGCCGCGCTGGGCTTCCCCGACCTCCAGATCGCGGACCTCGAACGCGCCCAGGACGGCAAGGCCGAGAGCTTCTTCTACAGCCACACCGCGCCGGGCAGCCAGCTGGCCGAAGGCCTGCAGCCGGTGCTGGAGGAAGCTGTCGCCAAGCTGCCGATCCCGAAAGTCATGAGCTACCAGCGCCCGGATGGCGAGACCGTGCAGTTCGTGCGCCCGGTGCATACCCTGCTGGCCCTGCACGGCGATGCCGTGGTGCCGCTGTCCCTGCTCGGGCTGGCCGCCGGCCGCGCCACCCTGGGCCACCGTTTCCTTTCCGATGGCCAGTCCTTCGACATCGCCGAAGCAAGCCAGTACGCCGCCGCGCTGAAGGACCAGGGCAAGGTGGTCGCCAGCTCCGACGAGCGCAAGGAAACCATCCGCACCCAGCTGCTGGCCAAGGCCGGCGCCGACCAGGTGCTGATGCCGGAAGCGCTGCTGGATGAAGTCACCGCCCTGGTCGAATGGCCGGTGGTGTACGAGTGCAGGTTCGAGGACGTGTTCCTGGCGGTGCCGCAGGAATGCCTGATCCTGACCATGCAGACCAACCAGAAATACTTCGCGCTGACCGACAATGACGGCAAGCTGCGCTCGCGCTTCCTGATCGTCTCCAACATTGCGACCGACGACCCGGCCGCCATCGTCGGCGGCAACGAGCGCGTGGTGCGTCCGCGCCTGTCGGACGCCAAGTTCTTCTTCGAGCAGGACAAGAAGAAGCCGCTGGCCTCGCGCCTGCCGCTGCTGGCCAACGTGGTCTACCACAACAAGCTGGGCACCCAGCTGGAACGCACCCAGCGCGTGACCCGCCTGGCGTCGAACATCGCCCAGCGCCTCGGCTACGACGTGGCCCTGGCCGAGCGCGGCGCCCAGCTGGCCAAGGCCGACCTGCTGACCGACATGGTCGGCGAGTTCCCCGAGCTGCAGGGCATCATGGGCACCTATTACGCGCGCAACGACGGCGAGAACGAGGAAGTGGCGCTGGCCGCCTCGGAGCACTACCAGCCGCGCTTCTCTGGCGACGCCCTGCCGGCGACGAATACCGGCCTGGCCGTGGCGCTGGCCGACAAGCTGGAAACCCTGGTCGGCATCTGGGCCATCGGCCTGCAGCCGACCGGCGAGAAGGACCCGTTCGCGCTGCGCCGCCATGCGCTGGGCGTGACCCGCATGCTGCTCGAGAAGCGCCTGGCGCTGCCGATCTCCGCGCTGCTGGCCGACGCCGTGGCGACCTTCGAAGGCCAGGCCGGCTTCAAGGACCCGAGCGTCGAGGTCACCGCCTTCATGCTGGACCGCCTGCGCGGCCTGCTGCGCGACCGCGGCTTCTCGCCGAACGAGGTGGAAGCGGTGCTGGCCCAGAATCCGGACCGCGTCGACGACGTGGTGCAGCGCCTGGAAGCCGTGCAGTCCTTCGCCGCCCTGCCGGAAAGCGCCTCGCTGGCCGCCGCCAACAAGCGCATCACCAATATCCTCAAGAAGAACGAGGACGCGCTGGCGCAGGCCGGCTCCGTGAATCCGGCGCTGCTGCAGGACGAGGCCGAGAAGAAGCTGTACGCCAGCGTGCAGCGCGTGCAGCCGGAAGTGGACGCGGCCTTCGAGCGCGGCGACTTCAGCGGCACCCTGAAGACCCTGGCCCAGCTGCGCGACGACGTCGACGCCTTCTTCAACGACGTGATGGTGATGGCCGAAGACGTCCAGCTCCGCAACAACCGCCTGGCCCTGCTCGCCATCCTGCACCGCATGATGAACCGCGTGGCCGACATCTCGAAACTGGCAGCATGAAACTCGTCATCCTCGACCGGGACGGGGTCATCAACCATGACTCCCCCGAATTCATCAAGTCGCCGGCCGAGTGGATCCCGATTCCGGGATCGCTCGAGGCGATCGCACGCCTGAACCAGGCCGGCTACCGCGTGGTGGTGGCGTCGAACCAGTCGGGCATCGCGCGCGAGCTGTTCGACATCACCACGCTGAATGCGATCCACCAGAAGATGCATGCGGCGGCCCAGCTGGTGGGCGCCGACATCGACGCCATCTTCTTCTGCCCGCACGCCGCGATCGACAACTGCGATTGCAGGAAGCCGAAAGCCGGCATGTTCGAGGAGATCAGCAAGCGCTTCAAGCTCAGTTTGAAGGGCGTGCCGACCGTCGGCGATTCGCTGCGCGACCTGCAGGCCGGCTTCATCAGCGGCTGCACGCCCTACCTGGTCCTGACCGGCAAGGGCGAAAAGACCCAGGCCACCGGCGGCCTGCCGCCCGGCACCCAGGTCTTCCCCGACCTGGGGGCGATGGTCACCGCCTTCCTGAAGCAATCTGCCTCTAGCCCGACTGCCGCCTGATCTGCTAAGCTGAGCCGAGCCTGGCCGCGCTCCACTGAGCCCGGCCACGCTGCCGTCCTTACGTCCCGGAGACCCTTCTTGCGTACTGCCACCCTGTTCCTGCGCTCCCTGTTGTTCACGATCGTCATGGTGGTCGCCACCGTCGTGTGGGCCTGCGTCTGCTTCCTCGCGGCGCCCTTCAAATACAACACGCGGTTCTGGATTACTTCGCGCTGGAACGTCTTCATCATCTGGTGCGCCAAGGTCCTGTGCGGCATCCGCTACGAATTCAAGGGCTACGACAACCTGCCGGACGGACCGGCGATCCTGCTGTCGAAGCACCAGTCGGCGTGGGAGACCATCTTCCTGCTGCCGAACATGACGCATCCGCTGGTCTTCGTCTTCAAGAAGGAAATCCTCTACATCCCCTTCTTCGGCTGGGCCATGGCGCTGCTGCGCATGATCCCGATCGACCGCAAGCAGGGCAAGAACGCGTTTTCCAACGTGGTCAGGCACGGCAAGCGCCGCCTCGCCGACGGCCAGTGGATCATCATGTTCCCCGAAGGGACCCGCATCCCGGTCGGCCAGAAGGGCAAGTACAAGAGCGGCGGCACGCGCCTGGCCATCGAAACCGGCGCCGTGGTGGTCCCGATCGCACATAATTCAGGCGAGTGCTGGCCGAAGAATTCCTTCATCAAGCGCCCCGGCCTGATCACCGTCTCGATCGGCAAGCCGCTTTCGCCGGAAAACCACACTCCCGACAGTCTGATGCAAGAGGTCGAAAATTGGATAGAATCGGAAATGCGCGTCATTTCGCCCCACGCCTACTAAGGTACCTGAACGAGTTGGGGGCGCCGACGACAGCACCATCGAAAGTACCATCGGCACCATCGGCACCATCGCTGCAGCCCGCCATGACCTCCCCCCAGACCGACGCGTCGCAGCCCGAGCTGTTCGCGCAAGAACTGTTTGCGGCGTTCAAGCCCGCCGCATCGCCAACCGCGCCGCACAAGGCGCCGGCGCCGCTGTTCAAGGCGCCCACCCGGCCCACCCCCACCCTGCCGGTGCCGCCGGTCGGCCCCAACGATGCGCCGCTGCGCAAGATCCAGCTCGGATCGCACACCGTCCATTACGTGCTGCGCCGCTCGGCGCGCCGCTCCCACGGCTTCATGATCAGCGACGAGGGACTGCACGTGACCTCGCCGCGCCGTGCGCCGCTGGACGACGTCGAACGCGCCATCCGCGCCAAGCAGAACTGGATCCTGACCAAGCTGTTCGAACGCAGCGAACGGCGCAGCATGCGCGCCGAGCGTGCGCCAGTGGCCTGGGTCGATGGCGCCAGGCTGCCCTACCTGGACGCCGACATCGTGCTGCGCCTGCAGGAAGCCGCCCGCAGCCACTGTGTGTTCGATCCCGAAGCGCGCGAGCTGCGCGTGGGCGTGACGCCGGGACTGGAGGAGTGGCAGATCCGCGAACGCGTGAAGCTGTGGTTCCAGGGCGAGGCCAGGCGCCTGTTCGGCGAGCGCCTGGACCTGTATGCGCCGCGCGTCGGCGTCACCTACAGCGCGTTCGCGCTGTCTTCGGCCGGCACCCGCTGGGGCTCCTGCACGGTGACCGGGAATATCCGCCTGAACTGGAAGCTGGTGCACTACCCGCTGGCGCTGCTGGATTACGTGGTGGTGCACGAACTGGCCCACCTGCGCGAAATGAACCACAGCCCGGCATTCTGGGCGGTGGTGGGCGAGGTGTTCCCGGATTATGAGGGCGCCAAGGCGGGGCTCAAGAAGCGGTCGATCGAGATGCCGGTTCTCTTTCCGGACGATTGAACAGCGTTGGCACGTGGTGCCCACCCTACGATCGTCGCATGTAGGGTGGGCTCCCGGAGCCCACGCATGACATTCGAAAAATCAGGCGGTGGCGCGCATTTGAAGCTCACCCGCCGCGCGCGCCGCGGCAATCCCCTTCATCGCATCGACCTCTTTCGCGTTCAGGCAGCGGAAGGGAATCGGCAGCGTGCCGCGCTTGAGCACCATCATGAAGCCATTCGTGTAAGTCCGGATGCGCGCCACGTCCTCCCAGCCGATCAGGGTCACGCCGGTATCGCTGGTGCGCACGATGCCATGCTGGTCGATGCTGAATTCGTAGGTGCGGCGCCCGCGCTGCAGCAGCACGAAGTGCAGGCCGGCCGCCAGCGTGCTCTTGATGCGCAGGTAGAGGCCCATCGGCCACTGGATATGGCGGCGGCGGATCAGGTAACCGCCGTGCTCCCACATGAAGCGCATGTACTCCATCAGGGAATAACGGACCCAGAAATGCAGGCTGTGAGCAGCAGCAGGCGGGTGCACCACAGGTATCGGCGCCGGCGGCATTGCGTCGGCTCCCAGATCCGGCATCATTTCAGGCGCGTCCATGAGCGCAACGCCACCATCCACGTTGCCGCCTGCTCGCGCACGATTAGACCACAACATGTGCATCCCCTTTCGTTATCAAAGCTAAAGAGAATGGTAACAAAAGCTATGCAATAAGTTGTCGCAAGAGTTCAACAGTGCGCAGGGTCGCACCACGATGGCGTTTGGCGAAGCGCAGAGCATGTTCACTCATCCGTGCGCGGGCGCCGTCGTCGCTCAGCAGCCGGACCGCCTCGCCCATCAATGCGCCGGCATCCGGCACGCGCAGGGCCGCGCCGGCGGCGACGGCTTCCTCGGTCGCCTGCAGGAAGTTGAAGGTGTGCTCGCCGACCAGCACCGGCTTGCCGACGGCGCAGGCCTCGATCAGGTTCTGGCCGCCCAGCGGCAGCAGGCTGCCGCCGATGAAGGCGCAGTCGCAGGCCGCAAAGTAAGCGAACATCTCGCCCATCGAATCGCCGAGCAGGACATCGGCGCTCACCTGTTCCGTAAGCGCCGACCTGCGCGCCAGGCTCAGGCCGCGTTCCTCGGCCAAACGCGCAACCTCGTCGAAGCGCTGCGGATGGCGCGGCACCAGCAGGAGCAGCATGCCGGGCGGCTTGTCCGCCAGCGCGCGATACGCGTCGAGGATCAGCGCTTCCTCGCCCTCGCGGGTCGAGGCGCACAGCAGCACCAGGCGCCGGGCGAAATGCGAACGCAGCATGGCGCCGGTCTGCAGCGCCGCATCGGGCGGGACCACGTCGAACTTGATGCTGCCGGTGACGGCCACCCGCGGCGCGCCCAGCGAGGCGATGCGGGCCGCGTCAGCCTCGGTCTGGGCCGCCGCCAGCGTGATGCCGCGCGCCGCTTCCATCATGATGCCGCCGAAGCGCTGGCCGCGCCGAAGCGAGCGTTCCGACAGGCGCGCATTCACCAGCGCCACCGGCACGCCATGGTCCTCGCAGCCGGCAATCAGATTCGGCCAGACCTCGGTCTCCATCAAAATGCAGACGGAGGGCGAAAAATGGCGCAGGAAGCGCCCGACCATGAAGCCGGTATCGTAGGGCAGGAAGGATTGCATCACCCGTTCCCCATGCTTGCCGAACAGCGCCTTGCCGGTCGCGCGGCCGGTCGGCGTCATGTGGGTCAGCAGGATGCGGCAATCGGGCCAGGCGCGCAGCAGGGCCTCGACCAGGGGCTCGGCGGCGCGGGTCTCGCCCACCGACACCGCGTGGACCATGATCGTGCGGCGCAGCTGCTGGTCTGGCCGCAGCGTCGGGCCATAGTAGCCGAAGCGCTCGCCCAGGTGCCGGCGGTAGCCCGGCTCCTTGCGCCCGCGCCACCACAGGCGGCCCAGCACCAGCGGCATCGCCAGCCACCACAGGAAGGAATACAGGAGGCGCATCAGGACTGCTCCAGCAGGCGCTGCGCGGCGAGGATCACCTCCCCGCTCGACGGCGGATGGCCGGTATCGCCCAGGTTGACGATGCGCGGCGACCAGTTGCCCTCGGTCTTCCAGCGCGGCGAATCGGCGTAGATCTCGACCGTCGGCCGCACGAAAGCCGCGGCGATGTGGGTCAGGCCGGTGTCGACGCCGACCGCCAGCGCCGCATGGCGCGCCAGCTCGACCGCATCCATCATCGAGAGCCTGGGCAGCACGCTCGCATTCGGCAGTCCGGCAGCCAGGCGCTCGGCTTCTTCCTTTTCCTTCGGTGAGCCCCAGGGCAGCAGCACGGGCATCGGCGCCAGCGCCTGGCCCAGTGCGATCCAGTCGGTGGCCGCCCACTTCTTGGCATCGCGCGCGGTCCCGTGGAAGAACACGGCGTAATCTCCGGCCGGCATCCAGTCCGGGCGGCGCGCCGGGTCGGGCGCGGGCAGGCCGAAATCGGGCGGGCTGTCGATCGCATAGCCGAGCGCCGCGGCCGCCACCTCGCGGCCGCGCTGCACCGCATGCGTGCGCGGCGCCACCGGGATGCTGCGGCTGTGGAAGATGCGCGAGACGCCTTCGTAGCCGGAGTCCTCGGTGCCGTTGGCCATGCCGACCTTCTGGCCGCCCGGGCGTACGCGCGCGGCGGCCATGATGATGCCGGTCTTGATCAGGCCCTGGGTATCGAACACGTAGTCGTACTGTTCCGCGCGCAGGTCGCGGAAGAAGCCGCGCAGTTCGGCGCGCACGGCCTTGTCTCTCAAGCCCTTTTTCCAGCGGCGCAAGGCGAACGGGATCACCTTGCGCACGTGCGGATTCAGGCGCACCAGGCTGACATAGCCCTCTTCCACCACCCAGTCGATCTGGGCGCCGGGATGGTGGCGCAGGATGTCGGCCACCATTGGCAGGTTGTGCAGGACGTCGCCCAGGGACGACACCCGCACCAGCAGGATCTTCAACTTCTACTCACTCAGAACGGCAGATGGGCGTCGGGCCTGGCGGCCAGGATCACGCGGGCGAATTCCTTCTGGATGCGCTCGAGCGCTTCCGGGGTCTCGCCTTCGAAGCGCAGCACCACCACCGGGGTCGTGTTCGAGCCGCGCGCCAGGCCGAAGCCGTCCGGATACTCGACGCGCAGGCCGTCGATGTCCACCACGCGGTCGGCGCCCGGGAATTTCGCGTCGGTGCGGAGCTTCTCGATCAGCGCGAAGTTCTCGCCTTCCTGCAGGTGCAAATGCAGCTCCGGCGTGCTGCTGGCCTTCGGCAGCGCGTTCAGCACCGCCGACGGATCTGCTTCACGGGTCAGGATCTCGAGCAGGCGCGCGCCCGTGTACAGGCCGTCATCGAAGCCGAACCAGCGCTCCTTCCAGAAGATGTGGCCGCTCATCTCGCCGCCCAGCGGGGCGCCGGTTTCCTTCAGCTTGGCCTTGACCAGCGAGTGGCCGGTCTTCCACATCAGCGGGCGGCCGCCGTGCTGCTCGATCCAGGGGCCGAGGTGGCGCGTGCACTTGACGTCGTAGAGGATCTCGGCGCCAGGGTTGCGCGACAGGACGTCGGCGGCAAACAGCATCATCTGGCGGTCCGGGAAGATGATCTGGCCATCCTTGGTGACCACGCCGAGGCGGTCGCCGTCGCCGTCGAAGGCCAGGCCGAGTTCCGCATCGCCATTCTTCACGGCGGCGATCAGGTCTTCCAGGTTTTCCGGATGGGCCGGATCCGGGTGGTGGTTCGGGAAGTGGCCGTCGACTTCGCAGAACAGTTCCGTCACTTCGCAGCCCATGGCGCGATACAGCTCGCCGACGAAGGCGCCGGCCACGCCGTTGCCGGCATCGACCGCGATCTTGATCGGGCGTGCGATCTTGACGTCGGCGGCGATGCGCTGGATGTATTCGTCCTTGATATCGTGCGTGGCATAGGCGCCCTGGGCGGCCGCCGGCTTGAAGTCGCCGCGCTCGATGGCCTGGTACAGCGCCTGGATCGCGTCGCCGTAGATCGCTTCGCCTGCCAGCACCATCTTGAAGCCGTTGTAGTCGGGCGGGTTATGGCTGCCGGTGACCATGATGCCGCTGCGCGCGCCCAGCACGTTGGTGGCGAAGTACACCATCGGCGTCGCGACCATGCCGAGGTCGATCACGTCGACGCCGGCTTCGCGCAGGCCCTCGGCCAGCGCTTGCGCCAGGCTGGGGCCGGACAGGCGGCCATCACGGCCGATCACGACCTTGTGTTCCCCCTTCGCCAGGGCCGCCGCGCCGAATGCCTGGCCGATCTTCCTCGCGATACCGGCGTCGAGCGTACTGTCGAGCACGCCGCGGATGTCATATGCCTTGAAGATCGTTTTCGAGAGAGGGACCATTGCCTATACCTTGAAGGAAAAAGAGCTTCATTGTAATGGCAAGCAGGAGGCTTGGGAACGACGAGCGGCAATCGGAACCGATGCCGGAATTCCGCCGCCGCGGTGCAGGCGGCGGCGAATGCGGGAATGAATCAGACGCGCAGTTTGTCCAGCGATTTACCGCCGTCGACCCATTCCTTGACCCATTTCGGCTGGCGGCCGCGGCCGGTCCACTGCTGGGATTCATTGTCCGGATTACGGAAACGGACGGCAACCGAACCCGAGCCCGATTTGCCGCCCGACTTGGCGCCGCGGCCGCCGGTGGCGATCAGGTCTTTCAGGGGAAGGCCCACGCTTTGCGCGATTGCCATGATCTGTTCGCGCGCTTTTTGCAGATCCTGTTGCTCACGCTGTTTCATCTCCTGCTTGATCTGCTCCTGCAGGTTGCGCAAATCGCCCAAGGACATATTAGACAGATCCATCGTCGTTCCTTTATCAATGTTAAGTTGAAACAGATTTTCACTAAATCTCACCAATTGTCGCAATATACACTATTTACAATAATTGGTTAGTTCTTTTTGTTCCAAATCAGCCAGCGTGGGGACTTGAATCGAACAATACGCGCGTACAACCAAACGTAACTGATAATGAACAACAAACAGAAGAATATCAGAGCTCCGCTATTCCGCCAGAACACCGTTGCCGGGATAACCGCGGTCAATGAAAACAACCACAAGTAAGGCGAGGTGCGTGCATTCCGTTTCATCAGCGCGCGCGCTTCCTTGCGGCCCACGGTCCATTGGACGATACGGCGGAAAATCAGGCTATGCAGATGAATCCCATCGGGCATTGCCGGCGATTGTCCGCGCAAGAACATGCGCCTGTAAGCAGAAAAAATGGTTTCGAATGCCGGATAAATCAACAGTAATGCCGCATACCAGGTCGACACGCTGGGATTGCGCATCACCAGCAGCATGGCCAGTTCGCCCAGCATGAAACCGATGAAATAGGCGCCGCCGTCGCCGAGGAAAATCAGCCCGACCGGATAATTCCAGATGAGGAAACCGGCGGTCGCGCCGGCCACCGTCAATGCCGACACCAGTACGAACATGTCGCCCACCTGCCAGGCCACATAGGCCAGCGATACCAGCATGAAGATGGTGACCACGCTGGCCAGCCCATTGAAGCCGTCGATGATATTCACCGCATTCGCGATCCCGGCCACAGCCAGTACCGTCAGCGGCAGCACGATCCACGGCGAGACCAGGCTCCAGCTCATGAAGGGCATATCGAAGCGCGCGATTTTCGCATCGAGCACCAGATATCCGAGCAGGGCTGCAATCATGGTTAATACCAGGCGCCGCGAGGGCCGCACTTTGCCTGTATAGTCTTCGACGATTCCGCCGGCGAATGCAATCGACGAGCATACCAGCAGCGCCAGCAGCCAAAAACCGAGCGAGGGCTCGCGCCATACCGAAATTCCCGCACTGATGGCGACCGCCAGGAAAATCGGCAGCCCGCCTATCCTTGCGACATGGTGCGAATGCACCTTCTGGACACCATTGAAATTGTTGTCGAGCGCAGGACCGTGCAATTTCGAATGCTTGATGACCAGCAGGGTCAACAATGCAGAAGAGACAAAGCTCAGAAGGAATGAAAACATTTATTCTTTTTTAAATGCAATAACCGGCCACGCGCTTGATATGCATGCCGCGATAAATGTACCGGGCTGCCGGCTGCCGGCTGCCGGTTATTCGAACCACACCGCGGCAAGATGCCGTGATGCTGACGCATTGTACTGGATTAAGTGGCGTCTCCTGGAACCCAGCAGCTTACGTGCTCATGCCCGGTTGCGATTGACGAAGATCGGCATTTTCCCCGGCGTTGGCCGCCACGGCCCCGTTTTTTACATTTTGAAATGCCAAATATATTAGTATCGTCACATGATGAAAACTTATGTGATTGGCGACCTGCAGGGATGCGCCCATGAAGCCGGCCTCCTTCTGGAACGTATCGCCGCCGACGCGCATTCGATGGACGAAGCGCGCATCCTCTTCGTCGGCGACCTGATCAATCGTGGCCCGGCCTCGCTGACCGCGCTGCGGCGCATGAAGGCGCTGTCGGAAGCCAGCCAGGGCCGCGTCGAGGCCCTGCTCGGCAACCACGACCTGCACCTGCTGGCGGTGGCCGCCGGGGTCCAGAAGGCCAGCCGCTCGGATACCCTGGACGAGATCCTGGCCGCGCCCGACCTCGACGAATTGATCGCCTGGCTGCGACGGCGTCCGCTGGCGATGTTCGTCGATGCGCACCAAGAACCTTTCCCGGTAGGCGGGGGGAAGCGGATGGCGATGCCTGACGAGGCTGGGCAAGGCGCGAGGAGGCCGCATGGTAATCCATGCAACGACGAGCAACGCCGCCCAGGCTTGTCAGGCGCGCCAGACGCGACTCCCGCCTGCCGGGAAAGGTTCTTACTGGTGCATGCAGGGGTGCCGCCGCAGTGGAGCGCCGAGCAGACCATGCAGCTGGCCGGCGAGGTCGAGGCGGTGCTGCGCGGCGACGGCTGGGTCGACTTCCTGGCCCGGATGTACGGCAACGAGCCGGACCGCTGGGACGACGCCTTGACCGGCATCGACCGGCTGCGCTGCATCGTCAACGCCCTCACCCGCATGCGCCTGTGCGACCCTGGCGGCCGCATGGACTTCCTGCACAAGGAAAGCGACAAGGGACCGGAAGGGTCCGACCTGCTGCCCTGGTTCGACGTGCCGGGCCGCCGCACGGCCGATGTGACCGTGGTGTTCGGGCACTGGTCGGCGCTGGGCCTGGTGCTGCGGCCGAATCTGGTGGGACTGGACAGCGGCTGCGTGTGGGGCGGGAAGCTGACGGCGGTGTGCCTGGATGACCGGACCTTGTTGCAGGTGGATTGCCCGGAATACCAGCCGCACAGCGGCAAAAAATAGCCGCCGTCGTTCCCGCGAAGGCGGGAACCCAGGTTTGCACGCGTTTCGTTCGCTCAGGCCGAACTTGGATCCCCGCCTTCGCGGGGACGACGAGCTACCAGCGCCTTGCCAATCGCATCATGCGCCGCACTGGCCAACTCCCGCCGGTGCGCCCCCGCGGCCTCGATCGGCGCCAGACAGGCCAGGCGGGCGCGTACCGGTTCGCCGCCGATGATGCGGAAGATGCTGTCCACGAAGGTGGTCTCGCCGGTGTAGTCGACCGCCGGATGCCAGCCGCCGGCGCCGTCGAGATAGGACAGCGCATACGGCTGCACCGGCACCCTGGCGTCGATCGCCGCCTCGAACAGGTTGGCGTGGAAGGGCAGCAGGCTGCCCTGGCTGGACGTGGTCCCTTCCGGGAAGAAGGCCACGCGCTGGTGCTGGGCCAGGGCGTCCACCAGTCCCTTGAAGATGTGGCGCAGGTCGCGCCGGCTGCCGCGCGCGATGAACACGGTGCCGGCCTGCGCCACCAGCCAGCCGAGCACCGGCCAGGCGCGGATCTCGGCCTTGGCCACGAAACGGCAGGGATGCAGGGCATTGATGACGAAGATGTCGAGCCAGGAGATGTGGTTCGACACGATCAGCGCGTGCTGCAGCGGCGCGGCGCCGTCGACGCGTTCGACCTGCACCCGGCAGATGCGCAGCAGCTTCGCCGACCAGCGCCGCACCAGGCGCTCGCGCAGCGCCGCGCCGGCCCAGGGGAAGACCAGCGCGCAGGTCAGGAGGCCTTGCAGCAGGTGGAGGATCAGGCGCGTGAGGCGCCAGCCGAGCCGGATGTTCACCGCCCGACTGTCACGATCAACGCTGCCAGGCCAGGTGGCCGGCGACCACGGTCGCCCGCACCTGCCCGGTCAGCTCGTAGCCGAGGAAGGGCGTGTGCTTGCCCTGGCTGGCCAGCGCGGCGGGCGCCACCAGCCAGCGCGCCTGCGGATCGAAGACCACCACGTCGGCGCTGGCGCCCACCGACAGCGTGCCCGCCGGCAGGCCGGCCGTGCGCGCCGGCTGGTGGGTGATCTTGCCGATCGCGCGCGGCAGCGCGTCCGCGTGGTCGTGCTGCTCTTCCGCCCACTTCAGCATCAGGGACAGCAGCAGCTCCAGGCCGGTGGCGCCGGGCGAGGCTTCGGCGAAGGGCAGCAGCTTCTCGTCGTCGTCGACCGGCGTGTGGTCCGAGCAGACGGCGTCGATCGTCCCATCCAGCAGCGCCGCGCGGATCGCCTCGCGGTCGCGCTGGCTGCGCAGCGGCGGCGTCAGGCGCGCGTTGGGGTCGAAGAAGCCGATGTCGGCGTCGGTCATGTGCAGGTGGTGCACGCCGACGTCGCAAGTGACCGGCAGTCCCTCTTTCTTGGCGGCGCGGATCAGCTCCAGCGCCGCGCCGGACGAGATGCGGCACAGGTGCACGCGCGCGCCCGATGCGCGCATCAGTTCGAAGATGGTGTGCAGGGCGATGGTCTCGGACATCACCGGCACGCCCGACAGGCCCAGGCGCGAGGCCAGCGGGCCTGCATGGGCGACGCCGCCGAAACCGATATACGGATCCTGCGGGCGCAGCCAGACAGTGTAGCCGAAGGTCTTCGCATACTGCAGGGCGCGCAGCAGCACGGTGGTGTCGGTGATCGGCGACTCGGCCTGGGCGAAGCCGATGCAGCCGGCCTCGGTCAGCTCGGCCATCTCGGTCAGGGCCTTGCCCTTCAGGCCGACGGTCAGCGCGCCGAGCGGATGCACGTTGGCCTGGTTCAGGATGCGCGCGCGGTGCTTGAGCATCTCGACCAGGCCCGGTTCGTCGAGCACCGGGTCGGTGTCGGGCGGGCAGACCAGGGTGGTCACGCCGCCCTGCACCGCCGCCTGCATCTCCGATTCCAGGGTCGCCTTGTATTCGTAGCCCGGCTCGCGCAGGCGCGCCGACAGGTCGACCAGGCCGGGCGCGACCACCAGGCCGGCGGCGTCGATGCTGCGCTCGGCCTCGAAGCCCGCGGGGGCGCTGCCCAAGGCGGCGATCTTGCCGTTGGCGATGTAGAGGTCCTGGACGGCGTCGATGCCGTTGGCGGGATCGATCACCCGTCCGTTCTTGATATGCAAATTGATCATGCGTGGCTTCCTGCCAGAATACTCATCACCGCCATCCGCGTGGCGATACCGAAGGTCACCTGCGGCAGGATCACCGCCTGCGCGCCGTCGGCCACCTTTGAATCGATCTCGACGCCGCGGTTGATGGGACCCGGGTGCATCACGATCGCGCCCGGCGCCGCCAGCGCCAACCGCTCGGGCGTCAGGCCGTAGCTCTTGAAGTACTCGCCGGCCGAAGGCAGCAGCGCGCCCGACATGCGTTCGTTCTGCAGGCGCAGCATGATGATCACGTCGACGTCCTTCAGGCCCTCGTCGATGTTCGTGAACACGCGCACGCCCATCTGTTCCAGGCCGCCAGGCAGCAGGGTGTGCGGGCCGATCGCGCGCACTTCCGGCACGCCCAGCGTGGTCAGCGCGTGGATGTCCGAACGCGCCACGCGGCTGTGCAGGATGTCGCCGACGATCGCCACGCGCAGGTTGGTGAAGTCCTTTTTGTAGTGACGGATGGTGTACATGTCGAGCAGGCCCTGGGTCGGGTGCGCATGGCGCCCGTCGCCGGCGTTCACCACGTGCACGTGGTTCTGCCTGGTGTCGTTCAGGTGCTTGGCGATCAGGTAGGGGGCGCCGGACTGCGAATGGCGCACCACGAACATGTCGGCATGCATGGCCGCCAGGTTGTCGATGGTGTCGAGCAGGGACTCGCCCTTCGAGGTCGAGGAAGCCGCGATGTTCAGGTTGATGACGTCGGCCGACAGGCGCTTGGAGGCGATCTCGAAGGTGGTGCGGGTGCGGGTCGAGTTCTCGAAGAACAGGTTGAACACGCTCTTGCCGCGCATCAGAGGCACCTTCTTGACTTCGCGGTCGGAGATGCTCACGAAGCTCGAGGCGGTGTCGAGGATGTGGTTGATGATGGACTTGGGCAGGCCTTCGATGGTGAGAAGGTGCTGCAGCTCGCCGTTCTTGTTGAGTTGCGGGTTATGCATTGTCGTCTTCGATCGTGAGCGAGAGTTGGCCGGCGGCGTCGCGCGACAGGGCCAGCGACTGGCCCGGCTGGACGGCGGCCTGGGTGCCGGCGAAATCGGCCGCGACCGGCAGTTCGCGTCCGCCACGGTCGGCCAGCGCAGCCAGCATGATACGCTGCGGACGGCCGTAGTCGAACAGCACGTTGATCGCGGCGCGCACCGTGCGGCCGGTTTCCAGCACGTCGTCGACCAGCAGGATGGTGGCGCTGTCGACGGCGAAGTCGATGCGGGTCGGCTTCACGTCCGGATGCAGGCCCTTCTTCGCGTAGTCGTCGCGGTAGAAGGAGACGTCGATGAAGCCCAGGCGCTTCTGGAGGCCGAGGTCGGCGGCGAGGCGCTCGGCCAGCCAGGCGCCGCCCGAATGGATGCCGACGATGGCGGCGTCGGGCACGCCGGCAAGCCCGGCGCGCACCTGCTCGAGCAGGCTGCGGTACAGCGCCTCGGCGTCGTAGCCGCCGGAAGTATCAATAGGAGTTGGCATGGTCGTCAAAGTATTGTTGCAAAATGATGGCGGCGGCCTTGGCGTCGATGATCTCGCCGCGCTTGGCGGGGATCACCGCGGACGAGTAGCGCTCGTCGACCAGCTCGACGGGCAGGCTGAAGCGGCCGTGCAGTTGATTGGCGAAGCGGCGCGCACGCAGGGTCATGTCATGCTCGGCGCCGTCGGGATGGCGCGGCTCGCCGACCACGAGGCGCGTGGGCTTCCACTGCTCGATGAGTTCACCGATGAACTTGAAGCGGGTCGCATTGTCGACGGCCTTGATGACGGACAGGGGCTGTGCCTGGCCGGTCAGCGTGTTGCCCATCGCGATACCGATGCGCTTCACGCCGAAGTCGAATCCGAAAACGATCTCTACCATTACAGGGACACGATCCCCTCACGCATGGCCGGCCTCGGTGGCAAGCATTAAAGGATCGATGCCCAGCAGCTTGATGGCGGCGGTGTAGCGTTCCTCGATCGGCAGGTCGAACAGCACGCGGGCGTCGGCGCCCACGGTAAGCCAGCCGTTGCGGCCGATTTCCTCTTCCAGCTGGCCCGGGCTCCAGCCGGCATAGCCGATCGAGACCAGCATGCGCTGCGGGCCGGTGCCGTTGGCGACGGCTTCCAGCACGTCGATCGAGGTGGTGAAGGCGACGTCGTCGGTGACGCTGAGCGAGGACGAATAACGGCCGCCCGGCGAATGCAGCACGAAGCCGCGGTCGTCCTGCACCGGGCCGCCGAACATGATCGGTTCGTCGACCACATTGGGACGCAGGGTGTCGGTGACTTTCAGGTCGATGCGGTCGAACAGCACGTCCATCGTCATGTCGGTCGGTTTGTTGATGACGACGCCGAGCACGCCCTTGTCGTTGTGTTCGCAGATATACACGACCGTACCGCCGAAGATCGGGTCATTCATCGACGGCATGGCAATCAGGAAATGATTTGCCAGGTTCAACTCGGACTTGACCGGTTGCAGTTGCATGATGCTCGCGGGCGCCTCCTGGGGCATCCCGGGCATGCTTAGAGGCTTGCCGACCTTACTTTTCTTCATACGCATACTCTCTGTTGGCTCACTCTCTCGACCGCTGGTGGTCCACACGATAAGCTTGGGTTTTTCGCTAGTTTACACCCATTTGCTTACGCGGCCATGAAGGCGCCGTCTTCCGCGCCCCAGTCGAAGGAATGGTAGACAGTAAAATGCCCAACTGCATTGACTCCGCACACAAAAGATGACTCTGAGAAACTCTCTGGTCTGGTTCCGGCGCGACCTGCGCCTCGACGACCATACCGCCCTGCATCATGCGCTGCGTTCGTCCGATCGCGTTTACTGCGCTTTTGTGTTCGATACCGACATCCTGGCCGGCCTGCCGCGCGACGATCGCCGCGTGCAGTTCATCCATGCCAGTCTGCAAGAGCTGGATAAGCGATTGCGTGAATGGGGAGCTTACCTGATCGTGCGCCATGGGCGCGCCGCAGACGAGATCGTGGATCTGGCCGCCGAGCTGGAGGCGGAATCGGTATTCGCCAACCACGACTACGAGCCCGGCGCCATCGCCCGCGACCGCGAAGTCCAGCAGCGCCTGCGCGAGGCCGGGCGCAGCCTGCAGAGCTTCAAGGACCAGGTGGTCTTCGAAAAGGACGAGGTGCTGACCCTGGCCGGCGGCCCCTTCTCCGTCTTCACGCCCTACAAGAACGCCTGGCTCAAGCGCCTGGCGGCCCACCCGGAAGCGATCGAGGCATTCGAGACGGCGCCCTGGGCCAAGTCGCTGGCGCCCGCGCCCGCCGGGCATGCGCTGCCGGCGCTGGAAGCGCTCGGCTTCGTTCCGCATGCGGCGCCCATCGCCCCCAGCGGCATGTCAGGCGCCCTGCAGCTGCTGGACGCCTTCCTGCAGCGCATCGACGACTACCGCACGGCGCGCGACTTCCCTGCCCTCGACAGCACCTCGCGCCTGTCCGTGCACCTGCGCTTCGGTACGCTCTCCATCCGCAGCCTGGTGCGCCTGCTGCGCGAACGCGCCGATAATGGAAAAGACGGCGCCGCGACCTGGCTGTCGGAACTGATCTGGCGCGAGTTCTACATGATGATCCTGCAGCGCCATCCGCGCGTGGCGACCCAGTCCTTCAAGGCCGCGTTCGACAAAGTGCGCTGGGAAGAAGGACCAGAGGCCGACGCAGCCTTTACGGCCTGGTGCGAGGGCCGTACCGGCTATCCGCTGGTGGACGCCGCGATGGCGCAGCTGAACGAGAGCGGCTTCATGCACAATCGCCTGCGCATGGTGACGGCCAGCTTCCTGACCAAGGACCTGGGGATTTCATGGCTGCGCGGCGAGCGTTATTTCGCGGCGCGGCTGAACGATTACGAACTGTCGTCGAATAATGGCGGCTGGCAGTGGGCGGCATCGACCGGCTGCGACGCCCAGCCCTGGTTCCGCATCTTCAACCCGGTCACGCAGTCGAAGCGCTTCGACCCGGACGGCGCCTTCATCCGCCACTGGCTGCCGCAGCTGGCCGGTCTGGAAGGGCCGGCCATCCATGCGCCGTGGCTGGCCAAGCCGGCCGTGCTGGAACGCGCCGGCCTGGTGCCGGGCCGCGATTACCCACTGCCCATCGTCGACCACGAGCAGGCGCGCGAGCGCACGCTGGCCCGCTTCGGCGCCCTACGCGAGTAGTCCGCCAATCGCGGCGAGCAGCACCTCTTCCTGGAAAGGCTTGCCGAAGTAGGCATCCACGCCCAGCCCCAGCGCGTAGTTGCGGTGCTTGTCGGCCGTGCGCGAGGTGATCATGATGATCGGGATGCCCTGGGTCGCTTCGTTGCCGCGCACGTTGCGGGTCAGGTCGAAGCCATCCATGCGCGGCATCTCGATATCGACCAGCATCAGGTCCGGGCGCGTCTCGGCGGCCTGGACCTGTTCCAGCGCGTCGACGCCATCCTTGGCCAGCAGCACCCGATAGCCCTCGCGCTCCAGCAGGCGCTGGGTCACGCGGCGCACGGTCAGCGAATCGTCGACCACCATGATGGTCGCGCGATGCGCCGGCGCGGCCGCCGCCTCCACCTGCGACGGCACCGGCGGCAGGCCGTGGGCCGGCAGCAGCAGCGGGTTCAGGATCAGCACGATCTCGCCCGAACCCAGCACGGTGGCGCCGGCGATGCCCGGCATGCGCGCCAGCTGCGGGCCGACGTTCTTGATCACGACCTCGCGGTTGCCCTGCACCTCGTCGACCTGCAGCGCCAGGCGATGCGCGCCGCTGCCCAGCACCAGCACCGGGAAGGAGCGCGCGCCTCCTGGACCGCCAGGCTCGTTCAGCAGTTCGGGCAGGTAGCGTAGCGGCACCGCTTCGCCCTGCACCTGGAGCGCGCCGGCGGCACGTGCGGCGGCCAGCTCGGCCTCGCGCACCTGCAGTACCTGCCCGACCAGGTTGGCCGGCAGCGCATAGGTCCTGGCGCCGCTGGCCACCAGCACGACCTGGTTGACGGCCAGGGTCAGCGGCAGGTGGATGCTGAAGGTGGCGCCGCGGCCAGGCTCGCTGGCCACCTCGACGCGCCCGCCCAGCGCGCGCGCCTCGGAGCGCACCACGTCCATGCCGACGCCGCGGCCGGCCAGTTCGGTCAGCGCATCGGCCGTCGAAAAGCCCGGCTCGAAGATCAGTTCCGCCACCTCGGCATCCGCAACCTGCGCGCCGGCGCCGAGCAGGCCGAGGGCCTCGCCCTTGGCGCGGATGCGCCCGAGATCGAGGCCGGCGCCGTCGTCGCTGAAGCGGATCTGCACCTCGTTGCCCTGCTGGCTGACCTGCACCAGCAGCTCGCCGGTTTCTTCCTTGCCGCTGTCCACGCGCCGTGCGCGCGGCTCGACGCCGTGCACGATGGCGTTGCGCAACAGGTGTTCGAAGGGCGCCGCCATCCGTTCCAGCACGCTGCGGTCGATTTCGACCGCGCTGCCGCGGATGTCCAGGCTGACCCGTTTATCCGTCTCCTTGGCGGTCTGGCGCGCCACCCGGAACAGGCGCTCGGACAGGCTCGCGAACGGCACCATCCGCGCCCGCATCAGGTCGCGCTGCAGCTCGCGCGTCAGGCGCGACTGCGAGGACAGGTCCTCGACCGCGGAATCCACCGTGCGGCTCAGGCCTTCGTGGAAGGACGCGACGTCGTTCACGCTCTCCGCCATCATGCGGGTCAGTTCCTGCAGGCGCGTGAAACGGTCGAATTCGAGCGGATCGAATTCGCGCTCGCCGGCGATCGACAGGCGCGAGGCGATCTGCGACTCGGCCTGCATCTCGACTTCGCGCAGCTGGCGGCGCAGGCGTCCGAGGTTGTCCGAGAAGTCGGCCAGCGCCGATTTCAGGGAGCCGACCTGGGTCTCGAGCTTGGAGCGCGTGATCGACACTTCGCCGGCCTGGTTGACCAGCCGGTCGAGGATGTCGGCGCGCACGCGCACCAGCGGCGCGCGCACATCCTGCTGGCGGCGGTCGTGCTGGGGCGCCTCCGCACCCGGCGCCGGCGCGGCAGCGGGCGCCGCCTGTTCCGGCTGGGCGCCCGGCTGCTGCAGCTGTTCGAACAGCAGCAGCGCCTGGTCGTAGTTGGCCAGCAGTTCGTCGAAGGCCGCCGGGCTGGTGGTGCCGGCGTGCAGCATGTTCTCGATCTGGGTTTCCAGCGCATGCGTATGCTGGCCCAGGCGCATCGCGCCGGCCATGCGCGCGCTGCCCTTCACCGTGTGCAGGGCGCGCAGCAGGCCGTGGGCGACGGCGTTGGCGGCCGGGTCCTGCTGCCACTGGCGCAGGTCCTTGCCGATCTGCGGCAGCAGGTCGGACGCTTCTTCCATGAAGACCGGCAGCAGGTCCGGATCCAGCTCGTCGGTGAAGACGGGCTCGGTGGCCAGCACGGGTTCGGCGACGGTGTCGAGTTCCGGTTCAGGTTCGAGTTCCAGTTCGGGCTCGAATTCCGGTGCCGGTTCGACTTCCAGCACGGGTTCGGGCGCCGACGCCGGCGCGAATGCAGGTTCGGCTTCGACCGCGGGTTCCGCTTCCGGTGCTTCCGGCGCCGGCGGCGGCGCCACCGCCTGCTCCAGGCTGGGCGCGGCAAAGGGATCGTCGAAATAGGTATCGAACAGGTCGTCGACGGCGGCCACGGCCGGGTCGACCGGCTGCGGCTCGGCGGCGCGCAAGCCACTGGCCGGCCCTTCATCCGCCGAAGGCACGGGCAGCGGGCCGGCCGGCAGCGGCGGGTCGGCCAGGATGCTGTCGTAGGTGGCGGCGAACAGCGCGTCCAGGCGCTGGGCCAGCTCGGCGTCGGCGCCGTCGAATACGCTGTCGGCCTTCTTGCGTCCCAGTTCGTCGCGCAGGCCCTGCAGGCGCGCCAGCAGTTCCGGCTGCGCCGGCGCCAGCTCGCCCAGCGAGAACACCTGGCGCATGATGCGCACGCGCTCCACGGTTTCGTCGAGCAGCTGGTGCTGCTCCTCGCTCAGCGGCGGCGTCGCCACCTGCAGCGCCTCCTCCAGCGCAAATGCGATCTCGCGCAGCGCATGGAAGCCGACCGTGGCCGAGGTGCCGCCCAGGGTGTGCGAAGCCTTCAGCGCCTGCGCCGACACGCCGCGCAACGCTTCCTCGCGCCATTCGGCGAAGTCGCGCGCCAGGGCATCGATCAGGTCCTCGGTCTCGCCCAGGTAGATGTTATACAGCGGCAGCGGAATCTCGAGCCCGCCGATGCGCTTGAGGTTCTCTTCGGCCAGCGGGAAGGCGACCACGTTCGGCGGCAAGGGCGCGTCAAGCGCCTCCGCCGCGGCGCCGATGTCGGCCACCGGTTCGACGGTGTCCGGCTGCGGCGCTTCGGCGGCTTCCGGCTGCGGCTCGACTGCCGGCTCTTTCATCGCGAAGACCCCGCCCTCCTGCACCTGCGCGGCAGCGGCAATCAAGGCCTCGCCGCTGCGCGCCGGGCCGGCCCCCGCGGCCAGTTCATCCACCCAGGCGGACAAATCGGCATGCGCGCGGTCCAGCAGCGCCAGCAGGTCGGGCGTGGCGGCACGCGATTCGGCCAGCCACTGGTTCATGGTCTTTTCGATGGCGGCGGCGGCCGACGCGAATTCGTCCAGGCCGACCATGCGGCCGCTGCCCTTCAGGGTGTGGAAGGAACGGCGGATGCGGGTGAGCGTCTCCTGGCTGTCCGGATTGGCATGCGCGGCCGGCAGGGTCCCGGCGACCACGCCCAGCACTTCCTGGGCTTCGCTGATGAAGATCTCCAGCAGCTCGGCTTCGATGGCGGCGTCGCCCTGCTCCACGGGCGCATCGGCGGCCGGCGCAGGCGGTATGACCGACTCTGGCTCGGCCATCGCGACTGGCGCGTCAACCGGCGGCACGACCTCGTCCGCCACCTCGGCAACAGCATCGAAAGGCAGCTCGCGGAACAGTCCCTCGCCGGCATCGAAGCGGAAGCGGCGGCGCGCGGTTTCGGTGTTCTGCGCCAGCGCATCGATGAAGAAACCGAGCGCGCCCACGTTCCGGGCCAGGTTTTCCAGAATCCGGGCGCGGGTGGCGTCGTCCTGCCCGCCGCCGGCCAGCTCGCGCACGCGTTCGCGTACCCACGCGCACGCGCGGGTGGCCTGGTCCTGGTCGAGGATGGACAGGGCGCCGGCAAGCTGGTGCAGCAGCGGGTCGGCCTGTTCCAGCGCGTCGACCCGGGCCGGATTCTCATCGTATTCGTCGACCAGCTTCTCGACCTGGCGCAGGCCGGTGCGGATCTCGCCCGCCAGCACGGCCACGGTCTGGCCCTGCTGCAGCTCGCGCGCCAGGTCGCCCTGCCAGACCGGCGCCTCGGGCGGGTTTTCGCCCTGGGCCAGGGCCAGCAGGCGCTGGCCGACGGCTTCGGCGTGCTGGCCGAAATCCTCGGGCAGCTGGCGCACCTGGTCGAGCCCGTGCTCGACGAACAGCATCGCCGCCGCCATCTCCATGCTGAACTGGTCGCTGCGGCCGCCGGTCACGGCCTGGCGCGCCGCCTCGCCCAGTTCGCGCAGCAGGTGGGCCAGTTCGGGCGCGCCCAGCTTTTCGCTGGCGCCGGCCAGCTTCGCCAGGGCGCCGTCGAAATCGGCTTCCTGCTCGGGTGCGCCTTCGCCGGCAATGCGGCCCCAGCCTTCCTTGGTCCGGGCCAGCGCCTCCTTCGCATCCTTCAGCGCTTCGCGGTCGATGCGGCCGTAGCGGCGTTCCAGATAATCGTGCGGCGCCTGGCCTTCGAGGCCGTAGGCGTCGCGCAGCAGGCGCGCGTCTGGCGTCGGCTCTGCCGCCTGGGCGACGAAGAACAGGGCGTCGCGCAGCATCGCCTCGGGCAGGCTCGCATGCCCCTGCACCATGCGCCGCAGCTGCAGGTTGATCTGGCCGAGCAGCTGTTTCAGATAGATGTCGCTGGCCAGCTGGCCATGCGCGGCCAGGTCGGCCACGGCCTGCATCGCCAGCCAGAAGGCGTAGGCGCGCGGCTCGCGCTGGGCGCGCGCGATCGGCGCCAGGGCCTCGCGCAATTCACCGGCGGCGTCCGGGCTGCCGCTCTTCAGGAAGGGCAGCAGCGCTTTTTCGAAGCGCGCGCGGCAGGCCGCCAGGTCGGGCGCTTGCTCATCCCACGCCGGCGGCGCCAGCGCCGCGCCAGGATTCAACACCAGCATCTCGCCCGGATGCACGCGCTCCGCGCCCAGCAGTTCCTGCAGCGCGCGGTAGTAAGGGAACAGGCGCACCGGCTGCTGCTGCCCGCCGCCGAGCAGCTCTTCCAGGTACTCGACCAGCGCCTGGTAAGCCTCGCCCACCGCCGAGGCATGCTCGCCCGTCAGCGCCAGCGAGCCGTCCTTGAAGCGGTCCAGCGCCTTTTCGGCGGCGCCGGTCAGGCGGTCGACGCCCTCCACGTCCACCATTTGCAGCGCGCCGTGGGCCTGGTGCAAATGGGTCTTGGCGTGCAGCAGCAGCGTCGGCTGCGCTTCCGCGCTGCGCCCCGCCGCATCCTGCAGCGCCTTGGCCGAGCGCTCGAGGGCGTCGCGGATCTCGCCGATCACCCAGGACAGGGGACCGGTGTCGAAGGGGGCCGTGGACGTGGACTGGATCGAAGGCAGGGACGAAGAGTGGGTCATGGATCGTTCTTAAGCGGCGGAGACGCGGAAGCGCGACACCGAGTTTTTCAGCTCCTGCGCGAGAAGGGACAGCTCCTGGATCGACTGCGCGGTCTGCTGCGTGCCGTCCTGCGCCTGTCCGGTGATCGCAAGGATGTGCTGCATATTGTGCGCCACTCCGTTGGCGGACGTCGCCTGCATGCCGGTCGCGGTCGAAATCCCCTGGATCAGTTCCGCCAGGCGGTTCGACACGCGCGAGATGTCCGCCAGCGCGGCGCCGGCGGCGTCCGACAGGCGCGCGCCCTCGACCACGCCCTGGGTCGACTTTTCCATTGCGGCGACGGCGTCGTGGGTGTCGGTCTGGATGGTGCGCACCAGCGCGCCGATCTGCTTGGCGGCGTCGCCCGAGCGTTCCGCCAGGCGCTGCACCTCTTCCGCCACCACCGAGAAGCCGCGTCCGGCCTCGCCGGCGGACGCCGCCTGGATCGCCGCGTTCAGCGCCAGCACGTTGGTCTGCTCGGTAATGTCGGAGATCAGCTCGGTGATCTCGCCGATCTCCTGCGAGGATTCGCCCAGGCGCTTGATGCGCTTCGAGGTTTCCTGGATCTGCTCGCGGATCTCGCCCATGCCCTTGATCGCGTTCTGCACCGCGGTCGCGCCCTGCTCCGCCGCGGCCAGCGACTGGCGCGCCACCTCGGCCGATTCGTTGGCCGACTGCGACACCCCGGTGATCTCGCCCGCCATGCGCAGCATGGTCGAGGAAGTGTCCTGGATCTCGCGGGCCTGCTGGCCGGCCGCGACCAGCAGGTCGCTCGAAATCTTGTGCGCCTGGTTCGAGGCCTGGTTCACCTTGCCGGCGGTGTCGATGACGCGCACCACCAGGCCGCGCAGTTCCTCGACCGTGTAGTTGACCGAGTCGGCGATCGCGCCGGTGATGTCCTCGGACACGGTGGCGTAGACGGTCAGGTCGCCGTCGGCCACTTCCTGCAGTTCGTTCATCAGGCGCAGAATCGCGGCCTGGTTCTGGTCGTTGGTGGCCTTGGCCTCCTCTTCCTTGGCCTGGGACAGCAGGCGCATCGCTTCCGCTTCCTGGCGGCGCGCCTCGGCGCCGCGGGTGCGGTTGCGCGAGTCCTGCAGCATCACGCGCGAGATACTGCCGGCCATCGCCAGCGTGAAGATCGAGGACGCCACCAGCAGCCAGAACCACGGGCCCGAGCTGCCCTCGCCGAGACGGAAGTCGCCCTGCAGCGCCGACAGCTGGGCGCGCAGCTCTTCGTTGTCGCGGAAGATGCTCTGCTCGGCGGCCTTGGCGGCGGTCAGGTCGGACAGGTTGTCGAGGAAGGTGGAGACGATGGTCTGGCAGATGCCGAACTTCGACTGCACTTCGAGCAGCTTGTTGCGCAGTTCGGGATTGGACAGCTCGGCCAGGCCGAGCGCCTGGCTGCCGTTCAGCAGGCCGTCCACGGTGGCGCGGAAGGTGGCGCTGTCGCGGCCCATCTGGAATGCCGTCTCGGGGGTGATGCCGCCCGAAGTCAGGAATTCGCTGGCGCTGCGCGACAGGCGCTGGGTCAGCATCATCAGGCGGCCGAGCGCGGCCAGCTCGCGCGGACTGCCGCCTTTGGCAGTGCGCTCGGTCAGGATTTCCTCGGTCAGGGCCAGCATCTCCGGCGACAGGATGTCGAGCTGCTTCAGGCTCTTGTCGAAGCTGATCAGCTCGGGCTTCATCTTGAGGATGCTGGCGGCGGCGGCGTCCGAGACCTTCCACTTGGCGCCGACCTTGGCCAGCTGGCGCGCGGTGTCGCCGGCGGCGGCCGGGATGGCGTTGTTGTTGAAGACCCCGCCCTTGGCCAGCAGGTCGAGGTCGCGGCCCAGGGCCACGCGGCTGTCCTGCAGCTGGGTGAAGGCGTCCGGATTGCCCTGCATCGCGTTGGGCGCCGCCTTGCCGACGCGCTGCGAGTGCATCAGGGCTTCGCTCGCGATCTGGGTCTGGCTGGACGCCACCGCGCCGCTGCCGGCGTTGCGCCACAGCGAGAAGATGGTGAGCAGGATGCCGGCCGCGAAAGCGACCAGCAGGATCCGCAGCTGGCGCGGCAGCGACAGGTGGCCGATCAGCGGCAGGCGCAGGTCTTCGTCGGCGCCCGGCGCCGCGGCGGCGGCGGCGGCGGCGCGCTGCTTTCGGCCCGGCACGCCGCCAAGCCGCTCGGCGGCGTCGTCGGCCGAGTGCTGCGGCAGCGTGGCGTCGGCGGCGAGCGCCACGTCGGCGACCGCGGCGGCGGCCGTCGCCATGCCCGGCATCAGTCCGACCCCGAACTGGGTGTCGGGCGAGGCCAGCACGGTGGCGCCGTCGTCCTTGTTCTTGGAAAGAAAATTCACCGAGAGTTTAGATGCGAATCCCATGCCAGCTCCAGTCCGAACCTGTCGTTATATATATGTGTGTTAAAGGCCGACCTGCAGGAAGCGCTCGTCCTGCGCCAGCGCCGCCAGCGCCAGCGGCGTCCAGGCATTGCCGTCGGCGTCGATCAGGCGGCCGTCCCGCGGTGTCATGTCGGCGGCCTGGCGCAAGCCATGCACGCGCGCGGCCAGGAAGCCGCAAGGCATGCCCAGGCCGGGCGCGAAGGTCACCAGGCGTGCGGCGGAACCGGATACGGCCGGTACGCCGGCCGCGCCGTCTTGCAAACCAAAGAAACGCGCCAGGTCGACCACGCCGACCAGGCTGCCGCGGATGTTCGCCAGCCCCAGATACCAGGGCTGGGTGAGCGGCACGCCGGTCAGCGCCGGCACCGGCACGATCTCGCCGGCTTCGAGCAGGTCGAGCAGGTAGCGCTCGCCGCCGATCTCGACGCCCAGCTGGTGCGTGCGGGCGCCGCTGCCGGTGCGCGCGGCCTGCATGCGCTCGAGCAGCTCTTCCTGGTACTGGCGCAGGCGTGTGCGCCGGGCGGCGGGATCGAGGGTGGCCATGCTCAGTCGCCGAGGGTGGCGATCCTGGCCAGCAGCGCCTGCGCGTCGACCGGCTTGACGAAGTAATCCTTGGCGCCCTGGCGCATGCCCCAGATCCGGTCGGTTTCCTGGTTCTTGCTGCTGCAGATGATGATCGGCACCGAGGACAGCTCGGGGTCGCGCGAAATCGAGCGCGTGATCTGGAAGCCGTTCGCGCCCGGCATGACGACGTCCATCAGGATCAGCTGCGGACGGTCGGCGCGGATCTTGGCCAGCGCATCCTCGCCATTGTCCGCGGTGGTGACAGTAAAGCCGTTGCGCACCAGGATGTCGGTCAGGTAGTAGCGTTCGGTCGGGGAATCGTCGACGATCAGGATCTTTTGTATGGCCACGGTGGGCTCCGGAGTATTCATGCCGCGGCGGCCGTATGCTCACGCACGGCTGCCAGCAGGCTGTCTTTGGAAAACGGTTTGGTAAGGTAGGCGCTGGAGCCGACCATGGCGCCGCGCGCGCGGTCGAACAGGCCGTCCTTCGAGGACAGCATCAGGACCGGGGTCGCGTGGAATTTCGCGCTCTTCTTGATGAGCGCGCAGGTCTGGTAGCCGTCCAGGCGCGGCATCAGGATGTCGCAGAACACCAGCGCGGGCTGGTGGTCGCTGATCTTCGCCAGCGCATCGAAGCCGTCCTCGGCCAGCACCACCTGATACCCGGCCTGGGTCAGGAAGATTTCGGCGGAACGGCGGATCGTGCTGCTATCGTCGATCACCATGATCTTCAGGCCTGTCGCTTGGGTCGTCATATAAGTTTCACTTCAGCATGAACCTGCACGATAGCATAGGGCGCAAGGCTTGTGCGTGAAGTGTTGCTATACGTCAACTAGGTGAAAACCAAGGCGTTAATGTAGTGGCAAGAAGCTTGGCAAGAAGGCATCGCCAAAGCGGCAAATGCCCTGTTTTTGCTGATTAAAACGACAACTCAGATAGCGGTCATTTCAAAATCGTCCTTGCGCGCGCCGCATTCCGGGCAAGTCCAGTTCATCGGCACATCGGCCCAGCGGGTGCCGGGAGCGATACCGTCTTCCGGCGCGCCCGCGGCTTCGTCGTAGACCCAGCCACAAATCAAGCACATCCAGGTCTGATACACCTGCGTTTCATCACTCACGTCAAATCCTTGGTATTAAAAGTAGCCAGCGCATCAGGGGCGTCCTGGACCGTAGCGAGCGGAAGCCCGAGTGTTCGAGAAGCGCAGTAGGTCCAGGACGCCCCCATCTAGTAAAATGCAAAGGTAGGTATCTTAATCTAACGCTTGTGCAAAACCAACCGTCTCCACTCATCCTCACATTCGGCCCGGCCGATCCGGTCGGCGCGCTGGGCATCCAGTCCGACGTGGCCGTCTTCGCCATGCACGGCTGCCATGGCCTGTCGGTGGTGACCGGCCTGCTGGTGGCCGATTCCGCGCGGGTCGACCACATCCAGCCGGTCGAGTCCAGCAGCGTGGTCGAACAGGCCCGCATGCTGCTCGAGGACATGCCGATCGCCGGGATCAAGGTCGGCACCATGGCCAGCCTCGAACAGGTCGCGGCGATCGCCGAGATCGTCTCCGACTACGCCCAGGTGCCGCTGATCCTCGACCCCTTCACCACCGGCCTGCCCGACTGCGGCGTGCGCGACGACGACATGCTGACCCTGATCCACCAGCTGCTGGTGCCGCAGGCGCACGTGCTGATGATGTCGCAGCCCGAGCTGGCGCGTTTCGCCGATTGCTGGCGCGACCCGGGCTCGATCGCCACCGTGGCCGAGGACGTGGCCGATCTGACCGGCTTCGGCTGCGGCCACGTGCTGGTGACCGGCATCGGCGGCGGCGACGGCGTCCGCGCCGACAATCTCTACGATCCGGACGGCCTGGCCGTCAGCCTGTCCTGGCCGCAGCACCTTCCGGGACCCTTCGTCGGCGCCGGCAACACGCTGTCGGCCGCGCTCACGGCGCGCATGGCGCAGGGCCTGGACATCATCGAAGCCCTGGCCTATGCCCAGGACTATACTTTCGGCGCCCTGCAGCACGCCTGCCGTTTCGGCATGGGCCGGCTCATCCCCAACAAACTGTACAAGAAGAACAACCATGACTGACACCACATCGAAAAACGACACCCTGTTCGCGCGCGCCCAGCAGACCACCCCGGGCGGCGTGAATTCGCCGGTGCGCGCCTTCCGCTCGGTGGGCGGGACCCCGCGCTTCATCACCCGCGCCGAAGGCCCGTATTTCTGGGACGCGGACGGCAAGCGCTACATCGACTACATCGGCTCCTGGGGCCCGGCCATCGTCGGCCACGCCCATCCGAAAGTGGTGAAGGCGGTGCAGGACGCGGCCGCGCGCGGCCTGTCCTTCGGCGCCCCGACCGAAGGCGAGATCGAGATCGCCGAAGAACTCTGCCGCCTGGTGCCGTCGATCGAGCAGGTGCGCCTGGTCTCCTCCGGCACCGAAGCGACCATGAGCGCGCTGCGCCTGGCGCGCGGCGCCACCGGCCGCGACAAGATCGTCAAGTTCGAGGGCTGCTACCACGGCCACGCCGATTCGCTGCTGGTGAAGGCCGGTTCCGGCCTGCTCACCTTCGGCAACCCGACCTCGGCCGGCGTGCCGGAAGACTTCGTCAAGCACACCCTGGTCCTCGACTACAACAACGTCCCGCAGCTGGAAGACGCCTTCGCATCGATGGGCGACACGATCGCCTGCGTGATCGTGGAAGCGGTGGCCGGCAATATGAACCTGATCCGCGCGACGCCGGACTTCCTGCGCCGCATGCGCGAGCTGTGCACCGAATACGGCGCGGTCCTGATCTTCGACGAAGTGATGTCGGGCTTCCGCGTCGGCCTCGGCGGCGCCCAGGCCCTGTACGGCATCACCCCGGACCTGACCGCGCTGGGCAAGGTGATCGGCGGCGGCTTGCCGGTGGCGGCCTTCGGCGGCCGCGCCGACCTGATGCACAACATGGCGCCGATCGGCCCGGTCTACCAGGCCGGCACCCTGTCCGGCAACCCGGTGGCGGTGGCCGCCGGCATGACGACCCTGAAGCTGGTGCAGGAGCCGGGCTTCTACGAGAAGCTGGGCGCGCAGACCGCCAAGCTGGTCGAGGGCCTGACCGCCGCCGCGCAAGAAGCCGGGGTGGCCTTCTGCGGCGACGCCGTCGGCGGCATGTTCGGCATGTACTTCTCGAACCAGGTCCCGTCCACCTACGGCCAGATGATGGCCGGCGACAAGGAGCGCTTCAACCGCTTCTTCCACGGCATGCTGGACGAAGGCGTGTACTTCGCGCCGGCCATGTTCGAAGCCGGCTTCGTATCAAGCGCCCACGACGATGCGGTGATCGAGGAAACCGTCGCGGCTGCGCGACGCGTATTCGCGCGCATTGCTTAAGGCAGGCTTATTTGGCTTTTATTACACGGTGGGGACGCTGTAAAGCGTTTCTACCGTGATAAACTCCGCGCCGACCATGAACAGTCCCTCTAAAAACTTGCCCCACCCGGCGCGCTGACCTTTACATCGTTGGCCGCGCCCGTTTTCATTTGCGCAGGCCAGATATGAAGAAGCTCTACCGCCGTCTCACCGACCACGCCACCCTCAAGTCCCTGGGCCCCGGTCTCATTACCGGCGCGGCGGACGACGATCCATCCGGCATCGCCACCTACTCCCAGGCCGGCGCGCAATTCGGCTTCAACACCCTGTGGACCCTGGTCCTGACCTATCCCTTCATGGTCGGCATCCAGCTGGTGTCGGCCCGCATCGGCCGCGTCACCGGGCGCGGCCTCGCCGCCAACATCCGCCGCGCCTATTCGCCCTGGCTGCTGTACGCCGTGGTCGCCCTGCTGCTGGTCGCGAACGTGATCAACATCGCCGCCGACATCGCCGCGATGGGCGAAGCGCTGCGCCTGGTGACCGGCACCGGCTCGCAGCACATGTATTCGCTGGGCTTCGGCATCGTGTGCCTGGCCTTGCAGGTGTTCCTGCCCTACAGCACCTATGTGCGCTACCTGAAATGGCTGACCCTCGGCCTGCTGGCGTATGTCGCCACCGCCTTCGCCGTGCACATGCCCTGGACCGAAGTGGTGGCCCGCACCGTGTGGCCGCACTTCAGCTTCACCAGGGAGTCGGTGGCCCTGATCGTCGCCGTGTTCGGCACCACGATCAGCCCCTACCTGTTCTTCTGGCAGGCTTCGCAGGAAGTGGAGGAGATCCGCAACGACGCCGGCACGCGCGCGCTGCGCACCCGCCCGAAGGATGCGCGCGCCCAGATGAAGCGGATCAAGGCCGACACTCTGATCGGCATGGGCTTCTCGAACCTGGTCGCCTTCTTCATCATTCTCACCACCGCGGTGACGCTGGGCGCGCACGGCATCACCGACATCCAGTCGTCGTCCCAGGCCGCCGAGGCCCTGCGCCCGGTGGCCGGCGAATTCGCCTTCGTGCTGTTCGCGCTGGGGATCATCGGTACCGGCATGCTGGCGGTGCCGGTGCTGGCCGGCTCGGCGGCCTACGCCGTCACCGAGAGCTTCCGCTGGCGTAACGGCCTCGATCTGAAAGTGGTCGAGGCGCGCGAATTCTACGGCATCATCGCCCTGGCGACCCTGGGCGGCGTGCTGCTCGACTTCGCCCCGGTCGACCCGATCGCGGCGCTGGTGCTGTCGGCCCAGATCAACGGCGTGATCGCGGTGCCGATCATGGCCGTCATGATGATGCTGGCGCATAACCGCAAGATCATGGGCCAGTACACGCTGACCGCGCGCCATACCATCATCGGCTGGTTCGGCGTGGCCATCATGCTGGTGGCGGTGGTGGCGATGTTCGCGACGATGTGAGCCGCTTCTACAAACAGCCTTCCATATATTGCACCTGGGCCCAGCGGCCGGCGTAGACGTTCTCGATGCGGCCTTTTTTCGTCTCGAAGCGGATCGCGTTGGTGCCGCTGCGCCTGCGCGACCGTCATGCCGACCTTGAACGGGCCGAAGCCGTCCGGAGCGAACTGCCAGTCCGCAGGCCGCCGTGCTGCCGCCCCGGCGCCTGCTGCCAACGCCAGGCATGCCACGCCAAAACACCATCTGCCGCTGAGTTGCATGGTTTCCTTTCGATGAGCAGGCGCCGCGCCATCCCCCACGCGTGGGGCTGCAAATCGGCGGGCCGAATCACTACGATGCATGCACTACAGATCGATTCACGATCCATTCACACATCGTACGGGAAAATACCATGCAAACCACGCTCAACCCTGCCGCACCGGCATTCTCGCGCGCCGGCATCGTCTGGCTGAAACTGTCGGTCGTCTACCTCATCATCGGCGTCTCGATGGGCATCGCGATGGGCGCCAGCCAGAACTTCACGCTGCGCCCGGTGCACGCCCACGTCAACCTGCTGGGCTGGACCACGATGGCGCTGGCGGGCCTGATCTACAGCGTGTTCCCGAAGGCCGGCGAGAGCCGCCTGGCGCGCGCGCACTTCTGGCTCATGAACCTGGCGCTGCCGGTGATGATGGTGGCGCTGGGCCTGGTGCTGTTCGGCCGGATGGCGGTGGTGCCGGTGCTGGGCGCGGCGGAGATCGTCGCCGCGCTGGGGATCGTGACGTTTGCGGCCAATCTGTTCATCAATCTGAAGAACTGAGGCCTGGCGGCGCGGCTAGAAGCAGCCTTCCACCAGCTGGACTTCCTGCCAGCGGCCGCCGTAGATGCGGTCGATCCTGCCCTTGCCGGTCTGGAAGCGCAGGGCGTGGCCGCCGCTGGGACCAAGGGTCAGGTATTGTTCGCCGCCGGCGTATTTGTGGGGCGTTGCCGTCAGCCCCGGATAGGCCTGGCGTACTTTGCGCACGGCGTCGCCCGGCGCCGCGCCGCGCGTGGTGCGAATACCGGGCTTGTAGATGTCGACCCGCTGCAGCCTGCCGTCGACGAACATCAGCGAGACGCCGGGATGCCCCGGCAGCAGCATCTGGTCGCACTGCGGATTGCCTTGCGGCGGCGGGGTCGGCTTGAGGCGCTTGCCGGCGACGCGGCGGGCTTCGCTGAAACGCATGCCGATCTTCAGGGGGCCGAAGCCGTCCGGGCTCAGTTTCCAGGCGGGTGCGGCGGGCGTGGCGCCGGCGGCGGCCAGGCCGACAGCGAAAGCGGCCAGATGCCGCGTGATCGACGTTCGATTCATGCACTCTCCTTGTTGGGGCGAGTGCACAGCTTAACGCGAGGCCCGGCAGGGCCGGCGCGCATTTACTTCAACCAGCCGCGGTGGCGGAAGTACAGGAAGGGCGCGATCGCGCTGGTGACCATCAGGGCCAGCGACCAGCCGTAGCCGAAGCGCCAGTGCAGCTCCGGCAGGAACTCGAAGTTCATGCCGTAGACGCTGGCGATCAGGGTCGGCGGCAGGAAGGCGACCGAGGCCACCGAGAAGATCTTGATGATCTTGTTCTGGTTGATGTTGATGAAGCCGACGGTGGCGTCCATCAGGAAGTTGATCTTGTCGAAGAGGAAGGAGGTGTGGCCGTCCAGCGATTCGATGTCGCGCAGGATCTGGCGCGCCTCTTCGAACTGTTCCGAATTCAGCAGCCGGCCGCGCATCAGGAAGCTGACCGCGCGGCGGGTATCCATCATGTTGCGGCGGATGCGGCCGTTCAAGTCTTCCTCGTGGGCGATCGCATTCAGCGCGGCGGCCGCGTCCTGGTCGGTGAATTCCTTTTGCAGCACGCGCTGGCTGACCTCTTCCAGGCTCTCGTAGATGCCTTCGAGGGCGTCCGCCGAGTACTCGGCGTCGGTCGCGTACAGGTCGAGCAGCACGTCCATGTAGTCCTCGATCGAACCGGGACGCGAGCGCGCGCGCAGGCGCACCAGGCGGAACACCGGCAGGTCGTCGTTGTGGACCGAAAACAGGATTTTCTTGGCCAGGATGAACGCCACGGTGACGATGCGCGAAGGGCCCTCTTCCTCTTCGAGCAGGAAGTCGGTGCGCAGGTGCAGGTCGCCGTTTTCCGCCTCGTAGTAACGGGCCGAGGCCTCGATGTCCGACACTTCGTCCTCGCCCGGCAGGATCACGTCGTACATCGCCTTGACGACGGCGCGCTCTTCGTCGGTCGGGTCGGTCAGGTCGACCCAGACAGGCGTTACCTTCTCCAGATCGGCGCGCGAAGCGATCGCAACCTGGTTCAGTCGGCCATTTTGTAGGACAAATACGTTGATCATGCGCTGCTTTCTCGGCCGGGATTCGGAAACAGCGCAAGTGTACCCGTAAGCCCTGAGGCCGGCCACCCCGAAGGAAAGTTTTTTGCCGACCTGATAAACATCAAACCGGGGTCAGACCCCGAATTTTGGAAAGAGCCTTCAGGACATTTCCAAAAACCGGGGTCTGACCCCGGTTTGAGGCAGATCAGGGGAGATCGGCGGCGTTCATCCGGCGCTGGATCACGCCGGTGCGGCGGGACAGGTAGTTGGTCTGGCGGTGGGCGTCGTAGTAGCGCGGGTTGGGCAGCATGACGGCGAGGCGCGCGGCCTGGGCCGGGTCGAGCTTTGCCGCGCTGCTGCGGTAATAGTGGCGGGCGGCGGCTTCGGCGCCGAACACGCCGCGGCCGAATTCGACCACGTTCAGGTAGATTTCCAGGATGCGCTGCTTGCTCATCACCGTTTCCAGCATGTAGGCGATGACCAGTTCCTGGCCCTTGCGCAGGTAGTTGCGCGAGCCGGACAGGAACAGGTTCTTGGCAAGCTGCTGCGTGATGGTGGAACCGCCCCCGATCACCTTGTGGCGCTTGTTGTTGCGCTCCCAGGCTTTTTCCAGCGCCTCCCAGTCGACGCCGTCATGTTCGGTGAAATTCGCGTCTTCGGAGGCGATCACCGCGCGTTTCAGGTTGTTCGAGATGCGCTCGTAGGGCACCCAGACCTGCTCCAGCTTCGCGTTCGGGTTCCTTTCGCGCAGGCTCGAGAGCTGCGAGCGCATCATGCTGGTCGACGACGGGTTGAACTGGGTCCACCAGCAGACCATCGCGAAGAAGTACAGCTGCACCAGCAGCACGGCCAGCAGCGGCCCGAGGATGATCCACTTCAGCCAGCGGCGCCGGCCTTTGGCGCCGGTGGAAACCGCAGCCCGGCCGGCGGACGCCGCCATGCCCGCCTTGAGCGCTTTCGTCATGATTTCGATCGCATCTGTTCGAGGATGGCAGCGGTCTGCGGCCGCACCCCGCGCCAGATGGCGAAGGCTTCGGCGGCCTGCTCGACCAGCATGCCCAGGCCGTCGCGGGTGGTCGCGCCGTGGCTGGCGGCGAATGCCATGAACGGGCTCGGTTTGTTCCCGTACATCATATCCAATGCCAGCGTGTTCCGGCTGAACGCGGCGGCCGGCACCGGCGGCATCGAAGAAGACAAACTCGCCGAGGTCGCGTTGATCACGACGTCGAAGGCCGCGGCGATGTCGTCGAAGCCGCAAGCGGACACCTGGCCAGGATGCGCAGCCTGCGCCGCAAACTGCGCCACCAGCGCATCGGCGGTGGCGTGGGTGCGGTTGGCGATCACGATCGCCTGCGGAGCATGCTGCAGGATGGGCAGGATCACGCCGCGCGCCGCGCCGCCCGCGCCCAGCAGCAGCACGCGCTTGCCGCCAAGAGGCACGCCCGCATTGCGGACGATGTCGGCCACCAGGCCGGGGCCATCGGTGTTGTCGCCGACGATCTCGCCATTCTCGAAGCGCAGGGTGTTGACGGCGCCGGCCAGGCGCGCGCGTTCTTCCAAGCGCGTGGCGAGACTGGCCGCTTCCAGCTTGAAGGGCACCGTGACATTCGCGCCGCGATACCCGCGCTCGATCAGGCCGCGCACGGTCTCGGCAAAGCCGTCGAGCGGCGCGAGGACACGTTCATAGCTGATGTCCTGTCCCGTCTCGCTTGCGAAGGAAGCATGGATGTCCGGCGAGCGGCTATGGCCAATCGGGTTACCAATCACGCAATACTGATCGCTCATGCAGATTCAAGCTCCTTTTTCTTCGCGCAGTTCCGCCTGCAGCTTGCCTTCGCGGGTGAAGGTGAAGGTGGTGATGACGATCCACAGATCGTCCTTGTCGGTGGACCGCATATTGGCCGGGAATTTGCCGAAGGGCGCCGCACGGCGCACGATGCCCAGCGCGGCCTGGTCCAGCGCGCGGTTGCCGGAGCTGCGCTCGATGCGCGGCCCGCCTTCCTTTTCATAGATGCTGCCGTCCTGGAACACCGGGATGTACATCACCAGCTCGCCGTACAGCTTGCGGCCGTTCTGCTGCGGGAAGCTGAGCGTGCCGACTTCCTCCACCCGCTTTTGCAGGGCCTTGTAATAGATGGCGTAGCCGACCCCGCGCGTGCTGGGGCTGATGAAGGTCTTCTTGGGGCGCTTGTTCTGGTCCGAGATGCGCTGGGTGATCTCGGCGGTCTGGCGCGCGATGGCGCGGCTGGTTTCCAGCATGTCGGCGCCGTTGCGCGAGGGGTCCGGCTTGTCCTGCTCGGCGATCGGCGCCGCGTTGAAGCCGGAGACGCGGGTTTGGGTCAGCAGCTTCTGGCGCTGCTCGAGCTCGGCGATGCGGCGCTGCACGGCCTTGATGCTGTCGCCATCCTCGATCTTGCGCAGGTCCGGCAGCGGCGACTGGGCGCGGCCGGCGTCCGCATTGCCGCCGCCGTCCAGGTTGGACTGGGCCAGCGCCTCGGCCTTGACCGGGGCGCGCTCGTGTTTGGCGTTGACCAGGATGACTTCCAGCCCCGGATCGGTCGGCTGCAGGCGGAACGCGTCCGGCGCCGCAAAGCGGACTGCCAGCAGGGATGCGTGCGCCAGCACCGAGAAGGCGATGGCGATCATCATGGGACGGTTGTGTTGGAGGCTCTTCACGTGCTGCGGGATGGGACGGACACTATTCATTCTACCGTGCAAGGCCGCGACTTTGTTAGGCGTAATTGCCGCTGTTGTAGCGTGGGCACTCCGTGCCCACGCAAACGTTAACGATATGCAAACGCAGAACGTGGGCACATTGTGCCCACCCTACGCGGCGGGCACGTCGGTTTGCGTGGCTGGATCGGTCACGGTCACCGAACCCTCGGCTTCGGCCGCTTCCTCGGCCGCCGCCTCGCCGGTATCCGCGCTGGCGGAAGCGGCTTCCTCTTCCTCCTCGAATGCCAGTTCGGCCGCCGCTTCCGGCGTCGGTTCGGCCACCTCGAGCAGGCGGGCTTCCAGCGACAGGTCGACTTCGTCCCAACGCACGATGTCCATGCGCACCTGGGCGCCGCGCGCCACCTGCGGCATGCCCGGCAGGCGGATCACCAGCGGGATCTCGACCAGGCGCAGCACCTCGTCCTTCAGCACCACCGCATCGACCTGGCGCGCGTTTTCCTGGCCCAGCCAGCGCAGGCACCAGTAGCGCTCCATGTTCTGCTGGAACTCGTTGTAGGCCGCATAGGCCGCATCGAAGGCGGAGACGATCGAGAACAGGGTCGCGTCGCGCGGCTTGAACGGGGCCACCAGCGGTGCCGTCACGCCATGCTCGGCGCAGGCCAGGATCTGCCACTGGTTGACCAGGTCCGTATAGCGGCGCAGCGGCGAGGTGCTCCAGGCGTACTGGTCGACGCCCAGGCCCTGGTGCGGCGCCGCGTGGGTCACCATGCGGACCTGGATCTTGGCGTTCCAGCCGCCGGCGCCCGGACCTTGCGAGCGGTAGATGCCCGGCACACCCGAGTCGTGCAGCAGCTTGCCCCAGGTGCTGTTGGCGAAGATCATCAGCTCGGCCACGATCTTGTCCAGCGGCGCGCCACGCTTGCGGCGCACGATGGTGACGATGTCGTCCGTGACATAGAAGTTGAAGTCGACGCGGTTCGCCTGCTCCGGCTTCAGGCCGAAGGCTTCGCGCTTCTTCATGCGGCCCGCTTCCAGCTGCAGCGCCCACTGCCACAGCAGGCCCAGCTCGTCCTTGTGCGGGTAGTCGCCGCTGCCGTTGGCCAGCACCTCTTCGGTCACCAGGGCGTCGAGGTCGTTCAGGCGCAGGTTGGTCTTAATCGGCACGCGCTCGGCGCGGGTCTCGGTGGACAGCACCGACCAGTTCTCCGGGTTCAGGGTCGCGTACAGCGACAGCGCCGGGCAATCCCTGCCTTCGGCCAGGGTGAAGGCTTCCACCACTTCGTCCGGCAGCATGGTGATCTTATCGCCCGGCATATAGACGGTCGACATGCGCGCGCGCGCGATCTTGTCGAGGGCGTCGTCCGGACGGATGGCCAGGCCGGGCGCGGCGATGTGGATGCCGACCCGCACCAGGCCATCGGCCAGATGCTCGACCGAGAGGGCGTCGTCGATCTCGGTGGTGGTCACGTCGTCGATCGAGAAGGCCGCCACCCTGGCCAGCGGCAGGTCCGCCGGCGCGCCCGGCACCGTCACGGCCGGGAAGCCGGCGCCGCGCGGGAAGTGCTCGAACAGGAAGCGCGACATGTGCAGTTCCTTGGCCGAGGCGACGCCGCCCGTGCTCAGCATCAGGCGCTGGGCGGTGGTCTGCATGTCGCTGGCGGCCGTCTCCAGCGCCTTGAATTCGATGCTGTTCTTGTCCGGCTTGAACAGCAGTTGCTGCACCAGCGGCCGCATGACCTCCGGCAGATTGCCCGCCTTCAGTTCCTCGACATAGGCCGCCTGCACGATGGCCTGCTGTTTCTTCTTTTCGATGCCGGCCAGGGCCGCGCGCAGCGACTGTTCCGGCGCGGCCTTGTAGCGCCCGCGGCCTTTCTTGTAGAAATAGATGGGTGCGTTGTGCAGCGCCAGCACCAGGCCGGCGGCCTCGAAAGGCAGCGGCGCGTGGCCGAAGTATTCGGCGCCCAGTTCCGTGAACCCGAACTCGTCCTGGCCCGCGACTTCCCACAGGAATTCGAGGTCGACCTCGCCTGCTACCGCCTTGGCCTGCTCCAGCAGCTCGGCCGGGGACGGCTTGTCGAACTGCAGCAGCACATCGCGCGACTTGACCTTGGTGCGCTTCCCGCTCGGCATTTCGACCTGATAGGCCTCGCCCGCCTGCGACAGCACGGCGCCGACCTTGAAGTCGCCGGATTCTTCGAAAAAGACGTTCATTTCACTTCACATTCATATCTGAGTTGGCAGCAAGCTCCAGCACCGCGGGCAAGAATACCTCGGTGACCAGCAGCAGGCCTTGACGGCGGCGATAGACGCAGCGCCGCGCATAATAAGTCGCATTGGACCGCAGGCCATCGCCTTTCACCGCCGCCAGCACGCGCGTCAATAAAGGGTGGCCCGGGCGGATCCGGGCAAATTCGAGTTGGCCGCGCTGCACCCGCGGATCGTAAAACAGGGTCGTGCCGAGCGAGCGTTCGCCGAGCGCCGAGAACAGCGGCCAGTCCTGCGCCGTCGCGCTCATCGGCACCACGGTGTGGCCGAAGACCACCGGCTGGCCGTCGCAGCGCAGCAGCACTTCGCGCTCCCACACGCGCTGGGGCCGATGCAGGCCGATCGCCTCGGCTTCGTCCGCCAGGCACAGATTAGTCGCCTGGCGCAGCTTCTGCACGCGGAACTGGCGGCTGTGCGCGATCAGGCGCGCGGTCAGGGAGCCCGGTGTGGCAAGCCAGTCACGCATCGCGGCGGATGCGTGCACGCCGTCCGGATGCGCCAGCCAGCGCGCCCGGCGCAGCGAGGCCGGCCTCACGCGCCTTCCGATCCGGTGCAGAAGTCCAGCACCTCGTCGACGTATTGTTCGAATTCCGACACCGCGTGGTCGCCGCCCTGGATCACGTGCTGGCGCGCGCCCGCGTAGTGGACCACCATGTCGCGGTAGTCCAGCACTTCGTCGCCGGTGGCGGCCAGCAGGAAATAGCGTTCCGGGCGCGTGATGTGCGCCACCTTCAGGTCGGCGAGTTCGGCGATGTATTCCTGCTTGAACTCGAACGGTTCGTCCGAATGCCAGGCCGTGGTCACGCCGACGTGCTGCGCCAGGTTCTTCAGCGGATCGACGGAGGGGTTGATCAGCGCCGCGCGGCAGCCGAAGCGCTCGGCCAGCCAGGTCGCGTAAAAGCCGCCCAGCGAGGAGCCGACGATCGCCAGATTGTCCTGGTAACGGTCGACCAGGTTCAGCACCAGTTCCATCGCCGCCTTCGGCGAGGCCGGCAGCTGCGGGCAGATCAATGCATTCGCGCGGCCGCGCTGCGCCATGCGCTGGTGCACCACGCGCGCCTTGAAGGACTTCGGCGAGGACCGGAAGCCGTGCAAATAAAGCAGGTGCGGAGAACTCATTCCGCCAGCGCCTCCAGCAGCTTCTGGTGCACGCCGCCGAAGCCGCCGTTGCTCATCACCAGGATGTGGTCGCCCGGCTGGGCGGCCTGCACGACGGCCTGCACCATATAGTCGAGCTGGTCGAAGCTGTGCGCGATATTCCCCAGCGGCTTCAGGGCATCGGCCAGCGACCAGCCCAGCGCCTGCTGGCTGCCGAAGCCGAACACCAGGTCCGCATCCTTCAGGCTGCCCGGCAGCGCATCCTTCATGGCGCCCAGCTTCATGGTGTTCGAGCGCGGCTCGAGCACGGCCAGGATCCGTCCAGTGGTGCCGATCTTCTGGCGCAGGCCGCCGACGGTGGTGGCGATCGCGGTCGGGTGGTGGGCGAAGTCGTCGTAGACGGTCACGTCGCGCACCACGCCGCGCACTTCCATGCGCCGCTTGACGCTCTGGAAGCGGCCCAGTGCTTCGATGGCCTGGGCGGGCGGCACGCCGACATGGCGGGCGGCGGCGACCGCGGCCATCGCATTCATGCGGTTGTGGTGGCCGGTCAGGTCCCAGTGCACGGTGCCCTGCACCTCATTATTGAAGAGGACGTCGAAGCTGGAGCCGCCCGGATGTTCGACCAGGCTCCAGTCGGTGCCTTCGGATGCGCCGAAGGCTTCCTTTTCGCTCCAGCAACCGCGCTTGAGCACGCGGCTGAGCGAGGCTTCGTCGCCGTTCACGACCAGGCGTCCCACGCCGGGCACGGTGCGCACCAGGTGGTGGAACTGGGTTTCGATGGCGCCAATATCCGGGAAGATGTCGGCATGATCGTATTCCAGGTTGTTCAGCACCGCGGTCTTGGCGTGGTAGTGGACGAACTTGGAGCGCTTGTCGAAGAAGGCGGTGTCGTACTCGTCGGCTTCGATCACGAAGAAGTCGGAGTCGGAATCGCCCTGCAGGCGCGCCGAGATGCCGAAGTTCATCGGCACGCCGCCGATCAGGAAGCCCGGCGAATAGCCGGCATCGTCGAGGATCCAGGCCAGCATCGAGGTGGTCGTGGTCTTGCCGTGGGTGCCGGCGACGGCCAATACCCATTTATGACGCAAAATATGTTCCCCGATCCATTGCGGGCCAGACATATAAGCCAGGCCGCGGTTCAGGATTTCCTCGATCAGCGGGTTGCCTCGCGTCATCACGTTCCCGATCACGTAGAGGTCGGGATCGAGCGCCACCTGGTCGGGGCTGTAGCCCTGGATCAGTTCGATGCCCTGGGCTTCGAGCTGGGTGCTCATCGGCGGATAGACGTTGGCGTCGCACCCGGTGACGCGGTGGCCGGCTTCCTTGGCCAGGACTGCCAGGCCGCCCATGAAGGTGCCGCAAATACCGAGGATGTGAATATGCATGGTGATCGAGAAATTAGCGAATGCACGATTTTACCCGACGCGATGCCATTTTCCGTTCAAGAGTATGATCACGGACATGATGCCAATGCCAAATGACGACCTCCAAACATTGCGCGGACGTATTGCTGCCATTGCCGCGCGCATGATTGCCCAGGATGGCGCCGACTATGCCACCGCCAAGGCCAAGGCCGCACGCCAGGTGCTGGGCGTGGACCGTCCCTCCCCCAACTATCTGCCGGACAATATCCAGGTCGAAGACGAAGTGCGCCGCTACCAGTCCCTGTTCCAGGGACCGGCCCAGGCCGCGCGCCTGCAGGCGCTGCGCATCGCCGCGCTGGAAGTGATGGCACAGCTGGAAGAGTTCCGCCCCTACCTGACCGGCGCGGTCCTGAACGGCACCGCCGGCGAGCACGACGCCATCAACCTGCAGCTGTTCGCCGACAGCGCCAAGGAAGTCGAGATCTTCCTGCTGAACCGCAACGTCGACATCGACATCTCGGAAACGCCGCACTTCAAGGGCGGCCGCCACGAGCCGGTCGAAACCGTCAGCTTCCAGTGGAAGAAGGAGACGGTGCACGCCGAACTATATGAAATGAACGACTTGCGCGGCGCCTTGAAACCGCGCGCCGATGGCCGCCTGCAGCGCGTCGACGCCGCCGGCCTGCGTTCCCTGATGATCACCGACGAAACCCTGGAACAAGATGAATAAAAAGAATCTGGTCGGCTACGCCATTGTGGCGGCCGCTTTCGCCGTGTTCGGCGCCATCGCCGCCGTCAAGACCGAGCCCAAGGGGCCATTGACGACCAGCTATGCACCCACCGATGGCCGCCCGCACACCGCGGTCAGCAATCTGTACGCGCAGTCGCTTAACGACCTGGCCGGCAAGCCGCAATCGCTGGGCCAGTGGAAGGGCAAGCCGCTGCTGGTGAATTTCTGGGCATCGTGGTGCGCGCCCTGCGTGCAGGAGATGCCGGAATTATCCGAACTGGCAGCCAAGGACGGCGGCAAGCATTTCAATGTGATCGGGATCGGCATCGATTCGCCGGCGAACCTGAATGAATTCGTGAAGAAGACGAAAGTTGCTTACCCGCTTTATGTGGGTGGCATGAGCGGGACCGATCTGTCGCGCGAACTCGGCAATACCCATGGCGGTCTACCGTTCACGGTCCTGATCGGCCCGGACGGCCAGGTACGCAAGACTTATCTGGGACGGCTGAAATTCGAGGAATTGCGCGCAGATCTGGGCAAGCTGTAAGAAACAGGGCAAGACAGCGAACGGTCGTTCACTTATATTCCTGGCGCTTTATATCGCTTGCCAACATACAATGTTGGCGGCAAAATGCCTGTCTTTCGGGCAAACAGACGGTTTATCATGGCGAAAAAGCTACTGCTGCTCAATGGCCCCAATCTGAATTTATTGGGGACGCGGGAGCCTGCGGTGTACGGCGCTACCACGCTGGCCGACATCGAGCAGGCTGCCAATGCCCAGGCAGCAGGCGCTGGTGCAAGCATTGCTTGCTTCCAGAGCAACCATGAAGGCGCGCTGATCGACCGTATCCATGCGGCGCGGCAGGAAGGGGTGGACGCGATCGTCATCAACCCGGGCGGACTCACCCACACCAGCGTCGCCTTGCGCGATGCGCTGGCGGCAGTGGAGATTCCGTTCGTGGAAGTACACCTCTCTAATATTTATAAGCGTGAGGAGTTCCGGCACCACTCGTTTTTGTCTGCGATCGCGCAAGGCACGATTTGTGGACTGGGAGCCGATGGCTATCGTTTTGCCATCGACTTTGCGCTCAAAGAGCGTTAATCTACGTCAACTTCACGCATCCTGTGCGGACGCGCGCCAACCACCTGACGCACCGCATACTCAACAACAAATAATTCCAAGGGGTTTCACATGGATCTACGAAAACTCAAGACATTGATCGACCTCGTCGCCGAATCGGACATCGCTGAACTCGAAGTGACCGAAGGCGAAAGCAAGGTTCGCATCGTCAAGTCCTCCGCAATCCCGCAGAATCAGGTGATGATGGTTCCGCAGCAAGGCGTGCAGCAATACTCGGCGCCGGCCGTCGCCGGCGCACCGGCCCCGGCCGCTGCCCCTGCTCCGGCAGCGCCGGTCGAGACCGGCCACGTGGTCAAGTCGCCGATGGTCGGCACCTTCTACCGCTCGTCGGCCCCGGGCGCCCCGGCCTTCGTCGAAGTCGGCGCCAGCGTGAAGGAAGGCGACACCCTGTGCATCATCGAAGCGATGAAGCTCCTGAACGAAATCGATGCCGACCTCTCCGGTACCGTCACCAAGATCCTGGTGGAAAACGGCCAGCCCGTCGAATTCGGCCAGCCGCTGTTCGTGATCGGCTAATATCAAAAATCAGGGCCGTCTTCACGCAAGACGGCCCCTGAAGCTATTTCCTCCTGTTGTATCCGGCATCGCCGGCACTCACAGAAACACCGCATACCATGTTTGAAAAAATTCTAATCGCCAATCGTGGTGAAATCGCGCTGCGTATCCAGCGCGCCTGCCGCGAGATGGGCATCAAGACGGTCGTCGTGCACTCCGAAGCCGACAAGGACGCCAAGTACGTGAAACTGGCCGACGAGTCCGTCTGCATCGGCCCAGCACAGTCGGCGCAGAGCTACCTGAGCATGCCGGCGATCATCAGCGCGGCCGAAGTGACCGACGCCGAAGCGATCCACCCGGGCTACGGCTTCCTGTCGGAAAACGCCGACTTCGCCGAACGCGTCGAAAAATCGGGCTTCGTCTTCATCGGCCCGCGCCCGGAATCGATCCGCATGATGGGTGACAAGGTGTCGGCCAAGCAGGCGATGATCCGTGCCGGCGTGCCCTGCGTGCCGGGTTCGGAAGGCGCCCTGCCGGACGATCCGAAGGAAATCATCCAGACTGCGCGCAAGATCGGGTATCCGGTCATCATCAAGGCCGCCGGCGGCGGCGGCGGCCGCGGCATGCGCGTCGTGCACACCGAGGCAGCCCTGCTGTCCGCCGTGCAGATGACCAAGACCGAAGCCGGTACTGCCTTCGGCAATCCCGAAGTCTATATGGAGAAGTACCTGGAGAATCCGCGCCACGTGGAAATCCAGGTGCTGGCCGACGAGCACAAGCAGGCCGTCTGGCTGGGCGAACGCGACTGCTCGATGCAGCGCCGCCACCAGAAGGTGATCGAGGAAGCGCCGGCGCCGGGCATCCCGCGCAAGACCATCGAGAAGATCGGTGAACGCTGCGCCGAAGCCTGCCGCAAGATCGGCTACCGCGGCGCCGGCACCTTCGAATTCCTGTACGAAAACGGCGAGTTCTACTTCATCGAGATGAACACCCGCGTCCAGGTCGAGCACCCGGTCACCGAGATGATCACCGGGATCGACATCGTCCAGGAACAGATCCGCATCGCCTGCGGCGAGCGCCTGCGCTTCAAGCAGCGCGACATCATGCTGTCGGGCCACGCGATCGAGTGCCGCATCAACGCCGAAGACCCGTTCAAGTTCACCCCGTCGCCGGGCCGCATCACCGGCTGGCACCCGCCGGGCGGCCCCGGCATCCGCGTCGATTCGCACGCCTACGCCGGCTACTACGTGCCGCCGCACTACGATTCGATGGTGGGTAAAGTCATCGCCTATGGCGCCACGCGTGACCAGGCGATCCGCCGCATGCAGATCGCGTTGTCGGAAATGGTGGTCGAGGGTATCCTGACGAATATCCCGCTGCACCGCGAACTGATGGTCGACGCCCGCTTCATCGAGGGCGGCACCAACATCCACTACCTCGAGCAGAAGCTGGCCCACAAGCCGGACCTGCCGAAGGGTGGCGCGATCGGTTCGAAATCCGAGAGCAAAGGCGAAGCATGAGCTGGACTGAAGTCATCATCGAGATCGCGCGCGAGCACGCCGAGGGCCTGTCCGACGCCCTGATGGAAGCGGGCGCGCTGTCGGTCTCGGTCGAAGACGCCGACGAAGGCACCGAAGACGAAAAGCCGCTGTTCGGCGAACCGGGCATGGTGCCGACCGAGGCCGCGTGGGACCACAGCCGCGTGGTCGCGCTGACCGACGTCGACGCGGACCAGGCGGCGATCGTGGCCGAAGCTGCTGCCGCCATCGGCATCGCGCAAGCGCCTGCCTTCACTACCCGGCCGGTCGCTGACGCCGACTGGGTGCGCCTGACCCAGTCGCAGTTCGAGCCCATCCACATCGGCAAGAACATCTGGGTCGTGCCGAGCTGGCACGAAGCGCCGGACCCGAACGGCCTGATCCTGGAAGTCGATCCGGGCCTGGCTTTCGGCACCGGCAGCCACCCGACCACCCGCCTGTGCATGGAATGGCTCGAAGCCCACCCTGCCCCGGGCAAGTCGGTGCTGGACTACGGCTGCGGCTCGGGCATCCTGGCGATGGTGGCGAAAAAGCTCGGCGCTGCCGACGTGATCGGCGTCGACATCGATCCGCAGGCGATCGAATCGGCGAAGTTGAACGCGGAACGCAATCATTGCGAGATCGCCTTCCACGTGCCGGACGACTTCGTCGCGGCGAAGGGCGGCGACAGTCATTTCGACATCGTGGTCGCCAACATCCTGTCGAGCCCCCTGAAACTGATGGCGCCAATGCTGTCCGGCCGCGTCGCCCCAGGTGGTTCGCTGATCCTGTCCGGCGTGCTGGCGCGCCAGGCGGAGGAAGTGGCCGCGGCCTACGCCCCCTTCATCAAGCTGAGCGTCTGGGCCGAGCTGGACGGCTGGGTCGCTCTCCACGGCACGAATTAAGGGCATGGCGCTCGCCACCCAGTGCCCGCATTGCCATACCACGTTCCGGGTCGCCTCGGACCAGCTCAAGCTCCGCGGCGGCATCGTCCGCTGCGGCGCCTGCCAGAGCATCTTTGACGGCAGCGCCCACCTGATCGACCTGGATGCGCTGGCGGCCAGCAAGGAGCAGGCGGCGCAGGCTTCCGCAACGGAAGCGCCCGCCCCCGCCCCCGCCGCCGCCGATGAACAGGACGGCGAGCCCGTCTACACCCTCGATTTCGATGCCGCCAAAACCTTCGATGCGCTCGGCATCCTGCCGGAAGCGCCGCTCGATGCGTCTTCGCCTGCGCCGCGCGCACAGGTGTGGCGGAATGGCGGCGGGAATGCGTCGGCGCCGGATCGGGAAGAAGCCCAGCCGGCGCCGGATGCCGATGCCGATGCCGATAAGGCGCCTGCAGCCGGCGCCGAAGCCGCCGTCGGCGACATCGCCGAGCTTGTAGCCGACGACCTGCCGCCGGAACCGGAACCGGAACCTGAACCTGAACCGGAGCCGGAGCCCGCGCTGGCCGATGCCGGCGTTGAACCGGCGCCCGCCGATCCCCCGGCATCCGCCTACGCGCCGCAAGGCCGCATCGAGCCCAGCTTCGAACTGCCGGTCGACGAGGAACTGGTCGCCCAGCCGCTGCCCGACGACGAGCATGGCTCCCACGAGGAAGCGCCCGCAGCCGCCACCGGCGCAGCCATCGAAAGCGGCGACATCCCCCTGCTCCTGCGCGCCTCGGCGGCCAGCAACGACAGCCTGGCGCCCGCGGCCGCCGCGCCCGCGTCCAGGTCCGCGCGCGCAAAAGCGCTCGAAGCCCGCTCGCGCCGCTCCAAGCTGACCCCGACGAAAATCGAGGCGCCCAAGCTGCGCGTTCCGGCCAATGCCGAAGCCGACGAGCCGGAGTTCGTCAAGCGCAGCCGCAAGCAGGAGCAGTCGGGCCGCACCCGGCGCCTGCTGATGCTGGGCGGCGCCGCGCTGCTGGCGCTGCTGCTGGCGGCCCAGCTGCTGGTGAACTTCCGCAACGTGCTGGCGGCCCGCTATCCGGGCGCCAGGCCGGTCCTGAACGCCGGCTGTGCCCTGCTGGGCTGCCGCATCGGCCTGCCCATGCAGATCGAGAACCTGGCGATCGAAACCGGCGAGCTGTCCACCCTCGGCGTCGACACCTACTCGCTCAACACGCTGCTGCGCAACCAGGGTAGCCTCGTGCAGGCCTGGCCCAGCATCCAGCTCGAACTCACCGACGCCAACGACAAGCCGCTGCTGCGGCGCGTGTTCGGCCCCGCCGAGTACCTGCCGCAAGGCGTGCCGGCCGCCGCCGGCTTCGGCGCGCGCTCGGAGCAGCCGGTCCGGCTGAACTTCGCGCTCACCGGGCTCAAGCCGTCCGGCTACCATATGATCGTTTTTTATCCCTGATTCGTTTCACCCTTTTTCGGACCCACCATGACCAAGACTGCCCTGATCTGCGGCTCGATCGCCTTCGACAAGATCATGCAATACCAAGGCCGCTTCGGCGAAACCCTGCTGGCCGACCAGCTGCACCGCGTGAACGTCTCCTTCCTGGTGCCGACCCTGCGCACCGAGTTCGGCGGCTGCTCGGTCAACATCGCCTACAACCTGAAGATGCTGGGCGGCGATCCGCTGATCATGGGCACCATCGGCCAGGACGGCGGCGACTACCTCGAGCGCATGGCAAAACAGGGCCTGGCGACCAACGCGATCCGCACCATCGCCGACGCCTACACCGCCCAATGCTTCGTCACCGCCGACCTGGACAACAACCAGATCAACGCCTTCCACCCGGGCGCGATGCAGTTCTCGCATGAGAACAGCCTGGCCGACTACCTGCCGCTGCGCGTCGCGATCGTCTCGCCGGATGGCCGCGACGGCATGATCAAGCATGCGCGCGACTGCTTTGATCGTGGCGTGCCGCTGATGTTCGATCCGGGCCAGCAGCTGCCGATGTTCAGCGGCGACGAACTGCTGACCTTCCTCGACCAGGCCAGCTACCTCGCCTGCAACGATTATGAATTCGAGATGGTGATGGACCGTACCGGCCTGCCGCTGCAGGACATCGCGGCGCGCCTGGACGCGCTGATCGTCACGCGCGGTGAACATGGCTCGGACATCTACGCCGGCGGCGAGCATCACAAGATTCCGGCAGTGCCCGCAAGCAGCGTGGTCGATCCGACCGGCTGCGGCGACGCCTACCGCGCCGGCCTGCTGTTCGGCATCGCGAACGACCTGGACTGGCCGACCAGCGGCCGCCTGGCCAGCCTGCTCGGCGCGATCAAGATCGGCCACCAGGGCGGCCAGAACCACAGCTTCACGCCGCAAGAAATCGCTGACAAGTTCGAAGCGGCGTTCGGGTACCGCTTCTGAGCCTTCCGCCTAGAAGAAGAAGGCCTGGCCCAGCAGGTACTTGACGATCTGTAGCAGGATCAGCGCGACCAGGACCGACAGGTCCAGGCCACCCACCGGTGGAATCAGGCGGCGCAGGGGCCGCAACAGCGGGTCGTTGAGCGCGTGCACGAAGGGCGCCAGCGGCGCGTGCGGGTTGATCCAGCTGAAGATCACCTCGATGATCAAGAGGCCCATGAAGCCGTAGATGATCCAGTTCAGGAAGCGGAACAGGGCGACCAGCAGGACGGTCTGCCCGCTCGCTCCCGCCAGCAGCAGTACGCAGCTCGCCAGCAGCACCACCAGGAAAGCGCCGATCAGGCTCGCCCAGTCATAGCCGCCGACGCCCGGCAGCACGCGGCGCAGCGGGCGCACCAGCCAATCCGTCAACGTGAAGGTGAACTGGGCCACCGATGCCGGCGGCCGCACGCGGATCACCTGCATCCAGAAACGCAGCAACAAGACGCCACCGACCACGCTAGCCGCGGTATCGACGATCAACTGAAGAATGGTCAGCACAAGCTCTCCTTAAAAAAAAACCGCTGTGTGAATCTCTCACACAGCGGTATTTTGCCTGAACCAGGCAGGATTGGGATTACGGACGGCTGCTGGTCGGGAAAGGCCATGCTGCCGGTGCGATCACCGATTTCGCTGCCGGCTGGGCCGACGAGCTTGCCGAGCCGCTGTCCTGCTTGGCTTCGGCCTTGGTTTCCGACTTGCTGTCGGCCTTGGCTTCCGGCTTGGCTTCCGCTTTCGCTTCCGGCTTGGCTTCCGGCTTGGCGTCGGCTTTCGGCGCGGCGGCTTTCTTCGCGGCCGGCTTGGCTGCGGCCTTCACTGCCGGCTTGGACTCGGCGGTTTTGGTGGCTGCGGTTTTGGTGGCCGGTGCTTTGGCAGCGGTCGAGCTTGCAGCTTTGGCCGGGGCCTTGGCAGCGGTCGAGGTCGAAGCAGCTTTGGCCGGGGCTTTAGCAGCGGTTTTGGTTGCAGCAGCTTTAGCCGGAGCTTTGGCAGCGGTCTTGGTTGCAGCAGCTTTAGCCGGAGCTTTAGCAGCGGTTTTGGTTGCAGCAGCTTTGGCCGGAGCTTTAGCAGCGGTCTTGGTTGCAGCAGCTTTGGCCGGGGCTTTAGCGGCGGTCTTGGTTGCAGCAGCTTTGGTCGGGGCTTTAGCAGCGGTTTTGGTAGCGGCAGCTTTCTTGGCCGGAGCTTTGGCAGCGGTCTTGGTTGCAGCGGTTTTCTTTGCCGGAGCCTTAGCAGCCGATTTGGTTGCGCTAGTCTTCGACACTGTCGAAGCCGAGCCTTTCTTTGCCGGAGCCTTAGCAGCCGACTTGGTTGCGCTAGTCTTCGACACTGTCGAAGCCGAGCCTTTCTTTGCAGGAGCCTTAGCAGCCGATTTGGTTGCGCTAGTCTTCGACACTGTCGAAGCCGAGCCTTTCTTGGCCGGAGCTTTAGCAGCCGATTTGGTTGCTGCGGCTTTCTTGGCCGGAGCCTTGGCAGCCGACTTGGTTGCAGCAGCTTTCTTTGCCGGAGCCTTGGCAGCCGACTTGGTTGCTGCGGCTTTCTTTGCCGGAGCCTTGGCAGCCGATTTGGTTGCTGCAGCTTTCTTTGCCGGAGCTTTAGCAGCCGACTTGGTTGCAGCAGCTTTCTTTGCCGGCGCTTTTGCAGCCGACTTGGTTGCAGCGGCTTTTGCCGCCGGCTTAGCAGCCGATTTGGTTGCTGCGGCTTTCTTTGCCGGTGCAGCCGATTTGGTTGCAGCTGCCTTCTTTGCCGGTGCAGCTGCTTTGGTTGCTGCAGCTTTCTTGGCCGGTGCTTTCGCAGCGGTCTTGGTTGCTGCGGCTTTTGCCGCCGGCTTTGCAGCCGGTTTGGCAGCGGCCTTAGCGGCCGGCTTTGCTGCCGGTTTCGCTGCGGCTTTCGCTGCCGGCTTGGCGGCTACTGCCTTTTTGGCGGCGGTGGTTTTATCGGCTGCTTTTGCGGCCGGCTTTGCTGCGGTTTTCTTAGCGGCTGTTGCCATTTTATGTTCTCCTTCTCTGCGATGAGAAAAATACGCTACAAGGTTTGAACCCGTCCAACCCGTCTGCTTGGTCGGGCGAATTATTCATCGGCGCACACTCGCGTCTGCGTCAATGAATCCGGCACCAGCTGAACTGCTGCAACTCCTCAAGTCTGCAGCACTTCAGCTATCGTCGTCGCCGACGACCTGAAGACAAAAGTTCGTTGGTTCACTGTACTGTTCAAACCGCAACCCGCAAGAGCGCGAAAAGAAAAAGCCGCCATGCCCGAATTAATTCAGGCAATGCGGCTTGTTCTTTTCGCGAAGCTTACGTGCATACTGAATGAATCAGCGTCCCATTTTTTGATCGGTTTGCCACCCGTTTAACGTGGTAAAAAAATCTACGTTCACGTTTTGACAAATTCAATCACGTAAAGTACACGAAAACCTTGTCAGTGCGCAACCCGCACACAGTATTTTTCATGCCTTTCCGCTTGGGCGAACTCTTATCGACGGCTTTCTATCGATCGTCGCGATAACTTTGATCCAATTCGTACTCCAGCTCCTTCAAAAACAAGCGCGCATCGATCGCGCATTCCATACAAAATCCAATTCCCTTTACTCGCCCGCCGCGCCAATCCGCAGCAGATCCATCTTGCAAAGCCAGGCCAATCCGCGCAACAAAGTCGGGCGGTCGCAAGGGCCCAGCGCATCCACCAATTCGTCCACCTGCATCGGCCGCGACTCGATCGAACCGAAGATCTGGCCGAATTCCTCCAGCGTCGGCAGCGACGATGTGGCGAAGCGGTTGATCCCCAGTTCGCGGTACTGGCGCAGCAGCGCGAGCGAGGCATCCGGCGCCAGCTCGACCATCGATTCCGGCGTCAATTGCGCGCTCGGATAACTCGCGAACATCGCAAACGGATCGAGCCGGTCCGGCGCCAGCTGCGGCAGCGCCGGCGTCAGCACGGCATCCGCGCGGCGCCGCTCATCGAGCTCGCTCCATAGCGCGCGGTAGCGCCCGAACACCACCCGCCAGTCGAACTCCTCGCGTGCGCGCCGGCGTCCGTTTTCGCCCAGCTGCCGGCGCAGTCCGGCGTCCCCGATCAGGCGCTCGAAGGCCTGCGTCAGCTGAGCGCCGTCCAGCGCCACCGCCTGGCTGGTATGACCGCAATACTGGTCGTAACTGTCGACGCCATCGTCGTAACGCTGCGCGAGGTCAAGGCCTGCGCCTGCGCCGGGCATCACGGTCGCGATGCGGTAGCCGTCGACGCCTTCGCGCACCGTGTCGCGGTAGCCGTTCCAGTCGCTCACCACGCAAGGCAGCCCGGCCGCCATCGCTTCGAGCGGCGTCAGGCCGAAGCTTTCCTGCACATTGTCCGACAGCGAGGTGAAGACGTCGGCGGCGGCCCAGGCGGCGGCCTGGCTGCCGGCTTCGCGGCCGTCGAGCAGCACCAGGCGCACCGATGGACACAGCAGCGCCGCGGCCTCGCGGAAGGCCTTCTCGATCGCCTCGTTGGCGAACCAGCCGCACAGGATCAGGTGCACCTCGCGGCCATCCTTGCCGGCGCGTTCGAGCGCACTGAACATCTGCTGCGGATGCGCTTTCGCGTGGAAAGACAGGCGGCCGAAGAAAAGGAAGGCGACGTCGCCGTCTTCGATGCCGAGCCGGCGCCGCGCCTCGCTGCGGCCGGCCTCGTCGAATGCGAAGTCGCGGCCATGCACGCCGAGCGGGATCAGCGGCAGCTGCGGCAGTTCGAAGCGCTCGGCGCCGAGGCGCGCGCGCAGGTACTCGGCCTGGCGCTCCAGCACCTGGCGCACGCTGTCGCGCACCACGCGCGAAGTGCAGATCACCGCATCCCAGCTGCGCAGCGGCGCCACCAGCAGGTTGGCGATGCCGCTCGTCACCGCGTGGGTCGCGATCGTGTGCGTGACGCCGCACAGGCTGTAGCGGCGCTCGCCCAGGCCGAGGCGGCGCCAGGCCAGGCGTTCGATCCCGGGCCCCGGGTGATACAGGCTGCCGAAGCGCTCCAGCTGCTGCGGCTTGCCGCGGCTGACCCACTCGACCCCGCCCTTGAATCCATGTTCGCGCAGCGCGCGCTCGCACTCGACCGCTTCGGCCGCGCCGGCGGCAAAGCAGCCGACCGTCGCCAGTTCGCTCTGCGCGACGGCACGCATCAGCGCGGCGCCTGCCGCGTGGCGTCCCATCGGTTTCGGCGCGGCGGCGGAATAAGCCTCCGGGACGAAGTGCAGTGCGAAGCGGTCCTTCATCTATCTTCCTTCAGCAGCTCGAGGTAGGCCGGCAGGCCGACCGATTCGAAATCGTAGTCACGCAACACCGTCTCGCGCCCGCGCAGTCCGACGGCGGCGGTCTCGTCGGGGCGCGCGATCAGTTCGAGTGCGCGGCCGGCCAGCGCCGCGGTGTCGAAGAAGCCGGTCAGGTAGCCATTCTCGCCATCGCGGATCACTTCCCGCACCGGTCCCGTATCCGAACCGAGCACCGGTACACCGACCGCCATCGCTTCCAGCATGGACCACGACAGCACGAATGGATAAGTGAGGTAAATGTGCAGGCTCGAGACCTGGAGCACAGTGCGGTAGCTCGCATATGGAAGCTTGCCGAGGAAATGCACGCGCGACCAATCGACGGAATCCCCCAATTCGGCGCACAAGGCGGCGCGGTAGCTGTCGTATCCTTCGGGCGGACGCCGTCCGTAGCTGACGCCGTCGCCGCCGACCACCACCACCTGCAGCGCCGGATTGCCGGCCAGTAGACGCGGCAGGCTGCGCATGAAGACGTGGAAGCCGCGGTAGGGTTCGAGGTTGCGCGCGACGTAGGTCACGACCGGCTGGGCGCGGCTCAAGACACGGCCGCCAGGAAGCGTCAGGCGCGCCTGCGGGTCCGGCGTCAGCCAGGCGGTGTCGATGCCCTCGTGGATGCGGCGGATCTTGTGGCGCAGCTCGGGCGGATGCGCGTTCAGCTGCCAGCCGGTCGGCGTCACGCCGTCGTCGGCGGCCAGCAGCGACTGCATCAGCACCGAATTCTTGATGCGGATGCGCAGGCCGTCGTCGAAGCTGGATGGGTATTCGGGATCGAAGCCCACGTCCAGCCCGTTGGCCGCCCACCAGAACTCGCAGAACACCACCAGGCGCGCACGCGGGAACACGTCCTTGACGAACAGGCCTTCGCCCCAGCCCGGATGGCAGACCACCACGTCCGGCGCCCAGCCCTGCTTCTTCAGCTCGACGAGGATGCGGGTGACGGCCTGGCCGCGCCGGATGCAGCCTTCGAAATGCTTCAGGTAGTGGTGGGTCTTTTCGCCCGGTCCCTCCGGCTTCGCATACGCGATGGTGCGGATCTTGGGATCGAGATTCTCGCGCGCGACCGCGGCCTCTTCGCCGATGGCGACGAGTTCGACGTCTGGCCTCGTCTGCAGGTAGCGAATCAGCCGGCGGAACTGGCCCGGCAAATTCTGATGGATGAAGAGGACGCGTAGCATGGCTCGCATCATAGCTTTACTAGCAAGCCGGTGGCGCATCCCACGCACAAGCTTCCGCACAAACTTCTGCGCGAATCGTGATCAGCGGTTTGCGATGGCGATGACGGACCACTGCACGTCGACGACCGGCGTGCGCGTTTCGCGGTCGCGGCGGTAGCTGTGATAGATGAAGCGGCCGTCGCCGCCGCGGCGGCACATGGTGCATTCGGCCTGGACCGAGACGCGCTCGACGCCGGCCTGTCCCAGCTGCCGGCGCACGATCGCCGGCAGGTCGAGCCGGCGCAGCCGCGGCGCGACGGTCTCGCGCGGCAGGCCGGTGCGCGCCTGGAAGTCCTCGATCAGGTCCTCCGACACTTCATAGCAGCACGCATGCGCCGCCGGCCCGATCGCCGCGATCCAGTCGCCGGGATCGCCGCCGCGCTCGCGCACCAGCGCGGCAAAACGCTCGACGATGCCGGCATGCGCGCCGCGCCAGCCGACGTGCAGGGCCGCCACCTCGCCCCCATCCCGGCGCGCCAGCAGCACCGGCACGCAGTCGGCGGTGGCGATCGCCAGCAGCAGGCCGGCACTCGCGGTCAGCATGCCGTCGGCTTCGCCGCAGTCCTCGTTCGGCTGGGTCGCGATGGCGATATGGGTGCCGTGGCGTTCGTGCTGGACCGGGCGCCGGGGCCAGTAGGCGGGCAGCAGTCGGGGCAGATCGTCGTGGCGGCGGCCGAAGCCGTGGACGATGCCGGGGTGGTCGAGGAGCGGGCTGCGGAGCATGGGTTCGATGAATGAGGCAAGCGCGGGCAGCATAGCATGGCCGCGAGTGCCCTGATCCGGTCAGCAGCGCCCGGAAGCGGACACGGCGTGCTCTCTCCGGCGAAAAGGAATCGCCTTCATATCAGACACTTGGCAGATGGCATGCAGCTTGCTCATGCGTACAGCGAACGTCCCGTTCGAACCTCACCACCTGAAGGAGATATATGAGCATGCAACGTTTCTTGATGCGTTTCCAGGCAGCCGTCCTGATGGGCGCCTGCCTGGCCCTGCCCGCCCTGGCGCAGAATGGCCGCGGACCCGCAAGCCCGGACGAAATAGCCCATGTCGTCCAGATCGCGGCCGCTTCCGACAAGGACCCGGTTGCCACCATGACGTCAAGCGAGGGGCGTTGGCTCCAGAAATGGATCGACGAAGTCCCCGACTACAACTTCGGGCCCGACAAGGCCGCGTTCTGGCTGATGAGCGGCGCGGCCAAGGGTGAGCTCAAGCGTGTGGCGATTTTCCAGCATGCCGCCAGCACCGCCGCCTATCAGGTACAGCACCGCATTCCGGATCCCCGCCAGTCCCCCGAAACCCTTGAAGCAGTCACGATCGCGGGCCTGGAAGGCGTGCTGCGGGCGTACGAAAACCTGTTGCCGGCGCATCCCGATATTCGTTCCGCGGCACTGGATTCGGCGCTCGCCGCCCGCGACAAGGGTACGCTGGCGCAGTTCGTCGCCGGCTTGCCGCCGATGCCGCGGCGCTGATCGGGAGCCCGGCCATGATGCGAAGATGCCTGTCGCTGCTGTTCGGATGCGCGCTGTGCAGTGCGGCCCTGGGCCAGGCGCCGCCTGCTCCCGAGCGCCGCCTGATCGATGAAATCGCCGCGCGCGCGGAACTGATGAGCAACCTGGAGCAACTGTGCGACGAGGTCGGGCCCCGCCTCACCGGCTCGCCCGGGCTGGCCGCCGCCCAGCAATGGGCGATGGCGCGGCTGCGCGCCTACGGCGCCGTCAACGTGCACCTGGAAGCCTACGACATGGGACGGCCGTGGCTGCGCGGAACCGCGCGTGCGCGCCTGTTGAATGCGAACGGCATGGCGCTCGACGTCGTGCAGAAAGGCTGGACCGCCGGCACCGCCCGGCCGGTGCGCGCGGATGTGGCGCTGCTCGACGTGAAAACGCTGGACGAGTTCAAGGCGGTGGCGCCTTCGCTGAGGGGCAAGCTCGTGCTGGTCGAATCGGCGCCGAAGGCGACGCCGGAACAGCGCAAGGATCCGGCGCGCTACTTTGCCGCCGCGACGCAGGCGATCCACGACGCCGGGCTGGCCGGTGTGCTGCTGGTCTCCATGAAGGAAAACGGACTGCGCGACATGTGGGGCGGACCGCGTTCGCTGTTCGACCGGCACGCCGCGATCATCACGCGCGAGCACGCCAGCATGCTCAAGCGCTTGCTGGCGCGCGGGATCGTGCCCAGGGTCGAGCTGGCGCTGAACGGCGGTTTCGGCGCGCATGCGGCCATGGCGCATAACGTGGTTGCCGACTATCCGGGCAGCGACGAGACCGGCGAAATGGTCGTGCTGGGCGCCCACCTGGACTCCTGGGATCTCGGCGCGGGCGCAACGGACAACGGCAGCGGCACGGTCGCCATGCTGGAGGTCCTGCGCGCTTACCATGCGCTTGGCCTGCGTCCGAAGCGCTCCCTGCGCATCGTGCTGTTCTCCGGCGAGGAGCAGGGCCTGCTGGGCAGCCGCGCCTATGTCGCGGCGCACCGGGACGAACTGGCGCGGATCCAGGCCGTGCTGGTGCAGGATAGCGGCGCGGGACGTATCACCGCATTTCCCGACATGCGCAACGACGCGTGGTACGCGGCCTTGACCCGCGCCGTGGCGCCCGCCGCCAGCCTGGGGCCGGTGGATGTCGTCTACGGCATGGCCGGCGGATCCGACTTCGAAGCCTTCGCCAACCTGGGCGTTCCCGCCTTCCCGGCCATGCAGGACGAGCGCGACTACCGCAGCCATACCCAGCACAGCCAGGTCGATTCCTTCGAGCACGTCGATCGCGCCAACCTGGTGCAGGCGGCGCAGGTGCTGGCGGTGGTGGCATGGGGGCTGGCGAACGGCGAGCGGCTGCCGCGTTCGGCCCCGGCGAAATAAAAAGGCCGGATCCCGTCATCACGGGGTCCGGCCTTTTGCGGCCTGGCTCAGGCTAAGGGATCAGTCCCAGCTCAGCGCGCCGCCGGTCTGGTACTCGGTCACGCGGGTCTCGAAGAAGTTGCGCTCCTTCTTCAGGTCGATCATCTCGCTCATCCACGGGAACGGGTTTTCCTCGTTCGGGAACAGCGCGTCCAGGCCGATCTGGACGGCGCGGCGGTTGGCGATGAAGCGCAGGTAGCCCTTGAACATCGGGGCGTTCAGGCCCAGCACACCGCGCGGCATGGTGTCTTCGGCGTAGCGGTACTCGAGTTCGACGGCCTTCAGGAACAGCTGCTTGATCTCTTCCTTGAATTCCGGGGTCCACAGCTGCGGGTTTTCCATCTTGATCGTGTTGATCAGGTCGATGCCGAAGTTGCAGTGCATGGACTCGTCGCGCAGGATGTACTGGTACTGCTCGGCGGCGCCGGTCATCTTGTTCTGGCGGCCCAGCGCCAGGATCTGGGTGAAGCCGACGTAGAAGAACAGGCCTTCCATCAGGCAGGCGAACACGATGATCGACTTCAGCAGCTTCTGGTCGTTTTCCAGGGTGCCGGTCTGGAACTGCGGATCGTTGATGACTTCGATGAACGGGATCAGGAACTGGTCCTTGTCGCGGATCGACGGGATTTCGTTGTAGGCGTTGAAGATTTCCTTCTCGTCCAGGCCCAGCGATTCGACGATGTACTGGTAGGCGTGGGTGTGGATCGCCTCTTCGAAGGCCTGGCGCAGCAGGTACTGGCGGCATTCCGGCGCCGTGATGTGGCGGTACGTGCCCAGCACGATGTTGTTGGCGGCCAGCGAGTCGGCGGTCACGAAGAAGCCCAGGTTGCGCTTGACGATGCGGCGCTCGTCTTCGGTCAGGCCGTTCGGGTTCTTCCACAGCTCGATGTCGCGCTGCATGTTCACTTCCTGCGGCATCCAGTGGTTGGCGCAGCCGGCCAGGTACTTGTCCCAGGCCCACTTGTACTTGAACGGCACCAGCTGGTTGACGTCGGTCTGGCCGTTGATGATGCGCTTGTCGTCGGCGTTCACGCGCTTGGCGACGTCGGCGGCGCTGACGCCTTCCGGTGCGGCCGCGCCGGCGGCCGGTGCGCTGGTGATCGGTTCATCGTCCCATGACAGAGCCATGATGTTTTCCTTCTATATATAGTTAGCTAGCCGTCGTCCCCGCGAAGGCGGGGACGACGGATCAAATATTACTGGCAGGCTTCGCACTCGTCGAAACCGGCGTCGCCCGGACGCAGGTAGCAGGCCGCGCCTTCCACCACATCCGCCGATGCTGCCGGAGCGGCAACCGGAGCAGCAGCCGCCGCTGCCGCCGACAGGCCGCCATCGACCGGCACGGCGTTCAGGGCGCCGGTGCGGGTGGTCGACTTCTCCATGTGGGTGGCCGCCACGGTGCGCAGGTAATAGGTGGTCTTCAGGCCGCGCAGCCAGGCCAGTTTATAAGTCTCGTCCAGCTTCTTGCCCGAGGCGCCGGCCATGTAGATGTTCAGCGACTGCGCCTGGTCGATCCACTTCTGGCGGCGCGAGGCGGCTTCCACCAGCCACTTCGGCTCGACTTCGAAGGCCGTCGCGTAGATCTCGCGCAGGTCTTGCGGTGCGCGGTCGATGCGCGACAGCGAGCCGTCGAAGTATTTCAGGTCGTTGATCATGACCTCGTCCCACAGGCCGCGCGCCTTCAGGTCGCGCACCAGGTAGCCGTTGATCTCGGTAAACTCGCCCGACAGGTTCGACTTCACGTACAGATTCTGGAAGGTCGGTTCGATGCAGGCCGACACGCCGATGATGTTCGAGATGGTCGCGGTCGGGGCGATCGCCACGCAGTTCGAGTTACGCATGCCGAACTGCTTGATGCGGTTGCGGATCACGGTCCAGTCCATGGTTTCAAGCGTGTCCTGCTCCAGGTATTGCGCACCGCGCTCTTCCGCCAGCAGCTTGATCGAGTCCTGCGGCAGGATGCCGCGGTCCCACAGCGAACCCTCGTAGGACTGGTAGCGGCCGCGCTCTTCCGCCAGCTCGGTCGAGGCCAGGTAGGCGTAGTAGCAGACGGCTTCCATCGAGCGGTCGGCGAATTCCACGGCTTTATCCGAAGCGAAGGGCACGCGCATCATGTGCAGACAGTCCTGGAAGCCCATGATGCCCAGGCCGACCGGACGGTGGCGCAGGTTCGAATTGCGGGCCTTGTCGACGGCGTAGTAGTTGATGTCGATGACGTTGTCCAGCATGCGCATCGCGGTGCGGATGGTCTTCTGCAGCTTGACCGCATCCAGGCCGTCGCCCTTCATGTGGGCCGGCATGTTGACCGAACCCAGGTTGCAGACGGCGATTTCGTCGGCGTTGGTGTTCAGCGTGATCTCGGTGCACAGGTTCGACGAGTGCACCACGCCCACGTGCTGCTGCGGCGAGCGGATGTTGCACGGATCCTTGAAGGTGATCCACGGGTGGCCGGTCTCGAACAGCATCGACAGCATCTTGCGCCACAGGTCCAGCGCTTCGATCTTCTTGTAGACCGACATTTCGCCGCGGGCGGCGCGCTCTTCGTAGGCCAGGTAGGCCTGTTCGAAGGCCTTGCCGACCTTGTCGTGCAGGTCCGGCACTTCGGACGGCGAGAACAGGCTCCACGAGCCCTTCTCCATCACGCGCTTCATGAACAGGTCCGGAATCCAGTTCGCGGTGTTCATGTCGTGGGTGCGGCGGCGGTCGTCGCCGGTGTTCTTGCGCAGGTCGAGGAATTCCTCGATGTCGAGGTGCCAGGTTTCCAGGTAGCCGCAGACCGCGCCCTTGCGCTTGCCGCCCTGGTTGACCGCCACCGCGGTGTCGTTCGCCACTTTCAGGAACGGGACCACGCCCTGCGACTTGCCGTTGGTGCCCTTGATGCGCGAACCCATCGCGCGGACCGGGGTCCAGTCGTTGCCCAGGCCGCCGGCGAATTTCGACAGCAGCGCGTTTTCCTTGATCGCGTCGTAGATGCCTTCCAGGTCGTCGCCGACGGTGGTCAGGTAGCACGAGGACAGCTGCGAGCGGCGGGTGCCCGAGTTGAACAGGGTCGGGGTCGAGCTCATGAAGTCGAAGCTCGACAGCAGGTTGTAGAACTCGATCGCGCGCGCTTCGCGGTTCTCTTCACGCAGCGACAGGCCCATCGCGACGCGCATGTAGAAGGCCTGCGGCATCTCGATGCGGGTTTCGCGGATGTGCAGGAAGTAGCGGTCGTACAGGGTCTGCAGGCCGATGTAGCCGAACTGCAGGTCGCGGTCGGCGACGATGGCCTTGGCCAGCTTCTGCAGGTCGAACTTGGCCAGTTCCTCGTCCAGCAGCTCGGCGGCGATGCCCTTGGCGATGTACTGCGGGAAGTAGGTCACGTACTCGGCGGCGGCGCCGGCTTGCGGGACTTCCTTGCCGAAGACTTCCTTGCGGATGGTGTGCAGCAGGATGCGCGCGGTGACCTGGCTGTAGGCCGGGTCCTTTTCCATCAGCGCGCGGGCGGCCAGGATGGCCGACTTGTGCAGCTCTTCGACCGGCACGCCGTCGTACAGGTTCTTGACCGTTTCGGCCAGGATGGCGTCGGCGTCGACGTGCTTTTCCAGGCCCACGCAAGCGGCGCCGATCAGCGACACCACTTCGTTCATGTCCAGCGGACGGCGCACGCCGCCATCGACCACGGTGAATTGCGGCGTGTCGGCCTGGGTCGCGCCCGAGGCTTCCTTGGCGGCGCGGCGCTCGTCCATGCGCTTGGCGCGGTACAGCACGTATTCGCGCGCGACGTCATGCTCGCCCGAGCGCATCAGGGACAGCTCCACCTGGTCCTGCACATCCTCGATGTGGAAGGTGCCGCCGTTCGGCTGGCGGCGCACCAGGGCGGCGACCACGTTGTTCGTCAGCTGCTCGACCAGGTCGCGGATGCGCGCGGACTCGCGGCCCTGCTCGCCGTTCACGGCGAGGAAGGCCTTGGTCATGGCGACCGCGATCTTGCTGGGAGCGAACGGCACCACGGCGCCGTTGCGGCGGATGATGCGGTAGTCGTTATTGGCGACCAGCTCGGCGGCGCTCGCGCCGGCAGCCGTTCCTGGTTGCGGATTGATGGAGATGTCCGAAGATGTTTGCATTGAGCCTCCCAGGATGGCTGCGCCACCGACTGATAAACGATGAATGCCAACTGTGCAAAGTTGGCAGCCTAATAACTTTTTAAGAATAATAAAGAGGAGAAGCCTGTTCTAAAAAAGCCTGCAACCGGCCCTCCTCTGCTTGGCTGACTCCTGCCACTGACTACTAGATCTAGTGTTGGAGCGCCGTATGGACCTAAGTATAGTCGATATTCGGAAATATCAAAGACCCCGCCGAGCGGATTTTTTTCTGGTGCCGCGCTTGACTTTTGCCAAGGCGAATCATTCCGGGCCTTGGAATGAAAGTAAGCACTAACATAAGCTTTGAAGGGCGCCACGCTGCTGTCGCTTGGCGCCCTGGATGCCCACAAATAGGGCATGTTGCGATGGCGAAAAGACAACAGCGTATGAGCGAGGTCAAGGCTCCGGCGCGTGGATATCCAGCTTCTGCATCTGGTATCGCAACTGCCGCACGCTGATGCCCAGCAGGCTCGCGGCCTGGGTGCGGTTGAACTGGGTCTGCTGCAGGGCGCGCTGGATGATGTCGCGCTCGATCTGGCAGAGGTAGTCCGGCAGGTTGCTGGGCAGCTCGCCGGCGCCCAGCGCGGGCAGGCTGTCGGGCGGCGCCGGCGTGGGCGCCATCGTCGGCGCCGAGGCGCTGGCGCCCTGGGCCGCGGCCGGCGCCGGCACCGGCGCGGCGGCAGCTTGCGCCAGCGCCTGCAGCTGCGGCGCCTCGCCCTGCCCGGCCAGGCGCGCACCCTTCAAGGACAGGTCGCCGACTTCGATCACGCCGTCGTTGGCGAAAGCCAGCGCGCGTTCCAGCACGTTTTCCAGCTCGCGCACATTGCCGGGGAAGGCATAGCCGCGCAGCGCGTCCAGCACGCCGGCGCCCAGGCGCGCATTGCCCGGTCCCGCCAGCCGCACCAGGATGGCGTCGGCCAGCAGCGGCAGATCGTCGAGGCGCTCGCGCAGCGGCGGCAGGGTCAGCTCGATCACGTTCAGGCGGTAGAACAGGTCCTGCCGGAACTGGCCGTTCTCGACCAGCCTGGCCAAATTCTTGTGGGTGGCGCTGATGATGCGCACGTCGACCGCCTCCTCGGCCGTGGCGCCGATCTTGCGCACGCGCCGCTCCTGGATCGCGCGCAGCAATTTGACCTGCATCGCCAGCGGCAGGTCGGCCACCTCGTCCAGCATCAGGGTGCCGCCGTTGGCGGCCTGGAAGAAGCCGTCGCGCTCGTCGGTGGCGCCGGTGAAGGCGCCCTTGCGGTAGCCGAAGAACTCGGCCTCCATCAGCGCTTCCGGAATCGCGCCGCAGTTCACGGCCACGAAAGGCTTGCCGGCGCGCGCGCTCTGGGCGTGGATCTCGCGCGCCGCCAGCTCCTTGCCGCTGCCCGATTCGCCGTTGATGGCGATCGGCGCCTGCGAACGGGCCAGCCGCCCGATCTGGGCGCGCAGCGCCTGCATCGCCTGCGAACGGCCGAGCAGGCGCGAGTTGCCGGCTTCAATCCCCGCTTCCGCATCCTGCGCCGCCTGGGCCGCCGGCTTCTCGGACAGGCGCAGCGCCGAACGCACCATGGTGCGCAAATCGTCCAGCACCACCGGCTTGGAGACGTAGTCGAAGGCGCCGGCCTTCAGCGCGATCACCGCGTTCTCGGCGCTGCCGTAGGCGGTGATCACGGCGATCGGGGTGCCGCGCCCGGTGCCGGCGACCTCGCGCACCAGTTCCAGGCCGGTGCCGTCGGGCAGGCGCATGTCGGTCAGCACCAGCGCGTATTCAGTCTGGCCGAGCAGGGATCTCGCTTCGCGCACGGTGGAGGCGCTGTCGACGTCCAGTCCCATCTTGACCAGGGTGATCTCGAGCAGCTCGCGCAGGTCGGCTTCGTCGTCAACTACAAGGATGCGGGGAGAACTCATATATCTATATAGAGAAGGTGATCACGAACCGTCCCGGCGCATCGAAGCCGGCGGGACCGTCCACCCGGTATTCGTAGTCGAGCATGGCGGCGTTGTTCAGGCACAGTTCGCGCGCCAGGTAGAGCCCAAGGCCGGTGCCCTTGCTCGAGGTGGTATAGAAGGGCTCGAACAAGTGGGCGCGTACCTCGGCCGTGATGCCCGGGCCGTCGTCCTGCACGTGCAGTTCGACGCGGCCGGTGGCATCCAGCACCGGGAACAGCCGGATGCTGGCCGGCTTGCCGCTCGCATAGCGGATCGCATTGCCGAGCAGGTTGACCAGCACTTCGCGCAGGTGCAGGCCGTCGAAGCGCACGGTGCGGTCGCCGGCATCGCCGATCCACACCATATTACCGGGCAGGCCATGGGTTTCCGTGAATTCGGCTTTCAGCTCTTCCAGGAAGGCTTTCAAGTGCACCGGCTCGCCGCCCGGCTGTACCTTGCGCGACAACTTGAGGATGTCCTCGACCATGCGGTTCACGCGCGCCACGTTGTCGCCGACGATGCGCAGCAGGCGGGTCTCGGCGGGGCCGTTCAGGTCCTCCGCCAGCAGCGAGGTCGCATGGCCGATCGCGGACAGCGGGTTCCTCACCTCGTGCGCGATGCTGGCCGTCAGCCGTCCCATCGAGGCCAGTTTCAGTTGCTGCGCCTGGTTTTCGATGGCGCTCACGTCCTGCATGAAGATCACGCTGCGCTCGGCCGCGCCGTTCGGGGTGTCGACCCTCGCGAAACGCAGCTTCAGGTGCACCGGCTGGTCGAGGCGGCCGCGCACCGGCCCGTCCTGCTCCTGCCAGCGCTTGATGGTGACGTGGGCGTCGGCGGCGCCGGCGGCCAGCCAGGCCTCGAAGCCCTGGGCCACCGGCTCCAGCGCGGCGCTATCGGCCAGGCGGAAACCGGTGCCGGCTCCCCCATCCCCGGCTTCAAGACTGTCGGCTTCCAGCCCCAGCATGCGGCGCGCCGCCGGGTTGCCGCTGAAGACGAAGCCGTCGCTTCCCACCACCAGGATGCCGTCGCCGACGTCGTCGACCACGATGCGGTAGACCGCCTGCTGGACCCGCAGGTCGGCGCCGCGCCTGGACGCCAGCTCTTCCTGCCGGATCAGGCGCGCCGCCAGCCGGCTCACCACCACCACCACGGCAAAGAAGGCGGCGCCCATGATCCCGGCCTGGAACAGCGGCGGCTCGTCCTCGCTGAGGAAGATCCGCCAGGTGCTTTCGGCCAGCATGAACAGGGTCGCGAGCGAGGCCGAGAACAGCGCCAGCACCAGCGGCGCCAGGATCGCCGCCCCGGCCAGCGGGAACAGGTAGAGCAGCCCGAGGCCGCTGCGGGCGCCGCCGGCGGCCAGGTAGAGCAGCGAGATGGCGCCGATGTCGACCAGGACCTGGCTGGACAGCTGCAGCAGGAAACGGTGGCGCCAGCGCTGGGCGATGGCGGCAAACAGCAGCGCCGCCGCCATGTAGGCGATGCAGGTCTCGGCATACGCCGTGCCGATCATGTGCCCGCGGCGCGCGTCGTAGGTCAGGTAGACCAGCAGCACCAGCGTGATCACGATGCGCGTCACGGTGAAGGTCTGGAGCGAACGCCAGAAGGTCTCCCGCGACGCGGCGGACAGTGGCTGCCAGGGCGCCATGCGCCTCAATCGGGACGAGATGAAGCCGGCAGGCGCGCGTGCGCCTGGCTGCAGTAGTCCTGCCCGCCCTCGTGCACCGCTTCCGAGGCCGGGAAATAGATGCCGCAGTGGGCGCAGCTGGTCATGCGCTCGGATTCCTCGACCCGGGGCGGGGCGCGGGTGGCGCCGCCGGCGGGCGTGCCGCCCTGCCCGGCGTCCGGGCCGAATCCGCGCGCGGCCACCGCCGCCCGCAGCTTGCTGCGTACCGCCATCACCACCAGGATGATGAGCGCAATCCAGAATAACAGTCGCGTCATGTGAACCCCCGGTGCAGAACGACTTCCAGGACAAAACGGCTGCCGACATAAGCCAGCGCCAAGGTAGCGAATCCCGCCAGCGTGAAGCGCAGCGCGGTCTTGCCGCGCCAGCCGCGCCAGCGGCGTCCGGCCAGCAGCGCGGCGAACAGGAGCCACGACAGCAGCGCGAACACGTTTTTATGGTCCCAGCGCAGTGCACGCCCGAACAGCTGTTCCGAAAACACGATGCCCGACAGGACGGTCAGGCTGAGCAGCACGAAGCCGATGCCGATCATCCGGAACAGCAGCTTTTCCATGGTCAGCAGGGCCGGCAGCTGGTCGATGGCCGCGCCCAGCCAGCCCTTCTTGGCATTGCGGGTATGCAGGCGCGTCTCCTGAAGCGCCATCAGCACGGCGTGAAAGGCGGCGATGGTGAGCGTACTGTAGGCCATCACGGCCACGGCCACGTGCCAGCCGAACGCGGGACCCTGCACCGTCATCAGGCTGCCCGGGAACAGCGGCGGCAGCAAGCTTGAGGCGGCCGCGCAGGGCATCACCATGCGGCGCATGCCGTCGAGCGCGAAATTGCGGCTTTCGAGCCACCAGACCGCCACCGAAATCCACAGCGCGGCCGACAGCATGAAGGCGAAGCCGACCCGCAGCGTGCCATTGCCCAGCATGTCCGGCCACAGCGCGGAACCATGCAGGACCCAGGCCAGCGCGGTGACGCCGGAAATGACCGCGCCCCGCGGCGACGGCAGCAGGGCGCACACCGCATACAGGATGGCTGCGGCGATGAATAAGGTGGTTTGCATAGGGGCGAGTCTACACTATCCGGATGACGCAGGGACAGCTTACCGATACAACAACGAACGTAACGAGGGCCTCGAAAACCGTAGCGAGCAGGGCTCAGTTTGGGTCGAGAAGCGCAGCCGTACTTACGGTACGGCGAGCATCGCAGACCCAAAATGTGCCCGCGCAGTAGGTTTGCGAGGTCCTAATCCACCGCTGCCGACTTCATTTCCGCCTCATGATGCCTTTGCTGCTCTTCCATCACCAGCTGCCCCAGCTCGCGCTTGAGCGCATTGAACTCCGGCGCCGCCGGATCCCGCATGCGCGGCAAATCGACCATGATGTCGCGCTTGACCGTGCCCGGCCGGTAGGTCATCACGACGATGCGGTCAGCCAGATAGATCGCTTCTTCGATGCTGTGGGTGACGAAGATCACGGTCTTCTTCAGCTTGGCCCAGATGCGCAGCAGCTCGTCCTGCAGGTTGCGGCGGGTCAGCGCGTCGAGGGCGCCGAAGGGTTCGTCCATCAGCATGATCGGCGAGTCCAGCGCCAGCACGCGCGCGATCGCGACCCGCTGGCGCATGCCGCCCGACAGGTCCTTCGGATAGCGCTTGCCGAAGTCTTCCAGCGACAGCAGTTTCAGCAGCTCGGCCACGCGCGCGGCAATGGCGGCCTTGGCCACGCCCTTGATTTCCAGCCCGAAGCCGACGTTCTGCTCGACCGTCATCCACGGGAACAGCGCGTATTCCTGGAACACCATGCCGCGTTCCGGGCCCGGCCCGATGACAGGGGCGCCGTCCGCCGTGATCCCGCCCCGGGTCGGCGGCGCGAAGCCGGCGACGGCGTTCAGCAGGGTCGACTTGCCGCAGCCGGAAGGGCCGAGCAGGCAGACGAACTGGCCGCGCGGGATTTGCAGGTCGATGTTCTCCAGCGCGACCATGCGGCGGCCGTCGGTCTCGAACACCTTGCTGACGTTTTCAATGACGATGTGGGCGCTCATTAATCAGTGCTCCAGGCCGCGGTGCCAGCGCAGCAGATAATTATTCAGCGCGTTCATGACCGAGTCGATCGCCAGGCCGAGGATGCCGATGCTGATCATGCCGGCGATGATCTTGTCGGACCAGAAGTACTCGCGCGCTTCGGTAATGCGGAAACCGAGGCCGTTGTTCACCGCGATCATCTCGGACACGATCACCACGATGAAGGCGGTGCCGACGCCGATCCGCATGCCGGTCAGGATGTAGGGCACGGCGGCCGGCAGGATCACGCGCATGAACATGGTGGCGCGGCCGGCGCCCAGATTGCGCGCCGCGCGCAGGTAGATGCCGTCGACCTGGCGCACGCCGGCGATGGTATTCATCAGCACCGGGAAGAAGGCGCCGATCGCGATCAGGAAGATGGCCGGCGGGTTGCCCAGCCCGAACCACAGGATCGACAAGGGAATGTAGGCGATCGGCGGGATCGGGCGCAGCAGCTGCACCAGCGGATTCATCCAGGCATACACGATGCGGCTCGCGCCCATCGCCAGGCCGAGCGGCAGCCCCAGGACGGCGCCGACCGCGAAGCCCACCACCACCCGGTACAGGCTGCCGAGCGAGTCGCCGATCAACTCGCCCGAGAAGACCCAGGCCAGCTTGCTGCCGTTGGGGTTGTTCTCGTGCCAGGTATTGAAGTCCTGCAGCGGCATCAGGTAGGCCACCCACTTGTTCCACACCGCCAGCGGCGACGGCAGGACGTTCGCGTTGACCCATCCCATGCTCGCCGCCAGCTGCCAGACCCCGATCGCGATGACCGGCACGATCAGGCCGACCGCGATGTCATTCCACCTTCTTTTCACCATTCCCGCTCCTGATTATTTGACACCGAGGCTCTTCTTGGCCTCTTCCAGCAGGTCGGTCTTGACCCACTCCTTCGCCGCAGGCGGTTTGGCCATGCGGCCGACGCCGGTCTTGTACATGATGTCGGTGGTGATCTGGATGTGCTCCGGCGTGATGTCGTAGGTGTACTGCGCGTTGTCCATCGCGTCGCGGAAGTCGTCGCTGGTGATCTGGCCCTTGAACACGACGTCGCGCACGTACTTCTCGGCCAACGCCGGGTCCTTGATGAAGGTGCTGGTGGCCTGCACGAAGCAGCGCATGAACTTCTCGGCCAGCGGGCGCTTGGTGGTATAGAACTTCTCGGTCATGACCATGGTCCGCACCGGCTCGCCGATCGGGGTGTCGTAGGGCTTGAGCATCTCGGTGCCGAAGCCCTTGTTGATGGCCTGCGAGGACTGCGGTTCGGACTGCATCATGGCGTCGATGTTCTTGCCCAGCAGCGCCTGGTTCAGGTCGGCGTAGGCCAGGAACACCAGCTGCACATCCTTGCCCGGCGCAGCGTCGGCGCTCAGGCCGGCTTTCTGCAGCTCGGCCATCAGCAGCACTTCCTGGATCCCGCCGCGGGTCACGCCGACCTTCTTGCCCTTCAGGTCCTTGACGGTCTTGATATTGCTGCCCTGCCCTGCCACCAGGCGCGCGCCGCCCTTGGCGAAGCCGGCCACCACGTAGATCGGCGCATTGCCGGCACGGCCGGAAATCGCCGCTTCCGAAGCGGTGGTGCCGACGTCGATTTCGCCGGCGATGATCGCCTGCATCACGTCCAGGCCCTTGGCGAACACGCGCTCCTCGACCTTGATGCCGCACTTCGGTGCGATCTCCTTGATGTACGACACCGCGCCATAGTGCGCGAACTTCAGGTTGCCGAGCCGGACGACCTCCTGGGCCTGGGCGCTGCCCGCGGCCAGCAGGGCGGCGATGAGGAAGGTCTTGCCGAACACTTTTGCTGTCATTGCTGTCTCCGTTATGTGTCGAACTGCGAAACCGTTTATTTCAATGAGGCTATAACGTTAATGAACGGATTGTCAAACCGTACAATTACTTACTTACCAAGTATCAAATACACCAACCAAGAATCAACGTTTCCATTTGACTTTTTCGCTTGCGCAGCTCCCAAGCCAGGTCTTGACCAGCAAAAACATGCCCCGACATGCGGTAAAATGGCGGTTTGCGCCCAATCACAATCTAGGTAGAACACACCATGCTGGATAACCTGACCCAACGCCTTGCCAAGGTCGTCAAGACGATGCGCGGCGAGGCGCGCCTGACCGAATCGAACACCGCCGAGATGCTGCGCGAAGTGCGCCTGGCCCTGCTCGAGGCGGACGTCGCGCTGCCGGCCGTCCGCGAATTCATCGCCAAAGTAAAGGAAAAAGCGCTGGGCGAAGAAGTCATCGGCTCGCTGTCCCCCGGCCAGGCCCTGGTCGGCGTGGTGCAGAAGGAGCTGGCGGCCCTGATGGGCGCCGACCTCGGCCCCGAGGCATCCCAGCTCTCGTTCGCGCAGCAGCCGCCGGCGATCATCCTGATGGCCGGCCTGCAGGGTGTGGGCAAGACCACCACCACCGGCAAGCTGGCGAAGTACCTGAAAGAACAGAAGAAGAAGGTCCTGACCGTCTCCGCCGACGTCTACCGTCCTGCCGCAATCGCGCAGCTGGAGTCGGTCACCAAACAGGTCGGCGCCGACTTCTTCCCGTCCACCGCCAGCGACAAGCCGGTCGACATCGCCCTGGCCGCGCTGGACTGGGCCAAGAAGCACTACCACGACGTCCTGATCATCGACACCGCCGGCCGCCTGGCGATCGACGAGGCGATGATGCAGGAGATCGCCGCGGTCCACGCTGCGGTCAAGCCGATCGAGACCCTGTTCGTGGTCGACGCCATGGTCGGCCAGGATGCGATCAACACCGCCAAGGCTTTCAATGAAGCGCTGCCGCTGACCGGCGTGATCCTGACCAAGCTCGATGGCGACTCGCGCGGCGGCGCGGCGCTGTCGGTGCGCCATGTGACCGGCAAGCCGATCAAGTTTGCCGGCGTGTCCGAAAAGCTGGACGGCCTGGAAGCCTTCGATCCGGCCCGTATGGCCAACCGCGTGCTGGGCATGGGCGACATCCTGGCCCTGGTCGAGGAAGCGCGCAAGGGCGTGGACATGCAGGCCGCGGCCGACATGGCCAACAAGATCAAGTCGGGCGGTAAGTTCGACATGAACGACTTCAAGGCCCAGCTGACCCAGATGAAGAAGATGGGCGGCATGTCCGGCCTTCTGGACAAGCTCCCGGCCCAGTTCCAGCAGGCCGCGGCCGGCGCCAACATGGACCAGGCCGAAAAGCAGGTGCGCCGCATGTGCGGCATCATCGACTCGATGACGCCGCAGGAACGCGCCAAGCCGGAACTGATCAAGGCCAACCGCAAGCGCCGCATCGCCGCCGGCGCCGGCGTGCAGGTGCAGGAAGTGAACCGCATGCTGACCCAGTACGATCAGATGAACACGATGATGAAGAAGCTGAAAGGCGGCGGCATGATGAAGATGATGCGCGGGATGAAGGGCATGATGCCCGGCATGCGCTGACTGCTTTCCCGCTTCGAGGAGCCGTGCGTGGCAGCCGCTGCGCACGGCTTTTTTACGTCTTGGGGGCGTGATTTTTCACTCTTGGGCGCCGTTGTTGGCACCATCTGCTGTTTTAGGGCTTGTAAGAGTGAAAAAATTTCGAAAAAGACTTGCATGAACACTAAAACCCTACCAATATAAGCCGGTGCGTACATTGCGCAATTTTCCATGTGTTCCGATTAGGAGGCTTGAAGATGGCAACAGCCAAAAAAACCACCGCAGCGCCGGCCAAGAAAGCCGCCGCCAAGCCGGCCGCAGCGGCGAAGCCGGCAGCTAAGAAAGCAGCAGCTCCTGCCAAGGCAGCAGCACCGAAAGCAGCAGCAGCAAAGAAGCCGGCAGCAGCGCGCAAGCCCAACGCCGCCTTCATGAAAGAGATGACCCCGTCGGCGACCCTGGCCGCAGTGGTGGGCAACAAGCCCCTGCCGCGTACCGAAGTCACCAAGAAAGTCTGGGACTACATCAAGGCGCAAAACCTGCAGGACGCTGCAAACCGCCGCATGATCAACGCCGACGACAAGCTGAAAGCCGTCTTCGGTGGCAAGGCCCAGGTATCGATGTTCGAGATGACCAAGCTGATCTCGGATCACCTCAAATAAAAAAGACACAGGCCGCCCCGCTGGCCCGATACCAGTCCAAATGAAAAGCCCCGGTTTTGCCGGGGCTTTTTGTTTGTGCCGTCGCCCCCGCGCAGGCGGGGGTCCAAGTTTGGCGAGTCGCTACGAACTTGGGTTCGCGCCTGCGCGGGAACGACGAGTCAGAGCCCGCCGGCCGCCTTCATCAACTCGAACACGCGGGTGTTCTCGATCGTCCCCTTGAACGGGGCCGAGCCCGCCCCCACCGCGTACAGCTTCACGTCGCCGCCGCCATGGCCCTCGCCGGGCAGGCGCACGCCCGCTTCCTGGTGGTAGTCCGCCGCCATCGCGCGGGCCTCGTCGACGTCGGCGCGGGCATCGAGCCGGTTCGGACCGCCGCCGTAGACCAGGGTCGTGTAGGTCTTGCCGTCCGCGTCGCGCGCCGGCTCGCCGGTCGCATAATCGCGCACGATGCCGAGGATGGGGTTGCCGCGTTTCGGATAGCCGTTCATCACCATCGTGTGGTCATGGTCGGCCGTCACCACGATCAGCGTGTGCTCCAGGCCGGGATCGATGCGCCGCATGCGCTCGACGGTGGCCTGGATCGCGTTGTCGAAATCGACCACCTCTTCCAGCGCGTTCTTCGCGTTCGAGTCGTGCAGCGCGTGGTCGATCTTGCCGCCTTCGACCATCAGGAAGAAGCCCTTCGGATTCTTCGACAGGAGCTCGATCGACTTGGCCGCCATCTCGGCCAGGGTCGGCTGGGTGGGCTTGCGCGCCAATGCGTAGTCGAGGTGGCTGTCGGCGTAGATGCCGACGAACTTCCGGTTCGGCAGGGCCGACATCATGTCCGCGCGGGTGGACGCCACGAAGTAGCCGCGCGCCTTGAACTCGGCCAGCAGGTCGCGCCCGTCCGCGCGGCCTTTCGGATTGGCCTTCGCATCGAAGGGCGTGAAGAAGGGCCGGCCGCCGCCCATCAGCACGTCGACGCCGTCCTTCAGGCGCTCGTTGTAGCCGGCGCCGCCCGGCACGATCTGCTGCGCGATCGTGTACACCGTGTTGCGGTTGCAGATATGGGCGAAGGTCGAGGCCGGGGTGGCGTGGGTCAGCTCGGTGCTGGTGACCGCGCCGACGGAACGGCCGGCGGCCTTGGCCAGTTCCAGCATGGTCATCGGCGCCGTGCCGTTGCTGTCGCCGCAGCGGTCCAGCGTCGGGTTGCCGTTCGCATCCTTGCCCGGCGATTGCGGCTTGGCGTCCTTCAGCGAGATCACGTCGTTGTTGATCTTCACGCCGGTCATGTAGGCGCCCATCGACGGTGCGCTGTCGGTGACCATCGCGTCCGCGGAATAGGTCTTGATGCGCGCGGTGCGGTCGAGGCGCTCGAAGTTCAGCAAGCCCTCTTCCTTGTATTTGTAGATGCGCGCGGCCGTGATCGTGGTCGGGCCCATGCCGTCGCCGAGGAAGAAGATGATGTTCTTCGCCGGCGCCTGTGCAAAGGCCTGGGAACTGAATGCGGCCGCCAGCAGCGCGTAGAAGTGGATTGTTTTCATCGTGATGTCCTTGCGCCGCTTACCAGCCGGCCGCTTCCTTGATGAGGGTGAACACGCGGGTATTGTCGATGGTGCCGCGGAAGACTTCCGCGCCGGCGCCCGCCGCGCCCAGGTAGACGTCGGCGCCGCCGTGGGTTCCGGACTTCATGCGCACCGCCGCTTCCTGGTGATAGTCGTCGGCGCTGACGATGGCGTCCGTGAGGCCGGCCTGCGCCGCGCGGCTGCCCTGCACCCGGTGTTCGCCGGTGCCGAAGCCGAGGATGGCGTAGGGCGCGCCGTCCTTGTCCAGTTTGAGCTTGCCGTCGGGGAGGCTGCGCACCAGGCCCAGCACGCCGGGTTTTTCAGGCGTGGTCGGGCCGCTGCGCGGCGAGTAGCCGTTGATCAGCAGGGTGTGGTCGTGGTCGGCGGTGGCGACGACCAGCGTGTGCTTCAGGCCCGGATCGGTCTTTCGTGCCTCGTCGATGGCGGCTTTCAAGGCGGCGTCGAAGGCGGCGGTTTCCTGCAGGGCGCGCTTGGCGCGGGTGGCGTGCAGGGCGTGGTCGATCAGGCCGCCCTCCACCATCAGGAAGAAGCCTTGATCGGCGCTGCGCTGGCTCAGCAGCGAGACCGCCTTGCGCGCCATCTCGGCCAGGCTGGGCTGCCTGGCCGGATCGCGTTCGGCGTCGTAGGCCAGGTCCTCCTGCGCGAACAGGGCGATCGCAGGCTGGCTTGACGGCGCCAGCGCCGCGAAGCCGGCCGCATCGTTCGCCACGCGGTAGCCGCGCGCCTGCAGCTCGGCCAGCAGGTCGCGGCCATCGCTGCGCTTGCCACCGGCCGCGGCCGGCCTGAAATATTGGGCGCCGCCGCCGAACACCAGATCGAGTCCAGCGCCAAGGGCCGCGTTGTAGCCGGCGCCGCCCGGCACCATCATCGCTGCGATCTGGTTCTGCAGCTTGCGGTGGCAGGCGTGGGCATAGGTTGCCGCCGGGGTGGCGTCGGTGACGCTGGTGGTGGTGACGATGCCGGTGGCCAGGCCGCGCGCCTTCGCCAGTTCCAGCAGGGTCGGCACGGATTGGCCGTTGGTGCAGCGGCTGCTGCCCTCAAGCGCCGGCGCGATCGCGCTGGTATCGCCCGACATCGAGATCACGCCGTTGTTCTGCTTCACGCCGGTCATGTAGGCGGACATCGAGGCCGCGCTGTCGGTCACCTGGGCGTCGTTCGAGAAGGTCTTGACGAAGGCCGATTCGGGCAGCGTGTCGATGGTCAGCTCGCCACTTTCGCCCACCGCGTAGATGCGCGCGGCGGTCAGGGTGTTGATGCCCATGCCGTCGCCGAGGAAGAAGATGACGTTGCGGGCGCGCTCGATATCGCGGGCCTGCAGCGTGCCCGCGGTAGACGGCGGCGGCGCGGTGGCGCAGCCGCTCAGCGTGGCGGCGCCGCAGGCCATCAGTACGCCGGCGGCGAAGGTGGTCAATCGCATGCTTGCTCCTGGACGAGGAAAGCACGAAGTCTAGCCGATAAAAGGACGCAAGAGCAGATACAGCCCGAGCGCAAACAAACCGATGAAGAAGCAGCGGCGGAACAGCGCGGGCCGGATGCGGCCGCGGATCCGCTGGCCGAGCATCATGCCGGCCAGCGCCGGGACCAGCGCGGCAAAGGACAGTCCAGCCGCCTGCATCTGGAACTGCCCGGCCAGCAGCAGCGAAGCCACCAGCGCGATGGTGGACGTCGTGAAGGCCAGGCCGAGCGCCTGCGCCAGCGCATCCGGTCCCATCTGGCGTTCGAGTTTCAGGCCGAGCAGATAGGGCACGGCCGGGATCACGAACACGCCGGTGGCGGCAGTCACCGCGCCCGTGACCAGCCCGACCACGGGCGAGGCGGCGCGCTCGCCGCTGGGCGGCACGTGCAGCGCGAAGTTCGCCAGCCCGGCCGCCGCATACATCATCAAGGCGCCGCCCAGCGCCGCCACTGCATCGGCGGCAGCACCGGCCGGCAGCAGCATGCCCCCTAGCAGGGTGCCGGCGGCGATCCCGGCCAGCATCGGCCACAAACGGCGCGCCAGGGCCCACGCGGAGGGACCCGCCGCCAGCTGCCACACATTCGTCACAAGCGAAGGCACAACCAATAAAGCGGCCGCCTCGCGCGGCGCCATCATCATCCCCAGCAGGCCGACCGCGAGCGTCGGCAGTCCGGGTCCGACCACGCCCTTGACCAGGCCGGCGAGCACGAACACCAGTGCGATCAAGGCCAAATCGGCCGGTGCGTGGGCGTGTAAGATAGAGAGAAGAGCGTCCATGCCGAAGATTCTGACGCATCGCAGGCGCTTGCAGAATGAGGGATATCCGCAGCCAGCCTTCGGCTTATCCGAAGGCTAAAGTAAAAGAGAACATATGAGATTCGACCTGGTCGACATGCAGCTCTTCGTGCACGTGGTGGAAGCCGGCAGCATCACCGGCGGCGCCACGCGCGCCCATTTGTCGCTGGCCTCGTGCAGCGAACGCATCCACGGGATGGAGGCGACGCTGGGCGTGCCGCTGCTCCTGCGCGGGCGCCGCGGCGTCACGCCGACGCCCGCCGGCGAGGCCCTGGTACGGCATGCGCGCCTGGTGTTCCAGCAGCTGGAGCGCATGCGCGCCGAGCTGGGCGACCATGCGGAAGGCTTGAAGGGCACGGTGCGGCTGCTGTGCAACACGGCCTCGCTGAGCGAATACCTGCCGGATGCCCTGACCGGCTTCCTGGCGCGCCATCCCCACGTCGGCATCGAACTGGAAGAGCGCACCAGCCACGAGGTGGCGAAGGCGGTGCGCGAAGGCGCCGCCGACCTCGGCATCCTGGCGGACGCGGTCGACCTGTCGCAGCTGGAGAGCTTCCCCTTCCGCACCGACCGCCTGGTGGCGGTGGCCACGCCCGAACTGGCGCAGGTGCTGTCGCCGGATGGCCGGCCGGTGGCCTTCGTACGCCTGACCGACTTCGACCAGGTCGGCCTGGCCGGCGACAGCGCCCTGTCCAGCTACCTGGAACTGCAGGCGCGGCGCCTCGGACGCACTTTGCATGCGCGCGTGCGCCTGCGCGGCTTCGAGGCGATCTGCAGGATGGTGGAAGCCGGCGTGGGGGTCGGCATCGTGCCCGAACCGGCGGCGCGGCGCTGCGCGCAGTCGATGAAGATCACGGTGCTGGAGCTGGCGGATGCGTGGGCGCCGCGGCAGCTGGCGATTTGCGTGCGGAGTTTTGATGCGTTACCGCGGCATGCGCAGCAGTTGGTGGATGCATTGCGGGCGTGAACGTGGGCACGGGGCGCCCACGCGTCACGGTGAAAAAAATCAATTCAACGCGATGGCAGTAGAAGCCGCCTTGAAATCCCAATTCTTCCAGGCCGCCAGCACCGCATTCGGATACTCCGGCCTGCCGCGGCTGCCGTTGTAGCGCCCCAGCGCCAAATAGAGATTGCCGCCTTCCATGTCGATGTACATGCGCAGGATCGAGCAGCCGTAGCGCAGGTTGGTCTGCATGTCGAACAGCGCGCGGCGGTTGGAGTCGCCGATCACCTTGGTCCAGAAGGGCATCACCTGCATGTAGCCGCGCGCGCCGACGATCGACACCGCGTACTTGCGGTAGGCCGACTCCACTTGAATGAGGCCCAGCACCAGCCCCGGATCGAGGCCGGCGCGGGTCGCTTCGTACCAGGCCGACTCGAGGAACTCGGTGCGCACCTGCTCGTCCGGCAGGCGGCGCTTCAGGCGGTTCGACATCGCATCGAACCATTGCTGATAGCGCGCCTGGGCGGTGGCGTCGCGGAAGACCGGCTTGGGCGGACGGCCGTCGCGGATCGCCCGTTCGAGCGCCAGCCGGACCGAATCGGCCAGCGCTTCTTCCTTCTGGCTGCCGGCACAGGCCGCGCCGCTGCTCATCAATAAAGCGGCGAACAGCGCGGTGCCGAGCCAGGCCGAGGCCTGACGAATCGAGCGTGCCAGCATCACTTGCCCAGTTTGCCTTTGACGAAGGCCACCATGTCCGCTGCCGGGACGGCGCTCGCTTCAGGATCGCGGCGGCCCTGGTATTCCAGGTTGCCTTCCTTGAGACCGCGCTCGCCGATCACCACGCGGTGCGGCACGCCGACCAGCTCCCAGTCGGCGAACATGGCGCCCGGACGCAGGCCGCGGTCGTCGACGATGACGTCGACGCCGGCCGCCTGCAGCTCGGCGTACAGGCGGTCGGTCTCCGCCTTCACCAGTTCGCTGCGGTCGTAGCCCATCGGGCACAGGACGATCTCGAACGGCGCGATCGCGTCCGGCCAGACGATGCCCTTGTCGTCGAAGTTCTGCTCGATGGCGGCGCCCAGGATGCGGGTCACGCCGATGCCGTAGCAGCCCATCTGCATCGGCGCCGGCTGGCCCTTCTCGTCCAGGTAGACGCAGTTCATCGCGGCGGAATAGGCGGTGCCGAGCTGGAACACGTGGCCCACTTCGATGCCGCGCTCGATCGCCAGCACGCCCTTGCCGTCCGGCGAAGCGTCGCCCTCGACCACGTTGCGCAGGTCGGCGACGACGGGCTCCGGCAGGTCGCGGCCCCAGTTGGCGCCCGTGAAGTGGTACTCGGCTTCGTTGGCGCCGCAGACGAAATCGGCCATGTTGGCGACCGTGCGGTCGGCCACGACCTTCACCGGCTGCTTGGCGGCGATCGGGCCCAGGTAGCCCGGCACGCTGCCGTAGGCTTCCAGGATCTCGGCTTCGGTGGCGAAGCGGAAGTCCTTCAGGCCCGGGACCTTCGAGACCTTCACTTCGTTCAGCTCATGGTCACCGCGCAGCAGCAGCAGCCAGTTCTCTTTCGTGAGCTTGCCATCGACCTCGTTTTCGACGGTCAGCGCGATCGACTTGACGGTCTGCGACAGTTCCAGGCCCAGCAGCTTGGCCACCTGCTCGCACTTGGTGGTGTTCGGGGTCGAGGTCTTGGTGAGCGTTTGCGTGGCCGCGCCGCGCGAAGCGATCAGCGGCAGCGCCTCGGCCGCTTCCATGTTGGCGGCGTAGTCGGAGCTCGGGCAGTAGACCAGCGCGTCCTCGCCGGTGCTGGCGATCACGTGGAACTCGTGCGAGCCGGTGCCGCCGATCGCGCCGTTGTCGGCGGCGACCGCGCGGAACTTCAGGCCGAAGCGGTTGAAGATCTTCACGTAGGCGTCGAACATGGTCTGGTACGACTCCTGCATGCCGGCGACGTCGCGGTCGAAGGAATACGCATCCTTCATGGTGAACTCGCGGCCGCGCATCAGGCCGAAGCGCGGACGGCGCTCGTCGCGGAACTTGGTCTGGATGTGATAGAAGTTCAGCGGCAGCTGGCGGTAGCTCTTGACCTCGGTGCGCACGACGTCGGTCACGACTTCTTCCGAGGTCGGCTGCAGCGCGAAGTCGCGGCCATGGCGGTCCTTGAGGCGCAGCAGTTCCGGACCCATCTTGTCCCAGCGGCCCGTCTCCTGCCACAGTTCGGCCGGCTGAACCAGCGGCATCAGCAGCTCGATGCCGCCGGCCTTGTTCATTTCTTCACGAATGATGGCCTCGACCTTGCGGATCACGCGCAGGCCCAGCGGCATATAGGTATAGATGCCGGAGCCGATGCGCTTGATCATCCCGGCCCGCATCATCAGTTTGTGGCTGACGATCTCCGCGTCGGACGGCGCTTCTTTGAGCGTTGAAATAAAAAATCGTGAGGCGCGCATATCGATGAATTCTTTTTAAAAAGAGAGGGTTATAATCGACCTAATTTTAAAGGATTAGCTGGCCGATGCATCCAATCTTTATACAAATGGCTCCGAAAGAAGTGGTGCATGCCGTTGTTCCGATGCGAGTTAACGGCAGAGACCCCAGGAACCGTAAGTAAAAATATAAGAGAGAAGACCAAGGCTGGCAGAAAGTTTCGAGGTGAATCATGCTCGATCGTGAAGGGTTCCGCCCCAACGTCGGCATCATCCTGCTGAACGCCAACAACGAGGTGTGGTGGGGCAAGCGGGTGCGCGAGCACTCATGGCAGTTTCCGCAAGGGGGTATCAAGTACGGCGAGACGCCCGAACAGGCAATGTACCGCGAGCTCGAGGAAGAGATCGGCCTGCGCCAGGAGCACGTCAGGATCGTGGGCCGCACCCGCGACTGGCTGCGCTACGAAGTGCCGGATCACTTCATCAAGCGCGAAGTACGCGGCCATTACCGCGGCCAGAAGCAGATCTGGTTCCTGCTGCGCATGGTCGCGCGCGATAACGACGTCAACCTGCGCCTGACCGACCATCCGGAGTTCGACGCCTGGCGCTGGCACGACTACTGGGTGCCGCTGGACGTGGTCATCGAGTTCAAGCGCGATGTCTACCAGCGCGCGCTGCAGGAATTGTCGCGCTTCCTCACCTGGCCCGCGGGTGGCCAGGGCGAGCGCCGCCATACGTCGCGCTACCTGCGCCAGCCGCACGAGCGGCGCAGCCATGAAAGAAGCAATGGCGGCAACAATGGCGCCGGGAATGGCAATAGCAGCGGCAATGCCCAGGCCGGGAACAGGCAAGTCGCCAACGCCAGCAACAAGGCAGTGGTGGCGGCCACCAAGGCCATTGCCGACGCGTCCGGTAGTTCCACGCTGGTCATGGAGCGCGATAAAGAGTAGTCGTAGCGTAAAAGCAACAAAATAGAAGGCGAGCGTGTAGAGCAATCGACACGCTTGCCTTTTTGCATTTATAGATTGCAATATTTACAAGGTTGCAATGTAGAATCATTCCCATGACGATACGACACCTCCGCCATCCGCTGGCACTGCTGTTTGCGGGCAGCCTGGGCACTACCCTGCTCCATCCCATTCCGGCGCGCGCCGATGACGCGCCGCGCTGCACCTATGTCGAAGTGGGCGACATGCCGCTCAAATACGCCGGCCAGTCCCTGGTGCCGGCCGTCGACGGCGTGATCGACGGCGCGCCCGCCGTGATGCTGGTCGATACCGGCGCCTTCGAGACCTCGCTGACCATGAACGCGGTCCTCAAGCGCGACCTGGCCCTGCACATGACGGGGCGCATCGTCCAGGGCGTCGGCGGCTCCTCGCGCCTGTATTACGCCCGCACCGGCGAGTTCGCGATCGGCCCGGTCAAGAGCCCCAGGAAGCAGACCAATCTGCTGGTGATCGGCGAAACCAGCTTCACGCCGGCCTTCGACGCCCTGGTCGGCGCCCCCTTCCTGCTGCAGGCCGACATGGAATTCGACCTGCACGCCAAACGCATGAAGTTCTTCCGTCCGCAAAACTGCAACAGCGACAGCCCCCTCAACTACTGGAAGGAGCCGACGGTTGCCGTGCCTTTCGTGGTCAGCCGCAGCACGAGTCCGAATCCGCACTTCACGGTGCTCGTCAACGGCAAGGAGCTGGACGCCATGATCGACACCGGTGCGCACGCCAGTTTCCTGACGCTGCGCGGCGCCAAGCAGCTCGGCATCGACGTCAAGAGCGCGGACGTCACCCGCCTGCGCGACAGCGGCGGCATCGGCTCGGAACGTGCTTCGAACTGGAGCGCACCGGTGAAATCGGTGCAGATCGGCGGCGAGATCATCAACGACGTCAAGCTCGGGATCGTCGATGTCCAGAGCGAGATGAATACCGAACTGTTCCTGGGCCAGGACTTCCTGCGCACCCACCGCGTGCTGTTCGCGATGAGCCAGCGCAAGGTCTACATCGCCTACCTCGGCGGCGAGATTTTCACCCGCGGCGCCGGGCTCGAACCCTGGATCGTGCAGGAGGCCGACGGCGGCAACGCCGATGCCCAGTATGCCCTGGCCTATATGCTCAACACCGGCCGCGGCGCGCCGCGCGATCCGCAACAGGCCCAGTCCTGGCTCGAGAAGGCCGCCGCCGCCGGCCAGCCCAACGCCACTTTGGCGCTGGGACGCCAGCGCATGCAGGCCAACCGCTTCGGCGAGGCGATTCCACTGCTGCGCGCGGCCCTCGACCAGCTGCCGGCCGAGCGCCTCGGCGCGCTGTGGCTGTTCGACGCGCGCGTGCACGAAGGCCAGTCCGAGCTGGCGAAGACCGAGCTGGCGGCCACCCTGAAGAAGCAGCGCAACGACGACTGGCCGCAGCCGATCGCCGAGTTCTACCTCGGCAAACTGGATGCGAAAGGCTTGCTGGAGACCGCCGCCAAAGACAGGCAGTCCGCGCATGCGCGCACCTGCATGGCGAATGGCTATATGCGCGAATGGCACATGGCGCGCGGCGAGAACGCGCAGGCCGAAGCGCTGATGGCCATCCTGAAGGCCGACTGCGCGCCCGCGCGCCCGGCCGCAAGCGCGCCCGTTCCCGCCGCTGCGCCTTGAAGCCGGCAGCACCACACCCAACAAACCAAGGACACACCATGAAACTGCGCACCGCCGCCGCGGCCCTGGCCCTGCTGCTCCCCGTTTTTTCCCACGCCGCCGGCGACGCCGGCAGCTGCCGCTACGTCCCGGTGGCCAAGCTGCCGATCACGTATACGGATGCCAGCCACCGCGCCATCGTCACGGGCGCCGTCAACGGCAAGCCCGCACGCATGATCGTCGATACCGGCGCCTACCGGACTTCGCTGTTCCGCGCCGGCGCCGAGCGGCTCGGCCTGCCGCTCGACACGACCGGCAAATATTCGCGCGGTATCGGCGGCGCCTCGGTCAACTATGTCGCCCGTGTCGACGATTTCTCGGTCGGCATCGCGCACAGCGGCAAGGCGCCCATCAATGTCATCGGCAATGCGAGCAGGATGGACGGCGACGCGCTGGTCGGCGTCGACTTCCTGCTGCAGACCGACATGGAGCTCGCGCTGGCGGACAACTACCTGCAGTTCTTCCGCGCCAGCGGCTGCGGCGACACCTTCCTTGCCTACTGGGACAGCAACGCCATGGAAATCCCCTTCAGCGGCAAGGAAGAGCGCTCCAACAAGCCCTATGTGACGGTGGAGCTGAACGGCGTGAAGCTGAAGGCGATCCTCGATACCGGCGCGCCGCACAGCAGCGTCACCCGCCGTGCCGCCGAACTGGCCGGCGTCCGCATCGACGATCCGGGCGTGCGCAAGGGCGCCAAGACCGGCGGCATCGGCGACGAGCGGGTCGACACCTGGTTCGCCACCTTCGACAGCTTCAGCATCGGACCGGAGAGCATGAAGCGTGTCGAACTCGCGGTCCACGAGGATGCCTCGGTCGGAGCCCTGCCGGTCGACATGCTGCTCGGCGCCGACTTCCTGCGCACCCACCGCATCCTGTTCGCGATGAGCCAGGACCGCCTGTACATGAGCTACCTGGGCGGCGATCCCTTCCCGCCGCGAAGGGCGCCAAAAGCGCCGTAAGCGCCGCCGCGTTACAATGGTGCCTGTTTTGTTTGCAGGCACCCACCATGTTCACCCCCTCCTCCAACGACGTGCGCCGCTTCTTCTGCGAAGCCTGGCGCAAACGCCGCGCCGGCGAGATCCTGACCCCGATGGACGCCATCGCCGCCGACTGGATCGACCAGCATCCCGAATACCACGACGCCCTGCTGGACGCAGACGATGCCGTCGCGCGCGACTACTCGGTCGAAGGCGGCCAGCCGAATCCCTTCCTGCACCTGTCCATGCACTTGTCGATCGCCGAGCAGATCTCGGTCGACCAACCGCGCGGCATCAAGGCCGCGCACGATGCGCTGGCCGCGCGCATCGGCGAGCATGAGGCCCACCACGAAATCATGGAATGCCTGGGCGAGATGATCTGGACCTCGCAGCGCAGCAGCCTGCCGCCGGATGCCGAAGCCTATATCGACTGCGTGCGCCGCCGGGTGCGCTGATTTCGCAGGGCATATGCACATCGAATTGCCATAAATGAAACTTTCCTCGTAGAATTTATGGATGAATACGACCCTGTGCCGCGCGCTTGCGCGCCTGAGCCTGGGCGCGGCCTGCGCCCTCTTGCCCCTCGCCCACGCCGCCGCTGAACCGGCCAAGTGCCGCTACGCGCCGATCGGCAAGCTGCCGCTCCGCTACAGCGGCCCCAGTCTGGAAATCACGACCCAGGGCATCATCAACGGCACGCCGGCCGAGCTGCTGGTCGACAGCGGCGCTTCCCAGACCTATTTGACGCGCACCGGCACCGAGCGGCGCGGCATCCGCGCCTATGCGACCGGCCGGCGCGCCACCGGCATCGGCGGCATGTCCGCCATCTATGCCTCCATCGTCAACGAATTCATCGTCGGCCCGGTGCGCGCGGGGCGCAGCAACATGCCGGTGCTGGGCAGCTTCGGCTACACGCCTTCCTACGACGGCATCCTCGGCGCCCCCTTCCTGTTCCAGACCGACGTCGAAATCTCGCTGGCGGCCAAGGAGCTGACCTTCTTCGTGCCCGAAAACTGCGGCGCGACCTTTCTCGGTTACTGGGGCGGCGGCATCAGCGCGGTGCCGCTGCGGCGGCATAACCAGAACCACATGAATCCCCAGTTCCTGGTGCGCATCAACGGCAAGGAGCTGGAGGCGATGATCGACAGCGGGGCCGCCGTCAGCTCGATCACCAGCCACGCCGCCAGGCGCCTCGAGATCCCTTTCGACACGCCCGGCGCCGCGCGCGGCGGGGACCTGGTCGGCATCGGCAACTACACGACCTCGCGCTGGTACGTGACGGTCAAGAGCTTCCAGCTCGGCGATGAAACCGTGGAGAACGCCGAGATGGCGGTGGTGGACTCCGGCCTCAATGACGTCGACGTGACGCTCGGCGCCGACTTCCTGCGCGCGCACCGGGTGCTGTTCGCGATGAGCCAGACCAGGCTGTATTTTTCGTACGTGGGCGGCGAGCCCTTCGGCCAGCGCCGCACGCTCGAGCCCTGGGTCGTGGCCGAAGCGGAGAGCGGCAACGCCGATGCCCAAATGACGCTGGCCGAGGCCTATGCAGGAGGAAAGCTGGCGCCGCGCGACGACGCACGCGCCTACGACTGGCTGGAAAAGGCGGCCAAAGGCGGCAGCGCCCACGCCAACCTGCTCACCGGCCGCCATCTGGTGCAGCGCCAGGACTACGCCGCGGCCGCGCCGCGCCTGCGCACCGCGCTCGACAAGCTGCCGGCCGAACGCGACGGCGCCCTGCTGCTCTACGTCGCCCGCGTGGGCAGCGGCCAGGCCGAGCTGGCGAAGTCCGAGCTGGCCGCGACCTTCGCGCGCGGCGACGCCGATGAATGGCCGAAGCCGATCGCCGACTTCTATCTCGGCACGCTCTCCGCCGACAAGCTGCTGGCGCAGGCGGCGGACGACCGCAAGGAGGGTAAGGAACGCCGCTGCGAGGCGCTGTCGGCGATGGGTAACTGGCACCGTGCGCACGCCCAGCCGGACCAGGCGAAAGCGCTGGATGCGCAGCTGAAAACTTCGTGCAGCGAGTAGGGTGGGCACCCCGTGCCCACCCTACCTATTCAAGCTAGCTTGTCGTCAGCCACGCGATAGCGCGGGTCTTCCGGCAAATTCACTTCGATCATGTCGCGCGCGCGCTCCAGCAGCTCGCGGCAGTCGGGGCTCAGGTGGCGCAGGTGCAGGCGCTTGCCCACGCTGCGGTAACGCTCGGCCAGCGCGTCGATGGCCTGGATCGCCGAGTGGTCCGCCACGCGCGCGCGGCGGAACTCGACCACCACGTCCCGCGGGTCTTCCTTCGGTGCGAACAGTTCCTGGAAACCGGCCACCGAGGCAAAGAACAGCGTGCCTTCCAGCTCGTAGACTTTCCAGCCCTGGCCATCCACACTGGTGGCAACGCGAATTTGTTTGGCGTGCTGCCAGGCGAACACCAGCGCCGAGACGATCACGCCCACCACCACCGCCGTCGCCAGGTTGAAGGCCAGGGTCACGCCGGCCACCAGCACCACCACCAGCGCATCGGCGCGCGGCACCTTGCCGAACAGGCGGAACGTGCCCCACTCGAAAGTCTTCTCGCAAACCACGAACATCACCCCGATCAGCGCCGCCAGCGGGATCTGCTCGATCACGCTCGAGCCGAACAGGATGAACGACAGCAGGAACAGCGAGGCCGCGATGCCCGACAGGCGGCTGCGGGCGCCGTTGCCGATGTTGATCATGCTCTGGCCGATCATGGCGCAGCCGCCCATGCCGCCGAACAGCGCGGTGACGATGTTCGCCGCGCCCTGGGCCATGCTTTCGCGGTTCGGCTGGCCGCGCGTGTCCGTGATCTCGTCGATCAGGGTCAGCGTCAGGAGGGTCTCGATCAGGCCGACGCCGGCCAGCACCAGCGAATACGGGAACACGATGCGCAGCGTCTCCAGGTTGAAGGGCACGTCCGGGATGTGGAAGCTCGGCAGGCCGCCGGCGATGGAGCCGAGCTGGCCGACGGTCCTGGTGTCGATGTGCAGGAAGTGCGCCAGCAGCGCCACCGCCAGGATGCCGACCAGCGTCGCCGGCACCGCCTTGGTGAGCTTCGGCGTGACATAAATGATCGCCATCGTCAGCGCCACCAGGCCGAGCATGGTCCACAGCTGCGGTCCGCTCATCCAGCCGCCGCCAACCTTGAAATGCTCGAACTGGGCGACGAAGATCACGATCGCCAGGCCGTTCACAAAACCCAGCATGACCGGATGCGGCACCATGCGGATGAACTTACCGAGCCGCGCCAGCGCGAACAGGATCTGCAATACGCCCATCAGGACGATGGCGGCGAACAGGTATTGCGCGCCATGCTGGACCACCAGCGCCACCATCACCACCGCCAGCGCGCCAGCGGCGCCCGAGATCATGCCGGGACGGCCGCCGAAGGCCGAGGTGATAAATGAAACCAGCACGGCGGCGTACAGGCCGGTCAGCGGCGACACGTGGGCCACCAGCGCAAAGGCGATGGCTTCGGGGACCAGCGCCAGCGCGACGGTCAGGCCGCTCAGCAGGTTGGTCTTGATATGGGAAGGCGATACGGTGGACAAGGCGGGCTCCAGAAAAGCAAAGTCCGCCGGCACGGGCCGGCGGACCTGAGAGACCGCTATTTTAACTCTTGAGACTTATTTGCGGACCACCAGCGGGCCGGGCAGGCTTTGAAGGTAAGCCGCGATGTCGACCATGTCGCGGTCCGACAGCGGCTGGGCCATGCCGGCCATGATCGGGTTGTTACGGCCGTTCATGACCTTGTCGCCGCGCTTGTAGGCGGTCAGCGCGTGCACCAGGTAGTCGGCGTGCTGGCCGGCCAGCTTCGGGTAGCTCGGGTCGATCGGGGTCTTGTAGTCGGCGCCGTGGCAGGACGCGCAGTTGTATTTCTTGGTCAGCTCGGCGCCGCGTGCGGTGTCGCCGCCGGCAAAGGCGGACGCGGACACCGACAGGGCCGCGGCGCAGGACAAAACGAGGATCAGTTTATTCATGGCGTCGCGGGCTCATTTGGTGGGCGTGGCGGCCGACTGCTGCGAATAGTAGGCGGCGATGTCGGCGATGTCCTGGTCCGACAGCACCTTGGCGGTCGGGGTCATCTGCGGATGCTTGCGGTCGCCCTTCTTGTAGGCCTGCAGGGCGGCTTCGATGTATTTGGCGGACTGGCCGCCGATCATCGGCACCTGGTAGACCTCGGGGAAAGCGGTCTTGTATTCGGGGATGCCATGGCAACCGATGCACTGCTCGATCTTGTTCGGCGCTGCCTTGGGATTGGCGACGATGTCGGCAGCGCCAGCGACGCCTGCCGCGCCGGCGGCGGCGGCAAACATCAGTACTGCTAATGATTTTTTCATGATTGGGAATCGTAAGGTTGAATCGGAACCGCAACTGCCCAAAAACTTAGCATTTGTACTACGAAGAGCCGATTCTATCCGAATAACATCTGTCAGTCTACAGAGCAACAATTCTGCGGCGCCCGGGCATCTGACTTATACTCGATGACCATTCCTTATCGATCGCGTAAACGCCCATGCACGCCTCCCAACGCTTCGAAGGCAGCGACACCTATGTCGCCACCGATGACCTGAAACTGGCCGTGAACGCCGCCCTCACCCTGGCCCGCCCGCTGCTGATCAAGGGCGAGCCCGGCACCGGCAAGACCATGCTGGCCGAGGAAGTGGCGGCGGCGCTGAACATGCCGCTGCTGCAATGGCACATCAAGTCGACCACCAAGGCGCAGCAAGGCCTGTACGAATACGACGCCGTCTCGCGCCTGCGCGATTCGCAGCTGGGCGACGAGCGCGTGCGCGACATCCACAACTACATCGTCAAGGGCGTGCTGTGGCAGGCGTTCACGGCGCCCGAGCCGGTGGTGCTGCTGATCGACGAGATCGACAAGGCCGACATCGAATTCCCGAACGACCTGCTGCGTGAACTCGACCGCATGGAATTCCATGTGTACGAGACCCGCGAGATGGTGGTGGCCAGGCACCGCCCGCTGGTCATCATCACCTCGAACAACGAGAAGGAGCTGCCGGACGCCTTCCTGCGCCGCTGCTTCTTCCACTACATCAAATTCCCGGACCGCGGGACGATGGCGGAGATCGTCAAGGTCCACTACCCGAACCTGAAGCAGGACCTGCTGGCGGCCGCGCTCGAAAGCTTCTTCCAGCTGCGCGACGTGGCGGGCCTCAAGAAGAAGCCGTCGACCTCCGAGTTCCTGGACTGGCTCAAGCTGCTGCTGGCCGAGGACATCCCGGTCGAGGCCCTGCGCAGCCAGGATGCGAAGACCATCGTGCCGCCGCTGCACGGCGCCCTGCTGAAGAACGAGCAGGACGTGCACCTGTTCGAGCGCCTGGTGGCGATGGCGAGGCACAACCGATGATCCGCGTCGATCCCGTCACCCTCGAATTCAACGGCGTGCGCCTGGAGCCCCTCGGCCTGCACCACGCCGACGGCCTGCGCACGGCCGCCGCGGACGGCGAGCTGTGGAACCTGCGCATCACCTCGGTGCCGGCGCCGGAAGAGACCGAACGCTACATCCGCAGCGCGCTGGAGATGGACAACCGTGTCGCTTTCGCCGTGATCGACGTCGCCGGCGGTACGGTGATCGGCGCCACCAGCTACCATGACATCATGCCTGCGATCGACCGCGTCGAAATCGGCTGGACCTGGTACGCCAGGAGCCGCCAGCGCAGCCACGTCAACACCAGCTGCAAGCTGCTGCTGCTCTCGCACGCCTTCGATACGCTCGGCTGCGCGGTGGTCGGCCTGCGCACCGATAACTTCAACCACGCCTCGCAGGCGGCGATCGAGCGCCTGGGCGCGAAGAAGGATGGCGTGATCCGCCACCACGCCCTGCGCCGCGACGGCACCGTGCGCGACACCGTCATGTACAGCATCCTGCGCGGCGAATGGCCCGAGATCAAGTCGCAGCTGCACTATCGCTTGAGCCGCCATAGCGAGAGCTGAGCCATGTTGATCGGCTTCTTTTTCGCCCTGCGTGACGCCAAGGTCCCGGTCACGATCAAGGAATTCCTGACGCTGCTGGAAGCGCTGGAGAAGAACGTGATCGCGCCCTCGCTGGATGCGTTCTACTACCTGTCGCGCCTGACGCTGGTGAAGGACGAAGCCCACTTCGACAAGTTCGACAAGGCCTTCGGGCTCTACTTCAAGGGCATCGAGGCGGTGTTCGACGCCAAGGCGGACATCCCGCTCGACTGGCTGATCCAGCGCCTGGAGCGCGAGCTGACGCCCGAGCAGAAGGCCGAGCTGCAGAAGCTGGGCTACGACAAGCTGATGTCGCGCCTGGCCGAGCTGCTGAAGGAGCAGAAAGAACGCCATGAAGGCGGCAGCAAGTGGATCGGCACCGGCGGCACCTCGCCCTTCGGGAATGGCGGCGCCAATCCGGAAGGCATCCGCATCGGCGGCAAGAGCAGGAACCGCACCGCGGTCAAGGTCTGGGAACAGCGCGAATACAAGGACTACGACGGCGAGCGCGAACTGGGCGTCCGCAACATCAAGGTGGCGCTGCGCCGCCTGCGCCGTTTCGCCCGCACCGGGGCGGCCGAGGAACTGGCGCTGGACGACACCATCCGCTCGACCGCCAACAACGCCGGCTGGCTGGACATCAGGATGCAGCCGGAGCGAAAGAACCGCATCAAGGTGCTGATGCTGCTGGACGTCGGCGGCACCATGGACGACCACATCGAACGCACCGAGGAACTGTTCTCGGCGGCGAAGACCGAATTCAAGAACATGGAGTTCTTCTACTTCCACAACTGCGTCTACGACTACCTGTGGAAGAACAACCGCCGCCGCAGCTCCGAGCGCTTCCCGACCTGGGACGTGCTGCGCAAATACCCGCCCGACACCCGCGTGATCTTCGTCGGCGACGCCACCATGAGCCCCTACGAAGTGCTGGCCCCGGGCGGCTCGGTCGAGTACAACAACGAAGAAGCCGGCGCCGAATGGCTGGCGCGCTTCTGCCACGCCTTCCCGAAGTTCGCCTGGCTGAATCCGGAGCCGGAGAGTTTGTGGCAGTACCGGCAGTCGATTGCCGTGATCCGGCAGATCATGAATAACCGGATGTTTCCGGTGACGATAGACGGGTTGGAACGCGCGATGAGCTTATTAAGCAAGTAGGGTGTTCACCCCGTGCCCAGGATTACGCGCGCGTCTGGATCGCGTGCCGCACGATCAACAAACCCACGATATCGATCCACGCATGCACCAGGATCGAAGCAATCAATCCCACATACTCGAACACGAAGCCCAGCACCACGCTGCCGGCAAACACGCTGGCGGCCTGCGCGATCGCGGCGCCGTCCAGCTTGCGGAAGCGGTACACCGGCACGTGCGTCAGCAGGAACAGCAGCGAGACGATCCACACGCCCAATAGCGGCTGCAGCGCCGCTCGGAACAGCACCTCTTCGCCGATGGCGGCGGCGATGCTGATCCACAGCGGATTCAGGCCGCGCAGGTCCAGGCGCGCGTAGCTTTCGACGGTCCTGGCGCTGGAAGCCGAGCTGGCCGTCAGCTTGAACAGCAGCCAGGAGACCAGCGCCGCGATCAAGGCCAGCACCTGGCCGACCAGCAGCTGGGTCAGCGGCCCGGCGGGACGGCTGAAGATCGTCAGCGGCTCCGGCCGGGTGAACCAGATGATGGGGGCGGCGATCAGGCAGAACACCAGGCAGGTCAGCACCTGGGAGCCAAGACGGATGGGGGCGCGGGCGCCGGTCTGGGGCGGCGGCGTTTCGATATGGGGCGTTTGGTTCATCCCGCCATTTTATCGCAGCGCGGATGCCCCGCTCTTCCAGTCTTCCTACACGCAATCGTGCGCGCGGACGGCTCTTGTAGAATCGGCGCGTACATCATGCCATTTTGACAAAAGGAACCTGCATGCCGGATTTGTTGGCGATCCTGGGCAGTCTGTCCTGGCCGGTCGCGATCACGCTGGCCTGGCTGGCCGGCGAATTCGGCCAGCGCTGGACCGGCCTGCCGCGTATCAGCTTTTACGGCCTGGTCGGCTTCCTGCTGGCCGCGCCCCAGCTGGGCGTGCTGCCCTCGCCCGAGCCCGGCACCGCGCTGCTGCTGGCCGACGTCGCCTTCGGCCTGATCCTGTTCGAGCTCGGCTACCGCATCAACCTGCGCTGGCTGCGCACCAATCCCTGGATCGGCGTGTCCGGCCTGGCCGAGGCCCTGCTCACTTTCGTGACCGTGTACTACATCGCCAGGGCCTTCGGCGTGGCCGTGATCAACGCCCAGATGCTGGCTTCGCTCTCGATGGCGACCTCCCCGGCCACGGTGGTCCGCGTGATCAACGAACAGAAGAGCTCGGGCCAGGTGACGGAGCGCGCCCTGCACCTGTGCGCGCTGAACTGCGTGCTGGCGGTATTCGCCTTCAACGTCAGCGTCGGTCTGTGGATCTTCCGCACCTCCGAGGACCTCGGCGATGCGCTCTGGAACAGCCTGGTGGTGCTGGCCGTCTCCGCGTTTTCCGGCGTCGTGTTCGGCCTGGTCGTGCCGGCGGTGCTGCGCGTGCTCGGCAAGCCGGCCCAGGACGCCACCGTCGCCTTTGCGCTGGCGGTGATCCTGCTGGTCTCGGTCACCTATACGCTGGGCCTGTCGCCGGTGGTCGCCACACTCGCCTTCGGCCTGATGGCGCGCCACCGCCGCATCGCCTTCAGCCAGGCGCAGCGCAACTTCGGCGCCCTCGGCGAGCTGCTGACCGTGGTGCTGTTCGTGTTCGCCGCGTCCACCCTGGACTGGCAGAAGATCCTGGCCGGCGGCGCCATGGCGGTGGCGCTGGTGCTGGCGCGCCTGCTGACCAAGCTGCTCGGCGTGATGGCCTTCGCGCACCTGGCCGGCATCTCCTGGCGCAAGGGCGCGCTGACCGGGGTCGCGCTGGCGCCGCTGTCGGTGTTCGTGATCCTGCTGCTCGAGCATGCGCGCCACGCCGGCGTGCAGGTGGTCGACGAGCTGCGCGCGATCGCCGCGGTGACCATGCTGCTCGAATTGTTCGGGCCCATCATCCTGCAGCGCGCCCTGGTGTGGGCACGCGAAGCCCCGGAGCCGCGCCATGCCGCTTGAAGCCTTCGCCACCTCCGATACCCTGAGCTTCGGCGTCGAGCTCGAATTGCAGCTGGTCAGCCTGTCGGATCTCGACCTGACCCCGGCCAGCCCGGACCTGATGCACCTCCTGAAGCGCAAGCCCTTCCCCGGCAACGTGACGCCGGAGATCACCGAGAGCATGATCGAGATTAACTCGAGCGTGCAGACCCGCTACCGCCCGCTGCTGGCCGAGCTGCTGGAAATCCGCGACACCCTGGTCGCGGCCGGCGACATGCTCAACATCGGCATCGCCGGCGGCGGCACCCACCCCTTCCAGCACTGGTCCGAGCAGCGCATCTCCTCCAAGCCGCGCTACCAGGAACTGTCGACCCTGTACGGCTACCTGGCCAAGCAGTTCACGGTGTTCGGCCAGCACGTGCACATCGGCTGCGCCCACGGCGACGACGCCCTCTACCTGCTGCACGCGCTGTCGCGCTACATCCCGCACTTCATCGCGCTCTCAAGCTCCTCGCCCTTCGTGCAGGGCCACGACTCCGGCTTCGACTCGGCGCGCCTGAATTCCGTCAGCGCTTTCCCGCTGAGCGGCCGCGCGCCCTTCGTGCTGGACTGGGACGAGTTCGCCAATGTGTATTTCGCCAAGATGGAGCGCACCCGCATCATCAAGAGCATGAAGGATTTTTACTGGGACCTGCGCCCCAAGCCGGAGTACGGCACCATCGAGCTGCGGGTGTGCGACACCCCGCTGACGGTGGAACGGGCGGCGGCGCTGGCGGCCTACCTGCAGGCGATCTGCCGGCACCTGCTGGAACGTCGCGATGCGCCACCGGTAGAGGATGATTATCTCGTCTACAACTACAACCGCTTCCAGGCCGCCCGTTTCGGCCTCGACGGCGTGATCACGCATCCGAAGACCTACGAACAGCTGCCGCTGCGCGAGGACATCCTCGCCACCCTCGACCTGATGGAGCCGCACGCCCAGGCGCTGGGCAGCGTCGAGGCGCTGCTGCACCTGGCCGAGGCGGCGTCCGGCGGCAGCGACGCCGCCTGGCTGCGCATGCAGTACGCGCGCCAGGGCAGCTGCGAAGGCATGGTGAATGCGGCGATCCAGCGCTTCAGGGGCGAGCGGCGGATGCGCTAGACGGCAGCGCCAGCTCGTCCGCGACCGCGCGGTGCGCAGATTGCGCCAGGGTCCGCCGATCGGCGCCGCCCGCCTCGAACGCGGGCAGGACAGCCAGGCGCGCGTGAACCGGTCCTCCCGACAGGATCGCGACCATGCTCTCGAGCAGCGAGGTGGTCCCGATGTACTCGACCGCGCCGTGGAAGCGCCCTTCGGGGTCGAGATACCTGATCGATACCGGCTGCACCGGGACGCCCGCTTCGATCGCCGCTTCGAACAGGTTGGCGCGAAACGGCAGCACGCGCCCCTGGGCAGCCGAGGTCCCTTCCGGGAACACCACGACGCGCTCGCCATCGCGCAATGCGGCAACCATGACGGCCATCGTCTGGCGCAGGTCGCGCGGGTTGGCGCGCTGGATGAAAATCGTGCCGGCCCATGCGCACAGGGGCCCGACCAGCGGCCAGCGCCTGACTTCCGACTTGGCCACGAAGCGCGACGGGAACAGTGCGTTGATCACGAAGATGTCGATCCAGGACACGTGGTTCGCGACCCACAGGCCCCGGCCCGCGCCGGCGCCGTCCGCCAGCGCCGCGCGCACGCCGAAGATGCGCAGCAGCTGCATCGACCAGCGGCGAATCCGGCGCATGCGCCGCTCTCGCCCCAGCCAGGGAAACAGCAGCGCGCAAATGCCCAGCCCCAGCAGCAGGTGCGCCAGGACCCGTAGCAGGCGCGCGGCCACCCGCAGTGTCATGCCGTGCTCCTGGTCGCATGCAGCCAGACCGCGGCGATCCGGTCGACGTCTTCATAGCCCGGCGCCCCGACTTCTTCGCCGAACACGTCGGGATCGAGCTCCTCGTAGCGCCATGCCGAACAATGGCGGTCGAGCAGGGGCGCGATCTCCGCCAGGAACTCGTCCTGCTGGCCGGCGATGGCCACCCCGGTATACAAGAGCAGGGCGCCGCCAGGACGCAGGCGCGACAGCGCCGCCGCGACGATCGCCAGCGACAAGCCGGCGCCGCGCCGGCCGCCGCCATGCCGGTAGGCGCGCTTGTCCGCATCGAGCAGATAGGGCGGGTTCGAGACGATCAGGTCGAAATCGCCGCCGACGCTGTCGAACAGGTCGCTGTGGTGGGCGCTGACGTTGGCGGCGCCGGCCAGGCCGGCGTTCACCCGCGTCAGCGCCAGCGCGGCTTCGTTGATGTCGAGCGCAAGCACTTCCGCGTCCGGGTAGCGCCGTGCGATGGCAATCGCGGCCGGGCCGGCGCCGCAACCGACGTCGGCGACACGCGACGGTGGCGCCGCCAGCATCGGCAAGCTGCGCTCGATGGCGGCGACGAAACGGTAGGTATCGGGGCCGAAAAAGACGGCGTCGTCGTGCGTGGTCGGGTAGGCCGAATGGAAAACCACCAGATCTCCCAGGGTCGAGGCCCGGACCATGGCTCGCAAGCCGCCGCCCTCGTCGGCCAGCACGCCGGCCTCCCGCATCAGCGCGAGCAGGTCCGGGGCCACCGCCTCCCGCGCGAACGGCCGGCTCCAGCCGAAAACGTCGCACAGGCCGGCCTTCCCCGTCGCTTCATGGCGGGCATTGACGCGCTGGTGCGTCAGCGGCGTGACGGTCGTGAAGCGGTAGCCTGCGGACTTGAGCGCCTGGCCGATCGCGATGAGCGCGCCCGGCGCGCCCGGCGCCGATGTCGATGTCGAGGACATATTCGATTCCCATTCAAAATTCATGTTGGATACGCCGATGCCCCTGGAGCAGCAGCATGGCCGCGATCACCAGCAGCCCGAAGGCGATCACGATCGTCACGACCGGCACCCTGCCCGCCAGCAGCGCGCCGTACACCGCCAGCAGCACCAGCGAGGCCAGGTTTTCGCTGAAGGCCTGCACCGCGATCGAGGCGCCGGGCTTCATCAGCGCGGCGCCTCGCTGCTGCAGCAAGGCGTTCATCGGCACCATCAGGATGCCGCCAACGATGCCGGTCGCGCACAGCGCGCAGCAGGCGGCGCGCAGCCCGGTCACCTGGCCGGTGAGAACGATGGCCAGGCCGAGCGCCATGCCGGCGGGCAGGACCCGCAGCGCTTCGCCCGCGTTGACGAAGCGCGCCGCCAGCAGCGAACCGGCGACCACGCCGGCAGCCAGGCAGCACAGCAGGACCGCGGCGCCGCCCAGGGGCAGCTTCAACACGGTCTCGGCCCACCGGATCACCAGGAACTGCAACACGGCGGCGACGGCCCAGAACAGCGTGGTGACCGCGATCGATACCTGCCCTTGCGGATCGCGCCACAGCGCCGCCAGCTGGCGGCGGAATCGCCGCAAGGGACGCGCACGCGCGACCGCGCCATGCCTGGTGGGCGGAATGGCGGTGGCGCACAAGGCCGCCAGTACGCACAGGACGCCGATCGCCACGCTGGCCTGGCGCGGCACGGTATGCAGGCTTTCCATCCACAAGGGCGCGCCCAGCAGGACGCCGCCGAGCAAGGGCCCGCCCAGCATCGCGGCGACGGTGGCGATTTCGATCCAGGCATTGGCCTGGACCAGCTGCGCGGCCGGGATCAGTTCCGCAAGGATGCCGTATTTGGCCGGACCGTAATACACGCCGGCCAGTCCGATGACGCCGAAGGCCAGCAGCGGGTGGGCGCCCGCGGCGAGCAAGCCGCAGCCGCCCAGCTTGACCAGGTTGACCAGGGCGATCAGGCGGCCTTTCGGCAGCGCGTCCGCGCGCGCGCCGGCGAACGGCGCCAGCAGCACATACGACAGGTACAGCGAAATCCGTAAAGAGGGATCCATCCAGGCGCGCGCGCCGCGCTCGGCCAGCAGCGCCAGGGCGACGATCAGGAGCGCATTGTCGGCAAGCGCGGTGAGCAGCTGGCTCCCGGCCAGTGCGCGCATGGTGGCGGCATGCGGCGGGGACGGCTCGCTCATTGCCCTTCCAGGAACTGCTTCCTGTAGCGGGCCGGCAGGTCGGCAAGGCGCAGCATGACCGGCAGGTCCGCGGTGTTGAAACGCGGATCGAGCGAGGGCGGGCCGAGCACCCTGGCGCCGCAGCGCAGATAGCCCTTGATCAGCGGCGGCAGATCGCGCATGCCGATCGCGCCGCCTGTCTCGCCGTCCAGCGGCAGCGGCTGGCGAGGGAGGAGCTGCCACTCGGGCGCGGCGAGGTATGCCTCGCTGACCTTGTTCCAGACCCGGCGCGCCTGCATGCCGCCGTCGGCGACGCCGATGCTGGCGCAGCCGAACATGGTGTCGAGCCCGTGTTCCAGCATGTAGGCGCCCAGCGCGCTCCACAGCGCCATGATCACGCCGCCCGAACGCCACTCGGCGTCGACGCAGGCGCGCCCCAGTTCAACCGCCGTCGGCGCCAGGGCACGAAGCGGCGCGAGATCGAATTCGCTGTCCGAATAGTAGCCGCCTGCGCGCCGCGCGCCATCGGGGTTCAGCACACGATAGGTGCCGACCAGCTGCGGCGCCAGCATGTCGTCGGGATCGATCACATGCACCAGCAAATGATCGCAATAGTCGTCGAAGCGGTCGGCATCGCAGCCCGCAGGCGTACCGGGCGGCGGCGCCAGCCGGGCGCCCATTTCGCCGGCGAAGATGGCGTGGCGCAGGCGCTGGGCCGCGCGCACCTCGGCCTCGTCGCCGGCCCAGCTGGTGGCGAATTGCCAGGCGCTGCGCACCGGCGGGGAGATGGCCGGGCTCTGGCTTGCCGGCGCTAGAAATGAAAGGTCCACGCAGGGCTCAATTCGAAGAAGGATAAAGGTCGATCAGGCGGTTTTGCCTGGCATTCAGCCGGATCAATTCGGCGAGTCCGATGGGCCGTGCGCCGCGCTTGCGGTTGGCGGCGCCGATCTCGAACAGCAGCCGCTGCTTGGCGAAGATCATGCGCAGGCCCGCAAGCAGGCCGGTGCCGGGGTCCCAGGCCTGGATCGCTTCCGAGCCGGCGCCGTTGACTTCCATGATGGAAAAGCCGCGCCCGGCCTGCAGTTCGGCGAGGTCGTCGAAGCGGACGTCGAAGCGGCCGAAATGAAAGTCCGGCATTTCGCGTGCGATGCTGTCGATCGCCGCCGCCAGCGCATCGGTGATCAGCGCCGCGCCGTCGCGGTACAGGCCGCCGACGCGGGTCGAGCCGATCGTTGCCAGGCGCACGGTTTGGCCGGCGGCCGGAACGCTGTCGAGGTCGAGCGGGCAGCGATGGGCTTGCGAACGCAGAAGACGTTGCAGGCGGCGGTCGCGGCGTATCAGCGCACCCAGGGTGGCATGGCCATCGCCTTTGACCCGTGGGTAATGGCGCAGTGTCAAACCAATCAGGCGTCCGGCGCCGCTGTGCGGATCGCGCGCATAAAACAGGCCGGCTTCATGTTCCTGCGGCAGATAGGCCTGGAGAACCAGCACCTCGCCTGCGGGAAAGCCGGCCATATAGTTGCGCAGCGCATTCATGTCCGCCAGCTTGCGCACGCCGTAGCCGCACAGGCCGAGGTCCGGTTTTGCGACCAGAGGAAATGCGATGCCCGCATTTGCAAGGGCGGACGCCATGCCGGCCTCGGTCAGGCCGCCGACGACACGCAGCCCGAGATAGGGCGCGGTGGCGGCGCGCCCGAGCGGCCCCATCTGCTCGAAGTACTCGATCTTGCCCTCGCCGACGAGCCCGCCGGCGGTGATGTTGGGATTGGCCGCGGAGGGCAAGGTCAATCCGCCATGCCGCAGTCCGAGCCAGAACCACTGTACCGCCAGCGGAACGCAGATCAGCCACTTCGGCAGCTTTTCAAGTGCGCTGCGCTCGGCGGCCGTCTGATCTGCTTGCGTTCCTGACATTGGCGGCATACTTACCTGAGATTAAATGATTAAGTAAGTATTTGATGAAGACCTGCGCCGCTCTGTACGGAAGCGCACATTGAATCGAAGAAATCGCTACTGCATCAGCGCCGCCTGGACGCGGGTTATAAGCGCTGAAGTATCGGCGATGGCAAGCCGAAATCAATCGTATTTACACCGCTTACTATAGGAATACCGCGCGGATAAAAAAAATAGCTTCAAGGCAGAGACGCGTACCAATCGGCATAAGGCGTGTTGGCGGCGAGGCGCCGGTTGAAGTCCGGTGCGCCATCGTTCCACCACACCGGACCGCGCTCGCCCAGCCCGCGCTTGGCCTCATCGACCGCGGCGCGGGCCTGGCGCTCCGCTTCCGCGTCGCCGGCCTTCTTCGCGATGCCGACCTGGCGGCGCGCCTTCATCAGTTTGTCGACCATTGCCTGCTTTACTTCGGGGGCGAGCGCGGGATTGGTGGTGCGCCACAGGCGGCCGTCGACCACGAAGTAGCGGCCGTCCGGCGTGACTGGATATTGTCGGGAGGGTGACATGCGATTACTCTAGCATGTCGATTCTGCCGCACCCCGTTCGTCGTACTACCAGAGGAATATCCTCTGCCACCAACGATAAGGAGCACACCATGTCCACGAATAGCGTCGAACTGCATCGCGTCCTGAAATCGAACGCCGACCGCGTCTACCGCGCCTTCACCACCGCCGGCGCCTTCGCCAAGTGGCTGCCGCCGCACGGCTTCATCGGCACCGTCCACGAGATGGACGTCCGGGTCGGCGGCCGCTACCGCATGTCCTTTACCAATTTCACCACCGGCCATGGCCATGCCTTCGGCGGCGAATACCTGGAACTGGAACCGGGCCAGCGCCTGCGCTACTCCGCCGAATTCGACGACCCGAACCTGCCCGGCCGCATGCAGACCACGGTGACGCTGCGTGAGGTGTTCTGCGGAGTGGAGGTCAAGATCAGGCAGGAAGGCATTCCAGCCGCGATTCCGGCGGAGGCCTGCTACCTGGGCTGGCAGGAGTCGCTTGAGCTGCTGACGAAACTGGTCGAGGCCGAGATCAGGGATTGATGGTCAAGGATCGGTGCGCAAACGCGGGGCGTCCGCCGGCGTTTCGTTCCGCTCGCGCAAACCATAATCGCGCAGCACCTCCGCCACGCGCAGCCGGTAATCGCGGAACACGCCCTGCCGGCCGCGCACCTGCGCTTCGCGGTGCGGGGCCAGGTTACGCCAGTTCTTGACGGCTTCTTCGTCGCGCCAGAACGAGAGCGACAGCAGCCTGCCCGGCCGGCTCAGGGATTCGAAGCGCTCCACCGAGATGAAGCCGTCCATGCCTTCCAGTTCGGCGCGCAGCGCGGCCGCCGTATCGAGGTATTCCTGACGGTGCGCCGGATCCGGCTCGACTTCGAAGATCACGGCCATCATCGCAGCGGCTCCGGCTGGAAAGTCCCTTCGACCAGTTCGGTAAAGCTTCGTTCCTCGCGCAGGATGAAGCGCTGCTCTTGCGCGAAGGCGAAGTTGGCGCGCGCCTCCTCATCGCGCTTCAGGCGTGCGCGATAGGCTTCGTAGGCGGCCAGGCTGTCGAAACCGACCAGGCCCCAGGCCTCGTAGTTCGTGCCCTCGTGGGGCAGGAAGTAGCCGAGCAGGCGGCCGCCCAGGCGCGGGATGATGCGGCCACCTGGCCGGCCAGCTCGGCACGCTACTCCTCGACCGCTTCCAGCAACTGGGCTGGGCCAGGCGCGTGCCGGACTCGCGCGTGCTGGCTTTTACGCCCGACGGCGAGGCTGCCTTGCGCGCCTGGCTGGGCTGACGCCTTTCCGCCTCAAGGCGCCAGCGCCGGCGCCTTGAACGCGCCAGGACGCAAAATGCGCGACAACAGCGGCCGCTTGCCAGGGACCGGCATGCGGCTGTCGACCAGGTCTTCCCATTTCACACGCAGCTGCTCGCAGGTGGCGCGCAGCACCGGTTCGGCGTCCGGCAGGCGCGCCAGGGCGTCGAGGTGGCGTTCGATCACGGCGGCTAGTTTCACGCAGGGGCCTTGGTCGTCCCCTGTCGCGCCGGAGCGCTGCGTGCTGCGCAGCGTGTATTGGGACATCAGGTGCAGCAGGGCCGCGACCAGCAGTGCGTGGCGGGTGCCCGGCGTGCCGGCTACGGGGGTGTCGTCCAGGTAATCGTCGTCCATGGCGCCTCCTTATCTTCATGAGAATGATTCTCATTTAGATTATGAAGGCAGTTTGCCGCCTGTGCAAGCGGAATCAGGACGTCCTGGCGATGCCCATCGTTCCGGTTCGCTCGAGCGCAACCAGGAAAGCATCGGCCAGGGTGGCCTTGGTCGTCACGTTCTGCAGGTCGACCCCGAGATGGACGATGGTCTGGGCGATCTGCGGGCGGATCCCGCTGATGATGCAGTCGGCGCCCATCAGGCGCGCGGCGGCGATGGTCTTCATGAGATGCTGCGCAACCAGGGTATCGACGGTCGGCACGCCGGTGATGTCGATGATCGCGATCGTGGCCCCGGAATCGACGATTTTCTGGAGGACGTTTTCCATCACGACCTGCGCCCGCATGCTGTCGAGGGTGCCGATGAGCGGCAGGGCCAGCACGCCGTCCCACAACTGGATGACCGGCGTGGAAAGCTCGAGCAGTTCCTGCTGCTGGCGCACGACGATCTGGTCGCGGCCGCGCTGGAATACTTCGACCGTGTAGAGGCCGAGCTTGTCCAGCATCTGGCTGAGCGCCCAGAATGCGGCCGCCAGCACGGCAGGCCGGTCCGCGAAGCCGGCGCGCAGGACGGCAAAGATCGGCTGCTTGACCGAGAACACGAAGGTGGCGGTTTCGCTGGGCGTGGAGCCTGCTTTTGCACGCGAGGACGACACGTCGTCCAGGACGACGCGCATGCCGCTCCAGCCTCGGCTGTCGATGTCGCCGGCGCTGTCGTCGCGCAGGGCGGCTGCGAATGCGCCAAGAAAATCATCGCATTGGCTGCGCTGCTCTTCTTTTCTGACTCGCCTGCTGCCGAGCACGCCCTTGTCGAGTTGCGCTTCCCACTCCGCCCGGATGGCGCCGCGGTGCTCCTGAACCAGTTCGGCGATCGCGGGGAAATAGCTTGTGTCGGTCATTGTTGCTCCTTGTCGGGTCCAGCTCGATACTTATAAGCCGACCAAGGAGGCATCGGTTTCGGGGTGCATAACCGATCGACTATAGCACTCTTGCGATATGAGGTGCGGCAAGTTTCTGACACTTTCTGGCTGCCGTAGCGGATAATGCCGGAAATGCCTGAGCCTTTCCCCTTAGAGTTCGCTCCACTCCATCATCTGCTGACGGTAAGTGTCCGCAGTGAACTCGACGTCATTGCTTCGCGCTTGCGCGCACGCCAGATCACGAACTTGTGCGCCTTCGGCCATCACGAGCAGACACGTATCGCCACCGCGGTGTCCGAACTTGCCAGGAATGCCCTGGTCTACGCTGCCGGGGGCAAGGTGCGTTTCTTCATCGGGCGCCTGGGTTCGCGCCAGGCGCTGGTGGTCACCATCGACGACCAGGGCGCAGGCATTGCCACGCTCGACCGCATCCTGGGGGAAGACGGCGCCTCGCATGGTGTCAAAAGCGGCGGCATCCCGGCCGCGCGCCGCCTGATGGACCGTTGCGATATCGACAGCGGCAGCCACGGCACCCATATCGTGCTGGTAAAAGCCTTTGCGGCCCAGGCGCCGGTGCTGGATGCGGGCGCCATCGACACGGCCTTGTCGCAGCTGGGGGAGTTGCCGAGCAATGTCGCGCTGTCGGAAGCCCATCAGCAGAACCGCGAGCTGACCGACGCGCTGGCTGCCTTGCAGGCCAAGCAGGCCGAACTGCTGGAAATGTCCGCCCGCCTCGAAGCCACCAATCGCCAGGTCGAGGCCTTGAACGTGCTCCTGAACGAAAAGGCGCAGTCGCTGGTATCGGCCGACCGCCGCAAGGACGAGTTCCTTTCCATTCTCAGCCATGAATTGCGCAGCCCGCTCTCGGCGGTATCGATGGCGGCGCACTTGCTCGAAAGCAGTCCCGACAACCCCAGCCAGGGCGTCAGGCTCGGCCAGCTCATCAAGCGCCAGACCGGCCACATGAGCCGCATGGTCGAGGACTTGCTGGACGTCTCGCGTGTCAGCCGCGGCCTGGTGTCGATCAGCCGCGCCCCGGTGGGCATGCGCGAGGTGGTCGACGCGGCGTTCGAGCAGCACGCGCCGGCGGCGCGTGCCAAGGGACATACCGTCAGCCAGCCGGATGCCTTGCAGGATTGGACCGTCGAGGGCGACCGTACGCGCCTGGTCCAGATCGTCGCCAACCTGCTCGGCAATGCCATCCGCTATACGCCCGATGGCGGCAGGATCGAGCTGAGCATGCAGTCGGACGACGGCTGGCTGCTGATGCGCGTGTCCGACAACGGCATTGGCATTCCGCCGGACCTGATGCCCCATCTCTTCGATTTGTACACCCAGGCGGAACGCTCATCGGACAGCAAGAATAGCGGACTCGGACTGGGCCTGGCGCTGGTAAAAAGCCTGGTCGAGGCGCATGGCGGGAGCGTGAGCGCCAGCAGCGGCGGCCATGGCAGCCAGTTCGAGGTACGCCTGAAGCTGGCCGGGCAGCAGCCCTAAAGCCGCGTCTCGCGCGCCGCCCGCAGGAATTCATCCAGCACCGGCGTACAATCCAGCAGCTCCGTCCCCTTCGCCCGGTGGAACTCCGGATGCCACTGCAGCCCCATCACGAACGGCGCCCTTTGGTAGCGGATCGCTTCGATGATCCCATCCGGGTCCGACATCGCCTCGACGTGGATGTCGCGCCCCAGGTCCTTGACGGCCTGGTGGTGGATGGAGTTCACGATCGGGCGCTTCTGGTCCGGGAACATCTTCCCGAGCGAAGAACCTTGCGGAAACACGATGGCGTGGCGGTGGGCGTCGTAGTCTTCGTGGACGTGGGCCTGGGCCTCGGGCACGTTGGTGGCCACGTCCTGGTAGAGGGTGCCGCCGAAGGCGACGTTGATCAGCTGGCAACCGCGGCAGATGCCCAGCACCGGCTTGCCGGCGTCGACGAATTCGTGCAGCAGTTCCAGCTCGTACACGTCGCGCGCGCGGTCGCCGTTCCATTCGGGGCGCGTGGGCGCTTCCGCATAGGTCATCGGCGAGACGTCCGCCCCGCCCTGCAGCACCAGCCCGTCCAGGTGGCGTGCGTAATGGCGCATGGTGATGTTGGAGGGATGCAGCAGGCCGCCGGTGTTCACGGTCGGCACCATGAAGACCAGCACGTCGCGCGACATCACCCATTGCGCGATCGACTCCTCGAGGTATTGCAGGTTCTTGCTGCGCAGGCCGGTCGAGCCGGGCTCCGGATGGAAGATGCGGGCCGAGACCCCGATGCGCAGCGTGCGCCGCATGAAGTCGCGGCTGAAGCGGTCGCTGAGGGCGCGCCAGCGCGAACGCAGCACGCGGCCGGCCAGGTTCAGGGGGGTGTCGCCCTGCCGCAGGTAGCGCGAGCCGCCCCCGGTGGCGCGCCGGTCCGGCACGCGCGGCGGGCCGGCAGTTTCATGATTTTCATTGTCCTCTGCCATGAAATAACTATAGCCCTGCCATAGGCGCGCACGATTCGCCGCATTGGCACATTCTGCAGATTCTGACGATTCAGTGCTTGCAAACTTCCGCACGACAGGCAAAAATACTGTATTTCCATACAGTGTTGCGCCAGCCACTCTTCCCAAAACGCGCGTAAGCACCGACACTGGCGCCTTTTGCCACGTCGCTGTGCGTCCTTATTGCCGCGCGACAAGATAGAATGCGCAGGCATTCGATTACACAAATTCAGCATGGCCACCAAGAAAACCGCAACCGACTACAGCGAATCATCCATCCGGGTCCTCAAGGGACTGGAGCCCGTCAAGCAGCGCCCGGGCATGTACACGCGCACCGAAAACCCGCTGCACATCATCCAGGAAGTGATCGACAACGCCTCGGACGAGGCGCTCGGCGGCCACTGCAAGAACATCGCCGTGACGATGAACCCGGACGGCTCGATCACGGTCGAAGACGACGGCCGCGGCATCCCGGTCGGCATCCACCCCGAGGAAGGCGTCTCGACCGTCGAGATCGTGTTTACGCGCCTGCATGCGGGCGGCAAGTTCGACAAGGGTTCGGGCGGCGCCTATGCCTTCTCGGGCGGCCTGCACGGCGTCGGCGTGTCGGTCACCAACGCGCTGTCGAAGCGCCTGGAGATCACCGTCTGGCGCAAGGATGACCAGGGCAACGGCGTGCACCACCTGGCCTTCGAAGCCGGCGACGTGGTCGAGCCCCTGAGCTCCGCTCCACCCGAGCGCGGCGGCAAGAAGAACGGCACCCGCGTCACCGCCTGGCCAGACGGGAAATACTTCGACTCGCCCAACATCCCGATGACCGAGCTGCAGCGCCTGCTGCGCTCGAAAGCCGTGCTGCTGCCGGGCGTGACCGTCACGCTCACCAACGGCAAGACCGGCGACGTGCAAACCTGGCGCTACGACGAAGGCCTGCGCGGCTACCTGACCGAAGCGCTGGCCCAGACCGTGGGCCAGGGCCAGACCGTGATCCCGCTGTTCGAAGGCGCGCAATATGCCGCCGCAGGCGATGAAGGCTTTGCCGAAGGCGAAGGCGCGGCCTGGGTCGTGGCCTGGACCGAGGAAGGCGCCGTGGTGCGCGAATCCTACGTCAACCTGATCCCGACGGTCAGCGGCGGCACCCACGAATCCGGCCTGCGCGACGGCCTGTTCGGCGCCGTGAAGAACTTCGTCGAGATGCACTCGCTGCTGCCCAAGGGCGTCAAGCTGCTGCCGGAAGACGTGTTCGCGCGCGTCTCGTTCGTGCTGTCGGCAAAGGTGCTGGACCCGCAGTTCCAGGGCCAGACCAAGGAGCGCCTGAACTCGCGCGACGCCGTGAAGCTGGTCTCGACGTTTACCAAGCCGCCGCTCGAACTGTGGCTGAACCAGCACGTCGACTACGGCAAGAAGCTGGCCGAGCTGGTGATCAAGCAGGCGCAAAGCCGCCTGCGCTCGCTGCAGAAGGTCGAGAAGAAGAAGTCCTCGGGCGTGGCCGTCCTGCCGGGCAAACTCACCGATTGCGAATCGACCGACATCACCCGCAACGAACTGTTCCTGGTCGAGGGCGACTCGGCGGGCGGTTCCGCGAAGATGGGCCGCGACAAGGAATTCCAGGCCATCCTGCCGCTGCGCGGCAAGGTGCTGAACACCTGGGAAACCGACCGTGACCGCCTGTTCGCCAACAACGAAATCCACGACATCGCGGTGGCGATCGGCGTCGATCCGCACGGCGCGGACGACAATCCCGACCTGTCCGGCCTGCGCTACGGGAAGATCTGCATCCTCTCCGATGCGGACGTCGACGGCTCCCATATTCAGGTACTGCTGCTCACTTTGTTCTTTAAACATTTTCCGGCCCTGTTCCGCAACGGCCACGTCTGCATCGCCCGTCCGCCTTTGTTCCGCGTCGACGTGCCGGCGCGCGGCAAGAAGCCGATCCAGAAGCTGTACGCGCTGGACGGCGGCGAACTGCTGGCGATCGAGGACAAGCTGAAAAAGGAAGGCCTGAAGGAAGGCGTGTGGGGCATCTCCCGCTTCAAGGGCCTGGGCGAGATGAACGCCGAACAGCTGTGGGAAACCACGATGAACCCGGACACCCGCCGCCTGCTGCCGGTGGCCTTCGGCGATTACAACCTGGCCGAATCGTCGGCGCGCTTCAACATGCTGATGGGTAAAGGCGAAGCCGCCGCCCGCCGCGCGTGGCTGGAAGAGCACGGTAACGAAACCGAAGCGGATATTTGATACGCACGTGACGCGGGCACAGGGTGCCCGCCCTACGTAGGGTGGGCGGCCTCCGCCCACGCACGAACGCCGAACGAAACGAACAAACAAAATGACCCAAGCAAGCCTTTTTGAACAAACGACGCCGCCCGGCGATGGCGGCAGCGGCAGCGGCGACGACGCCGAAACGCTCACCCTCTCCACCTTCGCCGAACGCGCCTACCTGGACTACGCGGTCTCGGTCGTGAAAGGCCGCGCGCTGCCGGACGTGTCCGACGGCCAGAAGCCGGTGCAGCGCCGCATCCTGTACGCGATGAGCGAGCTGGGCCTGGGCCCCACCGCGAAGCCGCGCAAATCCGCGGCCGTGGTCGGCGACGTTCTGGGTAAACTGCACCCGCACGGCGACCAGTCCGTGTACGACGCCCTGGTCCGCATGGCCCAGGACTTCTCGCTGCGCTACCCGCTGATCGACGGCCAGGGCAACTTCGGCTCGCGCGACGGCGACGGCGCCGCGGCGATGCGTTACACGGAGGCCCGCCTGACCCCGATCTCGCGCCTGCTGATGGACGAAATCGACATGGGCACGGTCGACTTCCAGCCGAACTACGACGGCTCGGTCCAGGAACCGCGCACCCTGCCGGCGCGCCTGCCGATGCTGCTGCTGAACGGCGCCTCCGGCATCGCGGTCGGCATGGCCACCGAGATCCCTTCGCACAACCTGCGCGAAGTGGCGACGGCGGCGGTGGCGATGATCCGCAATCCGAAAATCACCCATGCCGAGCTGATGACGCTGATCCAGGGACCGGACTATCCGGGCGGCGCCCAGATCATCACCCCGGCCTCGAACATCGCCGACATCTACGCCACCGGCCGCGGCTCGATGAAAGTGCGCGCGCGCTGGAAGATCGAAGAACTGGCGCGCGGCCAGTGGCAGGCGGTGGTCACCGAACTGCCGCCGGGCTGCTCCTCGCAGCGCGTGCTGGAAGAGATCGAGGAACTGACCAACCCGAAGCTCAAGCCCAACAAGAAGACCCTGCTGCCCGAGCAGCTGGCGCTGAAGCAGACCATCCTCGGTTCGCTCGACGCCGTGCGCGACGAATCGGGCCGCGAGGCCCCGGTGCGCCTGGTGTTCGAGCCGAAGTCGAAGAACCAGGACCAGGCCGAGTTCATGCTGATGCTGCTGGCGCATACCTCGCTGGAGAGTTCGGCGCCGATCAACCTGGTGATGATCGGCGGCGACGGCCGTCCGCGCCAGAAGGGCTTGTCCGAGATCCTGCAGGAGTGGATCGACTACCGCTTCGTGACGGTGCGCCGCCGCACCGAGTTCAGGCTCGGCAAGGTCAACGACCGCATCCACATCCTGGAAGGCCGCGAGACGGTCCTGCTGAACATCGACGAAGTCATCGCCATCATCCGCAATTCGGACGAGCCGAAGGCCGCGCTGATCGAGCGCTTCCGCCTGTCGGAGCGCCAGGCCGAGGACATCCTCGAGATCCGCCTGCGCCAGCTGGCGCGCCTGGAAGCGATCAAGATCCAGCAGGAGCTGGCCGAACTGCGCGGCGAAAAGGAAAAGCTCGAGGACCTGCTCGAGAACACGTCCAGCATGAAGCGCCTGGTGATCCGCGAGATCGAAGCCGACGCGAAACAATTCGGCGACGACCGCCGCACCCTGATCGAAGAAGCGCAGAAGGCCGTGCTCGAACAGAAGATCATCGACGAGCCGGTCACCGTGATCGTCTCCGAGAAGGGCTGGGTGCGCGCGCGCACCGGCATCGGCCACGATCCGGCGCAGTTCACCTTCAAGGCCGGCGATTCACTGGGCAAGGTCTTCGAATGCCGCACCGTCGACAACCTGCTGTGCATCGGCGACAACGGCAAGGCATACTCCGTGCCGGTGGCCGCGCTGCCGGGCGCGCGCGGCGACGGCGTCCCGATCACGACCCTGGTCGACCTGTCGGGCGGCGGACGCATCCTGTACTACTTCGCCGGCAATGCGGACACGCGCCTGCTGCTGTCGACTTCCACCGGCTTCGGCTTCATCGCCAAGGCCGGCGACATGGCGACCCGCCTGAAGGGCGGCAAGTCCTTCATCACTCTGGACGAGGGCGCCGTGCCGCTGGCCCCGCGCGTGGTGGCGGACAACGCCGGCGCGATCGCCTGCCTGTCCGAAAAGGGCCGCGTGCTGGTGTTCGGCATCGACGAAATGAAGGTGCTGACCAACGGCGGCCGCGGCGTGACGCTGATGGAGCTGGAGCCGAAGGAAAGCCTGCTGGCCGCGCAGCCGATCAGCCCGAAAGGCCTGAACGTCAACGGCACCTGGGCCGGCGACAAGCCGCGTACCGTGGAGCTGTTCGGAGTCGGGCTGGAGCCGCACTTCGGCAAGCGGGCGCGCAAGGGCAAGCCGCTGTCGGCGAAGCTGAAGGCGAAGGATCTGGCGATGCGCGTGCTGGGCGAGGCCTGATAAGCGCTAGCGTGTCAACGTCGTCCTCGCGAAGGCGGGGACCAAAGTTGTACGCGCTAACAACACCCATTCAGAACTTGGGTTCCCGCCTGCGCGGGAACGACGATGTGAAAACGGACCCAACCGGGTCCGTTTTCACATTCAATCGCCTGCCACTGAATTACTTGGCAGCGTCCTTATGCGCCTCAGCCATGGCCTTGCCGGTCTTCTCAGCAGCCTTGTTCTGGGCCTTGGCCTTGTCGGCGTTGGCGTCCACGATCTTCTTCTGGGCCTTCTCGTCGGCCTTGATCATGGTCTCGTGCGCGTCGGCGTTGGCTTCGGCGATTTTCTTCTCGGCCTTGGCCGATGCCTTGGCCTTGTCTTCCGGATCCGCCTTGGTCACTTTCTCGTTGGCGTCAGCGATTTTCTTGTCGGCCTTTTGCTGGGCCTTGGCCTTTTTCTCGTTGGCTTTTGCAGTTGCCTTCGAGATCTTTTCGTCCTGCTTGGCGATCTCTTTCGCTTCCTTCTGGTTGGCCTTGGCGATGTCCTTGTCGGCACCGGCGTTGCCGGTCGAGCCAGCGGTCTGGCCAGCCATGCCCGAGGTGCCGGTCGACTGGGTGCCGACCACGGTGGTGCCTGCGGCCGGGGTCACGGCGGTGCCGGTGGCCGGGGTCATGCCGGTGGCGGTGCTGGTGGCAGGAACGCCGGTCGAGCTGGTGCTCTGGGCTTGGGTCTGGGCGTACACCGAGGTGGCGAACAGGCCGGCGATCAGGGTAGCGAGCAGTTTATTCATGGTAATTCTCCTATTCCGTATATGGTGAGACAGCGCGGGTGCGCCATGACTTTTTATTAATTCGAGTTGCCAGAATAGGCGCTCTGCCTGTACTTACTCTGTTCGCCAGCGCACGCAGCGTGAGGAAGCGTTGTTAAAGTTGTGACAAAACTTTTCAGCGGTTCTCGGTATCGCCGCCGGCTGCGCGGTTGGCCGCCTTGCGGTCCGACTTTTCCTTAACTTCCTGGTATTTTTCGCGGCCCGCCTCGGTCGACTGCTTGGTCTTGAGGCGCGATCCCGGCGGCGTCTTGACCCGTTTCGTGTTCGACTTGCGGACTTCCTGCTCCGCCTTGGTGCCGGCCTTGCCTCGTCCGCCGGACGCCCTGGCGTCCGCCGCGGTGCTGTTCGGCGCCGTGGTGTTGGTTGCCTGGGCGTTGACGTTGTCCGCCTTCTGCGGATCGACGCCGACCACCGCGGTGCTCTTGCCGGTGACCTGGCCGGCGCTGTTCACGCCCGCCGCCTGCAGGCCGGTGGCGCCGTGCGCGCTGCCGGTGGTGGCGCTGCCGTCGGTGTGCAGCCCGGTGCCGGAGACGCCGGCCGCGGTCGAGTTATGGCCCGACACCGCCTGGCCGATCGGCGCCGTGTTGGCGCTGCTGCCGGCCTGCTCGCGCGGCTGGGGTTTGGCTTGCGCCTGGGAGTTGACCTGGGCCTGGGCGGAGACCGCCAGCAGGCTGCCGATGAGGATGGCGAGGAGTTTGTTCATGATGATTCCCGTTGCTTTAAGTAAGCAACGAGCATAGGAGCCAGCGTCCCCGCCATCTGTTCGCCTACGCACACTATCTGGTCGGGCGCGCGTACAAGTCGATGATCTCGCTGATCCCGTCCTGGCACACCGGGCAGAACTGCTCGCTGCGGTCGAACATGATGCACTGCATGGCCGGACGGTAATAGCCGCTGGCCTCGTAGTTCGCGCCCTCGAAGGCGCCGATCGCATTGCGGTACTGCGCCTTCGAGAACAGTTCCTTCGTGTGCACCAGGTCTTCGCGGAACAGCGCGCTCATCTCGGATTCCGGACGGTTGGCCGCCCGCAGCGCCGCTCGCCGCTTCTGGTACTCGCGCGAATACGCTTCGTACTCTTCCTTCGGCCATGGCGTCGGCAGCGGCGTGCCGGCCTGCACGTGCTTCTTCCACTTCAGCTTGGCCGGGTCGCGCAGCGCGGTCGCGTTCGGCTCCCAGGGCTCCATGCGCGCGCCGCTAGACTGGTAGGCCACCGGCGAGGTGTAGTACTCGTCGGCCAGGCCGGCGAAATGGTGGCCGAACTCGTGTACGAACAGGTAATTCGCCCAGTCGTTGCTGGCCGCGGCCGTGCTGAACTGGCCGAAGATGCCGCCGCCGCCATAGGTGTCGTTGTTGACCAGGATCTCGATGAACTCGTAGGGCGCGTACTGGGCGATGTCGCGCAGCGCACGGTTGTCCAGGGTCAGCACGTACCGCTCGCTGCCGAAGATGTCGTAGCGCGTTCCCAGTGCCGAGGCGTGGTGCACGCCGGTCGAGGGCCGCGTGATGCCCGATTCCTGGGTCGGCACCGCCATCGCCCAGACATTGAAATCGTTGGCCCGCTCCTTGAACGGGGACACCTCGAACAGGTGCTGAGAGAGCCGCTTCGCGTCCGCTTCGAACTTCGCCATGTCCTTCCGGGTGTAGCCGTCGCCGAGAATCAGCAGGTCGACCTTCTGCGGCGATGGCCCGCTGACGCGGATGGCCATCGGCTTCGCCGGCGCCGGCGGCTGGCTGCGCACGACTTCCTGGGCATCGGTATCGACCTCGACGCTCCAGGCCACCGAGAATGCGTTGCGCTCGTCGCGCTTCAGGATCCGCACGCGCACAGGGCGGTCCGGCTTCGGAAAGCGCACCGATTCGTGGAAGCCGCGGCTCAGCTTGTTCGCTTCCTCGGTCGTCTTCCATTCGCCGAACACGGTCGAAAAATCGCGCGAGTACAGCAGGTCGCCGGTCTTCGCATCCGCCACTTCCAGGCGGTTATTGCCGCGGTTGCTGTTGTCGAAGGGTTGGGACAGATCGCCCGGCCAGGGCAGCGGCTCGATCAGCACGCGTTCGATGGCGTATTGCTCGGTGAGGGTGTTGCCGCTGTGGGTGTAGTCGAGGCGGACGGTGGCGGGTTGCTGGGCATGGGCGGCGCCGGCGCCGATGCTGCAGGCGATGGCAAACAGCGCGGACAGCAGGCGTTTCGAAGCGAGGGACATGATCTTCCTTGCGGCTGAGAATCATCGCATTGTAATCCTGGCCACCTTGTCCCTGTCATTTTCCGCAGGATGACCCGGCATGCTTTTCAAGCAAGAATGGCGGCCATCACCTATCGGAGCACACCATGCCGCGCCACCTTCTTGCTGTCCTGCCCTTCCTGTTCCTCCAGCTCCCGGCTCAGGCGCAAGCGCCGGCCTTCGGCCTGCTCCCCGACAGCGTCTGCACCGCGGCCGGCAAAGCCGTCGACGAAAGAGGTTTCGTGCGCATCGGCGGCATGGAGCAATGGGTGCGCATCAAGGGCAGCAGCTGCGCCAACCCCGTCCTCGTACTGGTCCATGGCGGCCCCGGCAATCCGACCACGCCCTGGGCCGACAATGTTTATAAAGCTTGGGAAAAGGACTTCACCATCGTCCAGTGGGACCAGCGCGGCGCCGGCATGACTTATGGACGCAATCCGCCGGCCGAGGACAGCCTGCTGGTGCTCGAACAATTGCGCGACGATGGGGTCGAGGTGGCGCGCTACGCGGCCCGGCGCTTCGGCAAGCACCGGGTGATCCTGATGGGCGGCTCCTGGTCCTCGGTGCTGGGCATGCACATGGCGAAGTCGAATCCGGCCATGTTCTGCGGCTACGTCAGCACCGCGCAAGTGGTCGGCAACGCGCTCTCGCAGCGCGGCAGCTACGATGCGACCCTGGCGCTGGCGCGCGCGGCCGGCGATGCCGATTCGATCGGGAAGCTGGAAGGCATCGGTCCGCCGCCCTGGACCAACCCGCGCAACCCCGGCATCATCCGCCGCATCATGCGCAAGTACGAGGCGATCAGCACGGCGCCGGCGCCGAAATCCTGGTGGGCGCCGTCGCCGGAGTACGCCACCGCCAAATACGACGCCGACTACACGGCGGGCGAGGATTATTCCTGGTTGCAATTCGTCGGCCTGAAGGGCGACGGCATCGCCTCGAAGATCGACCTTTATCAATTGGGGCCGAAGTTCGAGCTGCCGATCTACATGCTGCAGGGCGAGCAGGACCTGCTGACGATGCCGGAACCGAGCCGGCGCTACTTCGATTTCATTCAGGCGCCGCGCAAGGAATTCGTGCTGGTGCCGCGTGCCGGCCACGATCCGAATCCGCCCATGGTGGAGGCGCAGTACAGGATGTTGAAGAAGATCGGCGACTGCCGCTGAATTCAGGGCTTCGGCTTGGCGGCGTGGGCGCCGTCCTGTTCTTCCACCACGGCTTGCAGCAGCTTGTTCAGGCTCTTCAGGTTGCCATCGAGGTTGTCGTAGGCGGTGGCCATGCGGTCTGCAAGCAGATAAATTTCTTGCGGATTCGCCGTGCCCATCCGCGCCTTGCTGAAGGTGTCCAGCATCCGCGGTGTGTCGAGGAACATCAGCGCGCCGCTTTGGGTGTAGGCGCTTGTGTCGCGAAGGGCGCCGTAGGCAGCTGCATAATTTTCCAGCTGCTCCCGTGGCAGCCAGGTGACGGCCTGGTTCGCAACCGCCGCATCCCAGGCCTCGCGGTGCAAGGTGGGCGTGTCCATGTCCAGACGCATCTTCTCCGCCCACTCCTGCTCGAAACGCTTCATCAGCTCGGCATCGCTGGTCTTGGCGCGTATGCCTGCCAGCAGTTGATCACGTGTCTGGTGAAGTGCCTGCCGCTTCATCTCGTTGTGCGCCAGGGCCGCGCTCACTTCCTTGATGGTCAGGCGCAGTTCGGCATTCATCTTGTCCGACGCTTCATGTGCGAGGTGGCGGTGATGCCAGCTCTGCACGCCATGCTCGAGCGCCAGCGCGGTCAGGATACTAATGACGATCATCACGTACTCGCCGCCGAACTCTTTGAACTTCTTTGCTTTGGGAACTTCGAAATGCATGGCAAGCCAACCCGGAATAGATAACAGAACAACAATCTATCCCAGTATTTTCTTTTATGCAATTACTTGTATTGGTAGATGGGACGCCGGATCAGGATCGGCCGGATGTCGAGGCGCAGCTTGTAGATCGAATAGGCGTCGGTCGAGGCCGACGAGTAGCCGACGCTGTCGGCCGCGCGGGTGAAGCGGAACTCGAAGCCGAGGTCGGGCTGGACGCCGTTCGGGCTGCCGAGGGTGATGCCGATGGCTTCCGGCTGGTCGCTGTCGATCAGCTTGCTCATCAGGTCGACCACCGTGCTGTTGCCGAGGATGTCGGCGGTGAACAGGGGCTCGCGGTAATACGGCCGTGACGGGTCGAGTTTGCCGTCGGCCTTGTCTTCGGAGGGTGTGAATTCGTGGGTGAGGATGTTGAAGCGGTCGCCATTGTCGAGGTAGCTGACACGCACGTTGCTGACGTTGAAGGCGCCTTCGCGCGCGCTGGCGCCGGCCAGGTCGAGCACCAGCGCACCCTTGTAGCCGATCACTTCGACGTCGCGGTTGGGCAGCACCACCATGGCGGTGTCCTCGTCGATGCCCAGGCCCAATTTGTAGCCCTTGGCCAGCATGGCCGGCAGCATGCGCGCGAAGCGGCCGCGCACCAGCAGGTGCTGGTCGATGAAGACGTCGTCGCCGATGAAGCCCAGGCCATCCGTGATTTCCTTGCCGTCCTCGACGCCCAGCTTGAGCGTGGCGAGCACGGCGCGCGGGCGGCCGAACATGGTGCTGCTCATGATGGCGGCACCGGCGCTGGTGCCGGCGATCACGCCGCCGCGCCGGTACATGTCCCACAGGGCGTCGAGCACACGGGTATTGCTGCCGTCTTCGTGGCGCAGGGCGCTGGTGATGCGGCTCTGGTCGCCGCCGGCGAAGAAGGCGCCGCTGGCGGAACGCACCAGTTCGGCCAGCTTGGGATCGTCGGCCGCGGCGTGGTAATCGCTGCCGGCCAGCTTGACGGCCACCGGCACGAAAAAGGCCTTGGCGCCATAGGCATTGAGGCGGTCGACCAGGAACTTGCCGGATTTTTCGGGATAGCCAGCGGCGGAGGCGAACACGGCGATACGCGCCTCCTTGCCGCCAGCCAGCTGCAATATGCGCTCCCAGACCGGGGCGTTACCCGGCCGCAGGTTGCCGCCGATGATGACCAGCGATCCTTTGGCAGGCGTCGCGTTGGAGGATGCCGCACTCCCCGGCGCGGCCAGGGCACACTGGAAGCTGGCGAGCGCCAGCCAGGCGAGGACGACACGGCGTGCAATCCGGAACATGGGTTCCCTTCCCAATCTTGACTGATGGAACAATCCTAAGCCTGATTGTGAAGGACTGTCGCCGTGTTGAGCCGAGTCAGGTCAGATAAATGTTCGGGGAGTAACGCTCCATGATCGTGTCCGGGCATTTCGGCGGCGTGAATCCGAAGCGCGCATACAGGCTATGCGAGTCGGCCGTGTTGAGCGTGAAGCGGCGCAAGCCCTGCAGGCTCGGGTGCTCCATGACGACACGGATCAGCTGCTTGGCATAGCCACGCCCGCGGTATTCCGGAATGACGAACACGTCGCACAGGTTGGCAAAGGTGGCATAGTCCGTGACCACGCGCGCGAAGGCAACCTGGCGGCCGTCGAGGTAGCCGCCGAAGCACAGCGAATTTTCGATCGAGCGCTCGACCACGGTCAGCGAAATGCCCACGGCCCAGGTCGAGTTTTCGCTGAGGTAGCGATAAATCATCGGCACGTCCAAGCGCGTGCGATCCGTACTTACCTGGAAATTTGAGTCGTTGGTAGTGTGCATCATGGGCGGCGTGGATCGGTGACTCTGGTAAAAAAACCAATTCTAGCGCCGTTCGCGGCGAGCGGGCCGATTCATCCAATCGTGCGCCGCCCGCCGCCGCTTACTTCAAGCGCTTAGTGGTTGCTGCGCAGATAACGCTCCGGCAAGGGCAGATGCTCATCCTCTGCACGCCACAGCACGTTCACGACCCACCAGCGCTTGCCGTCATGGTAGAGCTGGATGCTGTTGATGCCGCGCTGGAAAGGCTTGGCATCGCTGGCGGCATGGCGCGATTCATAGGTGCTGAACACGTGCACGATCTGGCCGAAGGTCTCGGTGGTGCGCGCCGCTTCCCTTTCGACGAAGCCCATGGTCGCGAAGGTCTTGCTGTTGCGTGAGATATAGTCTTCGACGCTCATGCCGCGCAGCACGAAGTTATTGTCCGGACGCGCACCCACCGCCATCAGCCGGCCCTCTGGCGCGAACAGCGAACGCATGCGGTCCCAGTCGCGCGGCTTGCCGGCGTCGCCGGAAATCACGTCGTACAGTGCGGCAACGATCCCGTCGACGCTTTGCACGTCGGCGGCGCGGGCCTGGTAGTTCGATGCCGGCGCGGCAGGCGCCGCCGGGGCAGCCGTCTGCGCCCGCGCGCTATAAATGCCGCCGATGGCCACCGCAATCGCCACTGCCGCGAGGGTGAAACGCTTCATGCCTGTCTCCTTATTGTTATTGACAGGCAGATCATCTCGCATTTCCTCGCAGAAGTCATCGCCCCCGCTTTGGGGGATCTTCGCCGTGCACAGTTTATAATCAGGGATCCAAGGAACCCCCTCACACCCTCCTCCATCATGACCGAACAATTCGCCAAAAAAGCGGAGGCCTGGTCGGCCCGCTTCTCCGAACCCGTCTCCGACCTCGTCAAGCGCTACACCGCCTCGGTGTTCTTCGACAAGCGCCTCGCGCTGTTCGACATCCAGGGCTCGCTGGCCCACGCCGAAATGCTGGCTGCGCAAGGCATCATCAGTGCCGCAGACCGCGCCGAGATCGAGCGTGGCATGGCCCAGATCCGCGGCGAAATCGAAGCCGGCCAGTTCGAGTGGCTGCTCGACCTGGAGGACGTACACCTGAACATCGAAAAGCGCCTGACCGAACTGGTCGGCGACGCCGGCAAGCGCCTGCACACCGGCCGTTCCAGGAACGACCAGGTGGCGACTGATATCCGCCTGTACATGCGCGCCGCGATCGACGACATCCTCGCCCTGCTGAAGGGCCTGCGCGGCGCCCTGACCGACCTGGCCGAACAGCACGCGGACACCATCATGCCGGGCTTTACCCACCTGCAGGTGGCGCAGCCGGTGACCTTCGGCCACCATTTGCTGGCCTATGTCGAGATGTTCGGCCGCGATGCCGAGCGCATGCAGGACACGCGCCGCCGCGTGAACCGCCTGCCGCTGGGTGCCGCCGCCCTGGCGGGCACCACCTTCCCGATCGACCGCCTGCGCGTGGCGAAGACCCTGGGCTTCGACGACGTCTGCCACAACTCGCTCGATGCTGTGTCTGATCGCGATTTCGCGATCGAGTTCACGGCGGCCGCATCGGTCTTGATGATGCACATCTCGCGCATGTCGGAAGAGCTGGTGACCTGGATGAGCCCGCGTATCGGCTTCATCGACATCGCCGACCGCTTCTGCACCGGCTCGTCGATCATGCCGCAGAAGAAGAACCCGGACGTGCCGGAACTGGCGCGCGGCAAGACCGGCCGCGTCTACGGCCACCTGATGGGCCTGCTGACCCTGATGAAGGGCCAGCCGCTGGCCTACAACAAGGACAACCAGGAAGACAAGGAGCCGCTGTTCGATACCGTCGACACCGTGCTGGACACCCTGCGCATCTTCACCGACATGGCCGCCGGCATCACCGTGAAGGCCGACAACATGCGCGCCGCCGCCCTGCAGGGCTACGCCACCGCCACCGACCTGGCCGACTACCTGGTCAAGAAGGGCTTGCCCTTCCGCGACGCCCACGAAGCCGTGGCGCATGCGGTGCGCGCCTGCGACGTGGCCGGCTGCGACCTGTCGGAGATGGCGCTGGAGCGCCTCCAGGCATTCTCGCCGCTGATCGGGCAGGACGTGTTTGCCGTGCTGACGCTGGAAGGTTCGGTGGCGGCGCGCGATCATGTGGGCGGCACTGCGCCGAAGCAGGTGCGCAAGGCGATCGAACGCGTGCGCGGGCAGTTGGCCGGCTAAGCCGGCGGCGCACGGCAGTATAAAAGAATCTATGGCCCCCTTCCTTTTGCAAGCTGCTTTTCTTTGGCGATGATGTGAGTAGGCTTGCTCAAATCTATCCGGCGTTGTTGGAGACGAGCTCCGCGCCGCGATGAGAGTCGCGCCTGTCGGTCCTTAAAATACGCGCGGCTTGCGAGAGCCGATTTTTGTGCCGGGGTATCCGTCAGGCCGGTGTGCCGTTCACGTCATCCAGAGTCAGCGGTCGCAACCGGTAGGTGGTACTACAGTAAGCCCAAAGGAAGCCCCCACGCTCCAGCAGGTGTGGGGGCTTCCTTCATTTCAGATGCGGTGTGGCGGGATCTGTGAAGAGGGAGAAAACAAAAACGGCGCTCGAGATCGAGCGCCGTTTCTTTACAGCTGTCGAACTACACGCTTATGCCTTGCGGCGGCGCGCGCCGAACAAGCCGAACAGGCCAAAGCCCAGCAGTGCGAAGGTGCCCGGCTCCGGAACCACGTTCCAGCCGATCGCGTCGTACATCTTCAGGTCCATGGCGCTGATCTCCATGCGCTCGCCGTAGGCGGCGGTCGGGTCCAGGATGCCGATGCCCAGGTTGTCTTTCCAGTGGCTGGCCTGGCGGCCGTCACCGTAGGTCACGCCGGTCGAGAAGGTTGCGAGGGTGGTATCGCAATTGTCGAAGGAGAAGGACTTGGTGCGGTTGTCGGCCGACCAGTCGATGTCCGCGCCAGCGGCCTTGCTGTCGCTCGAGCAGCGGAACAGGTCGGCCGGGGCGATGTAGGTAAATGCCACGTCCGAGTAGTTACCGCTGCGGTTGGCGTCGAGAACATCAACGCCGCTGACGAAGCCGAGCGCGTGGCCGATTTCATGGGTGGCTACGCCAACGAAATCGATGGCGTTGCTGTTGATGCCATTGCTCGGGTCGAAGTCCCAGTTGTACGCGCTGCTGAACGAAACCGCGCCATCGACCAGCGGGTTGTATGCGTCGAGAAGGCCAACGGCACGCGCGTTCGCACTGGTCAGCATAATCGTTTGGTTGTTGGCATTGCAATTGCTGTCGAGGAAGGGCGTGGCGCTGCCGCGGCCGTTCGGGTTGACGCCGGTACCGTTCATGTACACATTCAGGCAACTGTTTTTCGATAGGCCTCCGACAGCGGCCTGGTCGGTGGCGCCCCATGCATCAGCCATCAGCGCATTGCGGTAGTCGTCGTAGCTGACCCGACCTTGGCTAGAACTGGTCGAGCCGAGAATATTAGGGCCAAGGAGCGAAAAACCGATGTTCAGATTAACTTTGACGTCATCGTGCAGGACTGCGCTCCAGTTGTTGGCAGCGGCTTGGAAACCAGCCAGTGCACGTGCGTCCATGGCTGGGTCGTAAGTGAAATTGATGGTCAGCGCTTGAGCGGAACCGCCAAAAGCGAGGGCCAGCAACGGGGCAATCTTGAAGATTTTTTTCAGGTTTTTCATGTCTCGTAGGCTCTTAGGCTTGCGTTGTTGTATGTGATCGATTCTGCAGGATCGACAGTGTTCAATAAGCAAATTTCGGGCCAGAAACTCTAAGCTGTTGTTTCAAATAGGAAAATTATTTACGAGGGAAAATTCTTGATGCATTGTGTAAAGTTGTTCGACAGCAGCACTGCTCCCGCCACGCGAACGCCACCCCTGACGGACCCTACGTAGAATCGTCCACAGGACCTTTGTTTGCGGAGGTTTCGAATGCAGCGCTACAAGAACCGCAGCGGGGAGTCGGGCGTGGTCGCCTACGACATCGACGCCGGCCGGATCGTCGTCCAGTTCAGGAACGGCGAGCGCTATCTCTACACCGAGGACAGCGCCGGCGCCGCCAAGGTCGCCAGGATGCAGGAACTGGCCAGGGCCGGCAGCGGCCTGTCCAGCTTCATCAGCCAGCACGTGCACGACAAATACGAGCGCAAGCTGAACCAGGGCCGGCTGGACTGAGCACCGAAAGAAAATCCTGGCCCGCCTGTCGATGATGTAACTTATCGGTTACTTTTAGAGTCATCGAGCTTACACTGCCATTTCCATAACTCATCAGGGTGCAGGACCATGGCCGAGCACCTCACGACCACCATGAAAGTCCAGCGCGCCCGCCTCGACCTGACCCAGGCCGAGCTGGCCGAGCGCGCCGGCGTCACCCGCAAGTCGGTGAATGCGATCGAGACCGGCCACATGGTCCCCTCCACCATCCTCGCGCTGAAACTGGCGAAGGTACTGGGCGTGACGGTGGAAGCGCTGTTCGCTATCGAGGCTCGCCCGGACTGACGTGGCCGTTGAGCCCGTCCTGCTCGCCGTGGTCGGCGATGTAGACGCGCGGCGCCAGGGTCTCGGCTTCGATCGGCAGGCTGCCCGCCGGCCGGTTCCTGTCGCGCTTCGGATAGGGTGTGCCGTCGCGGTGGGTGTAGCTGTCGGTGCTGCCGTCGTACATCAGGTCGATGTCCGGATAGGTGGCCTTGTCTTCCTCGAAACGCGAACCGACCGCCAGGAACAAGGCCGTGCCCCAGCCGCGGTTGACCAGGTGGTGGCCGTTCGGCTTCCCGGCGGGGAAGGCGGCGCAGTCGCCGGCGCGCATCAGGGTCTCGCCCTGGTCGGTGATCAGGGTCAGTTCGCCGGACACGACCATCACGAACTCGTCCTCGTGGGTGTGCCAGTGGCGCTGCGAGGATGCGGCGCCGGGCTGGAGTTCCGTCAGGTTGACGCCAAACTGGGTGATGCCGCCGGCGTCCCCCAGCGCCTGGCGGCTGCGCCCGTTGACGGCCTCGGCGAAGGGATCGGGATAACCGGTGCCGGTCAGCACGGGGATACTGCTCAGGTCTAGCCTCGACATGGACATTCCTCATTGTTGGTTTGGACAAGTGACAGTGTATAGTAGCCAAAAAGCCGAAAGCACCACGCATGTCCACGCAAGCAAACAGCCAGCAGTCCGCCATCCTGCAGTCCCCCAACAAGGTCAAACTGATAGACGCCGTCGCCGGCGCAGGCAAAACCACGACACTTGCGATGGAAGCGCGCCAGGCTCGCGACGACGGCCTCTCCGAGCGCGGCATCCTGGCCCTCTGCTTCTCGCGCGGCGCGCGCCTGCGCTTCCATGAAAAGCTGAAGGAGGAAGTGGGCGAGGACAGCGCCGTCTTCGTGATGACGGTCGAGGATTTCGCGCGCCAGCTGATCGAGGATCTGGCCGAAAAAGGCCGCATCACCAGGCCCGTCGCCCATGCCGACGTCGAAGGCATCCGCGGCGAACTGGTCGCGGCCGCCGCGCGCGTCTGGCAGCGCTACCAGGAACAGGGCGTGCGCAGCGACTTCAATTTCGGCCTCGACGAAAACAACCAGCACCTCGACGACATCGCGCGCCGCCTGGCCCAGCTGAAAGCCGCCCTCGCCACCGCCGACTTCGCGCCGAAGGGCAACGACAGCTTCGCCGACGAGAACGACGACGACGCCGACTACGACGAGAGCGGCGACGGCGAGCTGGCCGGCCAGGCCGACCCGGTCGCGGACATCATCCGCGAATACGAAACGGCGCGCCATCCCTACCCCGACGACTTCCGCTGGCAGGGCCCGAACGACGCGGTGGCCGACCTGGTCTACCTGCTGCAGCGCCAGCCCGCCCTAAGCCAGGAACTGCGCCGCTGGTCGCTCTACCTGGTCGACGAATGGCATGACGTGAACGCGGCCGAATTCGAGCTCCTGCTGCGCCTGCGCCGCGGCGCGCGCCTGGTGGTGGCCGGCGACAAGGACCAGACCATCAACCGCGACCGCGGCGCCGATCCGGTCTACTCCGGCCAGCGCTTCGCGGACGCCTACCGCGCGGACGGCAAGCGCTTCCCGCTGGGGATGTCCTACCGCTTCGGCGCGGACGCCGCCGTGCTGGCCGACGGCCTGACCGGCAATGGCTGCGAAGGCCGCCCGGACCGCGATACCCTCGTGCGCCGCGTGCCCTACGACCCGGCGCAGCCGGGCGCCTGCGGGCAGCTGGTGGCCGACACCATCCGCACCGCGCTTCAAAAGGGCCGCCCCAAGCCAAGCAACCGCGACTTCGCCGTGATGCTGCGCGACGTCGACCAGAGCATAGCGATCGAAACCGCGCTGATGGAAGCGAAGATCCCGTACAAGTGCGACGGCTTCGAGACCTTCCTGCTGCTGCCGGAGATCCTGCTGCTGCGCGGGATCCTGCACTACGTCAGCAACGATTACGCGGCCCTGAAAGGCCATCCCGAGACCTGCGTGCAGATGGTGCTGGCGCTGTCGCGCTATTTCTATCTCACGCGCGATCCGAAGCACTGGAACCTCGACTGGGCCGAGCGCCGCTCGGTGCTGGGCTATGCGCAGGACGAGGTCAAGCGCACGCCGGAAGTCCTGAAGAGCTTCTTCGACGGCGCCCTGCTGCGCGAGACGGAATTCGACAGCGCGCAGGCGCGCCAGTCCAAGAACCTGATCCGGCCGGTGATTGCTTCGATGACGTCGGCGGCGGCGTCTGCGACTGCGCACGAGCTGCTGCTCATGCTGCGCGAGCGGGTCGATTTGCACGACGCCACCAGCCGCGCTTTCGTGAGCCGCGACCGCGTGGCCTCGGCGCGGCGCTCCATCGATGCCTTCCTGCGCTTCGCATCGACGCACGGCCAGGTGCCCGCCGCCGAGTTCCTGTCCCGGCTCACGCAAATGGAAAACGACGTCGCACTGGTGCGCAAGTCGAAAAGCGCCAACAGCATCGGCACCCGGCGCAGCCTGGTGCGCGTGACCACCATCCAGGCGGCCAAGGGACGCGAGTGGCCATACGTGCTGGTGCCCTTCCTGGAGCAGGACGAGTTCATCCGCGGCAGGGATGCAGGTAACGAGGTGCGGCACCTGTATGTGGGATTGACGCGGGTGATGAAGGAGCTGGTTTTGTTCGAGCCGGATGAGGGGTCGGCGGGGAAGCGGCTGGCGTATCTTCGTTAACCCGTGAAGGTAAGCGCTCCCGTAATCGTCGTCCCCGCGGAGGCGGGGACCCAAGTTCTGCTTGCGCTAACGAAGCGCGTCCAGCTTGGCGGGATGACGGTCTTAAGGTCACGGGTTCCCGTTTTCAGCCCCGCTTCTGCACCAGCGTGAGGATGTCATAGCTGGCCACCAGCTCATCGTTCTGGTTGGTGACCTGCACATCCCACGCCACCACGCCCTGCCCGCGGCCCTGTTCGTCGGTGCGGTTGCGGTCCACCTTGCGCTTGCAGGTCAGGCGTGCGCGGATGGTGTCGCCGATCGCCACCGGCGCCACGAAGCGCAGGTTGTCCAGACCGTAGTTGGCCAGCACCGGGCCCGGCGCCGGCGAGACGAACAGGCCCGCCGCCGCCGACAGCACGAAGTAGCCGTGGGCGATGCGCTTGCCGAACTGGGTGTCCTTGGCCGCGATCTCGTCGAAGTGCATGTAGAAGTAGTCGCCCGACACGCCGCCGAAGTTGACGATGTCCGCCTCGCTCACGGTGCGGCGGTGGGTCAGCAGCGAGTGGCCGATTTCCAGGTCTTCGAACCAGCGGCGGAACGGGTGGATATCCGATTCCTTGACCTCGGCGCCGCGCACGTATTCGCCGGTCACCGCCGCCAGCATGGTCGGCGAGCCCTGCACCGCGGCGCGCTGCAGGAAGTGCTTCACGGCGCGGATGCCGCCCAGCTCTTCGCCGCCGCCGGCGCGGCCCGGGCCGCCGTGCTTCAGCTGCGGCAGCGGCGAGCCGTGGCCGGTCGAATCGACGGCCGAGACGCGATCCAGGATGTGCACGCGGCCGTGCGAGGCCGCCGCCACCGGCACCGCGTGCGCGGCGATGGCCGGGTCCTTCGTCACCAGGGTCGTCACCAGGCTGCCCTTGCCGCGCGCGGCCAGGTGCAGGGCTTCGTCGATGTCGCGGTAAGTCATCATGGTGCTGACCGGGCCGAAGGCTTCGACATCGTGCACGGCATCGTTGCTCATCCCATTGCGGCACAGGATCAGGGTCGGCGAGAAGAAGGCGCCGTTGCCGCAGTTTTCGCCCACCGGCTTGAAGCCGTCGCGGGCGCTGAACAGGACCTCGTTGCCGCGCGCGAGCATCTCGACGCGTTCCGACACGTCGCGGTGCTGGTCCATCGAGGCCAGCGCGCCCATGCGCACGCCCTCGACCTTCGGATTGCCGACCACGATTTTCGATAGCCGTGCGCGCAGGCGCTCGCCGACCGCCTCGACGTGCTGCTCGGGCACGATGATGCGGCGGATCGCCGTGCATTTCTGGCCGGCCTTGCCGGTCATCTCGCGCGCGACTTCCTTCACGAACAGGTCGAATTCCTCGTCGTCCGGGCCCACGTCCGGCGCCAGGATGGCGCAGTTGAGCGAATCGGCTTCCGCCGTGAAGGGCACGGCTTCGCGGATCAGGTTCGTGTTGGCGCGCAGCTTGGCGGCGGTGTCGGCCGAGCCGGTGAAGGTGACGGCGTCGAAGCCCGTCATGCGGTCCAGCAGGTCGCCGGTCGAGCCGATCACCAGCTGCAGCGAGCCTTCCGGCACCAGGCCCGATTCCATCATCATCTTCACGGTGGCGTGGGTCAGGTAGCTGGTGGCGGTGGCCGGCTTGACGATGCAGGGCATGGCGGCCAGGAAGCTGGGCGCGAATTTTTCCAGCATGCCCCAGATCGGGAAGTTGAAGGCATTGATGTGCACCGCCACGCCGCCGCGCGGCACCAGGATGTGGGTGCCGGCAAAGCCGCCGCGCTTGCCCAGCGCCATGGCCGGGCCTTCGTGCAGCACGTTCGACGAAGGCAGCTCGCGCCCGCCCATGCTGGCATACGCGAACAGGGTGCCGATGCCGCCTTCGACGTCGACCCAGCTGTCCGGGCGCGTGGCGCCGGTCAGGTGCGAGATCTCGTACAGCTCTTCCTTGCGCTCCATGAGGTACAGGGCCAGGGCTTTCAGGCGCTGGGCGCGCTTCTGGAAGTCCATCTGCATCAGCGCGGGGACGCCCTGCTTGCGGGCGTAAGTGAGCGCTTCGTCGAAGTCGATTTTTTCGGCGTGGGTGTGGTAGATCAGCTGGTTGTCCAGCGCGCTGTGCAGGGGCTGGTGGGCAGCTTCGCCTTGCCAGCGACCGGCGATGAAGCTTTGCAGGGTTGTTGGGGTCATTTGGATTGTCTCCTTCGGTCAGTTTGGTCTAACGTCAGTTTTTCGAATTCGGATGCTTACCTTGGGGGGATGATGCCGGGGGCATCATCCCGCCTTCGCGGGGACGACGTATTTGCGCCGTCGTTCCCGCGCAGGCGGGAACCCAAGTTACAGACATACAGTCAGCTTTTCTTCGGCTTGTGCGGCTCATCGAACACCATCCGCCCACGCCCCGGCTCGACCTCGGTCAGCGCCTCCACCTCACGCAGCGACTTCATCGACCGCAGCGCCAGATCGTGATACTGCCGCGTCCCATAACTCTTCCACGCGATCTCTTCATCGCTCACAGGACGGATCACCTTGGCCGGCGCCCCCAGCACCAGACTGCGCGGCGGGATGGCCATGCCGGCCTTCACGAAGCTTGCTGCGCCGACGATGGACTCCGCGCCGACGACCGCCTTGTCCATCACCACCGCATTCATCCCGACCATGGCGTTGCGGCCGACGCGGCAGCCGTGCAGCACCGCGCCATGGCCGATGTGGCCGTCGGCTTCGACCACGGTGTCATCCTCGGGAAAGCCGTGCATCACGCAGGTGTCCTGGATATTCGCGCCTTCCTCGAGAACCAGGCGGCCGAAGTCGCCGCGCAGCGAGGCCAGCGGGCCGACGTAGCAGCGCGCGCCGACGATCACGTCGCCGATCAGCACCGCGGTCGGGTGCACATAGGCTGTTGGATGGACCACCGGGCGGATGCCGTCGATTTCGTAGACCGGCATTTCAGACCCGCTCGACGATGAGGGCGATCCCTTGCCCAACGCCGATGCACATCGTGCACAGCGCATAGCGGCCGCCCGTGCGGTGCAGCTGGTTCACGGCCGCGGTCACCAGGCGCGCGCCCGAGGCGCCCAGCGGATGGCCCAGCGCGATGGCGCCGCCGTTCGGGTTCACGCGCGGGTCGTCGTCGTCCAGGCCGAGGTCGCGCAGCACCGCCAGGCCCTGCGAGGCGAAGGCTTCGTTCAGTTCGATCACGTCCATCTGGGCGATGGTCAGGCCGGTCATCTGCAGCAGCTTTTTCGTCGCCGGCGCCGGGCCGAAGCCCATGATGCGCGGCTCCAGGCCGACCGTGGTCATGCCGACCACGCGGGCGCGCGGGGTCAGCTTGTACTGGTCGATGGCGGCCGAAGATGCCAGCAGCAGCGCGCAGGCGCCGTCGTTCACGCCCGAGGCGTTGCCGGCGGTGACCGAGCCGTCCGGCGTCACCACGCCCTTCAGCTTGGCCAGGCCTTCGATGCTGACGTCGGGACGCGGATGCTCGTCGGTGTCGAACACGCGCGATTCGCCTTTCTTGCCGAGCAAGGTCACCGGCACGATCTCTTCCTTGAACACGCCGGCAGCGTGCGCGGCGGCCCATTTCTGCTGGCTGCGCAGCGCGAACTTGTCCTGGTCCTCACGGCCGATGTTGAAATCGCGCGCCACATTCTCCGCCGTCTCCGGCATCGAGTCGATGCCGTATTCCGCCTTCATCTTTGGGTTCACGAAGCGCCAGCCGATGGTGGTGTCCTCGATTTTCGCCGTGCGCGAGAAAGCGGTATCCGCCTTGGCCATCACGAAGGGGGCGCGGGTCATGCTCTCGACGCCGCCGGCGATGATCAGGTCGGCCTCGCCGGTCTTGATCGCGCGCGCGGCCAGGCCGACCGCATCCAGGCTGGAGCCGCACAGGCGGTTGATGGTGCTGCCCGGCACCGATGGGGGCAGGCCGGCCAGCAGGCCCGCCATGCGCGCCACGTTGCGGTTGTCCTCGCCGGCCTGGTTGGCGCAGCCGTAGTAGACGTCGTCGACCTTCGCCCAGTCCACGCCTGGGTTACGGGCCATCAGCGCCGCGATCGGCAGCGCGCCCAGGTCGTCCGCGCGCACGCCGGCGAGCGCGCCGCCGAAGCGGCCGAAGGGGGTGCGGATGGCGTCGACGATGAATGCGTCACTCATATTGGAATCTCCTCGGTTTTATTGGTTGCGCTGGTCGACCACGCGCCGGGCCTTGCCCGTCATCGAACGCTCGATGCCTTGTGCAGGCAGCAGGTTCACGCTGGTCGTCACGCCGATATAGGTCTTGATGCGGTGTTTCAGTTCCTGGGACAGGGTCTGCACCTGTTCATCCGAAAACGCGCCCTCGCGCAGTTCGCAGCGCACTTCCAGCTTGTCGAGGTGGCCGTCCTTGCTGACCACCAGCTGGTACTGCGGGGCCAGGGCCGGCATCTGCAGCACCTGTTCTTCGACCTGGCTGGGGAAGACGTTCACGCCGCGGATGATCAGCATGTCGTCCGAACGGCCGGTGATGCGGTCCATGCGGCGCATGGCGCGCGAAGTCGGCGGCAGCAGGCGGGTCAGGTCGCGCGTGCGGTAGCGGACGATGGGCAGCGCCTCTTTCGACAGCGAGGTGAACACCAGCTCGCCCTCTTCGCCGTCGGGCAGCACTTCGCCGGTGTCCGGGTCGATGATCTCGGGATAAAAATGGTCTTCCCAGATCACCGGGCCGTCCTTGCTCTCGATGCACTCGCTGGCCACGCCCGGGCCCATCACTTCGGACAGGCCGTAGATGTCGACCGCGTCGATGCCGGCGCCCTCCTCGATCTCGCGGCGCATGGCGGCGGTCCAGGGCTCGGCGCCGAAGATGCCGACCTTCAGCGACGACGTGGCCGGATCGATGCCCTGGCGCTTGAATTCCTCGACGATGTTCAGCATGTACGAGGGCGTGACCATGATGATCGAAGGCTGGAAGTCCTGGATCAGCTGGACCTGCTTCTCGGTCTGCCCGCCGGACATCGGCACCACGGTGCAGCCCAGGCGCTCGGCGCCGTAGTGGGCGCCCAGGCCGCCGGTGAACAGGCCGTAGCCGTAGGCGATGTGGACCATGTCGCCGGGACGCCCGCCCGCCGCGCGGATCGAGCGCGCCACCAGGTCGGCCCAGGTGTCGATGTCGCGCCTGGTGTAGCCGACCACGGTCGGCTTGCCGGTGGTGCCGCTCGATGCGTGCACGCGCACCACCTGCTCCCTCGGCACCGCGAACAGGCCGAAGGGATAGTTGTCGCGCAGGGTCTTCTTGGTGGTGAAGGGGAACTTCGCCAGGTCGGCCAGCGATGTCAGGTCGTCCGGGTGCACGCCCGCCTCGTCGAAGCTGCGGCGGTAATGGGCCACGTTCTCGTAGGCGTGCCGCAGCGTCTGTTTCAGGCGTTCGAGCTGCAGCGCCTGCAGCTCGTCGCGGCTGGCGCGCTCGATCGGTTCGAGATCGCCGGGTTGAGGAATGCGTTGCACCATGCTCCTGCTCCTTATCAGCTATTACTAAGCTGGGTATTGCTGACTTCCGCCACCATGCCGTTGACACGGTGGGACTTGCCGCGGAAGAGCGCGAGCTTGCGCCCTTCCTGGTTGGTGACGACGATGTCGTAGACGCCGGTCTTGCCGGACAGCGCCTGCTCGACCGCTTCCGCGCTCAGGAGATCGCCCTCGCGGCCCGGCGCCAGGTAATCGATGCTGCAGCCGGCGCCGACGGTGTTGAAGTTGTGCGAGTTGCAGGCGAAGGCGAAGGCGCTGTCGGCCAGCATGAAGATGTAGCCGCCATGGCAGGTGCCGTGGCCGTTCAGCATGTCCTCGCGCACGCGCATGCGCATGCGCGCATAGCCGGGGCGGATTTCATCGAGCGTCATGCCCAGCTTCTGGCTGGCCGGATCGCGTTCGTACATGGTCTTGCCCGCCAGTTCGGCCAGCTGCTGCGCATCAAATTGCATGGAAACGGGCTCCCGATGCATTCGCGGCCAGCTTGCGGCGCAGTAGCGGCGACACGCGGTAGCGGTCCTCGCCGTAAGCCTGGCCCAGGTTGTGCAGCACCGCGGCGATGTGGCGCAGGCCGACCTGGTCCGCCCAGGCCAGCGGGCCGCGCGGATAGTTCACGCCCTTCTGCATCGCGACGTCGACGGCGCGCGCATTGCAGACGCCCTGGTTGACGGCATCCGCCGCCTCGTTGGCCAGCATGGCGACGGTGCGCATCACGGCCATGCCGGGCACGTCGTCCAGGCGCGTCACCGTGAAGCCGGCCGCCTGGAACAGGCCGACCGCGCCCTGCCAGGCTTCCTCGCCGCACTGGTCGGCGCGCGCCAGCGCGATGCGCGGCGACTTGGCCGGGTCCAGCATGAGGTCGAACAGCACCGTGTTCGGATGGTTGTCGTCCGCCGCGCGCTGGGTGGCGCTGCGGCCGTCGGTCAGGTAGATGGCGGCGCCGTGGACATGGAAGGCCGCTTCTTCATGCGTATCGCTGCTGTCGAACATGGACGGCAGACTGGGCACGATGCCGTGCGGCGCCAGGCGCTCGGTGATCGCCGCCAGCATCGGGTCGAAGGCGGGATCCGCGAGGTCGCGCTTGCGCGTGACGCGCAGGTTGTGCGGGCGCTCGGCCAGCGGCTCGGCCTGGACCGCGGGCGCGGCGATTCCCTCGCCGTAGCGGTAGAAACCGCGGCCCGATTTGCGGCCCAGGAAGCCGGCGTTCACCAGTTCCTGCTGCAGCACCGAGGGCGTGAAGCGCGGGTCGTTGAAATAGGCTTTAAAAACCGACTGCGTGACCGAGAAGTTGACGTCGTGGCCGATCAGGTCCATCAGCTCGAAAGGCCCCATGCGGAAACCGCCGCAATCGCGCATCACCGCGTCCAGGGTCGGCGCATCCGCCGCCTGTTCCTGCAGCAGGCGCAGGCCTTCGGCGTAATAGGGACGGGCGACGCGGTTGACGATGAAGCCCGGCGTCGACTTCGCGTGCACCGGGTTCTTGCCCCAGGCTTCGGCGGTGGCGTAGACGGTATCGGCGACGCTTTGTTCGGTGGCGACGCCGCTGATCACTTCGACCAGCGCCATCAGCGGCACCGGATTAAAGAAGTGCATGCCGACCAGGCGCTCCGGGCGCCGCAGCCCTGCTGCGATGGCCGTGACGGAAATCGAGGAAGTGTTGGTGGCCAGGATGCAGTCCGGGCCGACGATGCCTTCCAGTTCGGCGAACAGCGCGCGCTTGACGTCCAGGTCTTCGACGATGGCTTCGACCACCAGCGCGGCATCCTTCAGCGCCGCCGTCGACGCCGCAGGCAGCAGGCGCTCGCGTGCCAGATCCGCTTCGGCGGCGCCCATGCGGCCCTTTTCGACCAGCTTGTCGTAGGACTTGCCGATGCCGGCGATCGCCTTCGTCACCGCTTCGGGGCGGGTGTCGTAGACCAGCACCTGGTGCCCGGCGCTGGCCGCCACCTGGGCGATGCCGGCACCCATGGCGCCGCTGCCGACCACGGCGATGACGCTGCCCTTGTCCAATGCGTGTTCCATTTATTCTCCCTTGAAATGAGGCTGGCGCTTTTCGATGAAGGCGGCCACGCCCTCGCGGTAATCGTGGCTGTAGCCCAGCTCGCGCATCATGCCGGCCTCCAGCTGCAGCTGCTCTTCCAGGGTGTTGGTCCAGCTGGCCAGCATCGCCTTCTTGGTGAAGGCCAGGCCCTTGGTCGGCGCCGCGGCGAAGTGCTCGGCCATCGCCATCGCCTCGATCATCAGGGCTTCGTCCGGCACGCAGCGCCAGATCAGGCCCCACTGCTCGGCCTTCTCGGCCGGCAGCTTGTCGCCCAGCAGGGCCAGGCCCATCGCACGCGCCGGACCGATCAGGCGCGGCAGCGCCCAGGTGCCGCCGGTATCCGGGATCAGGCCCAGCTTGCAGAAGGCTTCGATGAAGCTGGCGGATTTCGCGGCCAGCACGATGTCGCAGGCCAGCGCCAGGTTGGCGCCGGCGCCGGCGGCCACGCCGTTGACGGCGCAGATCACCGGCATCGGCAGGCTGCGCAGGGTCGTGACCAGCGGCGCGTAGAATTTTTCGACCGATTCGCCCAGGTCCACGCCTTTTCCGCCCGGCTCGACGGCGCGGTCGTTCAGGTCCTGGCCCGCGCAAAATCCGCGGCCGGCGCCGGTCAGGACCAGCACGCGGGCGGTTTTATCCGCCTGCAGCTTGTCGAGGGCGTCGCGGACTTCGCCGTGCATGGCCTGGGTGAAGCTGTTCAGGCGGTCGGGGCGGTTGAGGGTGAGGACGGCGATGCCGTCGTTCAGGGTGAATTTGATGGATTCGTAGGTCATGGTGTCTCCTCCTTATTGTTATCCCGTCGTTCCCGCGTAGGCGGGAACCCAAGTTGCGGGCAGATCGTAAAACTTGGATTCCCGCCTTCGCGGGAATGACGGTTTTACGGGCGGTGGTGTTTACTCGTGCACGTCGAAATCAACCACAATCCTGTCCGTCACCGGAAAACTCTGGCAACTCAACACAAACCCGCGCGCCACTTCGTAGTCTTCCAGCGCGTAGTTCACGTCCATCTCCACCTGCCCCTCCAGCACCTTGCAGCGGCAGGTCGAGCACACGCCGCCCTTGCAGGAATAGCGCATGTCGATGCCCGCGCGCAGGCCGGCGTCCAGCAGGGATTCCTTGTCCTTGTCCATCGTGAAGCTGGCGTGGACGCCATCCATCACCACCGTGACGTCGGTCTGGTGGCGCGCTTCCGCCGTCACGGGGCGCGGCTTGCGCTCGCTCTTGCCGGTGCTGGCCGCGAACAGCTCGATGCGGATGCGCTCCTTCGGCATGCCGGCTTCCTGCAGCGCCGCGGAGACGCCGTGCATCATGTCTTCCGGGCCGCAGATGAAGGCATAGTCGACGTTCTCGACGCGCAGCCAGTGCTGGAACAGCTGGCGGCATTTGTCTTCGGTGATGCGGCCGTGGAACAGCTCGATGTCCTGCGGCTCGCGGCTCATGATGTAGACCAGGTTCAGGCGCTCCAGGTACTGGTCCTTCAGGTCGGTCAGCTCGTCGCGGAAGATCACGCTAGATGAGGCGCGGTTCCCGTACAGCAGGGTAAAACGGCTGTTCGGCTCGGCCAGCAGCGTGGTCTTGATGATCGAGAGGATGGGCGTGATGCCGCTGCCGGCCGCGAAGGCCAGGTAGTGGCGATCGCTCTCCGGCTCGAGCGGCAGGTTGAAGCGGCCTTCCGGCGGCATCACGTCGATGGTCACGCCGGGACGGATGCATTCGTTGGCCCAGGTCGAGAACAGGCCGCCGTTCACGCGCTTGATGGCCACGCGCAGGCGATCGTCCTGCACCGCCGAGCAGATCGAATAGGAGCGGCGCACGTCCTCGCCGTCGATCATCGCGCGCAGGGTCAGGTGCTGGCCCTGCTGGTACTGGAACGCGTCTTTCAGATTGGGCGGCACGTCGAAGGTGACGGCGATCGCGTCGCGGGTCTCATGCTTCACCTGGGCGACAGTCAGGGGGTGGAATTTGCTCATCGTCTCAATGACACTTGAAGTAGTCGAATGGTTCTTTGCAGTCGAGGCACTGGTACAGGGCCTTGCATGGCGTCGAGCCGAACTGGCTGGTGAGGCGGGTATGTTGCGAACCGCAGTGCGGGCAGGCGACCTCCGGCTGCCGGATGGCGTGACGTTTCACGCCGTGTTTCAGGCCGCTGATGTCGATCACCTGCTGGCTAGGGGGGGCGATGCCATAGGCTTTCAACGCGGCCTTGCCGGACTCGCTCATCCAGTCGGTGGTCCAGGCCGGCGACAAGCGCGTTTCGATGCGCAGCTTGTCCACGCCGCGCGCATGCAGGGCCGCTGCCACGTCCTCGGCGATCACCTGCATCGCAGGGCAGCCGGAATAGGTCGGGGTGATCGTGACCACGCACTCGCCGGTGGCTTCGTCGAAAGCGACCTCGCGCACGATGCCCAGGTCGACCACCGAGATCACCGGGATCTCGGGATCGGGCACCTCGCCCAGCCAGGCCCAGACTTGTGCGGTGTCGGTCATTACCACTCGACGCCGGGATAGGCGCGCTGCAGGAACTGCATCTCGGCCAGGACGAAGCCGAGGCGCTCGCTGTGCCGGCCCTGCTTGCCGCCGCGCTGCATGTAAGCGTCGGGCGAAGGCATGCGCAATGTGGCTTCCTCGAACACTTCGGCCACGTGCTGCAGGAAGGCCGTGTGCAGGATTTCCGCGGCCGGGGCCACGCCCTGCGCCACCATCGCCAGGTCGACCTCGTCGTAGATGAAGGCTTCGCCGGTATAGGTCCACAGCTCGTCGACGGCGGCCTGCATCCTGGCGTGGCTGATGTCGGTGCCGTCGCCCAGGCGCACCACCAGGTCGCCGCTGCGGCGCAGGTGATAGGTGACTTCCTTGATCGACTTTTCCGCGATCTCGGCGATGCGCTTGTCGCTCGACTTGAGCAGCTCGCGCATCAGGAAGAAGTGCCAGGTATCGAAGAAGAACTGGCGCACCATGACCATCGCGTAGTCGCCGTTCGGCTGCTCGGCCAGCAGCAGGTTGCGGAATTCACGGTTGTCGCGCAGGTAGGCCAGGCGGTCCTCGTCGCGGCCCTGGCCTTCGAGTTCGCCCGCATAGCTCAGCCACATGCGGGTCTGGCCCAGCAGGTCGAGCGCGACGTTGGTGAGCGCCATGTCCTCTTCCAGCGCCGGGCCCTTGCCGCAGAGCTGGGACAGCTGCTGCGACAGGATCAGGGCGTTGTCGCCCTGGCGCAGGAGGTATTCGAACTTTGCCTTGTCCACGGTGATATCCACTGCGGACCTCACAGGTTCTTCACTTCTTCCGGCATCGGGAAGAAGGTCGGGTGGCGGTAGACCTTGCTGTTCGAGGGTTCGAACAGCGCGTCCTTGTCGCTCGGGCTGGAGGCGACGATGTCGGCCGCCTTCACGACCCAGATCGAGACGCCTTCGTTACGGCGCGTGTAGACGTCGCGTGCGTTGTTGATCGCCATCTCGGCATCCGGTGCGTGCAGGCTGCCGACGTGCTTGTGGGCGAGTCCGTGCTGGCTGCGGATGAAGACTTCCCAGAGGGGCCATTCTTTGCTCATTTTATTCGTCTCCGTTAAATCCCTCGTCATTCCCGCGAAGGCGGGAATCCAAGTTTGTTCGCAGGCTGCTTACACAAACTTGGGTCCCCGCCTTCGCGGGGAGTCGTTTCCGGCAATGCCGGGAACGACGGTGTGTTAGGCGGCTTGCTTGTCCGCCTGCTTGTCCGCATACGCCACCAGCGCATCGCGGAACCATTCGCCGTCTTCCCAGGCCTTGACGCGGGTGCGCAGGCGCTCCTTGTTGCAGGGGCCGTTGCCCTTCAGGACGTTCTGGAATTCGCTCCAGTCGATTTCGCCGAAGTCGTAGTGGCCGGTCTCCTCGTTCCATTTCAGGTCCGGATCGGGGACGGTCAGACCCAGGAATTCGGCCTGCGGCACGGTCTGGTCGACCATGCGCTGGCGCAGCTCGTCGTTCGAGAACAGCTTGATCCGCCACTGGCTCGACTGCGCGCTGTTGACCGATTCCGCATCGGAGGGGCCGAACATCATCAGCGAGGGCCACCACCAGCGGTTCAGCGCATCCTGGGCCATCGCCTTCTGCTCGGGCGAGCCCTGGGCCAGCTTCATCATGATGTCGTAGCCCTGGCGCGCGTGGAAGGACTCTTCCTTGCAGACGCGGATCATGGCGCGCGCATACGGGCCGTAGGAGCAGCGGCAGAGCGGGATCTGGTTGATGATCGCCGAGCCGTCGACCAGCCAGCCGATGGCGCCGATGTCGGCCCAGCTCAGGGTCGGGTAATTGAAGATGCTCGAGTACTTGGCCTTGCCGGCATGCAGGGCGTCCAGCAGCTCGTCGCGCGAGACGCCGAGGGTCTCGGCCGCGCTGTACAGGTACAGGCCGTGCCCGGCCTCGTCCTGGATCTTGGCCAGCAGGATCGATTTGCGCTTCAGCGTCGGCGCGCGCGTGACCCAGTTCCCTTCCGGCAGCTGGCCGACGATCTCGGAGTGGGCGTGCTGGGAGATCTGGCGGATCAGGGTCTTGCGGTAAGCCTCGGGCATCCAGTCCTTGGCCTCGATCTTGACGCCGGCGTCGATGCGGGCCTGGAAGGCTTGCTCTTCCGCGCTCATGTCCTCGCGGGTCTGCACCTTCTTGAGGCCGGTTTCTACCAGTTGGGCGTACATGGAAGTCTCCATTTGTGTTCTCACTGAATCCATAATACGATACAGAAAACATGATGTACACAAAAATTTTGAATCATATCGAGATGCAACAAGCTGCCGTATGCACCGTGATTGCGGTAAAGTAACAATATGAAAACCAGCACCGATTGGATCGCCCGCTTCCTCGCCACCGACCCGCCGCGCTCGAAGTCGCTGGTGATGACCATCTTCGGCGATGCCATCGCCCCGCACGGCGCCCGCCTGTGGCTGGGCAGCCTGATCGAACTGGTGGCGCCGATGGGAGCGACCGACCGCCTGGTGCGCACCAGCGTGTTCCGCCTGGCGCAGGAAGGCTGGCTGGTCGCCAGCCGCGAGGGCCGGCGCAGCAGCTATGCCCTGCTGCCGGAGGCGCGTCCGCGTTTCGAACGCGCCAACCGCCGCATCTACGCGCCGCCCGGGCTGGACTGGGACGGCCGCTGGACCGTCGTGATGGCGCCCAACGGCAGCATCGCCGCGCCCCTGCGCGCGGCGGTGCGCAAGGAGCTCGAGTGGGAGGGCTATGCGATGCTGGCGCCCGGCCTGCTGGCCCACCCGGCGGCCGATGCCCCGACCCTGGCCGACATCCTCGAGCGCGTCAAAGGCACCGGCAAGATCTTCGTCTGCAGCGCGGCCGAGCTGCCGGACTCGGGTTCGCGTCCCTTGGGCGAGCTGGTGCGCGAGGGCTGGGATTTATCGGGCGTGGTGGCCGACTACCGCCGCTTCATCGCCGAATTCACGCCGCTGCTGGCGGCCCTGCGCGAGGAGTCCGGGCTCACGGACCAGGACGCCTTCGTGGTGCGCAGCCTGCTGATCCACGCCTACCGCCGCGTCCAGCTGCACGATCCGATGCTGCCGCTCGACCTGCTGCCCCAGCCCTGGCCGGGTTCGGAAGCGTATGCGCTGGCGCAGGCGATCTACCGCCTGACCTGGGACAAGGCCGAGCAGCACCTGATGGCCGTGCTGGGACGCGAGGATGCGGAGGCGCCGGCGGCGGATGCCGGCTTCTACGACAGGTTCGGCGGATTGCGCTGAGGCCTTGCCATCGACAGGCGGATGCTGGCTATCCCCAGTTCGAGGTCCAGCCCCGGCCAGTACAGGCAGGTATCGCCGAAGCATTCGACCCGGCACAGCTGCGCCACGGTGGCGTGCTCGAACCAGGGGAACATGGCGAACGGCAGATACAGCTCTTCACGACGGCAGCGCAGCCAGAAGCCTTGCCCGTCGATGCTGGTGATCTCGGCGCGCGCCACGCGGATTTCGTTTTTCATCGTTTTTATTCCTCCCAAACGAGCACGTTAGCAAAAGCCGGAAGTCCGGCATTTGAGCCGCAGCAGATGCGCTGAAACGCGCTATCATGCTCGCCTCAGTACCTACAACACGCCAGGACACCTACCCATGTCTATTAAAATCAGCAGCCAGTTCGACGCTGGCGCCATCGAGATCGTCAGCGCCACGAGCGCCGGCGCCATCGACCTGAACATCCGCAAGGATTCGCACGCCGACATCACCCAGTGGTTCTACTTCCGCCTGCAGGGCGCGCAGGCCCAGCCCTGCACGATCCGCCTGCTCAACGCCGGCCAGTCGGCCTACCCGAAGGGCTGGGAAGACTACAACGCGATGGCGAGCTACGACCGCATCAACTGGTTCCGCGTGCCGACCAGCTTCGACGGCCAGGTGCTGACCATCGAGCACACCCCGGCCATGGACAGCGTCTACTACGCCTACTTCGAGCCCTATTCGTGGGAACGCCACCTGGAGCTGCTGGACCGCGCCCAGCTGTCCGAGCAGGTGCGCATGGTCGACCTGGGGTCGACCGTCGACGGCCGCGACCTGAACATGCTGGTCATCGGCGAACCGGCCGCGGGCAAGAAGAAGGTGTGGGTGATCGCACGCCAGCACCCGGGCGAGACCATGGCCGAGTGGTTCGTCGAAGGCATGCTGGACGCCCTGCTCGACCCGGCCCATCCCTTCGGGCGGCAGCTGCTGAAAGAGTCGGTGTTCTATGTGGTGCCGAACATGAACCCGGACGGCTCGGTGCGCGGCAACCTGCGCACGAATGCCGCCGGCGCCAACCTGAACCGCGAGTGGCTGAACCCGAGCATGGAGCGCAGCCCGGAAGTGTTCCTGGTGAAGCAGAAGATGCACGAGACCGGCGTCGACATGTGCCTGGACGTGCATGGCGATGAAGGCCTGCCCTATGTGTTCGTGGCCGGCAGCGAATCCCTGCCGAACTTTACCGCCGAACAGGCCGCCGCCCAGAAGGCCTTCTCGGACGCCTTCATGATCGCCAGCCCGGACTTCCAGGACGTGCACGGCTACGGTGAGTCGCCCTACAGCGAAGAAACGCTGACCATGGGCTCGCCGCACATCACGCACGCCTTCGGCTGCCTGTCGCTGACCCTCGAACTGCCGTTCAAGGACAACGCCAACGACCCGGATCCGCAAGTCGGCTGGGACGGCGCACGCAGCGCCCGCCTCGGCGCCGCCGTGCTGCAGCCGGTGCTGCAAGCCGTACGCGCCATCAAGTAAGCATCCACCCAGCCGGGAACAGTCTGCGCCGCCCCATGTCAAAAGCATGAGTGGCGGTCAGAAGCGGGGAACGGTATGGGGATTGTCTATCGGCCAGGTGAAGATCCGGAACGGGGAGCGCCGTCTCCCGCCGGACTGGCGCTGGGCGACTCCTGGTTCTGGCACGCCGAGCAGACCTTGCTGCAGGCGCTGGTCGAGCATCCGCGGGTGGCGCCCGAGCATGCGGCCATCCGCCTGCTCGGCTTCAACGGCGCGCGCCTGAACCAGTACATCGGCGACGGTCCGTATGCCGGGGTGGTCCACATGGAGCTGGCGCCGAACTTCCACTTCACCGAGTTCTATCTCGGCGGCTTCGCCAACGATGCGCTCGAGCACAGGCTGGCCCTGCGCGACGACTGCACCTCCGCCCCCGACCCGGCAGCCTGCTTTTCAGCCGCACGCCTCGACCTGATGCTTTACCACATCAGCGAAGGCGTGAACGGCATCATCCGGGCCATCCGCTGGGCCTACCGCAAGACGCACTGGCAGCAGCCGATCTTCCTGAACGGCTACGACTACCCGGTGCCCGACGGCCGCGGTTTCGTCGACAGCCATGGCGGCTGGATCACGACGGTGATGGACGACGCCAACGTCGATCCCGACCCGGCCTTCCGCACCCAAGTCATGAGGCACCTGATCGACGCCGTCAACGACGAGGTGCTGGCGGAATTCCACGCGCCCCTTGAACACGTGTTCCACGTCGACAGCCGCGGCGTGCTGGCCACGGCCGCGCCGCAATATAGGGAAGACTGGGAAAACGAGGGCTATCCGACGCGCGAAGGTTTTGCCAAGATCCTGGAGCGGGCCTGGTTTCCCATGCTCGCTCCGTTCGGCATCGTGAACCCGGAAGGTTTTACAGGAAGGTGAAGACCTGTTCCTCGGCCAGGCGCGACTTCGGCAGGCCGGCGTTGAAGTCGGTCTCGGCGTGGTAGCCGAAACTCAGCATCACGAGGCTGGTCAGGCCGCGCTCGTGCAGGCCGAACTCGGCGTCCAGCACGGGCACATCGATCCCTTCCATCGGCGTGGTGTCGATGCCCAGCTTGGCCGCGCCCAGCATGGCGGCGCCGAGGGCGATGTAGACCTGCTTTTCCAGCCACTGCGGCAGGTCTTTCTGGGTGTAGCGGTGCAGGTTCACGTAGCCGAGGCGGCCCTTGGCCTGGCCGGCTCTCGCGGCTTCGTCGCGGAAACGGCCGTCGCGCTGCTCCTGCTCCAGGATATTGTCCAGGTGCGCCTGGTCGGCGTCGGCACGTACGCAGAACAGGATCACGTGCGAGGCGTTGAGGATCTTCGGTTCGTTGTACGAGAAGCCGCCCTGCGCCCCCTTGGCCATGCGCGCCTTGGCGTCGGGCGTGCTGGCGACGATGAAGTGCCAGGGCTGGGAGTTGACGGACGAGGGGCTGTTGCGCAGCAGGCCGTAGATCTGCTGCATCAGCTCGTCGGGGACGCTGCGGGTCGGGTCGTAGGCTTTGACGGTGTGGCGTTTGGTGGCGGCGGCAAGAATGTCCATGGATTCCTTTTATGTGCGATGCATAGATCGCACATTATTGCAGGAACCGGATTCAGCTGCCGGCGATGACCATCTTCTCGATCAGGATCGACCCGGTCGACTTATTGCCACGCGTCAGCACATCATTGCCGATGCCGACGATGGACTGGAACATGTCCTTCATGTTGCCGGCGATGGTGATCTCTTCGACCGGATACTGGATGACGCCGTTCTCGACCCAGTAGCCGGAAGCGCCGCGCGAATAGTCGCCGGTGACGTAGTTGGTGCCCTGCCCCATCAGCTCGGTGACCAGCAGGCCGGTGCCCATCTTGCGCAGCATGCCTTCGAAGTCGTCGGCACGCCTGGTGTCCTTCGAGCTCATGGTCAGGTTGTGCGAGCCGCCGGCATTGCCGGTGGTCTGCATGCCCAGCTTGCGCGCCGTGTACGAGGACAGGAAATAGCCCTGCAGCACGCCATCGCTGACGACCTTGCGGGTCTGGGTGCGTACGCCTTCCTCGTCGAAGGGCGAGGAGCCGACCGCGCCGACGATGTGCGGGTCTTCCACGATATTGATGTGCGACGGGAAGATCGATTGTCCGAGAGAATCCAGCAGGAAGGTCGACTTGCGGTAGAGGGCGCCGCCCGACGTTGCCTGGACGAAAGAGCCGAGCAGGCCGGCGGCCAGCGGGGCTTCGAACAGCACCGGGCAGGTACGCGTGTCGAGCTTGCGTGCGTTCAGGCGGGCCAATGCGCGCTCGGCGGCATAGCGGCCGACCTTTTCGGGATCGGCCAGCTTGTTCGGGTCGCGCGCCGAGCTGTACCAGTCGTCGCGCTGCATCTTGTTGCCCTTGCCGGCGATCGGCGCCACCGACAGGGTGTGGCGCGAGAACGGGTAGCCGGCGCAGAAACCGAGGCTGTTGGCGGCCACGAAGTGCGACTGCTGCACGTAGACGCTGGCGCCTTCGCTGTTGGTGATGCGCTTGTCGACGCCGAAGGCGGCCGCTTCGCAGCGCTGGGCCAGCTGTACCGCGCCCGCGGCGTCGATGTCCCATGGGTAGCACAGGCGCAGGTCGCGCGGGTTCATTTCCAGGAGGTCGGCGTCGGGCAGGCCGGCGGCCGGGTCTTCGGCGGTGAAGCGGGCGATGTTGTAGGCCGCTTCCACGGTGGCGCGCAGCGAGGCGCTGGAGAAATCGGAGGTGCTGGCATGGCCGCGGCGCTGGCCGCAGTAGACGGTCACGCCGATGCCCTTGTCCTTGTTCTGCTCGATGGTCTCGACCTGGCCCTTGCGCACCGTTACCGCCAGCCCGCTACCCTCGCTGATCTCGACCGCCGCATCGCTGGCGCCGGTTTCCCTGGCAATCGCCAGTACGTCCTGCGCGAGCTGCTTGAGCTGATCCTGGGAGTGGGTGAAGACGGTGTCGTTCATGTGCGTTTTTCGTAGCGAGCCCTAAAACAGTTATCATAGCAGCCGTTTACTGTTTTTACCGTCCAGACTTGCGTCTGACGAATCTAGATCATCATGCCAAATGCAAACCGCGGCGCTGTCGGCTTCCGCTCCGACGAGTTCGAACCCGAATACGATCGTCCCTCCAAGTCCGAACTGAAACGGCAGAGTAACGAGTTGCAGAAGCTCGGCGAAACGCTCATCGAAGCGCCGCGCGACCGCGTCAAGCGCGTGCCGATGCCGGACGAAGTGAAGGACGCGATCCTGATGGCCCAGACCATCAGCAACCACGAAGGCCGCCGCCGCCAGCTGCAGTTCGTCGGCAAGCTGATGCGCACGCTGGACGAAGAGGAAGTCGCCGTCATCCAGCGCACCATCGAGAGCTGGAAAGGCGCCTCGAAGGCCGAAACCGCTTCCCTGCACGCGCTCGAGCGCCGCCGCGACAAGCTGCTGGCCGACGACAAGGCCCTCACCCAGCTGCTGGAAGAACATCCGCAGCTGGACGTGCAGCACCTGCGCACCCTGATCCGCAACGCCCGCAAGGAACAGGCCGAGAACAAGCCGCCCAAGGCCTACCGCGAGATCTTCCAGATCCTGAAGGACCTGGCCAAGCCGGCCAAGGCGGCGCCCGCGGAAGGCGAAGAAGGCGAGGAAGCCGACGATGAGTCTGGAGAATAAGGCGCAGTCGAGCACCGGGCTGGTCGTCGGCCTGGTCTCGGTCTCGGACCGCGCCAGCGGCGGCATCTACGAGGACAAGGGCATTCCGGCCCTGCAGGAATGGCTGGGCAAAGCCCTGACCACGCCCTTCCGCGTCGAGACCCGCCTGATTCCCGATGACCGCGCCAGCATCGAGGCCACGCTCATCGAGCTGGTCGACAGCCGGCGCTGCCACCTGGTGCTGACCACCGGCGGCACCGGCCCGGCGCGGCGCGACGTCACCCCGGAAGCGACTCTCGCCATCGGCACGAAAGAGATGCCCGGTTTCGGCGAGCAGATGCGCCAGGTCAGCCTGCACTTCGTGCCGACCGCGATCCTGTCGCGCCAGGTGGCCGTGATCCGCGAGACGCCGGACCACGCCGCCCTGGTCCTGAACCTGCCGGGCCAGCCGAAATCGATCAAGGAAACCCTCGAGGGCCTGAAGGATGCGGACGGCAAAACCGTCGTGGGCGGCATCTTCGCCGCCGTCCCCTACTGCATCGACCTGATCGGCGGCCCGTTCAGCGACACCAACCCGGACGTCTGCACCGCCTGGCGTCCGAAGAAGAAATAAGCCCCAAGGATAAACGCATGAGCGAACTGCTCGACCACGTCACGATCGACACCAGCGACAAACCGGAAATCTCCGTCATCTGGCTGCACGGCCTGGGCGCCGACGGCAACGACTTCGTGCCCATCGTGCGCGAGCTGGACCTGACCGGCCTGCCCGGCATCCGCTTCATCTTCCCGCATGCGCGCAGCATCCCGGTCACCATCAACGGCGGCTACGTGATGCGCGCCTGGTACGACATCACCGGCGCGGAACTCACGCGCCGCGAAGACGAGAACGGCCTGCGCGCCTCGCAGAAGGAAGTCGAAGCCTTCATCGAACGCGAAAAGGCGCGCGGCATCCCGGCTTCGCGCATCGTGCTGGCCGGCTTCTCGCAGGGCTGCGCGATGACCATCCAGGCCGGCCTGCGCCACCCGGAACCGCTGGCCGGCATGCTCTGCCTGTCGGGCTATGTGCCCTTGTCGGCCAAGCTGGCCACCGAGCGCACCCAGGAAAGCCTGAAGACGCCGATCTTCATGGCCCACGGCCTCCACGACAACGTGGTGCCCTTCAGCCGCGCCGAGCAATCGCGCGACCTGCTGGTGTCGCTGGGCTACCAGGTCGAGTGGCACGAGTACACCATGCAGCACTCGGTGTGCCTGGAAGAGGTGCAGCACATGTCTGCATTCTTCAAACGTATTTTGGGGTAAGTTGCGATGGCAAAGAAGGAAGAACTCGACGAAGAGACGATGGCGCTGATTAACTGGTGCATCGAAGTCGAAAAATACCTGGTGGCCGGCGGCGCCACCCAGAAGCAGGCGCAGGAACACATCGAAGAGAACGTCGAGTGGTTCACCGACATGTTCTACGATGAGTTGACGCCGGAGCAGGCGGCCAAGGAAGCGCTGGCCTGATCCGGGTTGCAAGGCCTGCCGCCTAGGCGGCCGGCGGCGCCTTGGCCGCGCACTGCGGCGAATTGGCCGCCGCCCATTCCGCGGCCGTCTTCACCGCGTCCTCGGCCGGCGCGTCCTGCGCTGCCGGATGCATCGCCGGAATACCTCCCTGATAGACCGGACCATCGCCCAGCGCATAGCGCGAGGTGGTCAGCACCAGCATCGACCCATCCGCCAGCGGATAGCTGCTATTCGCCGTCGACTTGCCGAACGAGGTGCTGCCGAAGGTCTGCACCCGCTCCTCGCCCAGCAGCGCCACCAGCAGCATCTCGCCGGCGCTGGCCGTGCGCTTGCCCACCACCACAGCCAGCGGACCACTGCCGAAGCGGACCAGCGGATTGATGCGGTCCGGGGCATATTGCCGGTTCATTCCCTGCAGCCTGGCGGGACTGACGAAAGCCGTGCGCTTGCCGTCGCGGTCCACCCAGTTCGCCTTGTTGGCGGCGCCGAACAACGGATACATGGCCACGAAGGGCGGCCAGGCGTTGCCGCCCGTCTGTTCGCTCAGGTCGACCACGAGGGCGCAGGCGCCGCCGATATCGGGGCGCGCGGCGGCTTCGTCATAGAAGCTTTTCAGGTAGGGCGCGATGGCGCCCGGGCCGCTGCCGACGATGGCCGGCGGCGTCCAGCGGAGCACGCTGCCGCGGCCGGTCATGACCAGCGTGAAGACGGGCGGACGGAGGTCTTCCTGTACGCCCGGCCGGCGCGCCGCATGCAGGGTCTGGCCCGCGGGGATGATGAAGGAATGCTTGTCCGTGTCCAGGGTGCCGAGCAGCTTGCGGATGCGGCCGTACATGTTCTTGCGGTCGATGTCGGCCGGCTCGCCGTCGAAAGCGGCCAGCAGTTCGGCCCTGGCCTGGGCATATTCGGACTGCTGGCGCGGGTACAGGCCCCGGCTCTCGACCAGTTCGATGGTCCTGTCCACGACCTGGTGCGCGACCGGGGCCGGCAAGGTGGCCGCCGGCTGGTCCGCGGCCGCCGCATGCATACTCGGGGCGCATGACATCGCGCAGAACGTGGCAATCGCAAATCGACGAATCATCTTGAGCTCCTATGCGTTTTGGGAAGGTGATTTCACATACCGCGAAACAGGTGCTGGAAACGCTGGCTGACCGGCAGCCTGGCGCCATGCCCGCGTAACTGCACCCACAAACTGCCATCTTCGGCGCGCGCCGCTGCGGCGATGCGCTTGACCGCCACCATGTAGCCGCGGTGGATCTGCCAGAACGCTTCGCCATCCAGCGAGTCCGCCAGCTCCTTCAGGCTCAGGCGAATGTGCGCTTCCATCGCGTCCGTCACCACCCGCGTGTACTTGGCGTCGGCGCAAAAATAGACGACGTCGGCCAGGTCGATGAAGTGGATGGTGCTGCCGGCCGTGGCCTGCAGCCAGGCCGGCTGCTGGGTTTTGCGAGGCGCCTGCATCAGGCGCGACAAATCCGGCGGCGGCTGGTCCAGGCGCGCACGCACCCGCTCGAGCGCGCGCGCCAGGCGCTCCATGCCCAGCGGTTTCATCACATAGTCGACCGCGCCTTCGTCGAAGGCGGCCAGTGCATGCTCGCCATAGGCCGTCACGAACACCACGTGGGTGCGGGCGCCGAACACGCGCGCCAGTTCCAGGCCGTCCAGGCCGGGCATGCGGATGTCGAGGAAGGCCACCCGCGGCGCCAGCTCGCGGCCCAGGCGCAGCGCCGCGATGCCGTCCTCCGCCTCGACGATGCGGGCTTCCGGCCACAGCCTCGACAGCGCTTCGGCCAACTCCGCGCGCAGCAGCGGCTCGTCGTCCGCAACCAGGATGCAGGGTGGGTTCATGCGGCCATTTCCAGTTTCATGCACGGCAGTGTCAGCACCGCCTCCGTGATACCACCGGATGTACGGCGCAGGTCGAAGGCCGCTCTCCCGCCATATAGCGCGGCCAGGCGCTGGCGCAGGTTGCGCAGGCCGACGCCGCTGCCCAGCGCTGCATCGACCAGGCCGGCGCCATCGTCGCCGACCACGATCGTCACCGCGGCGCCGGCGCGCTGCGCGTCGAGCGTCACGCTGACGGCGCCGGGCTTGCGCTCGACCCCGTGCTTGACCGCGTTTTCCACCAGCGTCATCAGGAGCAGCGGCGGCACCGGCATGCCGGCCAGGCCGGGCGGGCAATCGAGGCGATACCGCAGGCGCTCGCCGAAGCGGATCGCCATCAGCGCCAGGTAGTGCCCGGCGAGGTCGAATTCGCGTCCCAGCGTGGAGTCGCGGCTGCGCATGTCCGGCAAAGCGCTGTGCAGGTAGGCGATCAGGTGCTCCAGCATCTGCGCGGCGCGCTCCGGATCCTGGCGCGCCAGGTAGCGGGTGTTGGCGAGGGTGTTATACAAAAAATGCGGTTCGACCTGGGCCTGCAGGGCCTTCAGCTCGGCCGCCAGTACCGCATGGCGCAGTTCGGCCAGCTGCTGGGCGTGGGCGCGGACCTGGGCCTGGCGCAGCGGCAGGCCGAGCACCAGTATGCTGATGCCAAAGGCGCAGGCCAGCACCTGCAGATTCGGCAGGCCGGACGAGCCATGCGCCGTCATCCACGCGCGATAGGCCGGGAGCGCCGCCAGCGACCCGGCGGTGCTGGCGAACACCAGCGCGCCCCAGGCCTCGCGCCAGCCGAAACGGCTGGCGAACACGCGTGCGCCCAGCAGCAGCAAGGCGCAGGCCAGCAGCATTGGCGCCAGGATGGCCGCGAACAAGCCGATCAGGGAATACCGTTGCAGCCAGGCGGCGCCCGCCACGAACACGCACAGGTGGACCAGGCTGAGCATGCCCTGGCGCGCGCTGCAGCCGTAGAGGCGCCGCACGGCCGCGGCCGCGGTGTCGTCGCGCGGATTCAAAGGACAGGCGCCGTCGGCAGGGCGTGGCCGCGATCCAGCGTATCGACCGGAACGTCCTGGCCGACCGTTTCGAAGCCGAGGCGGTCGATCCATACCTGGCCCTTGCCGTTGTTGACCACGCCGAACACGATGACGGCGGCATCCGGCGGCACGTCGAGCACCACGCTGCGTTCCTGCCAGTCGGCGCTGCCCTTGATCGGCCGGTCGGCGCTGTTGTAGAAGGCGATGCCGCGGCCGGCGCGGTTGTCGATCCGCATCCACAGCCCCGCCCAGCCGCTCACGTCGCGGGTCTTCACGAAGGCGCGGAAGCGGATCCGCTGGCCGAGGTAGTTCTGGGCCGAGATCGGCTGTGCCAGCGCGGCCCAGGCCTTCGGATCGTCTGCCGCGTTGCGCAGGAACTTGGCGCCCTTGAAGCCCTCGTCCTGGTCGATGCCGGCGCTGAATTTCTGCGGATGGCCACCGGCCAGCTGCCAGGGCGCCGGCAGCGGTTCGGGGGCGGCGGCCAGCGCCAGGACCGAGCTTGCGGCAATCGCCGCGGCGAGCACGTAATGTGGTTTCATGTGTTTTCAGTTCCTTCAAGGGCTGCTACAGGCCCTACTTTGCCCGCCGGCGGCGCATCGCGTCCGGGTACGCGACGAAAGCCCGCCCGGCGGCGACGAGCGCGGCATCGCGCCGACGAGCTGGCCCGGCAGCGCCTATTCGGGTAGCGGATCGGCGCTCGACGCCGGCGCCTCGGTCTGCGCCGTGTTCATCACCATCGCCAGGAAGGTGTAGTAGCCGTTCACGCCCATCAAATCGACCACGCCCTGCTCGCCGAACAAAGCCAGGGCGTCGTTGTAGACGCGGTCGGAGACGCGCTTGTCGCGGTGCAGCTCGAGGCAGAAATCGTAGACCACGGATTCGTCGACCAGCATGGCGGCCGGGCGATGGCGCCGCGCGATGGCGCCGATCACGTCGGCGGTGATGCCGACCTGCTGCGCGATCGGTGCGTGGATCGCCCACTCGACCTGCTGGTCCCATTCGCGCGCGGTGACGAGGATCGCCAGTTCCGACAGGCGCACGCCGATCGCGCTGCGGTAGCGCAGATACTCCCCCAGGCGCTGCGCATAGCCCATCAGCTCGGGGCTGCGCAGCAGCGGCACGAAGGGGCCGTACAGGCCGCCGCGCGGGCCGTTGACAATCTCCTGGGCCGCTTCGCGCTGGGCGGCTGTCCATTCGGCTTCGGGAATCGGGCGTAGGCGGTCGGTCATGGGCGCTCAAATAATGTCCAGAAAGAAAATATTCGCACGGCTTCCGGCAAAAATCAAAAGAATCCTGGCGCGCAGCGTTTATTGTCAATCGTCAACTTTTCGAAGGAGATTCCCCCATGAGCCGCATCCTTCACCGCAGCCTGCACCAGACGCCGCCCATGGCGGTCGGCGGCCAGGGCATCTGCCTGCGCGACAGCCAGGGCAAGACCTATATCGACGCAAGCGGCGGCGCGGCCGTGTCTTCGCTTGGCCATGGCCACCCGGACGTGATCGCCGCCATGCATGCCCAGATCGACCGCTGCGCCTACGCGCACACGGCCTTCTTCACCACCGAGGTGGCGGAGCAGCTGGCCGACCGCCTGGTGGCCCGCGCGCCGGCGGGGATCGGCGCGGTCTACCTGGTGTCGGGCGGCTCGGAAGCGATGGAGACCGCGCTCAAGCTGGCGCGCCAGTACTTCGTCGAAGGCGGCGAGGATCAGCGCTCGCTGTTCATCGCGCGCCGCCAGAGCTACCACGGAAACACGCTGGGCGCGCTGGCGGTGGGCGGCAACGAGTGGCGCCGCAAGCCCTTCGCGCCGCTGCTGATGGACGTGCCGCGCGTGGCGCCCTGCTACGAATACCGCGACCGCCTGGAAGGCCAGACCACGGCCCAGTACACCGCCATGCTGCTGGACGAGCTGGAAGCGACGATCCTGCTGGCCGGACCCGAGCGCGTGATCGGCTTCTGCGCCGAGCCGGTGGTGGGCGCCACCGGCGGCGCGATCCCGCCGACGCCGGACTACTTCCGCGGCGTGCGCGCGCTGTGCGACAAGTACGGCATCCTGTTCATCGCCGACGAGGTCATGTGCGGCATGGGACGCACCGGCACCATGTTCGCGATCGAGCAGGATGGCGTGGCGCCGGACCTGATTGCGGTGGCGAAAGGGCTGGGCGCGGGCTATGCGCCGATCGGCGCGGTGCTGGCCAACGGCGCTATCATCGAGCGCCTGCGCAGCGGCAGCGGGACCTTCCTGCACGGGCACACCTACATCGGCCATCCGGTGGCGGCGGCCGCCGCGCTGGCGGTGCAGGACGTGATCGAGCGCGACGACTTGCTGGTGCAGGTGCAGAAGCGCGGCGCTACCCTGCGGCGCATGCTGGGCGACGTCTTCGCCAGCCACCCGCATGTGGGCGACATCCGCGGCCGCGGTCTGTTTCTGGCGCTGGAACTGGTGCGCGACCGCGCCACCAGGGAGCCCTTCGCCCCGGAGCTGAAGCTGCACGCGGCGATCAAGGCGAAAGCGATGGAATGCGGTCTGATGGTGTACCCGATGGGCGGCACCATCGACGGCCGCCGGGGCGACCACGTGCTGCTGGCGCCGCCCTTCATCGTCAGCGCGGCGCAGTTGTCGGAAATCGTGACGCGGCTGGATGATGCGCTGAAGGCCGCACTCAGGCAGGTATCCTGACCGTCGTCCCCGCGCAGGCGGGGACCCAAGTTTTTTGAACACTTGGCGAACTTGGATTCCCGCCTGCGCGGGAATGACGAATCATTTCGAAAACGCCACCACTTCCTGCTGCTGTTCGCCGAGACCGGCGATACCGAGCCGCAGCTTGTCGCCCTTTTTGAGGAAGCGCTGCGGCGTGCGCCCCAGGCCCACGCCCGGCGGGGTGCCGGTGGTGATGATGTCGCCCGGCTCGAGGGTCATGAAGCGCGACAGGTAGCTGACGATTCTAGCAACCGTGAAGATCATGTTCGACGTGTTCCCGCTCTGCATGCGCTTGCCGTTCAGTTCCAGATAGAGGTCGAGGTCCTGCACGTCGAAGATCTCGTCCTTCGTCACCAGGAAGGGGCCGACCGGGCCGAAGGTGTCGCAGCCCTTGCCCTTGTCCCACTGCGAGCCCATCTCGAACTGGAAGGCGCGCTCGGAGACGTCGTTGACCACGCAATAGCCGGCCACGTATTTCATGGCGTCCGCTTCGCTGACGTACTGCGCGCGCTCGCCGATGACGACGCCCAGCTCGACCTCCCAGTCGGTTTTCTTCGAGCCTTGCGGCAGGCGGATGCCGTCGTCCGGGCCGGACAGGCAGCTGGTGGCCTTCATGAACATGATCGGCTCCTTCGGAATCGGCGCGCCGACCTCGGCCGCGTGGTCCGAGTAGTTCATGCCGATGCCGATGAATTTGCCGACGCCCTTGACCGGCACGCCGAAGCGAGGTTCGCCGCGCACGATGGGCAGGGTCTTCCAGTCGACCTTGGCCAGCTTGCGCAGCGCCTTTTCCGACAGCACCGAGGCGTCGATGTCGTCGACGATGCCGGCCAGCGAGCGCAGGCGGCCTTCTTCGTCGAACAGTCCGGGCTTTTCCTTACCGGGGCGACCGTAACGTACCAATCTCATATTCTTCCTTCTCTGCGAGTAAAGCGATCCCGCATTTTACCGGACGCCGCCGGCGTAGGAAGTCGAGGTAGTAACGGATCAGGCCCGGCAGCTGCAACAGCACCAGCACGCCGAAGGCCACGCGGTAGGCCTGCGCCGGGTAGTGGCCGAGCAGGTCGGGACGCCAGAACCCGACCACCTGGCCGAAGCCGGCCTGCACCAGGAAGGCGCCGATGAAGATCAGCAGGTTCAGGCAGGTCGCCGCGCGCCCGGTCAGCTCGCGCGGCAGGCTTTGCGCCACGATCGCATACTCGATGCCGGTGATGGTGCCGACCAGCGTGAACAGCACCGACAGGGTCTGCAGGCTGGGCTTGTAGCCGATCACGAGGAGTGCCTGCACGATCACGAACAGGGCCACGCCAACCGCCGCCACGTCCAGCGAGCGTATCCCGCGCCGCCCTGCCCACTCGGTGATCATGCCGACCGCGATCGCGCCGAAGATCACCGAGGCCATGCCCATGTAGAGCAGATAGGCCACGGCGCTTTCCGGAAAGCGCGCGACGTCGGACAGCCAGCGGCCGATCCACAAACCCTGGATGCCGAAGAAGACCGCATGCGGCAGCAGAACCAGCGAGATCGTGTTGCGGAAGGCCGGCGTGCGGTAGACGTCGAGCACCGAACGCACCGTCGGCGCCTTGCCGCCCTGCGGCTTCGAACGCGGACTCACCAGCCAGATCAACAGGCCCGAGCAGGCCGACAGGACGGCCAGCAGGATGAACAGGCCGCGCCAGTCGGTATGCTGCAGCAGCGCGCGCACCGGCATGGTGCTCGATGCCGCGCCCAGCCCGCCGACCGCGATCAGGTAGCCCTGCACCGAGGGCAGCTTCTTCGGCGAGATCCAGATCGAAATCGCCTTCACCGCCGACATGAAACAGCCGCCCAGGCCAAGGCCGATGATGGCGCGCGCCACCACCAGCTGCGCGAAGCTGTGCCCGTGCCCGAACATCCACGCGCCGCTGGCGGCAAGGAACATCAGCACCAGCTGCACCTTGCGCGGCCCGTAGCGGTCGAGCGCGATCCCGACCGGCAGCTGGACCAGCGCGAAGGCGAAGAAGAAGGCGCTGGTGAGCAATCCGAGCTGGCCGGGCGTGAGCGCCAGCGCGCCGACCAGCTGCGGGGCCAGCACGGCGTTCACGTTGCGCAACAGGGAAGACAGGTAGTGTCCCAGCGCGAACGGCAGGAACACGTAGAAAAAAACCGCCACGCCGGAGAGGCGTGGCGTCGTCTGGTCAGCGTCCATGACAGGAAGCTCGGGCGCGAGTTACGCGGCGTCGGGCTGCGAATCGCTGGCGCGGCGGTCGCGCGGCGCCTGGACGATGGGGGTCACGCGCCCGGCCGGCACATGGAAATCGGCGTCCCCGCTGTCGGCGTCGGCTTCGAAGAAGAATTTCTTGCGGCCGAAGGCGGGCTTCAGGTGATCCAGCCAGGTCGCGTCCGGGTCGTATTTGGCAAAGAAGGGACGGCGCACCCACGCCGGATTGCGGGCCTGCAGGAACTGCAGCGCGAACAGCTTTTCGCCGTTGATGGTGACCACGCCGTCGATCACGACCTTGCCCGGGAAGGCGCTCATCGACGGCCCGCGCACCGTGCGCGACAGCCCCGACACCATGCTGTAGGCGGACTGGAAGATCTCGTGGGCGCGCGCCAGCGGCAGCGAGAAGTACTCGCGCGGGCCGGTGTCGCGCTCGACGAACATGTAGTACGGGATCGCGCCCAGGCGCACGCCGGTGGTCCACAGCTCGGCCCAGCTGTGCGGATCTTCGTTGATGTGGCGGATCAGCGGGCCCTGCATGCGCAGCGTGGCGCCGGTGCCGACGATGCGCTTGACGGCCTGCTGGGCAATGCTGCTGCGCAGCTCGACCGCATGGTTGTAGTGGCCCATGATGGCCAGGTTCTTGCCGGCCCTGACCACCTTCTCGAACAGGCGCAGCAGGTCGTCGCTGTCCTTGTCGGACACGTAGCGCTGCGGCCAGTAGGCCACCGACTTGGTGCCGATGCGGATGTTCTGGATGTGGGCCAGCTCCGGCGCCAGCAGCGGCTCGATGAATTCGGTCAGCGAGCGCGTATTCATGATCATCGGGTCGCCGCCGGTGATCAGGACGTCGGTCACGTCCGGGTGGGTCGCCAGGTAAGCCACCAGCTCGGTGCATTCGCGGGCGTCGAACTTCATGTCGTCCATGCCGACGAACTGCGGCCAGCGGAAGCAGAAAGTGCAGTAGGCGTGGCAGGTCTGGCCGGCGCTGGGGAAGAACAGCACCGTCTCCTTGTACTTGTGCTGCAGGCCCTTGAGCGGGGCGTCGTTCACGCGCGGCACGTTGTGGGTCATCTGCCCCGCCGGGTGCGGGTTCATGCGCATGCGGATGTCGTGCACCAGCTTCGCGATCGCGGCATCGTCCTTCTTATATAGCACCAGGTCGCGCAGCTGCTCGTACTCCTTGGCGGGCAGCATGTCGCGGTGCGGGAAGGTCAGGCGATAGATCGGATCGTCAGGGATGCGGTTCCAGTCGATCAGTTGCTCCATCACGTATTCGTTGGTGCGGAAAGGCAGGACGTGGGATACCACCTGGACTGCTTCCTGCAGGTCCGGGCTCATCCACTGCCACTGGCGTGCGGTGGCGATCGACTGGCGGGTATAAGGCTTGAATTTCGCTGGCAGGGCGTCTGGCGTGGTCACGGGAGTTCTCCATGGAGAAGAAAGGTTGACGTAAGGAACCGAAATTGCCGGCAGGAACTGATGGTAGACAGCGCCCCGCGACCTTGAGTTGCCATGAATCAAGTCTAATCCGACACCCTGTCGGAATATGACTAAGCACTGTGGAAGATCAGTTCCGGCTTTGCGACGCCACATCGGCGAGTGCTTGCGTTAAGACAATTCCTCAAGAGTGCCCACGGCGTAGAGTACTAAATGCAATTTGGCAACATTCAGACCAGCCGTCACTTCGAAAGGATTCGCCACTATGAAGCTGCTCGCTACCGCAACCGCCCTGTGCCTGGTCTCCGCCGCCGCACTGGCCAATGAACCGACCGAGAAAGACGCCATCGCCATGGCCGAGCGCGGCGCCGCCATGGTCAAGGCCAAGGGCAAGGAGGAGGTGATGAAACGCATCAGCGCCAAGGACCCGGATTTCGTCCAGGGCTCGCTGTACATCGACATGCGCGACGTCAAGACCGGCATTGTGCTGGCCCATCCCTACAACCCTTCGATCGTCGGCAAGGACCTGACCGACGTCCCCGATGCCAATGGCAAGAAGTACCGCCGCGGGATCATCGAGCTGGCCGCCGCCAAGGGCAAGGGCTGGGTCGACTACCAGTACAAGAACCCGACCAGCGGCAAGATCGAGCCGAAGACCACGTATATCCTCCTGGTCGACGGCGTGGTCCTCGAGGCAGGCCTGTACAAGAAGTAAGCACCAGCGCTCGAAAAAATGCCCGACAAGGAGTAGACCATGCTGAACAAACTGCGGATCGGTCCCAAGCTGCTGCTGGCCCCCGGACTGGTGCTGGTACTGCTGCTGATGCTGTCGGGCGCTGCGTACTACGGGATGGTGCGCCAGAACGCATCGCTGGAAAACATGGTGCAGGTGCGGGCCGCGCGGCTGCAGAACACGGCCGACGTGGCCGGCGACGCCAAATACGTCCACGCCAACGCCTACCAGCTGCTGGCCTGGATCAACGGCAGCTTCGCCAAGAACCGGCTCGACGCCCTGATCGCCGACATCGGCCGCCGCCATGCTTCGCTCAAGACCCAGCTGGGCGAGCTGGCGAAGGTCACCAGTGGCGCCGAACGCAAGCCGGTCGACGCCTCGCTGGCGGCGCTGGCGGCCTACGTCAAGGCGGTGCAGGAGACCATCGAGATGGCCCAGGTCGACCAGTCGATCGCGACCAACTCGATGCAGAAGGCGGAAAAGGAATTCGGCACCCTGAACCAGCAACTGGGCCAGCTGGCCGCGCTGGAAAAGAGCCTCAGCGAACAGGCCTATGCCGCCGCGCGCGAGGAATTCCACAGCCTGGGCAAGACCATGGCCTTCCTGGTGCTGCTGTCGATCGCGGTGTCGATCGTCGTGACCATGCGGGTGCGGCGCGCGATGCTGGGCGATATCGGCGCGATCTCCACGGTGGTCGACGAACTGGCCGCCGGCCGCCTCTCGGCCAGCGTCAGGAACGAGGGCCGCGACGAGATCGCCGGCGTCTCGCGCGCGCTCGATCACACCATCGCCACGCTCAACCAGACCCTGCGCAGCGTGCTCGATTCGGTGCGCTCGATCGACACCGCCTCGAAGGAAATCGCCAGCGGCAACCTGGACCTGTCGACCCGCACCGAGCTGCAGGCCGGCTCGCTGCAGCAAACCGCCAGCGCGATGGAGACGCTGACGACGGCCGTCAAGGACAACGCCAACAACGCGCGCCTGGCCACCGAGCTGGCGGCCGAGGCGGCGCGGCTGGCGTCCAGCGGCGGCGAGTCGGTCGAGCGCGCGGTGGCGACCATGGAATCGATCCGCGCCAGCTCGCGCAAGATCGTCGACATCATCGGCGTCATCGACGGCATCTCCTTCCAGACCAACCTGCTGGCCCTGAACGCGGCGGTGGAAGCGGCGCGCGCCGGCGAACAGGGACGCGGCTTCGCGGTGGTGGCCAGCGAGGTCCGCACGCTGGCCCAGCGCTCGGCCTCGGCCGCCAAGGAGATCAAGGCCCTGATTGCCGATTCGGTCGCCATCATCGACAGCGGCAACGCCTCGGTCCACGAGGCGGGCGCCAGCATGGGCAGCGTGGTGGCCTCGGTGCAGCAGGTGAACGACATCATCAACCGCATCAGCTCCGCCAGCACCGAGCAGGCGGACGGCATCGCCGACGTCAACCGCGCGGTCGGCCAGATGGACGACATGACCCAGCAGAACGCGGCCCTGGTCGAGGAAGCCGCGGCGGCGGCGGCCAGCCTGCACGAGCAGACCGTCAACCTGGCGCGCGCGGTGTCGGTCTTCAAGATCGAAGGCGCCGAGCAGGCCGCCGACGCCGGCGGCGAAGAGCAGGACGACGATGCGTTCGCGCGGGTCGACCGGCGCGCGCCCGCCAGTCCGATGCGCGGCCAGCGCCCGGTGCTGGAGCATCGCGCTCCCTCAAGGAAGCGCGCTTGAAGGGCGCTCAGGGAAAGCGCTTGCTGACGTAGCGCGAGTGCTTCAAGCCAAAGCGCCACGGCACCTCGATCGCCTTCGAAATGCCGATGCGCGGCCCGGTCACCACCTCGATTCCCTTGAGCGCGGCCACCAGCTCGAACGGCGGCTGCGCCAGCGGCATGCCGTTCTGCGCCCGCGTCACGCCCAGCGCCTGGGTCAGCTTGCCCGGCCCGGAGCAGAGCAGCCACTCGTCAGTCGTGCCGCGCCGCTCGCGCATCTGCTCCAGCCCGGTGACCGGCTCCAGCGCGCGGATCAGGACCCCGGCGCCATGCCCCTCTTCGCGGCAGACGAAGTTCAGGCACCAGTGGATGCCGTAGGAGCGGTAGACGTAGGCGTGGGCGGGCGGCCCGAACATCGCGAAGTTGCGGTCGGTCGGGCCGGAATAGCTGTGCGAGGCCGGATCCTCGCCGTCGTAGGCTTCGGTTTCGACGATCCGGCCGCCGACGCCGTTGAACAGCACGCTCACGCCGATCAGCTGGCGCGCTACCAGGTGCGACGGGGCGGAGAAATCGATACCGGCAAGAATGGTAGAAGACATGTAACAATCTTATAACGCCTGGATCCGTCGGGTCGCACGGACCGGGCTGTGTGTGACAAGAACAACTGTCTGATTTGCTACACAAAATCAATACTTTGGTGCAACTTGGTCTACACTCGTTTATAGTGACGAGCTTTGCACATCTTTCCGTGCAGCATCGTTTTCCCCTCCCCTGCCATGAGTACTGCATCCGTCCTGGCGCGTCCAAGCGCCGCCGAGGATCCCGTCGACGCCCTGATGAAGTCGATCCGCATCCCGCCGCGTCCCAGCCTGCTGGCGGACCTGCAGCGTGAACTGTCGTCGCCTGATCCGAGTCCCGAGACCATCGGCCGCATCGTCGCCAGCGACGTCGGCATGTCGGGCGCCCTGCTGAAGCTGGCCAATTCGTCCATCTACGGCGGCCGGCGCAAGGCCAAGTCGATCGAACAGGCCATCCTCTTCCTCGGCATTAACCAGGTCGCTTCGCTGATGACGGGCCTGCTGGCGCGCCAGGCGATCCCGGCCAACAGCGCGGCCCTGGCCAGCTTCTGGGACGTCTCGACACGGCGCGCGCAAGCGATGGTATTCCTGTCGCGCCGCCTGCGCATCGGCGAGACGGACGTCGCGCATACCTTCGGCCTGTTCTGCGATACCGGCGTGCCGCTGCTGATGGACCGCTTTGCCGACTACGACGCCACCTACGCCGCCGCCTCGCTCGAAGCGGAACGCCCGTTCACGGCGCTGGAGGAAGAGCGCCACTCGACCTCGCACGCGGCGATCGGCTGCCTGCTGGCGCGCAACTGGGGCCTGTCGGACCACGTGGCCTGGGCCATCCTGCACCACCACGACTACGCGGTGCTGGAAGACGCCAGCACCGCCGGCGCGGTGCGTTCGCTGGTGGCGCTGTCGCTGCTGGCGGAAGCCGCGATCTGCAAGTACCAGGGCCTTGCCGAATCGCTCGAATGGAACAAGGGCGGTGCGCACGCCTGCGCCTGGCTCGGCCTGTCGGCGGAAGAAACCGCCGAGCTGCTCGACGAGCTGCACGACGCCTTCCACGAAGAGGATTAAGAGCGTCTTTACATCTCCTCCGTACCGGCAGATACTGAAAGAAAAAGTTCACCGGACACGGAGGAAAAGATGAGACACCTCGTAGCGATCCTGCTGGTCTTGCTGGCCGGCTGCGCCAGTACGCCGAAACTGCCCCCCACCCCCGACCTGTACAGCGACGCGTCCTTCAAGCCGCCCTCGGCGCCGGTCAGCACGGCCGAGCTGTTCACGCTCAGTCCGGAAATGCGCGATTACCTGCACAGCGCGGCCTTCCAGAGCTATCTGCGCAACCGCGGCAAGGAATACGGCCTGCTCGAGGCCCTCTACAACGGCAGCAAGTCGGGCCTGAAACTCGACTACGACGCCACCTACACGCGCAACGCCGCGGAGACTTACCGCGACCGCGCCGGCAATTGCATGTCGCTGGTGATCATGACAGCCGCCTTTGCCAAGGAACTCGGCATGACGGTGCGCTACCAGAGTGTCCTCCTCGACGAGAGCTGGAGCCGCGGCGGCGGCCTCTACCTGCTCAGCGGCCACGTCAACCTGCTGCTGGGCTACCGCGCGCCCGACCAGCTCTACGGCTCGGATCCGGAACGCGCGCTGGTGGTCGACTTCCTGCCCGATCCGCGCGCCGACAAGCGCTACACGCAGCAGCTGGAAGAAGACGAGATCCTCATGATGTACCAGAACAACCGCGCCGCCGAGGCCCTGGTGGAGGGCAAGGTCGACGATGCCTACTGGTGGGCGCGCGCGGCGACCGCCAGCAATCCGCGCACCGCGCTGGCCTACAATACCCTGGGCGTGGTCTATGAGCGCCATGGCGACCTGACCATGGCCGAGCGCGCCTACCGCGCCGCCCTGATGCGTGAGCCGCAGAGCGTCATCGCGCTGCGCAACATCGAGCCGGTGCTGATGGCGCTCGGTAAGACCGAGGAAGCGAAGACGATCGCGCAGCGCGTCGCCAAGATCGAGCCGGTCGCGCCCTTCCAATATTTCAACAAGGGCATCGCGGCCTACCAGCAGGGCGAGTTCGGCGAGGCGCGGGACTTGTTCGCGCGCGAGGTGAAACGCGCGCCCTACTACGACGAATTCCATTTCTGGCTGGCGGCGAGCCTGATCCAGCTCGGCGAGCTCAAGCAAGCCCGCGAACAGCTGGCCCTGGCAGCGGACACCAGCACAAAGAAAGACACCCGCAACATCTACAACGCCAAGCTGGCCCACCTGCGCCAGCTCGGCATGCGCTGAGCTGGCGGGCCTTGTGACGCGCTCTTAGAACCTATCCCAGTAGGGAATGAGTCGTTGCTGACGCGCTTGCCATGCATCGTCATCAACTTCCTCCTCCCTACTGGGATAGGTTCTTAGTGGCGGCGCGGGCGGGGCGCCGGCTTCGGCATGCCCTGCCTGTCCAGGTGGCGGAAAGTGATCCGCCCCTTGTTCAAGTCGTACGGCGACATTTCCAGCGTAACACGGTCACCGGCGATGATGCGGATGTGGTTCCGCTTCATCCGCCCGGAGGTGTACGCGACCAGCTGGTGACCATTCTCGAGGTCCACGCGGAAGCGCATTTCCGGCAGCACTTCGGTTACCTTGCCATGCATTTCAATCAGGTCTTCTTTCATCTCGTGTCCTTTTCATGAATCGTTAACGCCAATGCCCAATCCCAGGCATTGCTGACGCAGCGCCTGGGGCGGTTGACAGGGTCGAAGTCGGGAAAAACGGCTCCGGCTGCAGTGTCGAGCCGTAGGGGGATTGGGGGATGGAACCGATATGGGGACGTTGCGCGAAAAAAAAAGGGCTGGCGCCCTTTTCTTCGCTTGCCGTGCTGCTTGCCGTGCTATCAGCGGCGGCCGCGGAAGTTCGAACGGGGTGCCGGCGCGCCGCGCTTCTCGATATGACGGAAGGTGATACGGCCCTTGCTGAGGTCATACGGGGACAGTTCCAGGCTAACCTGGTCGCCGGCGAGGATGCGGATGTGGTTCTTTTTCATTTTGCCCGCCGTGTAGGCGATCAGCTTGTGGCCATTTTCGCAATCCACGCGAAAACGCGAGTCGGGCAGGACCTCGGAGACAACGCCATTCATTTCGATGAGTTCTTCTTTTGCCATCTGCATACTCCAGTTCGGTAGGATGGTTGAAAAAAAAGCCCGCTCACTGCGGGCTTCGTTTCAATGTGACGCCAATGCTTCAATCGCCGCTCCAGCCCTTGCTATCTGCAAGGTGCGGAGCCCGGACGCCCGGGCTATCTGCCAGGTGCCTCCATCGTGTAAACCGACCAATGTATGTGGAATGACATCCCCATCCGGCTTGTTCGCTTGCGCCATTACACATGTCGCGCTGCGCGCCTTGCACAGGGAACGGCAGGACCATCGAGACCTGACCGCACACGCAGTGTAACACGGTTCTGTCTTTTGTGCAGCGCACAAAAATCCTAGAACAGCTGAGCGATGCTGTCGGAGGCGAGATGGGCATCGACCAGCCGGCGCCACACGGCCAGCTTCTGCTCGAAGCGCATCGCCATGTGCGCCGGCGACGACGAAGGCAGCACCACGCTGCGGTAGCCGGCCTGCTCGAACTGCGGCGCGAATTTTCCTGATGCCTGGCCGTTGAAGCCGACCGTTTCGAGCTGCGGGCACAGGTCGCGCAGGCGCTCGAAATCGTTGGCGGCCGGCTTGCGGATCGCGGAATCGAGGCTGCCTTCGCGCTCGCAAGCGGCCAGCACGTCCCACAGGCCGAAGCGATGGGCAAGTAAGCGCGGCAGGCGCTCGTTGTATGGCAGATTGTAGAGGTCTTCGCCGACCAGTTCGCCGACCAGTTTCCAGAATTGATTACGCGGGTGGGCGTAGTACTGCTGGGCCGCGAGCGATTGCGCGCCGGGGAAGCTGCCGAGGATCAGGATGCGCGTGTCGGGGGCGATGACCGGGGCCAGGCCGGTGAGAAGGGAGGTGGATTCGAGGTCTGAACTTGGCATGCAAGGATTGTATGCCGTTTGCCTCAAAACCGTCATTCCCGACCTGGCCGGCCGCCTTGGCGGGAATCCAAGTTGCACGCATCTCGGCGGCTCCTCGAACTTGGGTCCCCGCCAAGGCGGCCGGCTAGGTCGGGGACGACGCTGAAATGAAAAAAACGGCGGCACGCTCGCACATGCCGCCGCAAAGGGCTTTCCCAAGACTACCCACTCACTTCCTTCATTTGCTCGCCAGCGCCACCGTGTTTGCGGACGAGGAAGCCGGCGCCGCATCCCAGCCCCCGCCCAGCGCGCGGATCAGGGCGACGGTGGTGACCGCGCGGTCGCCGCGCAGCTGCACCGCGCTGCGTTGCGCGGAGGCCAGGTTGCGCTGCGCATCCAGCAGCTCCAGGTAGCTCGAGCGGCCGGCTTCGTACAGCTTCTGCGCCAGGTCGGCCGAGCGCCGCGCCGACACCACCGCCGCCTCGAGCTCCGCGCCCTGCCCGGCCAGCACGCGCAGGCCGGCCAGGTTGTCCTCGACTTCGGCAAAGGCCACCAGCACGCTCTGGCGGTAGCTGCCCACCGCTTCTTCCAGCGCGGCTTCGCTGCGGACCACGTTGCTGCGGTTGCGGCCGCCGTCGATCAGCGGCATGGCCAGGGTCGCGCCCAGCAGCCAGGAACGGCTGCTCCACTTGAAGACGTCGCCGAAGGCGCCGGCCACGCCGCCGCCGTTGGCGCCGATGCTCAAGGCCGGGAACATGGCGGAGCGCGCCACGCCGATGCGGGCGTTGGCCGCCTCCATCGTGCGCTGGGCGCCGGCGATGTCGGGGCGGCGCTCCAGCAGGCTCGATGGCAGGCCGGCCGGGATCAGCGGCAGGCTGGCGTTCGCTTCCAGCGGATCGCTGGCGGCGCCGAAGTTCGAGGCCGGCTGGCCCAGCAGCACCGCCAGCGCATGTTCAGCGGTGGCGCGCCGGCGCTGCAAGCCGATCGCTTCGGCGCGCGCGGTGGACAGCTCCGTCTTCGCCCGCGACAGGTCGAATTCGCCGATGTCGCCGAGTTCGAAGCGGCGGCCGGTCACGCGCACGCTCTCTTCGCGCAGGCGCACGGTCTGGTTCACCGTGGCGATTTCCGCGTCCAGGGCGCGCAGCCGGAAGTAGGTTTGCGCCACGTCGGCCTGCAGCGACAGCAGCACCGAGCGGTAGGTCGCTTCGACGGCGCCGGCATCGCCGCGCGCCGCCGCCACATTGCTGGACACGCGGCCGAACAGATCGAGCTCGTAGCTGGCGCTCAGGCTGGCCTTGTAGCTGGTCACCGGGGACATCCGCGTCCCCGGCGCCACGCCCGCTTCCAGCGGCGACAATTGCCCGCGCTGGGCGCCGACACCGACGCCGATCTGCGGGATGCGGTCCGCTTCGGCGATGCCGGCGATGGCCCGCGCCTGTTTTACACGCGCCGCCGCCACCGTCAGGTTCTGGTTGCTGGCCGTGGCCTGGGCGATCAGGCCATCCAGGCGAGTGTCATTGAAAGCCTTCCACCATTCGCCGCGCGGCTGGCTTTCGGCCGGCTGCGCGACCTTCCAGGTGCTGCCGTCGGCGGCGCTGCGCACCGCCTCGGGCGATGCCGCCGGCGTCGCCTGCGCTTCTTTAAAGGCCGCCGGCGTCGATACCGACGGCTGGTGGAAGGCCGGCGCCGCGCAGGCGCTCAGCAGCAGGGCCGCCAGCACGGTGGCGAAGCGCGGTGCGAATTTCGCGACCGTTTGCACCACCGGCTGTGCCAGCGGACGGCGCTGGGGCCGGGCGAGGGCCTCGTCGAGGGCCTGGTCCCGGATGTCATTCATGCTTGTCATTTCAAGGCTCCTTCAAGTTCGGTGGTATGCGGCTCGGCATGCACGAGGCGATGCGAGGGCTTGCCGAAGCGCGCCGCCAGGGTGCGCAGCAGGACGTAGAACACCGGCGTCAGGAACAGGCCGAAGAAAGTCACGCCCAGCATGCCGGCAAACACCGCCACACCCATCGCGTGGCGCATCTCGGCGCCGGCGCCGTGCGAGAACACCAGCGGCAGCACGCCCATGATGAAAGCGATCGAGGTCATCAGGATCGGACGCAGACGCAGGCGGCAAGCCTCCAGCGCGGCGGCGACGATGCTGCGGCCGTGCTGTTCCAGCTCCACCGCGAACTCCACGATCAGGATCGCGTTCTTCGAGGCCAAACCAACCAGCACGAACAGGGCGATCTGCGTGAACACGTTGTTGTCGCCGCCGGTCAGCTTCACGCCGATCAGGGCGCACAGGATCGACATCGGCACGATCAGGATCACGGCCAGCGGCAGCGTCCAGCTTTCGTACTGCGCGGCCAGCACCAGGAACACCAGCAGCACGCACAGCGGGAACACGTAGATCATGGTGTTACCGGCCAGGATGTCCTGGTAAGTCAGGTCGGTCCATTCGTAGGTAATCCCCTTCGGCAGCACTTCGCGGGCGATTTCCTCCATCGCGGCCTGGGCCTGGCCGGACGAGACGCCCGGGGCCGGGCCGCCGTTCATTTCGGCGGCGACGTAGCCGTTGTAGCGCTGGACGCGGTCCGGGCCGTAGGTGTCCTTGACCTTCATGATCGAGGACAGCGGGATCATCTCGCCGGTGCCGGAGCGGACCTTCAGCTGGGCGATCTGCTCGCGCTGTGAACGGAAGGGCGCGTCAGCCTGCACCCGCACCTGGTAGGTACGGCCGAACTGGTTGAAGTCGTTCACGTACAGCGAGCCGAGGTTGATCTGCAAGGTCTGGTTGATCTCGGCCAGCGACACGCCCAGCTGCTTGGCCTTCACGCGGTCGACGTCGGCGAACAGCTGCGGCACGTTGATCTGGTAGCCCGAGAACACGCCCTGCAGGCGCTTGTCGGCCGCGGCCTTGGCCATGAAGGCCTGCACCGCCTTGTTCAGCTCATCGTAGCCGAGGTTGCCGCGGTCTTCGATCATCATCTTGAAGCCGCCCGTGGTGCCCAGGCCGTTCACCGGCGGCGGCGGCAGCACCATCACGAAAGCGTCTTCGATGGCGCCCATGCGCTTGTTGATCTCGCCGGCGATGGCTTCGGCGCTCTGCTCCTTGCCCTTGCGCTGGTCGAACGGCTTGAGGCTGGTGAACACGATGCCGGCGTTCGGCGCATTGGTGAAGCCGTTGATCGACAGGCCAGGGAAAGCAATCGAGGATTCCACGCCAGGGATCTTCTTGGCCACGTCGGACATCTTGCGGATCACTTCATCGGTGCGGTCCAGCGAGGCGGCGTCCGGCAGCTGGGCGAAGCCGATCAGGTAAGCCTTGTCCTGCGCCGGCACGAAGCCCGGCGGCACGGCCTTGAACATGAAGATGCCGGCAATCGCGAGCAGCACATACACGCCCAGCGACGCGCTCTTGCGCTTCAGGACGCCCTGCACGCCTGCCTCGTACTTGTGCGAGGAACGGCTGAAGAAGCGGTTGAAGCCCTTGAAGAAGCGGCCCAGCACGGCGTCCATTCCGCGCGTCAGCCAGTCCTTCTTGGCGCCGTGCGGCTGCAGCAGCACCGCCGACAAGGCCGGGGCCAGGGTCAGCGACAGGAAGGCCGAGATCACGGTCGAAATCGCGATGGTCAGCGCGAACTGGCGATAGAACTGGCCGGTCAGGCCGGACACGAAGGCGATCGGCACGAACACGGCGCACAGCACCAGGGCGATCGCGATGATCGGACCGGACACCTCTTTCATTGCCTGCACGGTCGCATCATGTGGATTCAGGCCGTTCTCGATATTCCGTTCGACGTTCTCCACCACCACGATGGCGTCGTCGACCACGATACCGATCGCCAGCACCAGCCCGAACAGGGACAGCGTGTTGATCGAGAAGCCGAAGCCCAGCATCACGGCGAAGGTACCGACCACCGACACCGGCACCGCCAGCAGCGGAATCACGGACGCGCGCCAGGTCTGCAGGAACACGATCACGACCAACGCCACCAGCACCACCGCTTCGATCAGGGTGTGGACCACGGAGTCGATCGACTCGCGCACGAACTGGGTCGGGTCATAGACGATGCTGTACTCCATCCCCTGCGGGAAGTCTTTCGACAGCTCCGCCATCTTGTTGCGCACGTCGGTCGACAGCTGCAGCGCATTCGCGGTCGGCGACTGGAAGATCGGGATCGCGACGGCCGACTTGTTGTTGAGCAGCGAGCGCAGGGCATAGGAGTTCGAGCCCATTTCCAGGCGCGCCACATCTTTCAATAAGGTGGTGGCGCCGTCCTGGCTGGTCTTGACGACGATGTTGCCGAATTCTTCTTCCGACTGCAGGCGGCCCTGGGTGTTCACGGTCAGCTGGAAGTCGGCGCCTTTCGACGGGCCCTGGCCGACCACGCCGGCCGCGACCTGCACGTTCTGCTCGCGGATCGCGCCCACGACGTCGCTGGCGGTCAGGTTGCGTGCCGCGACCTTCTGCGGATCGAGCCAGACGCGCATGGCGTAGTCGCCCGAACCGAACAGCTGGACGTCGCCCATGCCCTTGATGCGCGCCAGCTGGTCCTTGACGTTCAGGGTCGCGTAGTTGCGCAGGTACAGGTCGTCATAGCGGCCGTCCGGCGAATTCAGGTGGACCACCATCGTGATATTGGGCGAGCTCTTGACCGTGGTGACGCCGATCTGGCGCACCTCTTCCGGCAGGCGCGGCAGCGCGCGCTGGACGCGGTTCTGCACGGCCGTCTCGGCCTGCTCGACGTTGGTGCCGATCTTGAAGGTCACGGTCAGCTGCAGCGCGCCGTCCGAGGTGTTCTGCGAGGTCATGTAGAGCATGTCCTCGACGCCGTTGATCTCCTGTTCGATCGGGGTGGCGACGGTTTCCGCGATCACCTTCGGGTTCGCGCCAGGGTACTGGGCGCGAACCACCACGGAGGGCGGCACCACTTCCGGGTACTCGGAAATCGGCAGCTGGAAGATCGAGATGAGGCCGGCCACGAAGACGATGACCGACAACACCGCCGCGAAGATCGGCTTGTCGACGAAAAAGCGTGAGATGTTCATGTTCTTGATTCCTTCTTATTTGGCGTCCGCCATGGCCAGCTGCTTGTCCTTCGCAGCGCCGGCGCCCAGGTTGGCCACCATCGGCACGGTCTGCGCGGTGATCGGCGAACCCGGACGCACGCGCTGCAGGCCGTTGACGACGATTTTTTCGCCCGGCTTCAGGCCGGTCTTCACCACGCGCAGGCCCTCGACCACCGGCCCCAGTTTCACCTCGCGGTACTCGGCCTTGCCGTCCTTGTCGACCACGAACACGAACTTGTGGCTCTGGTCGGTGCCGACCGCGCGGTCGCTGATCAGCAGCGCCGGCTTCTCGCTGCCGCCGCCGATCTGCACGCGGGCGAACAGCCCCGGCGCCATCACGTCGTCCTTGTTGGCGAAGGTGGCGCGCAGGCGCACGCTGCCGGCGCGGGTGTCGAGCTGGTTGTCGACGAATTCCAGCTTGCCCTCGTGCGGGAAGCCTTCTTCGTTGGCCAGGCCGACACGCACCGTCACCGGCTGGCCACTGTGGGCTTGCGAACGCACGCGCAAATAGGTGTCCTCGTCGCCGTCGAAGCTGGCGTAGATGCGGTCGGTCGAGACCACGGAGGTCAGCAGGCTGGAGGCGTCGACCAGGTTGCCCAGCGTGATCTCGGCCTTCGAGACGCGGCCGTCGATCGGCGAGACGACGCGGGTATAGGCCAGGTTCAGCTTCGCGGTCTCGTACTGGGCCTGGGCGGCGCGCGCATTCGCTTCGAGTTCCTTGTGGGCGGAGGCGCTGGCGTCGTATTCGCGCTGGGCGATGGCCTTGTCGCCCAGCAGGCGCTCGGCGCGGCTCAGTTCCAGCTTGGCCAGGTCGGCCTTGGCGCGCGCCGAGCTGGCGGCGGCGGCGGCGCGTTCGGCTTCGGCCTGGAAGGGACGCGCGTCGATCACGAACAGCACTTCGCCCTTTTTCACGGTGGCGCCGGGCTTGAAGTTGACGGCGGTGATGAAGCCGGACACGCGCGAGCGGATCTCGACGTGTTCGACGGCTTCCAGGCGGCCCGAGAATTCCTGGGTGTCGGCGACCTGCTTCTCGACCACGAGGGCGGCGGAGACCGGCGGACCTGCTTGCGCCTGGGGCTGGGCTTCGGCGGCCTTGCCGGTGGCATCCGAACAGCCGGCGATCAGCGCGGCGACGCCGGCGGCGCCAAGCGCGAGGACGACGGGACGCACGGCGCTGCGTAATTGATGAATGGATTTCATGGGTAAGCCCTCCGATTCTTGAAAACTTATTAATAAATAGGCGAAAGCGGTCCCTTCCGGTCTCGCGTCGGGGACGCAGACAGAAACGCAGGAAAAGACAGGTCTCCCGTGCCCGGAATGGGGCACGTTGTTCTGGTTTGGGTAAAGCTAGGCGTTAGCGATCAGCTGCCGGGCGGGGCGTTGTCGGATTCGAGCCCGGCGATGAAGTTGGCGATTTCGTGTAGCGCATGGCCCGTACAGGCGCATTCGTTACGGGCGTTCGGTTCCTCGATGCGGGCAGGCGCCATGCGCCGCACCGTGGTCTTCACGCCCGCGTTGATCAGCTTTGCGCCATAGGCTTCGGCCTCGTCGCGCAGCGGGTCGTCGTCGGCCGACAGGATCAGTGCCGGCGGCAGGTTCTTCAATCGGCTCGACTGCAGCGGCGAAGCGTAGGGGTGGCCGCGGTCGGCGGCGTGCGGCAGGTAGCCGCGGTAGGCCGCCGCGCATTCGTCGAACACCCTGGCCTTGTCCGGGCAGGTCGGCATCTCGCGCATCGAGCAGCTCGACAGGCCCGGGTCGAGCATCGGCATGATCAGGATCTGGCCGGCAAGCGCCGGGCCGCCGCGGTCGCGCGACATCATCGCCGCCACCGCCGCCAGGTTGCCGCCGGCCTCGATGCCGGCCACGATCAGGCGCTTGCCGGTCCAGCCGAGCCTGGTCTTGTTCTTCTTGGCCCAGTTGACGACCGCATGCGCATCCTCGGCCGCCGCCGGGAAGGGTTTGACCGGCGCCAGCGTATAGGTCGAGGACAGCACCACCGGGTAGCCGCTCGCGTCGGCGAGACGGCGCAGGAAGCTGTCGGACTCGTCCAGGTCGCCGTCGTCGAAGCCGCCGCCGTGGAAGAACACGATCAGGATGTCGCGCTTGCCGTCCACGGCCGCGCGGTACAGGCGGCCCGCCAACGGGGTCTCGAAACCCGCTACCTCGAGGTCCTTCACCACCAGCTCGTGCTGGCCGTCCATCTGCGCATTGTTCAGTACTGCCGCATTCATTGTTGCACCTTGCTGGTTGCCACGACGTGGAACAGGGCCTGGTAACCGACGGCTTCGCCGGCGGCGGCATTCGCGTAGACGCCGCTGCCGACCAGCGCGGCCATGAGCGTGACGCTCAGCGCCAGCGCAAGGCTTGCAAGGATTCCATCGCGATTTTTCATGTCCTGCTCCCGTGTGTGTCTGTCACATTTATCAGTGACCGTGCCGATACTATAGACATGAACTAGAATCTGATAAATACCGCAATCGCGAATCCATTATTCAGATCCCTGAACAATCCAAATGAACAATAAGCTGCAAGCGATGGAAGTCTTCGTGCAGGTGGTCGACGCCGGCAGCTTCACGCGCGCGGCCGAAACCCTGCAATTGCCCAAGGCCACGGTCTCGACCCTCGTGCAGTCGCTGGAGACCTCGCTGTCGGCCAAGCTGCTGCACCGGACCACGCGCATGGTGACGGTCACCACCGACGGCGCCGCCTATTACGAACGCTGCGTGCGCATCCTCTCGGACGTGCGCGACGCCGAGGAATCCTTGTCGCGCACCCGCCTCTCGCCGAGCGGACGGCTGCGCGTGGACGTGCCGACCGGCCTGGCCAGCGAGATCCTGATCCCGGCGTTACCCGCTTTCTTCGAGCGTTATCCGGACATCATGATGGAACTGGGCAGCACCGACCGCCCGGTCGACCTGATCGAGGAAGGCGTCGACTGCGCGATCCGCGGCGGCGAGCTGGGCGACGACAGCCTGATCGCGCGCCGGGTCGGCATCATCAACTTCGTGACCGCGGCCTCCCCTGGCTACCTGGAACGCTACGGCGTGCCCCAGCACCCGCGCGACCTCGAGCGCCATCGCTGCGTGAATTATTTTTCCGCCAAGACCGGCAAGACCTACGACTGGGACTTCCGGCGCGGCGAGGAACGCATCGACATCGGCATGCGCGGCGTGATCGCGCTGAACGATTCGAACGCCTACGTGCAGGCGGGCCTGTCCGGCCTGGGCGTGATCCAGATGACGGATTACCTGCTGACCCAGCACGTCGCCGCCGGCCGCATGGTGCAGCTGCTGGCCGACTGGACCAGCGAGCCGCTGCCGGTCCACGTCATCTATCCGCAGAACCGCCACCTGTCGGCCAAGGTGCGGGTGTTCGTCGAATGGGTGTCGGAGCTGTTCGCGAACCATCCCTTCATGCACCTGCGCGCGGTGCCGCGGGTGGGTAGCAACGCGCTGCCGCTGGCGGCGATGGAAACCGTGACCGCGGGCGCAGCCGCTGCTACCATGTCTTCATGACACCAAGGAGACCCGGATGCGCACCATCGACACCCTGCTGGACCAGTACGGCGAAAGCCACCGCAACCCGACCAATGAGCTGATCCATTTCGTGTGCGTGCCGGTGATCGTGTTCACGCTGCTGGGCATCCTGTGGAGCATCCACCCGGCCGTCGCCGTCGCGGCCTGCCTGGCTGCGCTGGTCTATTACTTCAAACTGTCGCGCCCCTTCGCCTTCGGCATGCTGCTGATGAGCGCCCTGATGCTGGCGGTGCTGGCCCTGATGCCGCCGATGACGGTGTTGCCGCTGTCGATCGCCATCTTCGTGGTGGCCTGGATCGGCCAGTTCATCGGCCACAAGATCGAAGGCAAGAAGCCATCCTTCTTCGACGATGTGCGCTTCCTCCTGATCGGACCGCTGTTCGTGCTGGGATTCCTGTACCGCCGGCTGAACGTGGCTTACTGAGCTTCTCATTAAGGAGTAGGCTAGTCTGACCGCTGCAATCGCGGCGGCCTGGCCTATTGCATGAGGAGCTCATCATGAAAACCGTCGCCGCCCTGGCCTTGATCGGCATCCTGGCCGGATGCGCCACCCCGCCCGAATCGGGCAGCGTCTACAACAGCTACCAGACCATGAACGAACAGGTGGTGCGCATGGGCACCGTCGAGTCCGTGCGCAACGTGAGCATCGCCAGTCCGGAATCCGGCGTCGGCACCATGACCGGCGCCGCGCTGGGCGGGCTGGGCGGTTCCGAAATCGGCGGCGGCAAGGGTTCGATCGCCACCGGCATCATCGGCGCCGTGGCCGGCGGCCTGGTCGGCCAGCAGGTCGAGCGCGGCGCCGGCCGGCGCAACGGCTTCGAGATCACCGTAAAACTCGACAGCGGCGAACTGCGCGCCATCACCCAGCCGGCCGACGAACTGTTCCGCCCCGGCGAACGGGTGCGTCTGCTGAGCAACGGCTACAACACCCGGGTTACGCACTGAGGACAGTTTCCACGTATACTTTCTGGATGCCATCTTATGTCCTCTTCACCATTGCCTCCCTGATCTGGGGTTCCACCTTCTGGGCCATCACCCTGCAGCTGGGGGAGATTCCGCCCGCCGTCTCGGTCGTCTACCGATTCGCGCTGGCGTCCGGCGCCCTGTTCGCCTGGTGCCTGGTGCGCGGTGACAAGCTCTGGTTGCCCTGGCGCACGCAGAAGTGGACTTTGATGCAAGGTTTCTTCACCTTCGGCTTGTCGTATGTCTGCACCTACAACTCGGAGCAGTATGTGGTGTCGGCCCTGGTGGCGGTGCTGTTCGCGCTGATGGTGTTCTGGACGCCGCTGCTGTCGCGCCTGTCTTTCGGCACGGCGATCCCGCGCAAGACCTGGACCGCGGGCGTCGGCGCCATCGCCGGCGTGGTGCTGCTGTTCTGGCATTCGATCCAGGGCGCGCTGCATGATATCAACCAGGGCGGCCAGGGCCATTTCCTGCTCGGCCTGGGCCTCGGCATCGTCGCCTCGATCGCCAGCGCGGGCGGCAGCATCGTGGTCGGCAAGGTGCGCGAGCAGTCGAGCAACCTCATTTTGACAACTGGCTGGTCGATGTTCTGGGGCACCTGCATGGTCGCGCTGTGGTGCGTGCTCAGCGGCCAGCAGTTCATCCTGCCGCACACGACCAGCTACGTGCTGGGCCTGCTGCACCTGGCCATCTTCGGCTCGGTGGTGGCCTTCATCTGCTATTTCACGCTGATCAACCGCATCGGCTCGGCCAAGGCCGTCTACATCGGCGTGATCACGCCGGTGCTGTCGGTGCTCATGTCGATCAAGCTCGAACACTACCGCCCCGGCCTCATCGAATGGCTGGGGATGGCAGTCTGCCTGGGCAGCGTCGCCTGGGCTCTGCACACGCCCAAGCGCAAGGCGCCTACCATCAACCTCACCGATGCGCTCGACGCACCTCTCGAAACACCATGACCGCCGATACCATGAACACCTTCGCCATCCGCCCCGCCACCCCGGCCGACGTCACCCACATCATGGGCATGATCCACGAGCTCGCCGTGTTCGAGAAACTCGAGCACCAGGTGGTGGCGACCGATGCCCTGCTGCACGAAGGCCTGTTCGGCGCCCGTCCGTCCTGCGAAGCGGTCATTGGCGAGGAAGACGGCAAGGTGGTGTCCTATGCCCTCTTCTTCCACAACTTCTCGACTTTCCTGACCAGGAAAGGCCTGTACCTGGAAGACTTGTACGTGCGCCAGGATCGCCGCGGCAAGGGCTATGGCAGCCTGATGCTCAAGCACCTCGCCCGCATCGCCGTCGACCGCGAATGCGGCCGCTTCGAGTGGTCGGTGCTGGATTGGAATATGCCGGCGATTAATTTCTACAAGTCCATGGGCGCCGAGGTGATGCCGGACTGGCGGATTTGCCGGGTGTCGGGCGAGCCGCTGAGCGCACTGGCAAAAGGCTGAGCTGGAAAAGAAAAAACCCACGGGCTGCTACAAGCGCCGTGGGTGAACCCATTTGATGGGAGGGGAGATTGAATCCAACGGTTTCAATATACGCTCTGGCCCGCCTGGCCGAAAGGATCCCTTACAATTGCTTACGTCGGTAACGGGGCGTTAAGATGGCTTAACTGAGGCTTAAACACGCTGATGTCCAAGGAATCCTTTTCCGCCGAGTTGAACGCCTGGTTCACGCATATTGCCAACGAGGTGTCCGGCATGGCGCTGCGCCGTTCCTTGAACCTGTTGGACACGGTACAGTCGGCAGCATTGACGCAAGATCTCTCCTTTCATCCCCTGGTTGCCACGCTCGGCGGTATCGCGCTCGACGATCCCGAAACCAGTAATTTCCATTTGTACCTGACTCGTTCGCCACTGAGCGGTGGCATTTTCTATTTGTCGCACGACGGCGATTCACGGCTTGTCTTTCCTTCTGTGGATACATTGCTTGCCGCAGCACGCGAAGCAAGCCTGGATCACCTTTCCCTGGACGAATTACATCCGCCATCCGCGCCGCTCGCGCAAGACCAGGCTGCGCTGGAACAGTTCATCGCCAGCCTGCTGGACGCTGGCGAAGACGATGATCTCGCGGTAATCATCGCGCTCATTCCTTCGTTGGCGCTCGCCGATCTCCCGCTGCTCGAGCGTCTTGCCACGCACGAGGATTTTTTCGTGGCCGAAGCGCTCGCCGACGCGATCACGGAACGTCCCGCCGCTGGACTGCGGGACTTGGCGGAACGCTGCAGCAGGCATCCGCACCCACAGGCTGCGCAGGCCGGCGCCCGCGCCCTGGCAGCGGTTGACAACGCACTGCCGCGCCCGATTGAGTGATCACAAATGCAATAAGCGGGCGTATCCGACAATGTGGCCTCAAGACGAGGACAAGGACATGAAACTGCTCTTCCAAGCGATCGCGAGAATCATCTACCGGGCCTGGCTGCGGTCCCGGCTCGACAACTACACCCGCAGCCTGCACATCATCGCAGCGCAGCGCGAGAACGATTTCCACGCCGAGCGCATCCTGCACCGCGCGATTTCCGCCACCCGTTCCAAGCTGCAATCACTTTAAGCGACGCGTCAGCAGACGCTCAGCCAATTCGAAACCGGCCTGCGTCAGCAAGGCCAGCAAGGCGGCAGGGATCGCTCCCGCCAGCAGCATGTCGTTGTCGTTCAGCGCCAGCCCGGTAGTGATGCGTTCCCCAAAGCCGCCGGCGCCGATGAAGGCGGCGATCGTCGCCGTTCCCACACTCATCACCGCGGCCGTCTTCACACCGGCCAGGATCACCGGCGCCGCCAGCGGTAGCTCGACCTTCAGCAGCGCCTGGCGGCGGCTCAGGCCCAGCGCCAGCGCGGCGTTGCGCAGCCCCGCCGGCACCTGCAGCAGCCCGGTGCAGGTATTGCGCACGATGGGCAGCAAGGCATAGGCGCACAAGGCCACCAGCGCCGGCACCATGCCGATACGGCCCAGCAGCGGGATCAGGATCGCCAGCAGGGCCAGCGAAGGCACGGTCTGCAGGGTGCCGGCCACCGCCAGCACCGGCTGGCGCAGGCGCGGCGCCAAGGCCGCCAGCACGCCCAGCGGGATGCCGGCCGCGCAGCCGAGCAGCACCGCGACCAGCACCAGCAGCAAATGCTGGCGCGCCAGCTGGCCGAAGCCGTTGCCGAAGGTCTTGGCCAGCAGGCCGTCGCGCTGCGTGCTCGTGCGGTCGGCCCTGCCGGCCAGCCAATCGCGCGCAATGGCCGCAAACGGCTTGCGATCCAGCTCCGCCTGCGCATTCATCGCAATCATCGCATCGGCATTGATGCGTCCCTCGAGCCCCTGCAGCGCATGCCAGGCCGCCGGCATCCGCTGCGGCAGGTCGAGCCGGTACAGCAGCACGGCGTCGTAGCGCGGGAAGTAGTGCTTGTCGTCGTCCAGCACGCGCAGGCCGTACTGGCGGATCCTGGCGTCGGTGGTGTAGATGTCGATGACGTCCACCTGCTTCTGCTGCAGGGCTTCGTAGGCGATGCCGTGGTCGATGCCGCGCGGCGTCTGCGGCAGGCCGTAGCGCGCGGCGAGACCCGGCCAGCCGTCGCCGCGGCCGATGAATTCGTGCGACAGGCCCAGTTTGAATGCGGGCTTCGCCGCCAGCCCGGACAGGGCCGCGATGCCGCTGTCGCCGCGCGTGGCCAGCGCATAGCCGTTCGAGAAACCGAGCGGCACGCCCACGCCCAGGCCCAGCGGGCGCAGTTGTTCGCGCATCGCGGCCAGCGAGGTCGGCCTGGCGTTCTTGAGGATCTCGAGGTCGATGGTGCCCAGGTATTCCGGATACACGTCGATCGCGCCGGATTGCAGCGCGCTCAGGACGATGGCGGTGTTGCCCAGGCCTTGGCGGTGCTCGGCCTTCGCCACCGGCGCGGCGGCCTGCACCAGAATCTCGCCGAGGATATAGGATTCGGTGAAGCGCTTGGAGCCGACCTTCAATACCTGATCGGCCGAGGCCATGCCCGGCACACAGCAGACGATCCACACCAGCACCAGCAAGGCAAACCTGCGCATACGTCCTCATGTCGTGACGCCGGCGGATGCGCCGCCGGCCACGCACATGATAGCCGGGTTCAGGCTGGCAGGCTCACGCGCGGCGCACGCGGCACGCCGCCATTGACGACCAAGCGGCAAGGATTCGCGCCGATCGCATACGCCAGGTCGGCCGGGCGCGCGATGTCCCACAGCGCAAAGTCCGCCCGCCTGCCCGCTTCGATGACGCCGACGTCGCCGCGGCCCAGCGCGCGCGCCGCGTTGACGGTGCAGCCGCGCAGGGCTTCCAGAGGCGTCATGCGCCACATCGTGCAGGCCATGTTCATCGCCAGCAGCAGCGAGGTCATGGGCGAGGTGCCGGGATTGCAGTCGGTGGCCACCGCCAGCGGCACCCCGAGCTCGCGCAGCAGGGACAAGGGCGGCATGACGGTCTCGCGCAGGAAGTAGTAGGCGCCGGGCAGCAGCACCGCCACCGTGCCGGCGCGCGCCATCGCCTCGGCGCCGCGCGGCGACAGATGTTCCAAGTGATCTGCCGACAGCCCGCCGTATTCCGCCACCAGCGCCGCGCCGTCCTGGTCGGACAGCTGCTCGGCGTGCAGCTTGACCGGCAGCCGATACTTTCGCGCCGCCTCGAACACCTGCGCCGTCTGCGCATGCGTAAAACCGATGCGTTCGCAGAAGACGTCGACGGCATCCACCAGTCCCTCTCGCGCCAGCGCCGGCAGCATGCGCTCGCAGACTTCGACGATGTAGTCGCCGGCGCGGCCCGCGAATTCCGGCGGCAGCGCGTGCGCGCCGAGGAAGGTCGTCGCCACATTCACCGGCATGGTCGAAGCCACACGCCGCGCCACGCGCAGCATCCTGGCCTCGGATGCGAGATCGAGACCGTAGCCGGACTTGATCTCCAGGGTCGTCACGCCCTCGGCCAGCAAGGCGGCAATCCGCGGCGCGCTCTGGCGCAGCAGCTCGTCCTCGCTGGCGGCGCGGGTCGCGCGCACGGTCGACATGATGCCGCCGCCCTGGCGCGCGATGTCCTCGTAGCTGGCGCCGTTCAGGCGCGCTTCCCATTCGTCGCTGCGGTTGCCGGCGTGGACGATGTGGGTGTGGCAGTCGACCAGGCCGGGCGTGAGCCACAGGCCGCCGCAATCGTGTTCGCGCGCAGCTGCCGGCGCCTCGCTGCGCGGCCCAACCCAGCTGATAAGGCCATCCCGCACCGCCACCGCGCCATCGTCGACGATGCCGTAGCCGCCGTCGGCCATCGTGGCCAGGCGCGCGTGCGTAAACAGAACGTCGGCCACATCACTCATAGTGGCCGTCTTCATCCTCGAGCTCTTCCTCTCCGTCGTAGTAATGGATGTCGGCGATGAAGATCATCCCCTGCCCCGCCTGCAGGGTCCAGGTCGTGCCCTGGTCGAGCAGCACGGCGTCGTAGCGGACCATGTTGATGCGCTGGTCGTCGCTGCACAGCTCCAGGGCATCGCCTTCGGCCAGGAACAGCACGGTCACGGGCGCGCGCGCGACGAAGCGCGACTCGCCGCTCAGCATGCGCCGGCCGAACTGGTGGTAGCAGCGGTCGAGGCGGGTCATGACGTTGAAGTCGGTGCTGGCGCCGCGATTCAGCTTGGCCACCACCCGCGATTCGCCGTCGAAGATGGCCACCGGATCGGCTTTCGACAGCAGCATGGCCTCGCCGTCGATCTCGAGCGTCATGCCATGGCCGTCGACCAGGGCCAACGTGCGTTCGATGCCCGGGAATTCGGAGAAGGCGCCGTCCTCGGCGATGGTCGCCAGGCTGACGCGCCAGTCGAATTCCTCGAAACCGGCGTCGGGCGGAAACACGGCGATCTGCGTCGTGCTGCCGCCGCCGTTCTTCCAGGACACCGGACTCAGGCCGGCATAGGGGATAAGCATCGTCATGGGCACCTCCTCTCACATGCTGCGCAAGGCGCGCACCGCAGCAGTATAGCGCCGGGCGATCGCATCCTGCCCGGCGTGGCGTCCGCCGCGCACCACCCAGCGCCCGCCGGCCAGCACGTCGCGCACCAGGTTGTCGTTACCGCAGAACAGGAAGCGGCCGAGCACCTCGTGCGAGTCTACGCCATCGAGAGTCGGATGGGCGCTGTCCAGCACCAGCAGGTCCGCGCGCCGTCCCGCCGCCAGGCTGCCGACCGCGCGCCCGGAGGCCTGGGCGCCGCCGCGCAGGGCCTGCCGCCATAAATAGGTACCGACGTCGCGACCGCCTTTATCCTCTCCGTCGTCCACGGCGATGTTGCGCTGCTGCTGCGCCAGGCGCTGGCCGTATTCGAGCCAGCGCAGCTCTTCGACCGCGCTCTGCGACACGTGGCTGTCGCTGCCGATGCCGAATACGCCGCCGGCGGCGATATAAGGCGCCAGCGGGAACAGGCCGTCGCCCAGGTTGGCCTCGGTGGTTGGGCACAGGCCGGCACAAGCGCCGCTGGCCGCCAGCGCGGCGGTTTCGCTGTCCGACAGATGGGTCGCGTGCACCAGGCACCAGCGCGCATCGACCTCGACCTCATGCATCAGGTAATCGACCGGCCGCATGCCGGTGGCGTCGAGGCACTGCTGCACTTCGAGCTGCTGCTCGGCGATGTGGATGTGCAGCGGGCGCCCGGCCGGCATGCCCGCCACCAGGTCGCGCAGCTGGCCGCCGGATGCCGCGCGCAGCGAATGCGGCGCGGCCCCCACTTCCAGCTGCGGCCCGCGCAGGGCTTCGAGCTTGTCGACGATGCGCAGCACCAGCTCGGGATCGGTGCGGAAGCGCTTCTGCGCCGGCTTCAAAGGCTGCTCGCCGAAGCCGGCGTAGCTGTACATCACCGGCAGCAGGGTCAGGCCGATGCCGGACTGGCGCGCCGCCTCGGCGATCCGCAGCGCGGTCTCGGCCGGATTCGCATACAGCTCGCCGTCCGGGTCGCGCTGCACGTAGTGAAATTCGCAGATGCCGGTGTAGCCGTGGCGCAGGCATTCCACATGCAACTGGCTCGCCACCGCTTCCATCTGCTCGGGCGTGATGCGGCCGGCAAAGCGGTACATCAGTTCGCGCCAGGTCCAGAAGCTGTCCCGGGTGTCGCCGGCCTGTTCGGCCAGGCCGGCCATGGCGCGCTGGAAGGCGTGCGAGTGCAGGTTGGTCATGCCGGGCAGGACGTAGTCGGCCTGTTCGACGCCGGCAGGCGCCTGCATGCCTGCGAGGACGCCGGTCAGGTCGCCGCGCTCATCCCATTCCAGCAGCACGTCGTCGCGCCAGCCTTCGGGCAGCAGCGCGTGGCGCGCAAATAAAGCGTTCATGCCCGCACCCACTCCACCGCCGCGCCGAGCAGCTCGCGCAGCAGCGGCTGTATCTGTCCCGCCAGGTCCGGGCGGTATTCGAAGGGCGCGGCCTCGTTCATGTACAGGCACTGCGCCATCTCGAGCTGGATCGCGTGCACGCCGCCGGCCGGGTTGCCGTAGAAGCGCGTGATATGGCCGCCCTTGAAGCGGCCGTTGAAGACGAAGGAGAACTGGTCCTGGCTGTCCACCAGCTTGATCATCGCGCCTTCCAGCCCCTGCGAACAGGACTTGCCGTCGGCGGTGCCGAAATTCAGGTCCGGCAGGCGGCCTTCGAAGAAGCGCGGCACCGTTGATGCGATCGAATGCGCATCCCACAGCACCACCTTGCCGTGCAGCGCCAGCAGGCGGTCCAGCTCCGCGCGCAGCTGATTGTGGTAGGGGCGCCAGTACAGTTCCAGACGGCGCCGCACCTCGGCTTCATCCGGCTCCATGCCTTCGCGGTACAGGCGCTCGCGCCCGAAGGTGTCGACCGGGCACAGGCCGGTGGTGTCCTGGCCCGGATACAGGTTGGTGTTCTCGGGAGGCCGGTTCAGGTCGATCAGGTAGCGCGACCAGCGCGCCGACAGCACGGAGGCGCCCATCTCCCTCGCGAAGCCATACAGCCCGGTGAGATGCCAGTCGGTGTCGGCGCGCGCCGCCGCGCAGGGCATCAGGCTTGCGGCCACGTCGTCGGGAATGTCGGTGCCCACATGGGGCATCGATACCAGCAGCGGCAGCTTGCCCGCCTCGAACCTGAAATCCATCATGTCTCCTGTGCGAGAGTCAAGGATGCAGCGCGGCGAACAGCTCCCGGCATTCGGCGGACAGCTCGCCCTGCATCACCATCCGCTTGGCCGCCTCGATATCCGGCGCGAAGAAGCGGTCTTCATCGAAGGCCGCCACCCGGCCGCGCAGCTGGGCGTGCACGTGCTCCAGGTGGCTTGAGCTGGTGAGCGGACGGTGGAACTCGATCCCCTGCGCCGCCGCCAGCAGCTCGATGCCGATGATGACACCCGTATTGTGCGCCATCTGGTCGAGACGGCGCGCCGCGAAGGTGGCCATGCTGACATGGTCTTCCTGGTTGGCCGAGGTCGGCAGGCTGTCGACGCTGGCCGGATGCGCCAGCGACTTGTTTTCCGAGGCCAGCGCGGCCGCCGTCACGTGGGCGATCATGAAGCCGGAATTCACGCCCGGCTCCTTGACCAGGAAGGGCGGCAGGCCGGACAGCGTGGAATCGATCAGCAGCGCGATGCGGCGCTCGGCCAGCGCGCCGATCTCGGCGATGGCCAGGGCCAGGGTGTCGGCGGCGAAGGCGACAGGTTCCGCATGGAAATTACCACCCGAGACGATCATGGCGCCGCCGGCGGCTTGCGCGTCCGGGAAGATCAAGGGGTTGTCGGTGACGGCGTTCGATTCGATCAGCAGGGTGCGGCCGGCATTCGCAATCAAGTCCATCACCGCGCCCATCACCTGCGGCTGGCAGCGCAGGCTGTAGGGGTCCTGCACGCGCTCGTCGCCGACCAGGTGGGAAGCGCGGATCGCGCTGCCGGCCACCAGTTCGCGGTAGATCCTTGCCGCGGCGATCTGGCCCGGCTGGCCGCGCACCGCGTGCACGCGCGGGTCGAAGGGCGCGTCGCTGCCGCGCGCGGCGTCCAGCGACAGCGCGCCTGTCACCATCGCGCCTTCCAGCAGGCGCTCGGCCATGAACAGGCCGTGCAGGGCCAGCGCGGTCGAGACCTGGGTGCCGTTGATCAGGGCCAGGCCTTCCTTCGCCGCCAGCATGACCGGCTCGATGCCTGCCGCTTCCAGCGCGGCGCCGGCGTCCATCAATTCGCCCTTCATGCGCACCTGGCCGACGCCCAGCATCGCCAGGGTCATGTGGGCCAGCGGCGCCAGGTCGCCGGACGCGCCCACCGAACCCTGAGCGGGAATGGCGGGCATGATGCCGGCGTTGTACAGGGCGATGAGGGTGTCGACGATCAGCGGGCGCACGCCGGAATAGCCGCGCGCCAGGCTGCCGATTTTCGTCAGCAGGATCAGCCGCACGACGTGGTCCGGCAGCAGTTCGCCGGTGCCGACCGCGTGCGACAGGATCAGGTTCTGCTGCAGCTGTTCGAGCTGGGCCTGCGGAATGTGGCGCTTGGCCAGGATGCCGAAGCCGGTGTTGATGCCGTAGGCCGGATCGCCCTTGGCGACGATGGCTTGCACGGTGGCGGCCGAGGCTTCGATGTCGGCGTAGGCTTCCGCGGCGAGGGCCAGGCTGCCGGCGGATTGCCAGACGGTGCGCAGGTCGTTCAGGGTGAGAGAGCCGGGTGCGAGAGTCAGGTGGTTCATGGTGCTTATTTGATCATTGGGAGTTTCAGGCCGAAGCGCTTGGCGGCTTCGATCGCGAGTTCGTAGCCGGCGTCGGCATGGCGCATCACGCCGGAGGCGCAATCGTTCACCAGCACGCGGGCCAGGCGTTTGTCCGCGGCCTCGCTGCCGTCGGCGACGATGACGACGCCGGAGTGCTGCGAGTAGCCCATGCCGACCCCGCCGCCGTGGTGCAGCGAGACCCAGGTCGCGCCGCCTGCGGTGTTCAGCATGGCGTTCAGCAGCGGCCAGTCGGAAACCGCGTCGGTGCCGTCGCGCATGGCTTCGGTCTCGCGGTTCGGGCTGGCGACCGAGCCGGTATCGAGGTGGTCGCGGCCGATCACGATCGGCGCTTTCAGTTCGCCGGTGCGGACCATCTCGTTGAAGGCGAGGCCGGCGAGGTGGCGTTCGCCCAGGCCCAGCCAGCAGATGCGCGCCGGCAGGCCCTGGAAGGCGATGCGTTCGCGCGCCATGTCGAGCCAGCGGTGCACCCGCGCGTGCTGCGGGAACAGCTCCTTGATCTTCGCGTCCGTCTTGTAGATGTCTTCCGGGTCGCCGGACAGCGCCACCCAGCGGAAGGGACCGCGGCCTTCGCAGAACTGCGGGCGGATATAGGCCGGCACGAAGCCCGGGAAGTCGAAGGCATTCTTGACGCCTTCGTCCAGCGCGACCTGGCGGATGTTGTTGCCGTAGTCGACCGCCTTGGCGCCCATCTGCTGGAAGTCGAGGATGGCCTGCACGTGGACGGCCGCCGATTCCGCTGCTTCCTTTTTCAGGCGCGCATGCTGGGCCGGATCCTGCTGCGCGGCCTTCCACTGCTCGACGGTCCAGCCGCGCGGCAGGTAGCCGTTGATCAGGTCGTGGGCCGAGGTCTGGTCGGTGACCAGGTCCGGCACCAGGCCGGTTTCCTTTGCACGGCGCACCAGCTCCGGCAGGACGTCGGCGGCGTTGCCGAGCAGGCCGATCGAGATCGCGTCCTTGTTCTGCTTGTGCTGGCGGATCATCGCCAGCGCTTCATCGATGCTGTGCGCCTGCTTGTCCAGGTAGCGGGTGCGCAGGCGGAAGTCGATGCTGCTCTGCTGGCATTCGACGGTCAGCGAGACCGCGCCGGCAAAGGTCGCGGCCAGCGGCTGCGCGCCGCCCATGCCGCCCAGGCCCGCGGTCAGGACCCAGCGCCCGGCCAGGTCGCCGCCGAAGTGCTGGCGCCCTGCTTCCGCGAAGGTTTCGTAGGTGCCCTGCACGATGCCCTGGGTGCCGATGTAGATCCAGCTGCCGGCCGTCATCTGGCCGTACATGAACAGGCCCTTGCGATCGAGCTCGTTGAAATGCTCCCAGTTGGCCCACTTGGGCACCAGGTTCGAGTTCGCGAGCAGCACGCGCGGGGCGTCCGGGTGGGTCTGGAACACCCCGACCGGCTTGCCGGACTGGATCAGGAGGGTCTGGTCGTCCTCGAGATCGCGCAGCGAGGCGAGGATCTGGTCGTAGCAGGCCCAGTCGCGCGCCGCGCGGCCGATGCCGCCGTAGACGACGAGGCTTTGCGGGTTCTCCGCCACCTCGGCATCCAGGTTGTTCTGCAACATGCGGAAGGCCGCTTCGGTCAGCCAGCTCTTGCACTGCAGCTGGCTGCCGCGCGGGGCGCGGATCTGGCGGGTCGGGTCGAAGCGGGGATCTTGCATCGGCGAAGCGTTGGTCATGGCGGGCTCCTGGGAATGTCAAGAAAGTCTAGGTTGTCTATACAACCTCGTCAACCCCCTCCTCTGTTATTTCTTCTGGTAGACCTGGCGGCCGCCGACCCAGGTTTCGAGCACGGTGGTCTTGTAGATGTCGTAGGGCGACATCTTGAACAGGTCGCGGTCGATGACGATGAAGTCGGCGTATTTGCCGGCTTCGAGCGAGCCCAGCGTCTTTTCCTGGTGGCCGGCATACGCGGCATCCAGCGTGAAGCAGCGGAAGGCTTCCTTGAGCGACATCTCCTGCTCCGGATACCAGCCAGCGATCGGCGCGCCGTCCTTGTCCTGGCGGGTGACGGCGGCGTGGATGCCGAAGAAGGGATTCGGCGCCTCGACCGGGAAGTCGGAACCGCAGGCGATGCGCGAACCCTGAGCCAGGAAACTGCGCCAGGCGTAGGCGCCCTTCATGCGGTCCGCGCCGATGCGGGTCTCGGCCATGTTCTTGTCCGAGGTGGCGTGGGTCGGCTGCATCGACGGGATGATGCCGATGCTTTTAAAACGCGGGATGTCGTTCAGCGTGACGACCTGGGCGTGTTCGATGCGGTGGCGCTTGTCGCCTGCTTTATTCGCCGGGATTTCCTTGGCGAAGGTGTCGAGGATCTGCTTGTTGCCGGCGTCGCCGATCGCGTGCACGTTGACCTGGTAGCCCTTCCTGATGGCCTTGGTGATCATCGCGTCGATCTCCTTGTTCGTGTGGAACAGCAGGCCGTGCGAGTGCGGATCGTCGCTGTAGGGCGCCAGCAGGGCCGCGCCGCGGCTGCCCAGGGCGCCGTCGGCGTAGAGTTTTACCGCGCGCAGTGCGTACATGTCGTGGCCGTAATTCAGGAGCGGGCCATTTTTTGCCAACTGGTCAAAATCCGGGCCGGTGCCGCCGATCATGGCGTAGATGCGGGCCGTCAGCTTGTCGTGGTCGGCGTAGTCGCGGTAGAGCTTGTCCTCGCCGACGGTGATGCCGGCATCGTGCACGCTGGTCAGGCCGACGCTGGCCATGTTTTCCAGGGCGCGGTCGAGCATCATGCGGCCTTCCTGCTCGGTCTCGTGCGGCAGCACCTTGGTGACCAGTTGCTGGGCGGCGTCGACCAGCACGCCGGTGGCGACGCCGTTCGCATCGCGCACGATCTTGCCGCCGGCCGGGTCCGGCGTCTTGTCGGTGATGCCGGCCAGCGCCAGCACGCGGCTGTTGGCCCAGCCGGCGTGGCCGTCGACGCGTTCGAGCCAGACCGGGCGGTCCGCTACGGCGCCATCGAGCTCCCTGGCGGTCGGGAAGCGGCCCAGCTTCCAGATCTCCTGGTTCCAGCCGCGCCCGCGCACCCAGGCCTGCTGCGGATTGGCGCGCGCGTAATCGCCGATCGCCTTCAGGGCGCCGTCCAGCGAGGTCGAGGTCGACAGGTCGAGCTGGGTCAGCATCGCGCCCAGGCCGAACACGTGGCCGTGCGCATCGATCAGTCCCGGCAGCACGGTGCGGCCCTGCAAGTCGACATGCTTCGCATTCGGCGCCCTGGCCGCCACTTCCTTCGCTGCGCCCACCGCGATGATCCTGCCCTTGTCATCGAAGGCCAGCGACGCGAACTGGACGACGTCGCCCCTGGCGTTGAGCGTGTAGCCGTTGGCGTTGTCGATCACGGTGTCGGCGTGGGCCGCGCCCATGGCGCCGGCGGCGATCAGGATGGACAGGGCGGATTGCAAGGGTTTGAGGCGCATCGTGGGGCTCTCCGTATTCTTGTAAAGGAGGAGAGTGTATAGAAAATTGCGCAACGGTCAATGTGCATCAAACCGGGGTCAGAGCCCGATTTTTGGCAATTACTCAGCAGAAGTCTTTAGGCATCAACAAAGCATACGTCCTCAACAGTCTTGCGCATGATTGATGTCGGTCGGAAGGTTCAGCGGCAAACATATTTACGCTCATGCTTCCTTCAAGCTTCGCCTTTCCCATGCCACGTCCTCGCCGCGTCGTTTCTCCTTCGATTCCGCTGCATGTCATCCAGCGTGGCAATAACCGATCCCCCTGCTTCCATCTGCAGAATGACTACCTGATTTACCTCGACGCGCTACGTGAGTGTGCTTTCGACACTGGCTGTGCCGTGCATGCCTATGTCCTCATGAGCAATCACGTTCATCTCCTGCTCTCGCCAGACACGACCGATAGTGTGAGCACGATGATGCAGCGGCTGGGCCAACGCTATGTGCAATATTTCAATCGCCGTCATGCGCGCACAGGCACATTATGGGAAGGGCGGTTTCGCTCGAGTCCGGTGCAGGACGAGCGCTATTTCCTGATCTGCCAGCGCTACATCGAACTCAATCCCGTGCGGGCAAATATGGTGGATGTGCCTGCTGACTATCCGTGGTCCAGCCACCAGACGAATGCTTTCGGTCGGGAGAACGCCCTGATCACACCGCATCCTGCGTATTTAGGCTTGGGCAAGGCCGCGGTGCTACGCCAAGCGGCATACCGCCATTTGTTCAACGACGCCTTGCCGGAAGAGTTGCTCGACGAGGTCAGAAAAGCTGGCAACAGCAATCGTCCGCTAGGCCTTGCACCAAACGCGATGGACACTGGCATGCTCTAACCGCAGAGATATTTCCAAAAATCGGGCTCTGACCCCGGTTTAACTTTGCTCAAGCTCGCGTTCGAGCAGCGTCTTCTTCCGCTCCACCCCCCACCGATACCCCGAAATCGACCCATCATTGCGCACCACCCGATGACAGGGCACCGCAATCGCCACCGGATTCGCCGCGCAGGCGCCGGCCACCGCGCGCGCGCCCTGCGGCATGCCCAGTTGCGCGGCCAGTTCGGCATAGCACACCGTGCGGCCGGCCGGGATACTGCGCAGCGCCTGCCAGACGCGCTGCTGGAAGGCGGTGCCGCGCAGATCCAGCGGCAGGTCGAGGCCGATGCGCGGCGCTTCGACGAAGGCGACCACCTGCGCCACGGTCGCCTCGAACGTGGGCTCGGCGCCGATCAGTTCGGCCTTCGGGAAGCGGTCCTGCAGGTCGCGCACCAGCGCATCCGCATCGTCGCCGAGCAGGATCGAGCAGATGCCCTTGCCGGTGGCGGCGACCAGCAAGGCGCCCAGCGAGCAGGCCGCCACCGCGAAGCGGATGGCCTCCCCGCCGCCGCCCGAACGGTAGCGCAAGGGCGTCATCCCCAGCACCCCAGGCGATGCCGCATAAAAACGGCCGCTGGAATTGAAGCCGGCATCGTAGGCGGCCGCGGTCACGCTCGGCGCCTGCGCCAGTCCCTGCTGCAGACGCCCGGCCCGCCGCGCAGCCGCATAGGCCTTGGGCGTGATGCCGGTATGCGCCTTGAACACGCGATGAAAATGGAAGCGGCTCATGCCGCAGGCTTCGGCCAGCGTCTCGAGATCCGGCTCATCAAACGATGCGTCGATCAGCCGGCAAGCCTGCGCCACGGCCGCGGCCTGCCGCTCGGCCAGCGGCGGCTGGTCCGGCTTGCAGCGCAGGCAGGGCCGGAAGCCGGCCGCCTCGGCCTCGGCACGGGTGGCATGAAACGCCACGTTGGCGCGCAGCGCGCCGCGCGAGGGGCAGGATGGCTGGCAGTACACGCCGGTGGTGCGCACCGAGTAATAGAAGATGCCGTCGGCATCAAGGCTGCGCGCCTGCACCGCGGCCCAGCGCGCGTCGTCGGTCTTGAAAGCGGGTTTGTCCATGATCGTCTCCATGCTCCACGAATCGAATGCAGCCATCGTATCGGCATGGCGGAGGCGCCGTCATCCCGGGTCTTGCTTTCAAATTCGCAGTGCTAGAATGTCGCGTCACTCGGCACGAAGCACGAGGCACGAGACACCTGAACCCCGGAGAGTAGTTTGGACGAACAGTTCGCGCAAGACGCCACGCCCATTTTTCAGCGCATCAAGGATTACCTGATGGGCGAGATCGCCTCCGGGCGCTGGAAGGAAGGCGAGCTGGTCCCGTCCGAGCAGGCGCTGGTGCGCCAGTTCGGCGTCTCGCGCATGACCGTCAACCGCGCCGTGCGCGAGCTGACGGCGGAACAGGTGCTGACGCGGCGCCAGGGCGCGGGCACCTTCGTCGCGCCGCAAAAATACCAGGCCACGCTGGTCGAGATCCGCAACATCGCCGAAGAGGTGCGTGCGCGCGGACACAAGCACACCAGCCGCCCGCTGCTGCTGGAGCAGGCCGCCGCCGGCGAGGCGCTGGCCCTGCAGTTCGCGCTGGCCCCGGGCGCGCCGCTGTTCCACTCGGTGATCGTGCACCACGAAAACGACCGGCCGATCCAGATCGAAGACCGCTGGGTCAACCCGGCCTGCGCGCCCGCCTACCTGGACCAGGACTACACCCGCGTCACCCCGAACGAGCACCTGATGGCGGCCGCGCCCCTGCAGGACGCCACCTATAGCATCGAGGCCCTGCCGGCGCCGCGCGAGGTGGCCGAGATGCTGGCCATCGCTCCAGGTGCCGCCTGCCTGGTGCTGCGCCGCCGCACCACTTCACAGGGCAAGGTGGCGACAGTGGCGACCATGTGGCATCCGGGACAACTGTATAAATTCACCGGCAACGTCGGTTGAAAATCACTTGCCGTAACGACCACGCCGCAAAATAAATCCGGGGACAAATGTGCACGCGACACTGTCGTCGGCAATAATGGAAGCAGGTCAAACCGGCACCGCAGCCCGGGCGCGCTTGCGAGTTGCGCTAACGTGTTAAGATTTTGTACAAAGCTTGCGAACACGTTTCAGGAAAATCGGTTATTATTTCAGCTAACCCCCGCCTGACACCTCCTTGCAGCTCTTCCACTATTGAATATTGCACACAGTGTCTCCACCATTGTGCGTTTCAGGCGTTAATTGACCTACCTCTCACTGAGGAAAACATGAGCGAAAACATCAAACACATTAGCGATGCATCCTTCGAAACCGACGTGCTGAAGTCCGAGCGCCCGGTCCTGGTCGACTTCTGGGCCGAGTGGTGCGGTCCCTGCAAGATGATCGCCCCGATCCTCGAAGAAGTCGCTAAGGAATATGACGGCAAGCTCCTGATCGCGAAGATGGACGTCGATGCGAACCAGGCCGTGCCGGCCAAGTTCGGCATCCGTGGCATCCCGACCCTGATCCTGTTCAAGAATGGCGTTGCAGCCGCGCAGAAAGTCGGCGCGATGGCAAAAGGCCAACTGACTGCTTTCATCGACAGCAACATCTGATACCATAGCCGGCGGCAGCGCGCCCGCGTTGCCGCCATTCCGGGAAGGTCATCGACTCCGATCCCTCCCATTATTAACCCACGTAGTTCCCTCCCCTACCTTTACTTTCCCGTCACGGGACACCCGACACATGCACTTATCTGAACTGAAGGCCATGCACGTCTCCGCCCTTCTGGAGATGGCGATCAGCCTGGACATCGACAACGCAGCCCGCCTGCGCAAACAAGAACTGATGTTCGCGATCCTCAAGAAGCGCGCGAAACAAGGCGAGCAAATTTTCGGCGACGGCGCACTCGAAGTGCTGCCGGACGGCTTCGGCTTCCTGCGCTCGCCGGATGCCAGCTACATGGCCTCGACCGACGACATCTACATCTCGCCGTCGCAGATCCGCCGCTTCAACCTGCATACGGGTGACTCGATCGAAGGGGAAGTGCGTACGCCGAAGGATGGCGAGCGCTATTTCGCGCTGGTGAAGGTGGACAAGGTCAACGGCGAATCGCCGGAAGCCTCGAAGCACCGCATCCTGTTCGAGAACCTGACCCCGCTGCACCCGCAAGTGCCGCTGCGCCTCGAACGCGACATGAACGGCGCCGAGAACATCACCGGCCGCATCGTCGACCTGATCTCGCCGATCGGCAAGGGCCAGCGCGGCCTGCTGGTGGCCTCGCCGAAGTCGGGCAAATCGGTCATGCTGCAGCACATCGCCCACGCGATCACCGCGAATCACCCGGACGTCACCCTGATCGTCCTGCTGATCGACGAGCGTCCCGAGGAAGTCACCGAGATGCAGCGTTCGGTGCGCGGCGAAGTGGTCGCCTCGACCTTCGACGAACCGGCCACCCGCCACGTGCAGGTCGCCGAGATGGTGCTCGAAAAGGCCAAGCGCCTGGTCGAGATGAAGAAGGACGTCGTGATCCTGCTGGACTCGATCACCCGCCTGGCGCGCGCCTACAACACCGTGATCCCGGCTTCGGGCAAGGTGCTGACCGGCGGTGTCGACGCCAACGCGCTGCAGCGTCCGAAGCGTTTCTTCGGCGCCGCCCGTAACGTCGAGGAAGGCGGTTCGCTGACCATCGTCGCCACCGCGCTGATCGAAACCGGCTCGCGCATGGACGACGTGATCTACGAAGAATTCAAGGGTACCGGCAACATGGAGGTGCACCTGGAGCGCCGCCTGGCCGAGAAGCGCGTCTACCCGGCCATCAACCTGAACAAGTCGGGCACCCGCCGCGAAGAGCTGCTGATCAAGCCGGACCAGCTGCAGAAGATCTGGATCCTGCGCAAGCTGCTGTACTCGATGGACGAGATCGAGGCGATGGAGTTCATCCTCGACAAGATGCGCGCGACCAAGAACAACGTCGAGTTCTTCGACATGATGCGTCGCGGCGGCTGATCCCGGCCGTTTGATAACGGGATCCACGGAAAAGGCGGGCCATGCTCGCCTTTTCTGCTTTCTGCGCCACGTTCTGCCGGCCATAAAGTTGCTTCTCAACCCTGCGTGGCATATAATCTCCGGTTCATTACCACCCCTGGCAAGTGATCGGCAATCGGGTCGAGAAGCAGCATGACCGACGAAGTGCCTTTTGGCTACCAACCTAACCGAGGCAAAACCATGAAAACCGATATCCATCCGGATTACCGCGAAGTCGTCTTCCACGACCTGTCCTGCGATTTCAAATTCATCACCCGTTCGACCATCAACACCCGCGAAACCATCGATTTCGAAGGTAAGCAATACCCGCTGGTCAAGATCGAGGTGAGCGCTGAATCGCACCCGTTCTTCACCGGTAAGCACAAGATCGTCGACACCGCTGGCCGCGTTGAGAAATTCCGCCAGAAGTTCGGTTCGGTCGGCTCGAAGACCAGCGTCGCCAACGGCTAATTCCCGAGCGAACGCACTGGAGGCCTCCGGGCCTTCAAGAAGGAAGCCTCGGGCTTCCTTTTTTTTTGTCGCTATACTAGCGCGACATTAATTTATTGCATCAAGCATCTCCGTATCGATGAAACCAGTCCGCCTCCCCGCCGCCGCCACACTCGCGCTGCCACGATGGGCCTTGTACGCACTTGGCCTGTTGTACATCCTGCCGGGCCTGATCGGCCGCGACCCGTGGAAGGACGATGCCGCCAGCTTCGGCATCATGTGGACCATGGCCCACGGCGGGGTCAAGGACTGGCTGCTGCCGAACATCGCCGGCCTGCCCTCGCCCGAGGAAGGGCCGCTGGCCTTCTGGCTGGGCGCGCTCTGCATCAAGCTGTTTGGCTGGCTGCTGGGCGACGTGCTGGCGGCGCGCCTGTCGACCATCGCCATTTTCGTGCTCGGCACCGTGTCGCTGTGGCAGACCGCGTTCCGGCTGGGCCGGCGCTCGGAAGCCCAGCCGCTGCGCCTGGCCTTCGGTGGCCAGCCCGAACCCGACGACTACGGCCGCACCCTGGCCGACACCGCCGTCCTGATCTACCTGGGCTGCCTGGGCCTGCTGCTGCAAAGCCATGAAACCCTGGCCGTGACCCTGCAGGGTTCGCTGCTGGCCTGGTTCCTGTACCGTTCCGTGCGCTATCTCGAAGAAGCTTCCCGGCGCAACGCGGCGCTGCTCGGCCTGGTGCTGGGCGCGCTGGCGCTGACCCGCGGCGTCGCCTCCCCCATCGTGCTGCTGGGCGCGCTGTTCCTGTGCACCCGCTTCCTGAAGCTGCCCCCCCGCCCCGTGCTGCGCGATCTCGGCGTGGCCGCCGGCTCGGCTGTCCTGCTGATGCTGGTCTGGATCCTGCCCTCGCTGCTGGCCCACCCCTACAACCAGGCGCCGGTGGGCGAATGGCTGGTCTGGAACGCCAGCCAGCTGAGCATCCCGAGCTGGCATTCCATCGGCGCCTTCTTCCGCGTCGGCATCTGGTTCTGCTGGCCGGCCTGGCCCTTCGCCGCCTGGGCCGCCTGGGCCTGGCGCCGCCAGCACGGCATGCTGCACATCATCCTGCCGACCTGCTTCGTCGGCCTGCTGGTGCTGCTGGTGCTGTGCGATCCGGTACCGGAAAACGGCGACCTGCTCAAGCTGCTGCCGCCGATGGCGCTGATGGCGGCCTTCGGCCTGCCGACCATGAAGCGCGGCACCATCAATGCGATCGACTGGTTCTCGGTGATGGTCCTGACCCTGCTGGGCGCCATACTGTGGCTGTTCTGGATCGCCAAGCTGACCGGCTGGCCTGCGCAGCTGGCCAAGAACGCGCTCAAGCAGGTGCCCGGCTTCCAACCCGAATTCGGCCTCGTCGCCTTCATCGTCGCCGCGGCCGCCACCGCCGGCTGGTTCGTGCTGGTGCACTGGCGCCTGTCGCGCCAGCCCTCGGTGCTGTGGCGCGCCGTGGTGCTGTCGTCCGGCGGCCTGATCCTGCTGTGGGTGCTGCTGATGACCCTGTTCCTGCCGGACCTGAACTATGCCCGCAGCTATGCCTCGGTGGCCCAGCAGATCGCGGCGCGCCTGCCGGCCGGCGCCGACTGCATCGAGACCAATGTCGGCCCGGCCCAGCGCGCCTCCTTCGCCTACTTCGGCCACCTGCCCTTCGCCGGTGTCGAAGGCGGCAAATGCAGCTTCCTGCTGCTGCAGGAAAGCCTCAAGAAGACCGCCGACGGCACGCACAGCGACACCAGCCGCCAGAGCGTGATCCAGTCCGGCGACGGTCCGCGCGGCGGCCAGGTGGTGCTGGACGAATTCCGTCCGCGCGACTGGAACCTGCTGTGGGAAGGCCGCCGCCCCTCCGACCGCCTCGAACGCTTCCGCCTGTACCAGCGGCGTTGAGCGCGGCGCCGCAATGAAGAAGCCACCCGGGCGGGTGGCTTTTTTACGTCCGCGAAGCCCTGCACGCGTTCAGATCTTCTGCAACACCGGCTTGCGGCGCTTCATCATCCCGACCATGCCCAGGCCCAGGCCCGCGAGCAGCATGCTCCAGGCCTGCGGTTCCGGCACCGCCGACACCACCAGGTCGCCGCCAAAGGCGCCACCGCCGGCACCCAGCACCTGGCCGTCGACCTTCAGCGCGTAGTAGCCGTTGACCAGGTCGTAGGCCGACAGCGACCACGAATCGGCCGGATGCGAGCCGAAGCCGGTTTCGTTGATGCCGGCGATGGCCGTGCCGAGCATCGTCATCGCCGACGGGTCGTAGCGGTACAGGCTGAAGCCGGTGATCAGGAGGTCCTTGGTCTGTGGCGTGTTGAGGTAGGAGGAGGTGATCGAGGCCGCGGCGTCGAAGGGCGAGCCGATGTTGAAAGTGAAGATGTCGCTGAAGGTCCTGCCGACGGTCGAGGCCGCAAAGGTATCGCCGAAATGCGCGTTGAAGCCGCCCACGCCGTCGCCCACTGTCACTAGCGGAACGGTGCGCTCGATCGCCTGCGCGGCGGCGCCCTGGGAGGCGACCGCCGCGCCCGCGATGAGGGCGCTTAAAACGAAAGATTTCAGTTTCATGATAGTTCCTGAGATAAGTTATCGGGACTTACTATCCGCAGGGCCGGCGTATTGACACCGATCCTTGATAACAGCATAGGTTCGCGCCTACCCCTCAACTGTTAGATTGCGCACAAATCTCAGCCGTTTTTCGACGAAAAGTGGCATTTTTGAGCCATTAATTTCCAAATCGAAAAAACTTCATTCTCGGCAAGGGCTCGCTTGAGAAAGATCAATTCCTCGCGGTCCTGAATTATCAGAATGATGGATGTGCCCGCTATCCCGCGGCATCGCCAGCCAAGGAGCCCATCATGAAAAGCGTGACGTTTTCCGATATCGAGCGCGTCCCGGAACAGGCGCGCCGCCCCTCTCCTCTCGGTTCACCGCAACGCCTGGCCTTGCTGGCGCTGACGCTGGCGCTGGGCCTGTCGGCACTGATGATCGCTTTCCGCCAGGTGGACCCGGGCGCGCCGCTGGCGTATATCGTGCTGCCGGTGCTGGCCGGCGGCCTGCTGCCGATGATGACCATGATGCCGGGCCGCTTCGAGGTGACGACCCGCTTCGACGCCTGCCACCTGGTCGTCACCCTCGACGAGGCGCTGAGCCGCCTCGGCTATGCGCCGGCCGAGCGCGCCCCGGGCGCCGTGCGCTACCGCGCGCGCGGCGGCAAGGAGATCGCCGTGACCGTGCGCGCCCACGCGCTCGAGGTCAGGGGCCCGATGCCGGCGCTGCGGGCGCTGCGCCGGCAGATGGATCGCTAAGGTTTACACCTTCATTGGCAGGATCACCATTTGTAATCCTTCCAGGTGCAGGCGGCGCTGCACGGCGAGCGCCGCCTGGTTATGCAGCAGCCGCGTGAACCAGTTATCCGATGCGAAGATCAGCTTGCTGGTGAAGAAAATCGAGTTCGGATATTCGCTGTTGATCTGCTCGCACATGCGGGTCACCTCCTCCACCGCATCCGTGCCGAAGCCGATATAGGACGCCGACGCCATCCCGTGGCTCTGGCAGAAGTCGACAAAGAATTCCAGCGTCTCCGCCGCATTCTCCCGCATCTTTTCCAGCGCGCCCTCGCCGCCGTAGGCATGCGCATCCACCGTGCGCGCGTTCACGAACAGGAAGTTCTTGAAGTGCCCCGGGAACATGCGCAGCACCCACAGCAGCGCATGCAGGCCGCCGCCGCGCGAGGTGCCGACGATGAACACCGCCGTCTGCGCCTCCGGCGCCGGATCGACCGACTCCTTGACCGGGCCGAAGGACTGGTCCTCGAACACCTGGTCCACCGACTGGATGGCGCGCTTGGTCTCGCGGTAGTGGTTGCGGATAAAGATGCACAGGCCGGCAATCGCCGCGATGATCAGGGCGGTGGCCCAGCCCCCTTGCGTGAAGCGCTCGACCAGCAGGATCGCCAGGATGCCAGCGCAGATCACGAAGCCGATCAAGGAAAGCAGGAAGCGCCGCACCCAGCGCTCGTCCTTGCGGTGGCGCCACCAGTACAGGCACAGGCCGAACAGGGAGATGGCAAAGGTCAGGAACACCGAAATCGAATACAGCACCACCAGCAGCGTGACCTGGCCGCCGGTCCAGAACAGGATCGCCAGCGCGGCCACGCCCATCACCAGGATGCCGTTCTGCGTCACCAGGCGCGTCGACAGGTAGCGGAACTGGTGCGGCACCCAGGAATCGGACGCCATGTTCGACAGCACCGACGGACCGCCCAGGAAGCCGGTATTCGCGGCCACGAACAGCAGGCCGGCCTCGAAGGCCAGCACCACGGCCAGCAGCACCTGGTTCAGCACCTCGCCCTGGAATCCCATGCTGGCGATGATGCTGCGGAAGGTGGTGGCGTTCAGGGTCTCGCCGGCCACCGGCTGCGCATTCCACAGCAGGTACAGGAGGATGATGCCGCCGGCGGTGATCGCCAGCGACAGCGCCATGTAGAACATCGTCATCTTCCCGGTCCGCACGCGCGGCTCGGCCAGCAGGTTGACGTTGTTCGACACCGCCTCCAGGCCGGTATAGGTGCCTCCGCCCTGCGAATACGCCAGCAGCAGCATCCCGGCCACGCCGGTCCAGCCGATGTGCTGCGCCAGCTCTTTGGTTTCGGTGACGGTGCTCGGCACCAGTTCCGGCAGGTGCGAGGCATGGGCGACGATGCCGTACACGATCAGCACCAGGTGGGTGGCGACGAAGCCGAGGAAGATCGGCAGCAGGATCTGGATCGCCTCCTTCAGCCCGCGCAAATTCATCACGATCAGCAGCGCGATGAAGAAGGCCTCGGCCCCTAATTTATAGGGCTGGAAGCCGAGCGGCAGGAAGGACGCCAGCGCGTCGACCCCGGACGCGATCGAGATCGCGATGGTCAGCACGTAGTCGAGGATCAGGGCGCAGCCCGAGACCAGCCCCAGATAAGGCCCCACCAGCTGGGTGGCGACGCGGTAGCCCCCGCCCCCGGTCGGGAACAGCTCGATCACCTGGTTGTAGGCAAGCGCGATGATGAAGACGGTGACCGCGGTGGCGAGCGCCATGTACAGGCCGAGGTGGGTATGCGCGCCCAGCGCACGGAAGGTCTCTTCGGGGCCGTAGGCCGACGAGGACAGCCCGTCCGCGCCCAGCCCGACCCAGGCCAGGAATGCGACCAGCGCCATCGAATGGCGGGTCTCGTTCTGCATCGGATCGAGCGCTTTGCCCAGGATGATTTCGCGTATCTTCTTGTTCTTCATCGTGCACGCCGCCCTGCCGGCGGCCGGTTCTCGAGGTAGGCGAGATCATACGCTGGAACGGGGGCGCACACGCACTGGTCTTTTTGGCATCGCATGTGCTAAGATGCGCGCCTGCGCTTGCAGCCTCTGTGGCGGAATTGGTAGACGCACTTGACTCAAAATCAAGCGCCGAAAGGCGTGCCGGTTCGATTCCGGCCGGAGGCACCAACAGCTTGCAACGCACGGCATCACATATTCCCGCTTTCTAAGTAGAATCAAACACTTAGACTGCGCGGCAGGCCGAAAGGCTCTATACACTTTCCCGCTTTCTACCGCTTTATCTCGTCACTCATTCCCCACGTTTTACGCAATAATTACGCACGGGATTACTCAGCAGGAGTTTAGAGCGTGGCTTCATATGCAAAGCGGAAGAACGGCTGGCGCGCACAGATCGCGATTCAGGGCGTCCGAGAATCGAGAGTACTGTCAACCAAGGCCGAGGCGGTCGCTTGGGCGACAGCGCGCGAGGCTGAAATCCGAGCCGGCAAGGCAACCGGAGTTCAGGCCGGCCGCACAGTCGGCGACGCGTTCGATCGCTACGAAAAGGAGGTATCGATCACGAAGCGCGGGCATCGTTTCGAGGCACTCCGGCTCGCGGCGATCGGCAGCTGGGAGACTAATGGGAAGCCGTTCCGCGACATGAGGCTCGTCGACGCAACCTCCGAGGTGCTCGGGAAATGGCGCGACCACCGCCTCAACATCAACAAGATGAGTGGGTCGACCGTCAATCGCGAGCTGAACCTGCTGTCGAATGTCTTTGCGATCGCTGCCAAAGAATGGAAGTGGATCGCTGCCAGCCCGACTACCGACGTCCGGCGACCGAAGGAATCGGAGCCGCGTGATCGCCTGTACACGAACGACGAGATCGAGCGCATTTGCTTTGCGCTGGGCTTTGACCAAGGTAGCGAGGAACGCGCAGAAACGGTCAGCCAGCGGATCGCCGTGGCGTTCCTGTTCGCCATCGAGACCGCCATGCGCGCTGGCGAGATCTGCGGCTTGATGCCGCGCGATGTCGTCGGCCGGGTAGCCACGCTCACCGAAACAAAAAACGGCACGAAGCGCAGGGTACCACTGTCGACGCGAGCAGCGGCGCTGCTCGAGCTGCTGCCGGAGCCCGAGGATGGCGGAACCGTCTTCGGCGTAACAGCAAAGTCGCTCGACGCGCTGTTCCGCAAGGCCAGAACTAGGGCTGGCATCGACGATGCCACCTTCCACGACACCCGTCACCTTGCCATTACCAGGCTGGCGAAAAAGCTGGGCGTACTCGACCTGGCGCGCATGGTCGGTCACCGCGACCTCAAGCAGCTGCAGGTGTACTACAACGAGACCGCCGAGGCGATGGCAACGAAATTAGACTGATGATGCATGGGCGTATTCACCTAGGGAAGCCCTTGGCGAGCTAGAGAAGTTACGCCAAAAGTTACGCCTTATAAATTGTGTTTTGATAAACAAAAAGGCCAGCATGAGCTGGCCTTTTTGTTTTACCTGCAGTGTTACGCTGCAGCGCGCTCTTCCGTGATCTCGTTCAGCTTCGATCTGAACGCCAATGGCGCCGAGATATTGGGAATCGGCGCCTGCGGGCCGCCAGCACCCGAAACAACGATGCTGCCGAAATTCAGGATACGCCCCATGATCGACTGATCGACCTGGACACTCTCTACGCGGCTGTTCTTCAGCTCGACCGTTTTGCGACTGATGAGCCCGAACTTGGCGATCACGCGCTTGTTGGTGATTACAAGCTCAGTGGTCAGCACATTAATAACAGCGGCCGCCAGAAAAATCAGTCCAATCCCCATCAACATGATTGTTGCGATCCCAAGAAGGATCAGTAGCCATTGCGACGCCCAAGATACCTGGGCTTCGTACACGACCTGCTCATCGGCAGCCAAGTTGCGGTTCACATACGATCCCATTCCACCCCCTAATAGTTGTAATGAGGGAAATGATACAAGTATTCTCCTATGGCAACAATGGAAGAATGGGTTAAGTAGCGGTTGTATGAGCAGGGCTACCAAATCCTGCAGGTCGCCCTCATGTCTGGGCATCGCGATCGGAAGATGCTGGCCATGTTCACATAGATCCGTACAAAAGATCTGCATCGGAACAAGCCTACTCCAGCCGTGGGAACTCAAGGACGCACGGCTCGGTGGCCAGCAAGTACCGAAGTGACTCGAGCACTTGCCCTTGCGGACCGGGCAGCGAGGTTACAAGTCGCTGTAAGTGGTCTGCATGCAGCACAACACTGCGCAGCCGGGCGACCTCCCAAAGAAGTACCCTGACATCGGCAGCGTCTTTATTTCTGTTCTGAATTGCCTGCAGGTCGTCCTTAGTGAGCGGAAGCTTCCAACGCATATAAACCTTAAATTACTGTATATTTATACAGTACATTATAATAAGGTGAAGTTAATGATCAACACGTACGAATGGGATGAGTTGACGGCAGCGGACGAGGCAGCAAATTGTGCGGTGTCGCAAATTGTTATGCGCCACAGACATTTAGGTGTTTTGACCTGGGCACTACTACATCAAATCGAGGCCGAGGTTTTGGTCGAGCTTAGAGCGAGTGGAGAACACTCGACATCAACTCTCAACATGATCCGGGCGTCGCCGCTGCTCTGCTACCCGAAAGATGATAGCCCCGTCTCCTTTGGGAATGCCTCCATCGTGCCAGTTATCTTCGGGCAAATCGAAGAAGCGTGGAACCTCGTACATTGAGGCAAAAAAATGCCTTATGGGCGGATCGTGCAGACGTCCGCACGATCGGCCATCGAGTTAGAACAAGCCTGCAGGCTCGTTGGCTCGGTCCCAGCTATAAATGATGACCTCCGACCGATCAACCGATCGACCGCCTCCGCCGACGTTATAAGTGATGGGCACGGTGTCCATCTGGAAGCGGCCGAAGATTCGTCGGATCTCCGGATGGTCATTCAAGCTGACGATTGCTTTGCCCTTTAGCCGCCCGAGCAGCTCGGCCATCTTCTCGTACTCCTGCAGCGGGAAGTCCACACCATATCCCTCTGTCTCCCAATACGGTGGGTCCAGGTAGAACAGCGTATGCGGACGGTCGTAGCGCTCCATCAGCTTAAACCAGTCCATGTTCTCGATGAAGGCGCCCGACAGCCGCAGGTGCGCCGCCGACAGGTTCTCCTCGATGCGCAGCAGATTAACCGGCGGCGCCGTAGTCGCAGTGCCCCAGGTCTGCCCGTCAACCTTGCCGCCGAAAGCGTGCTGCTGCAGGTAGAAAAAGCGCACCGCGCGCTGGATGTCGGTTAGGGTCTTCGGCGGCGTCTCTTGGTGCCACTTGAACACCTCGCGGCTCGACAACGCATACTTGAAATGCCGCACGAACTCCTCGAGATGGTTCTGCACCACCCTATAAAGCCTCACCAGCTCGCCGTTGATGTCGTTGATCACCTCGACCTCCGCCGGCGGCCGCATGAAGTAGAGCGCGGCGCCGCCTGCGAACACCTCGACGTAGCATTTATGTCGGGGAAATTGCGGGATGATGTGGTCTGCCAGACGGCGCTTACCGCCGATCCAGGGAATGATTGGGCTTGCCATAAACCTATTTTTACCTTTTAGTAATTTATGCTAGACTCCGTCCGCCTACCGGTAGGTGGCAGAGCCTTCGCTCGGTTCACTGGCTCGATCAGTGGATTAAGGCCGGCATCGGTTGTTCGCGCAACTGGTGCCGGCGCTCTGTCTTATTTCTTCGAGGCCTCGAGCACGCCCGCGCGCTCAGCCCATACCCCCGCCTTCCCGTTGATCGCTACCTGCTGCCCAGCGTAGAACTGCCGCCAGCCGAAGACTTGCTTGCGCCAGGCGCGGCAGCTGGTGGCGTTGTCGACTTCATTCGCGGCGACGACGCTGGCCGGAACGTCGGCGGGTTCTCCGTCAGAATCGGTGGCGGATCCGACAAGCTGACCTGTCCAGCCGGCGTCGAGGATGCGCACGAAGCCAGCAGGCAAAGGCAGGCGCCGATCGACATCAGGCGTGACGATCTCGGGAATACTTTCTTCAATTTGCTTTCCTTCCTTGTAGATGATCTGGATGCGGTCGCGGTACTGGATCTCGACCTTGGTAACGACTTGGGCCTGCGCCTTCGCGATGCGCACTGTCTGCGTGGCCTGCTTCCCGACATAGTCGACCATCGCGTCAACACCGCGGCGAGCCTCCTGCAGGCGCCCTACCCCGTATGCCGCGGCGGCAAGCGCGGCGATGGCGAATACCTTGCTCCAGCCGGGTAGCACAACGCCCTGCAGGCGCGCCAGGACCGCGCTCATGCCAGCACCCGCTTGGCCATGTTGGCACCCATCAGGCGCGCGCTGAATCCGATGGCATCGCCGTACTTCGGCGTCGCGCGGCCCAGGTTGATCTTGTCCGAGATGCCGTCCACATCATCGCGGTCGGCCAGCTCGCTAAGGTTGTTCAGCTGCCAGAACCACGCAGCACCCAGGGCGGCGCCGGTCGGCGTGCACAACCAAGTTGCTACGGTCTCGCGCGGGATGTCAAAAAAATCGGCGCAGGCGTTCAGGTTGTCTGCCCCGGTCAACTGGATCCAGCCAGCGCCGCGGTTACGCCAGCCGTCGCCGCTGGCCACGTCGCCGTTGCCCATCCTGTTCGCGTAGGCGATGTTGGCGATCATCTCCTGGTTCGCCGAATGCGCTGGTGTGCGGCCGTACATCTCAGCCTGTTCAGACGTGAAGCGCTTGACCTTGACCGTGTTGAAGGTCTCGAGGATCGCGTATGGCCTGTAGTTGAAGTTCTCGCGCTTAGCAGTGAAGTCGCAGCTTTCGTGCGCCAACTGGCCCAGGAAGTGGGCGGCACGCAGCTTGGTAGTGATGCCAAAGCGCTCCATGGCCGGGTTGAGTGCCGCAACGATGGCGGCCGCATTGGCGCGCGCGCCTGGCGCGATGGCGCACAGGCTCGGGATGGTCAGGTTCATGGTAGAGACTCCGGAGTACAGCGGGGAAGATGTCCGGCCGGTCGAGCGAGCAGGCCAGTGTTTGCGCCCATGTGTGGACTAAACGGCGTCCTTGATGGCCTTGACGGCTTTGGCGCCATCGGCGACCAGTTCATCGATGCCGGCGTCCTTGCGCTTCTCGATATAGCGGAAGAGCGCGCGGATAATCAGCCACGCCGGCAGCCCGCAAGTGAGCATGACGCCGCCTTGCCCCATAAGGCCGATGATGTCCTTCGACCAGTGCTCGATGCCGAAGTACTTGATCGCCGCCGCGCCGCCGAGTAGTGAGCCGGCGATGGTACTGGCCATCGATACACGGAATTCCTTGTCGTCCTTCGGCTTCGTCATCGTCATTACGATGTACGACGCAAAGCCGGCACCGATGCCGGCAGCACCGGCCAGGCCGCCGAGTGCCTTCCAACCTACGGCAGCACCGGCAGCCGCGGCGCCTGAAATCGGTTCGCTCATTGATTCGTCTTTCATGGTCAGTAATCGCCAGACGGAACTCGTCTCTCTTACATCGGTAGGCGGGAGCGAACAGTGTCTCGCTGCGGCGGTCTCATTTCTAGGGAGAAATGAGACTATTTCCGCGCTTATGCCGCCTTCACGCTCATGAGTGCGGTCTTCGGGTAGTCGCACATCTGCAGGTCGATCGGCCGCACTCGCTTCATGGCGTCCGGATCAAACAGGCGCGTGCCGCCGGCCAGGACGATCGCGAAGACCAGCTCGGAACACCACCATCTGCTCGTGTCTGCCCAGTCTTCGGAATAGGTCAGCGGGATGCCGATGGCGCCGGCCCAGTCGTACCGTTTGGGCGCGGCCGGCGGATCCGGATCGCACTGCGCTTCGGCGAACTCGATGGCCGCGTCAAGGTCTGGCACCAGGACTTGCATGTCGCGGTAGATGACGACGCCTTCCATCAGCTCGGCCACCGTGCCGGCGCGGCATCCGTGCGTCATCGATGCCTCGTAGGCGCGGTTGCCGATGATGGCGATGGCGTGGCTGAACTGGCGAGAACCGGACAGCATCCCGACCGCCAGACTGATCGGGTTGAACGGCCAGCGGCTCGTCAGGCGAACGGTCACGTAACCAGGGCGGCGCATTTACACCCCCAGCGCCGCACGCACGCCGGCGATGAAATCGTTCCAGGCCTCGGCGGCCGCGGCCAGCGCCCCCGGCGTCTCGGCGGCGCGCATTGCAGCCTGACTGGCGAAGCGCTGGGCGCGCATCGCCTTTTGCGCAGACCGGAAGGCATCGGCCCGGGCAATGATCTGGTCAGCGGCCCACTGGTTCGTTTGCGCCTCGCCTGTCGGATTGTATTGCGCATAGCTCGAGACAACCACGTCGACCTCACCCTCGTAACCGGCCGCGGCAAAGACGCGCGCGGTTACCTCGGCGTCACGGTATTCTTCGACACGGTTTCCGACTGCTGCAGCGGTTACGGCATCTACATCGGAATAAGTCGAGCTTATGGCCTCGCTTTTCAGCGCGTCCAAGTCGACTATTGATACGGCCGCCGGCGCCAATTCGATCCCCTCGCGCGCTTCGTTGGCGCGGTAGTTGACCCAGGCCGGCGCCAGCTCCTCGTCGATGACGATCATGCGATCAACGTGTTCTTCCGGCGGCACTTGAAGATAGCAGCCGTCGAGGGTGCCGTCTTCGTTGTAGGTGACGTAGCGAGCCGCCTCATGCGGCTGCGGTTCAGTGAGATCTTCCATCAGGCTACCTTCCTAAATGCGAGTTCAGAGTACAGCTCGTTCTGGCCGTTGTTCAAGGCAATGCCACCGCTCGACCCGGTGCCGACGCAGGCCTGAACCAAGGAAAACTGCTTGTTCCCAGTTGCCCAGGTCAGGCGGAATCCGCGCACGGATGAGCGCCCATTGATTGACTCCGTCGTGCCGACCGCTATCGGAGTGCTGTCGGTAATGTTGCGCACGTACACGCGATGATTTGACGCGCCGCTCCACGCGTTTCCGTCGAAATCATACGTGCCGGCCGGCAGCGTAAGTACGCCGCCGCTAAGCGATGCGCCCGGAATGGTGTTGATTGCTACGGTGTTCAGTGCCCGAATTTGACCGTTCGTGTACGCGGGTGCGTTCGCGCCACTCGCGTATTCTTCGCGCACGTAGATCGTCGGTGCAATCAGGTCCCCAGCAGCACCCTTGTCGCCGGTGCGCTGGAAATGCAATATGACGGCATCGCCGTTGGCGAATGGGCTGGCCGAACTACTGTCGCGTGGCGTCAAGGTCAGTAACTTGTACCCATTCACGGCAGAGACGTTCGTGATGTCAAAAACCAACCACTTTGACGTGTCGCCAACCTTGGTCAAACGCAGCGAGCCTTTTACAGCGCTTGTCGAATCACCGAACCCATTCAGCAAGCCCGAGACGGCAGCACCAGAGGCGCTGGTCAGATTGATTGCCGCATAAACCGAAGCATTTTGAGCGGGGTTGCCGAGCCGCAGCTTGCCGGCGCCAGGGTCAGCCATTACGCTCGAACTGTCGAACGTGTACGGAATCGCATACGCTCCGCCAGCTGCGAGACTGTTCAAGCTAGCGATAAACGCATTCAGTTCGGTGACAAAATTGATCAGCCAGGCGATGAAAGCGTCGACCATTTTTGCAAAGGTCTTGCGGTCACCCCGCTGCGGCTTGCTAGGCGGTGGTGTTAGTGGCACTAATAACTCCTTTTACGTTGAAAGAAAGCTGGCAATCCTGGGGAAAGTCGTACGAGATCTCGAGGCTGCCCAAGCCGTAGCAGCGCAGCGCGAAATCTTCCGGGTTACTACTGGCGATCCAGACGGCCGGAACGTCGAGCAGACGCTGGCCGATTTGATTGACGTAACTTGCCTCAGACCGATCGAGCCAAGCAGTGCCGGCCAGATCGGTGCTCTTCTTGCGGGAGCGGATGGTCGTATTGCCGTACTCATCCTCACCGACATAGCTGTAACTCTTCGGCTTGACCTTGACCCCATATTGGGTGGCGCCGAGCTGCCACTGAGTACCCAAGACCAGCCCCGCGCACCCGACCTTGCCACTGGCCTTCGACAGGGTCACCGTCACAAAGCACTCGTAGTAGGGATCCAGCCCTGTGATTAGAAAGTCCGGCAAGGGCTTGAACGGGTCCCAGAAATACTCGTCCCAGTCGCTCGGCGCCGATGCCTCAAGCTCGATCGTGTTTTGATAGATGATGTTGCCGCCAGGGGCATCATGAACGCATACCTGGGCCAAATCGGCGTCGACCACGCCATAGATGGAGTCAATCGCAACTCCTGGCCGGAGCACGACCGTGAGTGTTTCATCGGCCTCGGACGAGGTACCGATCGAGCCGTCAAACATCGCCCAGCGATTGGTCGGACGCACTCTGGTCCATTTCGCGGCGCTGCCGTCCGAATTCTGCTCGGGAGTGTTGCCCAAGTTGTTTGCGACGGCGCTCTCGTACACCTGGTGCGTCTCGGCACGGCGCACACGGTCGCCGGCCGCGTAGGTTTTAGTCGCGATGTACAGCGGCGCGTCGTCATCGTCGTTCTCGCTCAAGGTCGAGAAGATCAGGCCGTAATCAGGAGCGATGCTGTCAGCAGCGCGAGTGACGGCCGCTGCGGCTGTCGGAATGTAGCTGGTGGCCTTGCGGCCTTGCTCAAGCTGCGCTCCCCAAAACAGATGACCCTCGCCGACAGCGTACGCAGGCGCAAGGATAAGCTGCCCTGTGGAGCTGCCCAGGCCGATCATGGTGACTGCGTTTCCCGCGGGGAGCGTGCCCGAAATTGCGATGCGAACGAGTCCGGCCGCTTCTTCGAGAAATTCACATGTAATTGTTCCGGCCGGTAAGGCAACGGCAAAATATTCACGGGTGTCGAGGTTGATGCACACCCTAAACCCGGTGGCGAGCTGCAAGAGCACGTAAGGCGATGCTGCAAGCTTGCCGACGAATACCGAGAGCGTCCAGTCGCCCGCAGTCAGCACTTGGGACTGGTATCGGTAGCCGCAAACCGTTGATGCGCCATTCAGCTGCGCGGCGATCAGGTTTGCCGACATTTGCCCATCCGGCGCCAGGGCAAAATTTTCCGTTGCGGAGCCGGCATTCGGGTCGGTCGACCACAAGGTCGCAAACCGCTCGCTGTACTTGAGCAGATTCGTTGCCGCCGGCTCTACCAGCGCATATGGTGCCTTCGTCAAATCACTCGGGTCATACGTCACCGCCAGGGTATCTACCGGCACCTGTACCAGCGTGCCGGTTCGGTCGTAGACGTATTTGGGCGACGCGCGCGTGATCGGCGTAGCCTCGCTCAGCGCGATCGGCTCAATATTGCTAAGTGTTTTCTCCGCGTTCACTGTGCCTGCTCCATAAACATCGCGTTACCACCAGCCGTCACCTGGTCGAACTGGTCGGCGAGTTGTTTCATGCTCGAGGCGATCCGGTCCAGCGCGTCCTGCTGGCGCGCGACGGTGCGGCGCAGCTCGCGGATCTCGGCCGCCTGGGCATCGTTGTTGTTCGAAGGGGTACGCAGCGCGTCGATGATCGACTGCGTGCTGTGAATCCTCGACGCACCAGTGGCCTCGATCTCTACGCCGACCTCGCCGACCGCGCGGATGCCGCCGCCGAAATCGCCGCCCTTGGCAAAGCCCGGGATCTTGTGCAGCTTCTTGTACTCGTCCGACTGCATCATCTGGTCGCGGATCGTGTCGATCGACGAGCCGGTATCGAGCCAGTAGTCCAGGCCGGCGGCATCGGCGGTGCGGCCGAGCAGGTCCTGGTACAGCTTACGAACCTGCGCCTCCGCCGAGTTGGCGATGCTCTCCTTGATCGCGTCCAGCGACGTGCCGCCGGCGGCGACTTCCTGCCAGTACTCCAGGCCCGCCGCATCCGGTGCGCGCCCCAGGTAGCCTTGGTAGGCTGAGTTAATTCCTTGCGTGGCCGCGACAATCGGGTTGGCCAGCGCCGACTGGATCTGCAGTTGGAAAGCACGTAGCGCATCGTCGATCGAGAGCAGCGTGGTCGACTGCCCTTTCAGCTCGTCCAGCTCGGCCTGGGCCTTGGTCAGGATGCCGTCCAGCTGGTCGGCCTGTCCCTGCAGCGCGGCGAGTGTCTGCTCTTCGGCCGACAGGGAGTCATCGGACAGCTTGGCCAGCTCCGAGATATCGCTCTGCGTCGACCTGGTCGCCAGGAGGTAATCCTCGTAGCTCGCATACTTCGTCGTGTCCTGGCTGACGATGCCCAGGGCGCGCTTCAGACTGTCCGTGTTCGAAACCTTGCCGCTCGCGCGCGCGATCGCCAACGATGCCTGGATCTCGGCCCTGGCTGCGGCAACGTCGGCGGCACCCTGGCCAGCCAGCTGCATGCTGTCGAGGGCGCCGTGCAGGCTACCCGAGAGCGCGCGTGCCGCGTCGACCAGCTTGTTCTCGGCATCGATGCGCACCTGCAGCGCGGCCTTCTCGCGTGCGACAACCTGCTGCAGGACCGAGTAAGCGCTGTCCACTCCGCCCAACAAGCTGCCGGCAGAATCCTTCATGGCCTGCAAAGCCGTCGCCGCGGCGTCGATGGATTCTGCCGCAGCGTCCGCTGCAGGGTACAGTTGCGCAAACGCTTCAGCATTGCCAAGCAACACAGCAACGGCCGCCGAGCCGGCCTCGCCCAGCGTCATCTGAGCCTCGACCTGGGCGCGGTACTCTGCGCGCGTCGCGGGCATCTGCAGCCCGACATTCTTCAGAGCCGCGGTGACCTGGTCGGTGACGGCTGCAGCTTTCTCGCCTTCGGTGTAGAACGCGTCGTAATACGCAGCGGCGCCACTGGCCAGCGCGTCGATCCCGCCCGACGCCTTCATCAACGCCGATACCGCCGCGTCGCTCAAGTCCGAAAAGCCGACGAGCCGCTCGCTCATCACCGTAAGCGCCTCCTGCGTTGAATTGATGGTGTCGGCGAATTCCACCGCCGCATCCGCTGCCGGATACAGTTGCGCGAATGCTTGAGCATTACCGAGCAACACCGCAACGGCGGCCGCGCCGGCCTCGCCGAGCTTCATCTCGGCTTCGACCTGGGCGCGGTACTCGGCGCGCGTCGCGGGCATCTGCAGGCCGACATTTTTCAGGGCCTCCGTGACCTGGTCGGTGACGGCCGCAGTCTTCTCGCCTTCGGTGTAGAACGCGTCGTAATAGGCGCTTGCGCCGCTGGCCAGGGCGTCGATCCCGCCCGACGTCTTCATCAATGCCGAAACTGCTGCGTCGCTCAAGTCGGAAAAGCCGACCAGCCGCTCGCCCATCACCGTCAGCGCCTGCTGGGTCGCATTGATGGTATCGACCGCCTTCGCCAGGTCTTCGAGCGCCGGCGCATCGCCGAGCCCGTCCAGCATGTCATTCGCCCAGCCAGGCAGGCCGATGTCGTCCAGGGCCGTGCGCACAGACCCTGTCAGCGCAGCCAGGTATTGGGCCTGGCCTTCAGCGCCGTCGCCGAATTCCTTGGGCGCCCAGCGGCTGGTGCGGGTGTCCTGCCAGTCGAGGATTTTTTCGCCGAGCCTGGAGATCACCAGTCCGCCCCATGCGCCGTCCTTGGACGAATCATCGGCAAAGGCGGTGGCGACCGCATAGCCGGCCTTCTGGCCGAACGACACCGCGGTGCTGTCCAGGATCCCGGCCACGCTCGCGGCGAGGCCGGAGACGAAGTCTTCGGTACCTGCCGAGGTTGCGGTTTTCTCGAAGTGCAAGGACTCGGCCCGGACGACCGTCGTGACACCGCCGGTGGAAGATGCCGCGCCGCCGGTATGAGGCGTTCCTGAATGGTCGAGGGACTTGGCCAGCGCGACAACTGCACCGACGCCGAGGGCGATGGGCCCGAGGGCGCCGGCGAGCATGCCGATGCCGGACATGGCGCCGGCCAGCGTGCCGGTACCAACCAGGGAAGCACCGGCCGCAAGCGAGCCGGTCAGCGTGGTCGCGCCCGTCAACCAGCCGGCGCCCGCCATCAACGAGCCAGCCATGCCGCCGGCACCGAACAGACTGCCGGCCATGCCGCCAACCATGCTACCGACACCGCTACCACCGCCAGTCGCGGCATTGGCCGGGCTGGCAGTACCAAGCAACCCTGAGATTGCGCCACTGAGGGGCGCCATTACGCCTTGGATGGTCGGCTTCAGGACCAGAGTGGCAAACATGTTTTTAACGGAATCGCGCAGGTTCTCGGCATAGCCCTTCCCTGCTTCGAAGCCACGCCACAGCGCATCGGTCAACGACTGCTCGATTACCTGGCTGGCGCGCTTGCTTTCCTCCTGCAGCGCCTTCGTGGCCTCGTCAATCGCATCGTGTGCCGCGGATACGACTTGGGCATCCTTGAGTCGTTTGAGCGCATTGATCTTCCGCTGAATATCCGCAACTCCCTGGTCAGTCAGCACGAGCGACTGCTTCGACGCCTCGAGCTCGGCGATCTGCGCCTCCGTGATCGCCTCTGGCAGCATGCCGTACGTGCGGACCTTCAGCTCCAGTGTCTCGACCTGCTTCAGGATCGCATCGATCTCGCCCTCTGTCGCAGCGCGCGCAGCGTCGTAGACCTTCTTTTCATCTTCGGCAGCTTTGATGGCGGCATCGCTGGCGGCCTTGATACCGGGCTGCTTGGCCAGCAGCGCAGCCTGCGCGGCGGTCAGCTGCTCGATCGACAGCGTGCCCTTCCCGTAAAGCTTGCTCAGCCTGTCCCAGTCCTGGGCGAAGGAGCCGGTCAGGCCAGACAATTCGGCCAGCAGCTTGGCCTGCTCCTGCTGTTCCTTGTTTGCCTTTTCGGTCGCGGCGGCAATCTCGGCGTTGCTCTTGCCGACCACCGTCCCATGCTTGGCGATCCCGGCCATGGCGTCGACGGCTGCGTTACTGCTGCCTTCCCAGGCGGCTGCGATCGAGCGCGCGGTGGCGGCCCAACTGTCACCGATGTCGGTCTTCCACTGGCGTCCGATGTCGCGGGCCAAGCTGAAGTCGCCGTGCAGCAGGGCGACGACCTGGGCGCCGGCGGCGCCGATGGTCTTGCCGACCGTCGAGAACACTTCCACGATGCCCACGCCAACCGTGTACAGAAGCTTGAGTCCAGAAGCCAGGAACTGTGCCGTGTTCTTGAGCCGGTCGCCGCTGGTCATCGTGGTAAGGAACTGGCCAGCCAAGTTGCTGAGCGTCGGCAGCAGCTCGGCCGCGATCCCGCGCGCCACGCCTTGCGTGCCCAGCGCCAGGAAGTCCAGCGTGTCGTTGAAGTCGCCCGCCTTCTCGACGGCATCTTCGCTCAGCGACAGTCCGAGCTTGTGCGCCATCTCGTCCATCTCGCGCAGGCCTTCCGATCCTTCGTTCAGCATCGGGATCATGTCGGCGCCGCTCTTGCCAAAGGCGGCGATGGCCAGCGCGGTCTTCTGCACGCCATCGGGCATACCCGCAAACTTGTCCGCCAGCTCGTACAGCACCTGCTTGTTGCTCTTGAAGCTGCCGTCCAGGTTTTTCGAGCTGACGTGGAGCCTTTCCAGCGTTTCATTACCGTCAGCCATCCCCTTCGACAGCTTGCTCATTGCACCGAGCAGCGCATCGCTCTCCATGCCGCCTTTCTGGAAGGCCAGCTCGAGGCCTGCGAGATCCTCGACGGCGACGCCGATCTTTTGCGACAGGTCGCTCGCTGCATCGGTGGCGTCGATCGCGCCCTTGATCCAGCCAGTGAAGGCGGCCACCGACAAGGTCACGCCAACGGCGCCGAGTACTTTGTTGATGACACCGCCAGCTTTCGATACGTGCTCTAGCGAACCCGTTGCCGCAGCACGGAAGCGCTCGAATTCGGCGATCGCCTTGATGGCATCGGCTGTGATGACTACCCGGGAAGTACCTGTCATTTCTTACGTTCTCTCCACGCAGCGAGGGTCGCGCGCTCCATTACCTGCAATTCCGAAAACAACCTTGACCAGTCCTTGCGGCGAATACCCCAGGCATCGCGAACCACCTCGACGCCCGGGTAGCTAAGGCCGATCGCGCCGCCCGGGCCGACTGTCCACTGGGTCGATACCGCCTGGAAGAAATTCCAGGACCGGACGTTTTCCGGCCACAGGTACAGTGGCTCGACCTTCTCTTCCTGGTAGACAGGCGCCAGGCCGAAGGCTGCGGCGGCCTCATCGACGGCGGTTCGGTCCTCCTGCAGCTGCTCCTCGCTGACGATCTGGCCGAGGGCAGCGCAGCGCGCGACCTGCGCTAGTTTTTTGCGTGTGCGCTCGTTTCCTTGGCGAAGGCGTTGAAGCAGACAAGGGCCATGCCGCCGATGTCCAGCAGCGCATCGAAGGCTTCCGGGCAGAACTCTGCCGGCTGGCCGGTCTCCTCGTCGTTGACCAGGCGCTGGCCCTTCCAGTCGGAGGTGACTTCCTTCAGCACCTCCTTCATGTCGAAGCCGCCGCCGTTGATGCGCTGCTTCAGGTCCTCGGCTTCGAGCCGCGAACAGGTCAGCGAGAACTTGAACGGGACGGGCTTGCCGTTGGCGTCCTTGATGGAGCCCTGGACGGGCACCAGGACGGTCGGGCTGATAACGGTGGTGAAACGCTTGCTCATGGTGTTCCTTGTATGGTTGCGGGGCCGGAGCCCCAAATGGTTTAGGCGAAGCTGGTCGCGATGCGGAATTCGTCGTTGCCGGTCACCGGCAGCGCACGCAGCTTGTAGCCGATCAGGCGCTCGCCGTTCAGCTCTTCCTTCGTTGGCTCCTTGAACTGGGCGGCCGACATGAACACCAGTACCTTGTCGTTGGCCACGGTACCGTGCGTCAGGCCGATACTCGACTTGGCGGCGCTCTTGACCATGGCCATGAACGCAACCTCCTGCGCCGCCGTCTGTTTCAGCTTGACCGCACCGGTAATCTCGCGGTCAGTGATCGCGATCGACTTCCCGCCCAGCAGCTTCTGGAACGTCGCTGCAATGCCCAGGTCGATGGTCAGGCCTTGGCTCGGGTAGTTGGTCCCGCCGACGAACGCCGGCGCAGTTGCCGTCGCATGGGTGGCGCCGATGACGATGTCGCCTGAATTGTCATCCGTGACGATTTGCGGCACCCGCCATGCGGTCAGCGTCGTGCTCGGATTGACGGCTTCCGCAATGCCGCCGTCGACGCCCATCAGCTTGTAGCTGATGACCGGCTTCTCGCCGACCGTCAGGTTCAGCGTGGCCGTACCGCGTACGCCCAGCAGTTTGTGCAGCACGCCGTCGTCGTAGTAGTAGACCGTCGACGATTCGAAGCTGCCCGAGATCGGGGTGTAATCGACCCGTACGCCCGCGGTGATCGTCTCGGCGAAGCCGATGGAGCGCATCAGCGTGCCCCACGCCGGCGCGGTGCCGGCGGTGCCGGAGCCGACCAGCTCGATGTCGAAGTCGCAGGTTACGTAGCTCGCGCCAGGCAGCTCTTCGGATGCGCCGAGGTAGTCGCGGATGATGCCGCGCTTGACGTACTCCGCATTCAGCGGATTGATCGACATGTTGCTGACCACCAGCGCATTGGCGGCGCCGGTCGGCAGCGAGTCGGTGCCGTAGATCGTCTCGAGCTTGGCCAGGATGACGGTCTTGCGAATCAGACGTTCAGTTTGTCCAGGCATGCTTACTCCTGCTCGGTTTGTTCTGGCACCGGTTCATGCTTCACCAGCGCACCGGTTTCGGGGATGCGGGTGTAGCTGCCACCCGTGGAGGGGTTCTGCTGCACCTCAGCGACGGGCTGTGCAGACGTCTGCACTTGGCCGCCCACGGTGGTCTCCGGCGAATCGCCGGTGTCGATCAGATCGTTCATAACTTCAGGGTTCTCCCATTGGTTTGGTGTTTCACTACGAAGCGCGCCGTCACGCAGGCAACGCTGTTGTCTAGTTGGTCGAAGTCCCAGGCCAGGGTGTCGCCGGCCAGCGGCTCGATGTCCATGACGCCGTAGCCGAGATCCGGCCCTGCAGCGAGCGCGTCGAAGACCTGCTCGAGTACTAGGTCGGCGACGGCGCCCGGCACATCGTTGGCGCCGTCGCGGCCGTAGCACTCGATGTCGATCAGCGTGCTCCAGCTGGTGCGCCCGCCGAGCATGCTGGCCTCCTGAGACGCTGCGCGTGCAAGGCGCACGACGACTGCGGAATCCTTATTGCTGCTGAGCGACCGTACCCGGTTCATGTCCACCCGGCCGCCGGCGATCGCCAAGGCCTTCAGGTGGTCGCCGAGGGCCATCGCAATGGCCATGTGCCGGGTAGTCATGCTTTCTCCAGGAAGACCATGCTGAGGCCCGAGGGCAGCTCACTGTCGGCCTGGCAGTCGGCAACCTTCCAGGCAGCACCGTTGACGGTGATCGTCATGTCGTCGAAGTCCGCCGGCATCCGTTCGTTGGCGATCACCATCTGCGGCGCTGCTGCACCCATGCCGACGCCAACCATGCCCGCCTTGTACTCGGCGTCGAAGATGACCGGCACGCCCTCGCCATCGATGACGGCGAGCGCGTTGGCCAGGCGCTCCATCGCCAGCCGGTTCAGTCGGGCCTCGAGCTGGTCGAACATGATCAGGCGTTGATCTTGATGCGGACGGTCGCGGCGCCGGCGCCGGCCGGTGCGGTTGCGTAGCCGGCCACGACGTTCGGTGCGGTCGCCGTGGTGGTCAGACGGAAGTCGTCCGCGTCCCAATACAGCACGTCGCCCTGTGCGACCACGTCGGTGGCCAGCTTGTTGACGGTCCACACGCCGGTGACCGCTACCGAGCCGGTGGTGAGGGCGGGGATATCGCCCAGGGCGATACCGACGCGCTTGCCCATCGCGACCATGGCGCCCGACAGGACAGCGACGCCGCCAGCGGTGTAATCGAGCACGTCGCCTTCTTGTACGTAGTTCCTTGCCATTACTGGCTCCTTTTGAATTCAGGGAGCGCCGCCCGCGCGGCGCTTTGGATGGATGGTCGGGCTTATGCGCCCACGTTCACTGCCAGGGTGCGGAAGTCCAGCGCCTTCACGCCGGCATCCATGCGCACCTTGAATTCGACGCCGTCGCGGGTCCAGCCGTCCTGCTGCTCGAGCGTCGGCGCCTGGTTGCCGTCCAGGTACTGGACCTCGACGGTGTCATGGACGTTCTGGTCGGCAGCGCCGTACCAGCCTTTGGCCGAGGCGGCATCCAGGCGGGCGTCGCTGATGACCTCGAAGGTGCCGCGCACGGAGTTCGGCACGGTATTGTTCTTGGCGCCGGCGCCGACTTCGAATTCGCTGTCCTTCACGACTTTGGCCGTGCCTTCCAGAGCTACCGGCACCAGCAGCTTCGCCAGGCGAATGTTCAATGCGGTAGCAGTGCCTTCGGTCTGCTTGGCCATTGCCACACGCATGGCATCGACGGATGCCGTATTGATGCCGGCGCCGGCCAGCAGATTGCCGCGGTCTGCATGGAACAGCTCGCCACCATCGGCCATCAACGGATTGCCAGTCAAGATCGCGTACACCAGGTCACCGATGGTGCGGATCGCGGCACGGCCCATCCGGCGCGGGATCTTGGTGAAGGCGTCCAGCTCGTCGTTGATGATGGTCTGGCGGGTCAGCGAGAACATCTTGCCGTAGGTGGCCAGCTGCACCGTCTCGCCGCGCTCGCCGATATCCGCGTAGCGGTACTCGCCACCGTCCTGGATCTTGTCCAGCGACGGGAAGGTGTTCAGGTCGAGGCGCTTGCCCGGCTTGAAGTCGCCCAGGGTGCCGATCGAGGTCCACAGCTGGAAGGTCTCGTCGGCTTCCTCATAGCCCTTCATCATTGCCTTGCCGGCGACGTTGGCCAGCAGCAGCGGGAAGTCCGAACTGGTATGCGTGAACGCGGCCGCAACCATGTCCATCTTGCCCATGCCGCGCGCGCTCACGCCGGCATGCGCCAGGCATTCGCGCGCCAGGTCCATCAGCGAGAAGCCGCGGTAATTGTTGGCGGCGTCGTCCTTGGCGATGCTGCCGCGAGCCAGCAGAGAGGCTTGGGCGCCGGTGCGGAACTTGTCGCGCTCGTCTTCCATCGTGACGATGTAATTGCCGGCGACGGGCTTGGCACCGCTGCCCAGGTGGGCCAGCAGCTTGGTGTTGGCCTGCTCGACGGTGCAGTCGTGATCGTCCGCGCAGGCAGCCTGCAGGGTCGGCACGCCTTCGACGCTGGTGAACTTGGCGAATGCAGCAGCGATACTTGCGCGGCGAGCCTTGTCGGCATCCAGTGCAGCTTTCGCGGCAGCCTGGGCAGCTGCCTTCTTCTCTTCTTCGGTCATTGTGTTGCTCTCTTTCGATTTTGGTTGAGGCGCGGCCGCTGCCGCCGGGGTGGTGATCGGCTGCGGGAACGATGCGTACCGCGCCTTGATCGAATCTTTCAGTTGCGCGCTGGCCGCTACGGGCAGGCCGGCAATGATGGCGTCGACCAGCTTGGCCTCGCGCGCCTGCTCGGCGGTGTACCAGTGGTCTTTGCCATCGATCAGCAGTGCGAGGAACACGGCCTTGTCGTCGCCGGTCTTGGATGCATAGGTGGTCGACATCGCGTCAGCCCAGCTGTCGAGCATGTCGGCGTAGTCGCGCATTGCCGCGCTGTTACCCTGCTGCCATCCCCAGGGTGCGTGCAGCATGAGCTGTGCGTTCTCGGCCATCTCGACGGTGTCGCCGGCCATCGCGATCAGGCTGGAGATCGAGGCGGCGATTCCGTCGACGACCGTGGTGACGTTGGCCTTGTGACGCTTGAGGGCGTTATGGATGGCGATGCCATCCGTCACCGATCCGCCGTAGCTGTTGATACGGACGGTCAGCTCCTCGACGTCCAGGGCGGCGATGTCACGGACGAAGTTCGCGGCGGTGATGGTGTCGCCATACCAGCTCTCGCCAATGTCACCATAGATCAGGATCTCGGCGCCCAAGGCCTGGGCGCCGCCGGCCGCCGCGCTCACGCGTGCGTGTGGCCGGATGGTGTACCACTTCGCCGGCTCGTTCTGGGTTGCTGTCGCCATCGTTGTTCCTTATGGATTGCTGGTCGTGTTCGAAGTCAACAGTTTGTTTCTGATGCAGTCTCATTTCTAGGGAGAAATGAGACTGTTTTTGCCGAGGTACGAACGAAAAAAAGGCCGCGCAATGGCGGCCGTTTGTGCGGAGCCAGGGACGCTCAATCGCCCTTGTCGTCCTGCTGCTGCATGGGTGCGGGCGGCGCAGCCTTGTCCTTGTTGGCGAAGTTCGAACCGAACACCAGCCCCTTCTCCGCGCACTCGTCGCGGTGCGCCTTGATCTGCTCGAGCACGTCGCGCGGGTTGACGCCGCGCTTGCGCATGACCTCAACCTCACTGGCAAAGCCGTCCTCGACCAGGGAATGCCAGGCCAGCGCCTCCTTGAGCGGATCGATCCAGGGCATCGACTGGCCGACGAACAGCGCGTCGTCGGCGCTTTCCGGATCTACGTCGCGTGGAATCGGTACCACGCCCGACAGATGCGCCGCCAGCACGAAGTCGTTCCAGACCGGCTGCACGAACTGGCCGACGAACTCGTCGCACAGCACGGCGTAGTGGATCCACTGCTCGACCAGCTCCTGACGCTGCGACGAGTAGGTGCCGCTGTAGTCGCGCGCGATGCTCGAGTAGCTGCCGCCCAAGCCTGCAGCTACGGCGCGCAGCTGGCCCTGGCGGAAGGTCACCAGGTTAGGATTCGGCCGGTTGGAATCGATCATGCCGATCTCTTCGCCGACGGCGAGGTTATCGATGATCATGCCGGGCGAAAAGTGCAGCTCGCGTGGCTGGCCGGCGCCGCCGCTCTCTCCGGTGCCTTGACCAAAGTCCTCGGGCGCGCCCTTCTTGACGTAGGCCGTCAGCGAGGCGGCGACCTTTGCCGCGACTCGCTCCGACTCCTCGTAGTCCTTGATGTCCTCGAGGCGCGTGATGACACTCGCGAACTCCGACACCCCGCGCATCTGGCCGATGCGGTCGACCGAGGCGATGTGATGCATGCGGCCGGCGTCGACGCGCTTGAGATCGTAGCTGCGCTTGGTCCAGCTTTCGCCGTCCGGGAATTCCTTGTAGGCCCAGTAGCCGGTGGGTTTTCCCCAGGCGTTTCGCTCGATGCCCTGCCGGATGCCGCGGGCCGGGTCGTGGTAATCGAACGGGATGAGGTCGGGCTCGATCAGCTCCAGGGAGTACGGCACCTTGGTGCCGTGGTCGAGCAGCGGCACGGCGCCGATCAGGCGCTGCGAGAAGCACTCGCCATCGCGCAGCCAGGTCTTGGCCACCAGGCGCTGGACCTTGCTCCAGTGATGCCGCTGGGTGACCTCCGGCGTCTGCTGCCAGTCGCGATAGGCCTTGCGCAGCGCGGCCGCGTACTCGTTGTGGATCGACCCGTCCTTGCGCCGCGGCTGCGGCTCGATGCCGATGCCGGCCGGCCCGACCACGTTGTTGACCAGCGTGCGCAGGGCGCCGCGGGCGATGTCGTGGTTTTCCTCGAGGTGCCGGGCGAGGCCGCGCAGGGCAACAGCGCCCCGTTGCGCGCTGGCGTTCGGCGAGCCGTTGGCCTTCCGACCCTTGCGCATGCGCGAAGGATTGGCTGCCTCGTACTGGCCCAGCACATTTCGTGCAGCCAGGCGCTTGAGACCAGCCGAGGGCCAGAGGTAGGCGATGACCTGGTCGACGGCGTTGAGCCGGACCTTGGGGCGCGGCATCATGTCAGCGGTCTCCGAAGCTGGCGACCGAGAAGGACATGCCACCGATCGACGGGCGGCCGGCCGTGTTGCGCAGCTCTTGGCCGACGCGCTGTTCCCACTCTTGACGGCCCTTGCGGATTTCTGCGAGATCCTCCATGCCCATCGATCGCCCTTGGAAGGTGATCGTCTTGCCGGCGAGGACGGCCTTTTCGGCATCGAGGTAAAGTTGAAGCATTGTTGCTGCTGGGGTCATTGGGCGCTCCTTGATCTGAGCGGCCAACACTACCGAATGCGCTGTCTCATTTCTAGGGAGAAATGAGACTTCATTGAATGGCAAAAAAAGCAATCTGAATCGCTTGAAATGGAACAGCTAAATCCCCATCTCCCTGCCATGTTGGCTATATACCAACTATTTATTATTTCATTACCATAGGGAACTGAATGAACACTCCGAGTCCAAGACTAAAGTTGGTGAATGTCCGCGATCCAGGCACCGAAAATGAACGCGTCATGATGCGTGCTGTCGATGATCTGGATCTGGGCAATTACATTGTCACTGATACTACATACAACCAAGACGGCACCGTATCGAACAAAGTTCGTCACGTCTACGAATTCGCACCGAAGAACATAAAAAAAGGGGATTACGTCGTACTCCGCAGTAAGGCGGGCAAATACAAACTGGGCACGCTGGATGACAACGTTACCCCCTTGCACTATTTATACTGGGGTTTGAACTACACGATTTGGAATGAAGATGGCGATAACGCTTGGCTTCTGTTCGCTCAGCGCAATTTGCGGCAGTCTGTTGCGGTTGCACCGTCGAAATAATGCCTCCCTCAGCTGGGGAGACGATCTGTAAGGGAGCGTCCAGGCTAATTCGTAGTCTCGCTGGTGGGACGTTATTTGAGCGATGACGTCCCATCAGTAAATCCTAGTCGCCCTTCAGGATCTTATAGAACTGCGCCCGGCTGATGTTGTACTCGACCATCAGCTCGCGGCGGTTGCGGCCGTTGTACTTCGCCCGGATCGCGACGGCCCGCGCCTCGACGTCGACGTCGCTCTTCTTGATGTAGACCTCCTGCCCACCCCACTGCGTGCGCAGCATGGTGTCGATCTCCCTCTGCTTCTCGGGCGTGAACACGGCTAGGCCGAGCGTGGCGCCGACCAGGTTCACGAAGCAACCGACGATATCAATGTGTTCGCTCTGCATTATTCAAATCCCCTGCTGGACCAATCATCGGACGCGAAGCGGTTGCTCGTTGTCCTGCTCTGTGCCGGCGCCGGCGGCGTGGCCGGTACCGCTTTTTTCGGTTGCTGCTGTGCTACCGGCGCGGCCGGCTTCGCCGGCTCGGGCGCGGGCGGCGGCGCGCTGAAGAGGTCACCAATCACCGGCTGCACTTCCGCTTCCAGCGCCTCCCACCACTTCGCCGGCTTCTTCGCCAGCTCGAGGTGCGTCTCGAGCCAGACCGCGTAGACCGTGCAGTCCCACGCTTCGACTCGCTTGCGCAACGCCGTCCAGCGCGATTCCTTTCCGCCGGCGGTAGCACGTTCCACTCGGGCTTCGCCAGCCATTTGTGCGAAATATTCATCGGTCGATTCCTTCGAAAAGTGCATGTAGCCAGGACCAGGCCTGGTGATCTGCAGCCGGCCGTAGATCAGGTCCTTGGCAAGGTTGGTACCGACCTGCCAGAGGATCAGGCCGCGCTTGCGGGTCTTGCCGCGCCAGTCGATGTCGACCTTCGACGCGCCGTCCTTGATGTGCTTCTCGCGCCCTGAGCGCCCCTTCACCGCGTAGATGCGCCGGCCCAGCGCAGCCTGCGTGTGGACGAAGCTGTAGACCGCTTGGGTGTGGTGGCCACCGGTATCAATCGCCGAGGCGAAGATCTTCAGCTGCTGGCCTCCGGCGTGCGGGAAGTCGGTCTCGAACAGGTACTCGGCGACGTCCTGCCATACCTGGTCCTCGTTCGGATTGCCGTAGAAGATCCGATGGTCGATCTTCCAGCTCTCGCACCCGCGGCCGTAGCCGCGCACAGTGACCTCGATGCGGTTGTCCTGGGTGTCGCAGCCGGCCAGCAGCCGCACGCATCCCATCGGCACGGTAGCGAGCTTGTAGGGCTCGGCGCGCTCCTTCAGCTGGTCGGCGTCACTCTTCTCCTGCTCCAGCGCCCAGGTCTCGCCGAGCGTGGTGTTGGTGAAGGTCTTGAGCTTGGTGATGTCGCCGGCCTGCGCCTTCTCGTACGCATCGAGGAATTCCTGGACGATCGTCGACCAGGTCACCAGTGGGCTGTACGCGGTCCAGACGTGGAACGCGATGTGCGCCAGCGGCGCAATCTCCTCGCCGGCCGCGTTGCGGAACACGCCGGCGGCGTCGATCGTGATGCTGCCATCGGCGTTCTGCCAACGTCCCTGGTCCGCGACGGCCAGGTACTGCGCCTGGGTGAACAGGCAGGTGCAGTGCGGGCACATGTGCCGCACGGTGTCCGGATCACGGTTTATCCACTTCAGGCCGTGGGCGTCATCCTTCTTGCCCCAGGTGAGCGAATGGAACTCGCCACATTCAGGGCACGGGATCGCGTACTTGAAACGCTCGTCGGCCGCGGTGTAGCGGTCATCGATGAGGGAGAAGCCCTGCAGCTTCGGCGTCGAGCCGGTGATCAGTTTCGGGAAGGTCGCGCCTTCCACCCGTTTCTTGGCCAGCGCGTCGGGCGAGCCCTCCTTCTCGATGTCGCGGTCGAATGCGTCCAGCTCGTCCAGCAGCGCGACGTCGACCGAGATCCGGCGATAAGCGCGCGCAGCGGTTCCGCCGCGGGTATGCAGCAGGCAACCGAGGAATTTCTTTTGCGCGAGCGTGTTGTCCTTGTGCCTGGACACATGGGCCGGCATCGCCTTGCGCATCACCTTCACATCGCGCAGCATCGTGTCGAGCTCGGTCTTCACGAACTCGTCGCTGTCGCCATCGGTCGGCTGCCACAGCGCCTGGTTACGGCGCTTGTGCTCGGCGAAGTAGCCGACCGCGGCCAGAAGGATCTTCGTATAGCCGACCCGGGCCGACTTCTTGAAGTCAATCTCGCGGATGTCGTCGTTACTGATACACGCCAGGATCGCGCGCTGGAATGGCCACGGCACCCAGCTTTGCTCGACGTACGAGGACTCCTTCGACAGATAGAAGTGTTCACGTGCCCACTCCTCCAGTGTCACCGGCGGCGGCACCCCGAAGGTGCCGAGGCCGCGCGTCACCGTCTTGGCCAGCTCAGGCGATTCCCAGTGCACGACCTCGTGCATGTTGCTCATAGGTCGAGCTCCTCGCCCTCGGCGGAAGAATCGTCGTCGTCCTCGTCCGGCTCGCGCAGGTCGTCCAGCGACATGCCGGCGACGATGTTGCGTACCCGTGCGATCTCGCCGGTGATCTGCTTGATGTCGTCGGCCGACAGGCTCGGCACGCGGCGCTTCACCCCGCCGGGGATCGCCTCGAGGATGCCGGCAATCTTGCCGCCGGCCTTGGACAGCACTTCTTCGATCAGCGCCACCGGCGCCAGCTCGCTGCGCGTGACCGCGTTCTGCATCTCGATCTTCTCGCGCTGCGCCTTGGCCAGGCCGGCGCGCTCGGTCGCCAGGTCCAGCTCACCATTCGCCGCGCGGCCGGCGGCCTGCTCGCGCAGGTGGGAGCAGTAGGCCTGCAGCAGCTGATGGCCCACCATGTTTTTGTCGAGGATGCCGCGGCCGACCAGGTTACCGATGGCCTGCTGGCTGACGCCGACGAGCGCGCCGAAAGCAGCCTGCGTCATCGGCTTGGATAGGTCAAAGTCGGACAATACAACCCCCTTAGAACGGGTATGTGACTAGAGAAATTGCGGGGTTCGAATTACCCTTGCGCGGCCCCTCGCGGGAGTACCTTGGAAATTCTTCCGGGTCAGCGCTGGGTCGCCCGCGCCTCGGCCAGCGCCCGCGTGAACTCGGCGCCGAATTCCTTGTCGACGGTCGACGTGGCCACGAATTCGAAGTCGAAGATGGCCTGGTAGGTAACGCTGCGCACGAAGATCATCACGGGCCGGATGGCCGTGCCGCGCGCGAAGTGCACACGCTGGTAGATACCCCACGGCAGCCGGTCGCCCGGCCTGCCGACGAAGTACGAGACGCCCTGCTTGGACTTGGAGCCGCGCTGCAGGGACGCGCGCTTCTTGTCGGTCATGTTGGCCTTGTAGCCGGCCTCCGGGAACGCGCGGAAGTACGCCAGGATCTGGACGATCTGGCCGCGGTTCATGTTGCCGTAGGCGTCCAGCTCGGCGCCGTCACCTGGTACGACGCGATAGCCAGGCGGCAGGGCGCCGATCGACCGCAGCGCCCGTTCGAATCGCTTCTCGCCGCGCATGCCGCCCTTGATCTGTGCTGCCAGGTATGTGGCCGCCGGCGAGCTGCTCTTCCCCGCGAAGTCCTTCAACTTCACTTCGGCGGTGAGGTTGCTGCTGGTGGCCGGGCGGACGAACAGGCCCGACATGGTGAATGGGGTCGGCCGGTCGAAGATGTCGCGCATCTCGCGCAGCTCGGCCGCCTCGGCCTTCTTTGCCACACGGGTCAGGGCGACACGCGTGGCGAACTGGACCTGCTTCTTCTCCACCAGGATGCCGGCGGTGAGCTGCGTGATCGCATCGCGCACGTCAACGGTCATCGAGTTCTCCTGGTAGTGCAGACGCCTGCACATGCTGAGGCTGAAATAAAAATCCCCACGCTGCATGCGGCCGGCGTGGGGAGAAAGCACTGTGTTCAGTGCAAGGGAGACACAGCGGTGAAGCTGCGATGCGGCGGGCGTAAACGCAAAAAAGCCCACCGAGGTGGGCTTCATGCACTCTGACTCCGAGCATGGCGAAAATATATCCTAACTGGAACATTCCCGCAATCAATGATTTCTTGCGACAAGCCCGTGTTGCGTAAAGTGTGGTTCGAGCCGGGCTAGCGCCTGGGCCTCGAGAGCGCGCAGGTGCTCCTTGATCTTCTTTGCAGCCCGAAGGTATTGCGTGTGATTGCCGCCGAACTGCTGGGCCAGGTCCCGGGAGCTGATGTCGATCCTGCTGTGGTTGGCGTACAGGCGACCGAGCATGCAGTCGAGCGCAAGCTGCGGGATCTTCGGCAGCAGCGGCGCGAGCCATTGCGACAGCCCTTGGATCGCGGCAATGCGTTCGGCCGAGAACGCGAAGCGGCGGGCGCCATCCGCATCCTCAAAGTCGGTATGCCCGTACCTGGCCTGCAGCACCCACTTCTCCGCATCCGGAAGCTTGGTGCGCACCGCCTGCGCGACCAGGGCACACTGCGCCCGAATGTCGAGCCTGCTCAGCCCTTCGAAGTTGACCTTCGCGTTACGCTCGCCGCGCAGCTGGTCGAGCCAGTGACGCTGCTCTTCCGACGCCAGCTGCACTTCCTCCATGACACGGAGCAGCGCCTTGCGCAGTGGTGCGCCCTGCGACGCTCCCTGCGCCATCACCACGTACGCCACATGCACGGCCTGGCTTACATCTCCGAACACCGCACCGCCCATTTCCATCGCTTCCATCTGCACTATTCCTTCCATTTTCGTTCTTAAGAGCAACCCGTTAACATCATTCACATACCCTTAACACTCCTATCCCTTTGTTTTTATTACCTTTGTTAAGGGTATGAAGGGTATTAAGGGTTATTTCCAACTTCTTGTTTCCGATACTTCTACTGCTTCATCCTTTTGCCGCCCTCACTTGCGCGTGCGCGCACATATAGGCGGACCCTTCATACCCTTCACATCGTTCACATCGCCTTTATCTACGGGCTTTCGTCGTGTGAAGGGTGCGGGAAATGTGAAGGCTTAACCGTTAACATCCGGCCCCGGATGGAGACCACCCCGGCTCCGGTAGGCCTGGTAGTGCTTCTCGAACAGGGCGCCCGAGGCCTCGGCCCAGTCGCTGAGCGTGCGGCCTGCCGGCAGTTCGCCGACCAGGAACACCATGCGCTGCTTCACTTCCTCTCCCAGCTCGTACTTGATGATCTTCTTGTTGAGCGTGCCGCCGGCATACCGCTCGATCTCTGGACTGAATTTCGTCAGCGAGGTATACATCGGCTCGCCCGAGCGCGCGCACCACACCTTGAATGCGTCGTACAGCTGGTTGACGGCGACCGTGATGAAGGGCAGCTGCAGGAACCCGCGCGACCACTCGCGGTAGAAGCGTTCGGACGGCGCCAGGCTCTTCTCGATCAGCTTGTCCTTGGCCTCGTTGTAGATCGGCTTGGTATGCTGGTCGAAGTCGCCCATGTCCAGCTCGTGCACCAGGTAGTGGTAGAACGCCTCAATGCCGCCCTGGCGGATCTCCTCGGCTACGCTCTGGTAGAACTCCTTGGTCAGCGCCGGCGGCGTCCACACGACCAGGTAGCGCCGGTCGGTCTTGTCCAGGGCGAGCGGCTGCAGCTCGTTCGACAGGAACACGAAGTTCATCTGGTTCTTCTCGACGTGCTCGGGCAGGCCCTTCGGGTTGACGATCACCGTGTCGCCCGAGATCAGGCCCTTGAGCTTGCCCTTCATCTGCTTGAGCTCGGCCCTGGTCACCACCTCGTCGGCGACCATGAACAGCTTCATGCTGGCCCAGTCGTTGAACTTGCTCTCCAGCTGGTCGTTGCCGATCACGTAGCCGTAGGCGCCATAGATCGGCTTGACCACACGCTCGAAGAAGAAGTTCTTACCCGAGCCTTCGTCGCCGTGCATGATGATGGAAGTCTCCATCTTCGCGCCCGGGTTGCGCAGCGGGTAGGCCAGCCAGCGCGCGATCCAGGTCTCCAGGTCCTCGTTGCCGTCGCACAAGTGCGAGAGCAGGGTCAGGATCTGGATGCACTTTCCCTTCTTGGGCGTCATCGGCCAGCCGTTGAACAGATTCACGGTCGCGGTCGGGCCGCTCTCGGCCGGCGACGGGGTGTCGGTCGGATCGAAGACGATGTTCTTCTTCAGTACCCACTTGCGGCCGGGCCCGCTCCAGAACTTCATCACGTCGCTGCTGCCGACGATCGTGCGCATCGCCGAGATCCGCATCAGCATGCGGTGCGTGCAATCCCATACCATGTCCTCGCCGTAAATCAGGATGAAGTTGTCGAGCACTTCCTCGACCTTGTCCCAGTGCTCCGGGCCGTAGACCTTCTTGGGCTTATCCTTCTTCGGTTTCTCGTCGCCGTCCGCTTCCCCCTCCCCCCGCGCAGGAGCGGAGCGGGGCGGCGGGAGCGGATACACCTTCCCCTGCCCACCGGAAGCGCCCTGCGGCCCTGCATCCGCGCCGAATCGGGCTTCAAAATCTACCGGCACCTCCTCGCCCGCCCCTTCTTCTGGCTGCTCCGCACCGAAGGGGGCGGGGGGAACGGCCTGTGCGCCGACCGCTTGCGCGGGTGGGATGTGGGGAGGAAGGGCCGCAGGCGCCTCACCGGACTCGGCCGCTTCCGCGCGGGGGGGAGGGGGAGAATCGATATTGCGCTGCTTCGCAGCGAAGGGGAGGACGTTCGCAGGCTGCGGCGCTGCCTCGGCCGCTTGCGCGGAGCTGGGGGCGGCGGCCTCGGTATTGCGCTGCTCCGCAGCGAGGGGGAGAGTGGCACCGGCTGGCGCCGGCGCCAGGATCTCGCGGTTACCGTTCGACAGCATCGCCGACACGACTCCGGCCTCTTCCATCTGCTCGAGCAAACGTGCGGCACGGTTGTAACCGATGCGCAGGTGCCGCTGCATCATGGATATGGATGCGCGGCGGTGCTGCAACACGACGGCAACAGCCTGGTCATACAGCGGATCGGCATCGCCGGCGCCGGCGGCCGCTTGCGCGGGAACGGCGGGAGAATCTGTATTGCGCTGCTCCGCAGCGAGGAGGGAAAGACCCAGTTGCGCCGCGACCTTGTCCAGCCCTTCCTCGATGTGGAGGTCGTTGAAGTCGGTGAGCTTTCGCCCTGCCCGGTCGACCGCAAACAGCGGCACCGCTACCGAAGCATTGCCGACGACGGCTGCCGCGGCGTGGCAGCTGGCCACGCCGGCGTTCGTGAACGTGGGCGTGCGAACGATACGGCCCTTGCGGATGTCGGCCTCGATGTACCGGATGCCCTGGGCGTCTTCGCGCCACCTGGCCATCACCTCGACCTGGTCGCCATCGTCAGCGGTGACCAGGTGCGTCGCGCCGTCGATCGGCACCTCGGCGGATACCTTGAACTCCTCCTGCAGGCGCTCGACATACCGCTCGACCAGCAGGTAGTCGTCATCGGCCAGGAACAGCAGGTGCGCGTTCGGGTAACGCTGGCGCAGGGCCTTGGCAACATGCATCAGGTTGCCGGCGTTGAGGGCGACCGCGACAGGCAAATCGTAGCCAGGGGAGAGGGACTTGCGGGCAGTGGCGCAGGTCGCGTAGCCCTCGCCAACCGCGATGATCGGGGCGCCGGCCAGGGTGCCGAGGACGTGCGCGACGCCGATCGCGTCCATGCCCTTGTTGAGCATCTTTTCGCCGGCAGCGTCGATCTTCTGCAGGCCGAGCAGCTGGCCGTTGCGCACCAGGGGAATGAGAAGCCGGCCGTCGAGACCGACGCGCAAGCCTTCGGCCGGCACCTGCTTGCGCTCCAGGTACGGATGCACGACGGGAATGCCCTCGGCCCGGCGCCATTGGTCGCGGGCGCGGCCTGCAGCCAGGCGGGCGGCCTCGGCGCGCTTTTCCTCCTCCGCCTTTTCGGCTGCGCGCTGCTTCTGCGCATACTCGGCGCGGTCCTCGTCGGTCATGCTCGAGGTGTCGATCTTCACCGGCACCGTGTTGCGGTTCTCCCCCTGGAAGTGTCCGAAGGCGCCGGTGACGATGGTACGGCCCGATTCCAGAGTCAGCTCGCGCAGGATGTACCAGCACTTCTTCTGCGGCCCGAAGCGCTGGAACTTGCCGTTCGTGAGCGGGTGATTCGCGGGAAGCGGCGGCAGGCCGTACTCCGCCATTTGAGCGACTACTTCTTCCTTACTGCTCATCGGTTGCTGTCCTCGTGCTGCACCTTGATACTGCTGTGGAAGGCGACCTGCCTACCCGCGTGCAGCGATGGGATGCCCTGGTAGTCGAATGCACCCGGGCGCAGGACGCGGGCACGCGGCCGGTTTTGGGGAGAAAGGGGCCGGCCTGGTGCGGCACAGGTAACGGCCGGTGCGGCCGGCGCCGGACTGGCGGACGGATCCAGGAACATCCCGCCGCGGCTGGTGAGCGTCACCACATCGTCGCGGCGAAACACCAGGCGTTGCCGCTCGAGCGGTCCGATGATGAGACGCTGGAACCGCCCCGGCTTCTCGCTCCACTGCAGCTGTATCATCAGCGCGGCCGGCGTGGCCTGCCCGCCCATGTTCTGCAGGTGCTGCAGGGTCTGATATGCGCCGCTGCCCTTGTTCGGGCCTTTCAGGGCGTTCATGCGCCCTCCTGGCGCGCCTGAGGCGTGTAGATCCGAAACATCAGGGCCAGCAGCTCGGCCAGCACCTTGTGCATGCGCGCGGCGTCGTCCTCGAGCTGCTCCTTCTCGCGCTGGTCGATCTTGTCGTCCGCCGTCGCCTCGGTGAAGTGCCGCGAGAATGTGCCGAGCTCGGCGTAGAGGTCGTTGAATTTCTTCATCAGGACTTCGTTCTCGCATTCCAAGTCATCAGGCAGCTTCACGAATACGCCGCCTGACGCGGTGGCAATCGCTTCGGCATAGAGAGTGGTGTTCGAGAGCGTCTGCAGGGCCAGGCAGTGCTCCTCGCTGAGCACTTGCCCCTTTACTTCATAGGCGCGATTGCGCAGCGCGACCGGCGAGTGCAGGCCAAGATAGGCAGCAGTGACCTCCCACGTTCCCGGCACCTTGCGGATCATCTCAAGCTTTGCGTCACGCAGTTCCATACATCTCCCAGCTTTATTTTGGTTTTGCCGACACGAAGTAGGCGTTACAGTTCAACAACAATTACAAAAACGAAACTTCCTATGTCCTCAACGAGATTCGTCCAGGCCGTCCAATCTATGCACTTGGTGCACTGGCTCGACCAAGGTTTCCTGCGCACGCTTGAGCCGCATTTGTTTGGCATGGTTTCCGGTGGCCGCGATGTACTGATCGCATACCAGGTAGCAGGTGGACCGCGAATTGATGAGCAGCCGTGCTGGAAAGTGATTGACGTGGCCGAGGCAGTGACTGTCGCGGATACGGAACACTTCGCCTGCAGCCGCGATGTGCCTGGCCACCTGCAGGAGCTGGTGCGCGCGATTTATGCATCGTCCGGCTCGCCAGTTGCACCGCCAGCTTGCTGGTCCTTGGCGGTACCGCGCAGGTAGGCCCAGTCAACGTCGGGCCGAAGATCTTCACACCGCACGGCGCCGCAGGATGCCTTGTCGATGTTGATGCAGAGATTCTCGCCCAGCCGTTGGTTGACGCTCACGGCCTTGCGGAGATAGCTCTCGGTGGTTTCGCAAGCGGCACAGAATTCGGCGCGCTCCGATTTATCGAGCTTGTTCAAGAATGCGAGTAGTTTGTCCATAGGCAAGCATATTACTAAACGGTAATGATGTCCGTCAACACCGTTTGGTGATTTACTCTTTAGTAATCGGCTAGGACAATCCCGGCTATGGAAATCCAAGACATCCGCCGCGCCCGCCTGGCGCAGCTCATACAGGAACGGTATGGCAACTCCCAGGCCAGGTTCGTCGACGAAACAGGCGAAAACCAGGGAGAGGTATCTGGCCTCTTGAGGGCCAAATCGTTTGGGGAGAGGAAGGCAAGGAAGCTCGAGGCTAAGTGCAACTTACCGGCAGGCTGGCTCGATGTCGATCCTAAGTCGGAGGCTGCTGAACAAGCTGCGCAAGCGCCGTCGCTGCGGCCACAGCCACCACTCTATGTCGTCGAGAAAGTCGAGCCACAGTGGATGGCCTTGGTCCACGTGACACAGCGAGAACTAGACTTGCTTACACGGTACCGGCGCTCGTCAGATATCGGCAGAAGCTTGATTGAAACGGCGGCCGAGTCAGCCGCCGGCGGCGTGTCAGGATCGGGTTCCGCCCACCAGTCGTAAAACAGGCTGCGCCTGCGCCGGGTGCTTGGCTGCCATGGCCTGGGCAAGTTTCAACATCTCTATACGTGCCTCAGGACTCATCGCCCTGAGCGCCTCTTTCATCTGCTGGAAATACTGTTCCACTCCTCACCCCGGCGTAACAACTCAGCTCTGTTGGCACACGACAACTTCTGAAGTTTAGAATACTACACCATTTATACTGTATGAATATACAGTAGATTTCAATTTTAGCAGCGCCGCCCAGGTCGCCTGCTCAAACCGCCTTCATTACATACATACAACAATCCTCGACCACGCCGGCGCTGTCCGGCATTTTTTTTACACTTTTCGCCGAAATATCCAGAATATTACCTTTTGGTGTTGACGGCCATCATTACCATTTAGTAATATCTCTCACATCTTTTGAGCCCGCTGAAAGGATGTGACCATGAGGTCGTTTCGAGTAACCGTACAGATGCCCGGTCAAGTGCATCGCTTCTACGCCATCGCCCGCTCGGCGGCCTCAGTATATGCGGCCGCTGCAGCGAACCAAGGTGACGCGGTCTTCGGCATCACGGTCCTGCCGTTATGAGCCGACAATTCACCGCCCGTACCCGGACCGCAGCACTTGGTAACGGCGAGCTTCACCAGGCGCTCGAGCATGCGCGCAACCGCGCTACCCTCAACCGCTTCTGCAGTGCACACGTCTGCACGCCTGCCGAGGTCTCGGAGGATGGCGTTCGCATGCACCTGCCGCATGTCCTGCAGCTGATGCGCAACCGCGGTTACCAAGTCGCCGACCCCATCCGTGCGCCCCATCAGCCAAAGCGCGGATTCACCGCCTGGATGGTCCACATCCGCATGCCTCGCGTCGAGTTCGACGTCAGCTTCTACACCCCTGATTCAGCCAAGTCCGGCCCTGCCCGGAAATCTCACCCATCCAGCCTGGAGCACGCATGACTCTTCCGCCGCCGCTTTCCGCGCACGACCTGGCCATCGTCGACGCGCAGGTACAACACACCTTTGATGATGGCCACTACGGCCACTTCGAAATCGCGAAACTGCGCGCCTCACCCGACAACCGCAAGCGCTTCAACGAACAGGCGCTGCAGGAGCTGGCCGAGAGCATCAAGACCATGGGCGTTGCACAGGCCATCCTGATCCGCCCGGTGACGCCGACGGAAGACGCCCCGCAGGAATTCGAGATCGTTGCCGGCGAGCGCCGCTTCCGCGCGTCAAAGATCGCCGGCAAAACCCACATCCCGGCCCTGTGCCGCAAGCTCAGCGACCTGGACGCGGCGAAGATCCGCATCCTCGAGAACCTGCAGCGCGAGGACCCGCACCCGATGGAAGAGGCCGAGGGTTACCAGCTGCTCATGCTGCAGCACGGTTTCACCGCCGACCAGGTGGCCTATGAAGTCAACAGGAGCCGGTCTTACATCTACGGCCGTCTGAAGCTGTGTGCGCTTGGCCTCGAAGTTCGCGAGCTCTTCCTGGACAACAAACTGTCGGCGTCGACGGCGCTCTTGGTCGCGCGCATCCCTTCCTGGCAGCTCCAGGCGAAAGCAGCGCAGGAGATTCTCAACCCGCCCTACAGCAGCGAGCCGATGTCGTATCGCCAGGCGGTGACTCACGTCCAGCAGCGATACATGCTGGACTTGGACACCGCCGTGTTTTCGCTAACCGATGCAAAGCTGCTGGCCGCTGCTGGCGCCTGCACGAAGTGTCCGAAGCGCGCCGGCAACCAGCCCGAGGTATTCGAGGGAGTCAATCCAGACGTCTGCACTGATCCCGATTGCTTTGCCGAGAAGAAGGCAGCGCACTACAACGCCACGATCACCGCTGCGAACAAGAAGGGTATACCGGTCCACGAGGCATCCGAAGCCCACGCGATGGCAAGCAAGGCATGGGATCGCAATTCCGAGCTCGTCCATGCCGATGTACACCTGAGCTATTTTGAACGTAACGCCCCATCGACGAAGAACGCCGGCTATGTCTGTGACCACCTGAACAGCGAGACACTGCCGCCCGTCGCTGCATACGTCAAGAAGGGCGACGGCCATCTCGCTGCTTACTATCGCCGCACCGACGTGCAACGCGCCCTCGAGGCCGTCGGCGCTTGCGAAACCGTCGAGGGCCACGCCGAGCGCATGTTCGCGATCGAGGCAGACCCGAGCCTTGCGCCTCCGAAGACGAAGGATCAGATCGCCAAAGAAGAGCGCGAGGCAAAGCACCAGGCCGCGCACGCCGTTGCCGACAAAGAACGCGCATACAGGCTCGCGCTGTACAAGCAGTTGCGCCAACGTGCGAGCACAGGTGCCCTCGGCCTCTCGTCCTTGCGCGAGTTCATCAAGGCAGCCTCCGATGAGTACGACCTCAATGCATGCCTGCACGACCTCTACGAATGCGATGTCAAGACCGACCTTGATACGTTTATTGATACCGCAGACGCCCATGCTCTGCAGGTTCTCCTCATTGACCTGATTCTCGGCCACAGGCTCGAGCTCCACTGGTACAACGTCGGCGACGCTGATCAGGATGCCGAGTTTGCACCTGTTGTCGCCATGGCTCGCCATGAAGGCATCGACGTCGAAGCCGTGCGCGCCGATATCTTCACCCCGGTGCCAGAAGCGACGGCAGCGGCAGAACAGCCTGATGCTGGCATTGGTTCGGCCACCGTCCGCTATCGCAATCCGAACGACCCGGCGCAGGCTTGGACCGGACGGGGACGCCAGCCGAAGTGGGTCAGCGAATGGGTCCAAAACGGAAAATCGCTGGACGCCCTGAAGGTTAGCACCGCGCCTCCAAACGGCCAGGCTAAACCTGCCGGCACGCGGCCCGTCCCTACCTCAAACAGCATGTTCAGCACCTCGCAGGCGGCGTGATGACGCTGAGCGAAACGACCATCAGCGCGATCGCCAGGGCGCTCTTGAATGATCGCAAGGCGCTTTCGAAGAGCCTTGTCTTCTGGAGTGCGCCCGGCCGGACAAAGCAACTCGCCGACCAGCACGTCGACGCGATCGACAGGGACCTGCAGGAAAACGCCAGTGCCCTGGTGGAGCTGGCGAATGGCGCGGCTCCCTGGCTGAAACAACGCCTCGACTGGCAAGACATCACCAATTACAAACCGCTCACCACGAAAGAACCAGCATGAAGACGATCACCCAACTCCTCCGCACCCGCTTTGCTGCCTTGCGCGCCCTGCTGGCCCGCATTCCAGCGCTGCTGCAGCCGACCGCACCGCTGCCGGTCGGCGCCCGCCCGGCCCATTGCGGCAATATTTTGACCCTGCTCGCGCACCTGTGCGACATGGACGAGGACGTGCGCCTGTGGGTCTTGCGCTGGCTGGCCTACCCGCTTCGCAACCCGGGCGCCAAGATGGCGACGGCGCTGATCTTCAATGGCGGCGAGGCCTCCGGCAAGACGCTGTTTTTCTCCCGAGTGGTGGCCCAGCTGTACGGCAGCAACGCGGCACGCATCCGCCCGAGTGACCTGTACAGCAAGTTCAATCCCTGGGTGGCCGGCGCCAACCTGGTCGTGGTCGACGGCGAATATGCACGCCGCCACATCGAGCGCCTGAAGGCCATGGTTACCGGCAGCCAGGTCATGCTCGACATCAGGGGCCAGGCGCCAAGGACGGTGGCCAACCGTCTGAATTTCATCTACATCTCGTCGCGCGACGACTTCCTGCCTATGGACACCGGCAACCGCCGCTTCGTCGTGGTCGAGGTTCCGCCCGCGCGGCCGCGGGCCTTCTATGAGGCCATCCACCACGAGATGGCGAACGGCGGCATCGACGCCTTCCGCGACTACCTGATGAACGGCCTGGACATGGGCGACTTCAACGAGAACACGCTGCCGCCGCCAGTGCTGTGGAACGATCGGAGGGCAGCATGACAGGGCCCATCGCCGCGAACCAGGACCAGCCGCTGAACCCGAGCACCTTCAAACACCAGGCCCTGCTGCTGAAGTCCATGCACTGCTGCCGCCCGGTGCTGCACAACGGCCTGAAGCATTACATCCAAGGCCTGACGAGCAACGTGTCCGGCTGCGATATCACGATGCTGGTGTACCTGACCGGCAAGCCGGACGGCATCGACAGTTCGCTCATCGAAATCATGACCACACCCCAGCAAGCGACAGAGGAGACGCACCATGCCTGACATCCAACAAGTCAAAGGCGAAGGTAGCCATACGGCTGGGGAAGGCCGTTTCACGTACACGATCACATCGCGCGCAGAGCACGTCGGTGGCGGCTGGCAGCTGAAGCTGCTAGACAACGGTGAAGAAGTTGGCGGTGGCGTTTTCCCGCTCACCGACGAGACGACTCATGGCGATGCCTATGGTGACGCATGGCTCGAAGGAGAAGGTTGGCTCGGTTCTCGTCCAGGCCTGGATGACGTCATGATCGACACCGAGACGGCCGGCACCACGCCCGGATCGGCAATCCTGAGCATCGGCGCCGTCATGTTCGGGCCGGCCGGCCTGGGGGCAAGCTTCTACGCGCCGATACTGCTGCAGTCCTGCACCCACGTCGGCCTGATCATCGACCCGAAAACAATCACCTGGTGGATGAACCAGAGCGACCAGGCTCGCGCTGCAGCCTTCCATCCTGATGCCGCACCGCTGCCCCAGATGCTGCTCGACTTCTCGAACTGGTTCGTCGCGCAGCGCGCGAAGCGGCCTTGGTGCCAAGGGGCGAACTTCGACATCCCGCTGCTGGATGCCGCCTATAAAGCCTGCGGCATGGTCCCTCCGTGGCAGTTCTGGAATGTGCGCGACACGCGCACGCTGTTCGAGCTGGCCGGCGTGAAGGTCGACCGGAGCAAGGGCACGTACCACAATGCGCTGGATGATGCACATGCGCAGGCCGAGGCCGCAGTGAAGGCGATGCGTGTGCTCAACGCAACCCTGGACAGCAGGCTGAAGGCCGACAACGAATGCCTGCTGGACGAGGTGGAGCAGCTTCGCCAGGTCATCGCAGGATTCTCGAAGGCGCGGATCGCTGACGATCATGCGGGGGACGAGCGGCCCATCTGGACGCGCCAGGACTTCGCAGAACATATCGTCCTGGCCGTCGCTGAGCAACCGGACCTAACCAGCCCCGACGAATACCCGGACTACATGCTGGTGAAGCCGAATAAGCTGCGCGACTTCATCGAGAATGCTTTTGAAGCTGCCGACGAGGACGGCGGACTGGAAGGCTGCGTCGCCACCCAGCCGCCCACCGCTGCTGTAGTGGCGGCATCGGATAAGCAAGTGCAGCCAGTTCTGCCGCCGTGGCCCGAGCCCGTTTCCGCCAGTGAGCATGAGAAAACGACCATTGCGCCGTGGCTGACGGACAAGCAGATCGTGGACGCGCTGCACTCGCTCGGCATCGACACGGAAATGAGCAAGTACGGGTTCCCCGAGATTCAGGTGCGCGGCACCAACGTCCCGAACATCCGGCGCTTGGTTGCAAAGCTTGCCGCGCTGGCTCCGCAACCTTTAGCGGTAGATGAGCGGGCGCGATTTGAGGCCGCTTGGCAGCCCATCAGCACTGCGCCGAAAGACGCCTACATAATCGGTTACTGGGAAGGGTATAAAAGGCCATGCGTGATGTGGTGGAATGTTGTCGATCAAGCATGGGAAAGTCACATGGATAGCCACGAGCAACCATCACGTTGGCTACCACTACCGCCGCACCCTACCGCCAAGGGGGCAGCAGGGCAGTCCGCCAGCAATCCTCTGCAGCCTGTAGCTATGGACGAGCAGGCGATTCGTGCCGCGCTGGACCGCGCTGCTGCCGACGATGGAGTTCAGCATGGCTGATCTGGCGTACAGCAAGCAGGATTACCTCGAGCTGGACCTCTTCACCGGTGAAGAGGCCAACATCACCTGCCGCACGGTCAAGCTTGTCAAGACGCGCAAGCCGCACGCCTGCTACTTCGGCCAGAACGGCGACGGGCACAGCACTGCGCCCGGCGACCTGGCGCGCCATGAGAAGGCACTGGTCGATGGCGACTACTGGGGAAGCTACTACCTGTGCATTCGTTGCATGGATCGGGAGCTGGCTGATCTGCGCGGAGACATAACCGCGCTGGAAGCGGCATCGAAATATCGTGATTTCTCACGCTAATTCCTTGCGGGATTAATGACCATGCAGACCATAGACGATGCAGTGAAGCCGGAGAACACCCCGCGAAAGCGGGGAAGGCCTTCGACCGGCAAGGCCCTGTCCGACGCCGATCGGCAGGCGCGCCGGCGGGAAAAACTGAAGACGGTGGGCAAGGCGCTGCTTCCACCGGCAGTGGTGTCGCAAGAAGTCGAGCAGGCCCTCGCAAAATTTATTCAGTTTAAGGACATGACGCTTGGCGATGCGCTGGACCGCATCGTCCGCGACAGGCTGCTGAGGAAGCGGTCAGGAAAGAGAAAGAGAAAGGAACAAACCCATGGCTGACGAAACCGATTTGATCAACCGCTTGGCTGCAGCCGTGGCTGACCGCATCCGGCCGCAGATCCCGTTCGACTACGAGATGTGGGACATCGCCACGATCGCAGCCTGCATGAAGCTCAGCGAGGCACAGGTCCGCGAGCGCCTGGCGCCCCAGCCGGACTTCCCAAAGGCGATTCGCCTGCCGACCACCAGTGGCGGCAGAGGGCATGCTCGGTACCGTGCGAAGGAGGTATGGGCGTGGATGATGAAGTACCAGGACAAGCACTGAGGTTCCCGCAACCGGAATCGAAAAAGCCACCGCGGGGTGGCTTTTCTTATGTTAGAAGGTGTCGAAACTCTTGCAGCAATGTTACGGGTCCTGGTGCTAACTCTGACGTCCCTTGCACGTCGCAATCCTTACGTGGACACGCAGCCAAAAATAGCGCCCCCTGAAGCCCGACCTGCACCATGCCAGTTCCATGAATCGGACACCGGCAGTCATTTAGACGCCGCTCGCGGTCAGCTAAAGTTTGCCTCGGGGGTGCCATGTTATTCCCTGTCTTAGAACGCCTAACAAAACCCTCTCGTTGCTCTGCAGGCAACGGGCGGGTACACTGAGCCGTGGCGACCGTCCGCAATCGGCCAGAAGCGGACTGTCGCAGGCTGAGTTGTAACGCCAATCCTCTTGCAAATATTGGGTATCGTCGATGCTCCACCTTGGGCTCTTCAACTTTCGAAATGACGACGTTTTGCTTATCGCCGGAGATACAGCGGCAATAGCAGCATTGGGAAATCGCTTACGAGCAGAATTTAGCTCTGGAAAGTCATGCGTCCCGATTCATAATCTCGCCTCGGTTTCAAGCCGCCATCCTGCATTGCTCTTTGCTGTGCGAGGAGATATTCGGCCCCAAGAGAAAGACGCTTTCGTATGGCCCTGTTCGGAAGCCGATGTTCAACGATTGATTGCTGCGGGGTCGCAGGCGACTGAGCTTTATTTTGACCTTACAAGAACGCCGCCCTCCTTGTACGTCAACTTCTCGGGTCACTACAACGAGGAATGGTGGGCAACTTATGGGTAAGCGTCCCTAAAATTTGAACGTCCGCTTCGGGTCGTTAGCGGACGTACACGGCCTCAGTCCGGGCACTAACATGGCGTCCGTGTTCTTAGACGGACTGATGCCATGGCCCGAGCACTTCTTCCCGAAGACCTGTGGTCGCTTATAGAAGCCCATCTGCCAAGCCATCACCGATCGCCAAAAGGCGGACGGCCACGTATTGATGATCGCGCGGCTATGACGGGAATTCTGTTTGTCCTCAAGACCGGAATACCGTGGGAGAACCTGCCGCGCGAACTCGGCTGCGGCAGTGGCATGACATGCTGGCGTCGCCTTCACGAATGGATGCGAGCCGGAGTTTGGCAGCGCGTCCACGAGGCGATTCTTCGACGGCTCCGAGAGCACGACCAGATCATGTGGGATCGAGCTTGCGTTGACGCTGCGAGCGTACCGGCACCTGCCGGGGGCGAGCACACAGGCCGTAACCCAACCGATCGCGGCAAACTCGGAAGCAAACACCATTTGCTGGTCGATGAGCGTGGGCTTCCACTGGTGGCTCAGATCTCGGGCGCCCAAGTACATGACTCGCGTTTCCTCATCCCGTTGGTAGAGTCAATCCCGGCAGTGAAAGGGCTGGCTGGCCGTGCGCGCAAACGTCCAGGTAAGTTGCATGCTGACCGAGCGTACGCTTCGAGAGCCCATCGGGCTTGGCTGCGCAGTCGGGGCATCGCCGCTCGTAGCGCGCGCTACGGTAAAGAGTCGCGCGAAAGGCTTGGACGGTGGCGTTGGGTCGTCGAGCGAACCTTGGGTTGGCTACACCGCTTCCGCAGATTGCGCATCCGGTACGAGCGGCGAGCAGACATCCATCAGGCATTCCTGTCGCTTGCCTGCTCGCTCATCTGTTGGCGGTATGTCGAGAGGTTTTGTTAGGCGTACTTAATCTATTATTCTAGGCCCAGGGCCTTCATTGATTCGGGCCGATGCTCTTCACGCAGTCTTGCCAATTCCTCGGCATCCTCAGCAGCCAGGATGAAGAGCAAATCCGTGGGGTCCTGCCCATGCGACCGCGCGTGCTTATCGAGCGCAGCAAAGGTCGCGACCTTCTGCAGCTCCTCAACAGTGCTCCCCAAGATGTCCGCATCGGCTTGAGTAATGGTGGCCAGCCTTATAGCCAACATAGGGTCTTCCGCAACGACGATGCTAGTAACTTTGGCCAGTTGCGCATCTGTTAATTTCGGCATGTGTAAACTCGACAGTAGAATCGCAGCAGTATAACCTTCCAAGCATTGGGCTTGGCAGTTTGCGTAAAGTCTGCTTACGGCAATTTTTTGATATCTCAACAGCAGTACGCACGAATTACCCACACCATTTGCAACCATTTGATTTATAAAGGTTTTGGATTCCGGCCGGAGGCACCACCTACTCATCCGTAGTAGTCCAGCGAAGTCCATGAAACCGCGTTTCTCCCTCTGGGGACGCGGTTTTTTTGTGCGCCGACGTTTGAGCTCGTCCATTACCAGCCCGCGTTTTTGGATCCATATTTTCGCTTATGGAGAAAAAACGCTTCACGTCATGGATCCAAAATGCCCAAGATCTGCACACCGCTGACGGACACCGCTATCCGCAACGCCAAGCCCAGGGAGAAAACCTACACCCTGGGTGACGGTGAAGGCATGTACCTTGAGGTCATGCCGAACGGGACAAAATTCTGGCGCATGGCCTATAGACAGCCGAACGGCAGGAAAAACCGACTGACCTTTGGTAAGTATCCCGTCGTGTCGCTCGCCGAAGCGCGCACCAGGCGGCTGGCAGCTCGCAGGCTGCTGGATCAAGGCATTGACCCCGGCAGGGCCAAACGCGAAGAAAAGGAGGCCCATGCGACGGCGGCGCAACATACCTTTGAAGCGGTCGCCCGCGCATGGCTCGCCAAGACTAGGGCAAGCCGCGCCATCAGCACGCAGGAGAAGAATACCGCTTGGCTTGAAGGGAACATCTTCCCGGTCATCGGCTCCCTACCCATCTCCACCATCAAACCCAAGGACGTGCTTTCCGCGCTTCGACGGATCGAGGCGCGGGGAGCGATCGAATCGGCGCACAAGATCAAGCAGCTATGCGGTCAGGTATTCCGATTTGCGGTCGCCAGCGGACTTGCCGACAGTGACGTCACCGTCGACCTGCGCGGCGCGCTGTCAGCGGTCCCGGAAACGCACTACCCTGCGATCACCGAGCCGACACAAGCTGCCAAACTTCTGCGCGCGATCGACGCTTACAGCGGGCATGCCTACGCCACTTTCGCGCTTAAGCTTGCGCCGCTGGTGTTTGTTCGCCCTGGAGAGCTGCGCACTGCCGAATGGTCCGAGATCGACCTTGATGCGGCCGAATGGCGCATCCCTGGCGCCAAGATGAAGATGGGGCAGGATCACATTGTGCCGCTAGCGACGCAGGCCGTCACGCTACTGCGTGAGCTTCATGCGATGACAGGACATGGCAAGTTCGTGTTCCCAAGCGTCCGCACCAGCACACGCTGCATGAGCGAGAACACGGTCAATGCAGCTTTGCGTGGTATGGGATACGGCAAGGACGTGATGACCGGCCACGGGTTCCGCGCGATGGCGCGCACGATCATGGACGAAGTGCTGGGCGAGCGGGTGGATTTGATTGAGCATCAGCTTGCGCATACTGTTAAGGACCCAAACGGACGTGCTTACAACCGTACAGCGCACTTACCTGCACGCCGATTGATGATGCAACGCTGGGCGGACTATCTTGATGCTATTAAACAGGGCGACTCAGGAGTTCTTGACAACTAAGAGTGACTTAAAAACGCTCGTACTTGTTCCCGTGGCAATAACCTCGTACACGGAGCTGAAGTGCGCTATCGGTCACGAGCAGACCTTACCGCTGAACCTTACGCGAGGTCTGGTGTATCGCTGTTCTTCCTTTCAAAAACGTGGTTGTTAAATATTCCGCAAGTCGAACCAGGAAAACAGGCTCTCGGTTGTGTTGAATGAGATATATCCGCGAGTGTACGCCCAGATAGTTGTTCGCTTTGTCACCCAAAGCAAAATGGTTCGTAAAGATCCCGTCTTGGTCGAGCGCGGCTTAAGCCGTATTGAGGAATTTTTATCGCAAGAGATGCTTGAGACCTCGTCCAGATCTTTCATCTACCTTCCTGTTCTGTATAGAGCCAGGAAGTAGCGTAAGCGAACGCACGAGACGACCAAACGTGGGCGCGCTCAATCCGCTCTATCAGGCAATTTGCGCCCTAGCGCAAATTTCGACTTATCGGGAATTTTGCGCTAATGTTGTTCAAGTTTCATGCTCTTGAAGAGCGATCCGGGCAAGTTGGGCAAAATCATTGACCAAGTTTGGATCGTCAAACGAGTTCAAGATATCCTGTATCGCACGGAGCCGCGCAGCATCACTATAGAATCGTCGTCTGCCTCGCTTTATTCGTGCAATTTGATCCTCTAGCGATGCAATTGTCTGCTGATCAGCTTCGCAGAGAGCGTACGGCCTTCGATGATTGGCGGACGCGGTTTGAATAGCGAGGTGCGCTGTACTTTGCGCCACGTATTCGTTTTTACGAAGCTTTTCGCTTTCCTGGTTAATGTAATCAGTTACCTTTGATGTAAGAACTCGTCGTGTGGCACTCAGGCTCCTTGCTGGCCGGCTGAGTGCTACTAAGTGATGAATAAATTCAACTGGAATTTCAACAAATGCACCCGCGAATTTTTCCGCGAGTGCGAGTGTTAAGGTACGTATCGCTGGATCGCCGGAGCGATTGGTTGGCGCAGTGACCAGCGTTGTCCACTGACCTAATGAATCAAGCCCTGCGCAAAACTCCTGGGTATTTGCCGGAGGTGGTAAATGCCTTAAGGCAGGTAACACGCTACGCAAGGAAGCCGCTTGCCCACGAACACTTAGTACAAGCGACGGTTTGATGACTTCGACTTCACCTTGTTCGCTTAGTTCTACATATGCACTAGCTGCGCTGTCGCACGCTGTCAAACGATGGAAGATGCTATCTCTCGTTCCTTTGAAGAACGATGCAGCTGCCGGCCCAGAGGTACAAAGCGAGAACCAAGTTGTTTGCACTTTGTCTTTGCGAGACGTGCCATTAAAAATATTGATGGTTTGCAAAATATCTTTCATCACGGCATTACTATTCGTGACGTCATGCAAGGCTAAAACAGTTTCCTCATCCATCATTATGTTCCGTGAGAATGTTTTACGAATTCTACAGCATCGGCTAAGGCTAATGCCAGCACGGAAGCCATGCGTGGCGCCTCAGACAGAACCGTCGCGCTGATAACAATGTACATAGTCTCAATTGAATAGTATTATTCCTAATCTCGCTAGCTGAACAGGTCATCAAAGGCCGACTTGCATAAATATGCTGCACCGGTCTAGTGATAGAAATCCATAATATTAAGTTCCCCCAGATAGATTTCACACTTTAATTTTAGCACTGGGCAATAAATTAAAAACCAAATCCTGCACATAAAGATGGCAAACCGAAAACATATTACTGAACTTGCATTAGGTTTTTACTCTGCCGGAATAATTCTTGTTCATGCAAAAGATATAAAAAAGGTCGGGCAACAATCACCTGATGAGGCCGAGTTAGCAGAAGACTGCCACATTTATTTAATATTGACTCGGCCAAGGCTCTGCTACGTACCAGGATCAATCGTCATTGGTGAGCGTGAAACCGTCGGCAAAATGCAATATACATCCAAAGGCGTTCCTCACCAATTTGAGTTTCGCCTTAACGGAAAACCGAATGCTGATGAAGTCAAGATCAGTGAATATCCCCATTCTGACCTTCTTCTCATTCGCGATGGCGAGATTTCTCTTAGAGCACCAGCACATCTTATTTCGATGATGTGCAATTACGTAGAAGAGCCATCTGTACGGGACTTTGAGGTTCAATACGTTGGCATGTCGTATGCCGACGGCAAGCGTTCGGCTAGGGATCGTTTACAGAGCCACTCTACACTGCAACAAGTTTTAGCTGATCTGAGCCATGATTCTCCAGAGTCCGAAGTGCTTTTGGCTCTCGTACAATATGAAGCGCCTCAAACGATAATGACGTTCGATGGGCGAGACAAGTCTCTGAAATTAGAAGACGACAGGGATGTAGTAAGTGCTCTGCGGCGTCAGGAAGAAAAAATAACTGAAGATCTGCAAATTTCCTTGATCGAAGCAGGGCTCATTAAATATTTTCAGCCACCTTACAACGATAAGTATAAAAACCGATTCCCTCATCCCACCCAAAAAATTCTCGAAGAAGTCTACGATATTGACTTTGGTGCACTTACAGTTGAGATCAACACTGAATCAATAAATGCTAGGTTGAGATCTGGTTCCCGAAGCGTGGGAGCCCATCATATTGCAAGTTACGACCTGCACGATGTTTCAACTCGGCGAAGTTTTTTCAATATCATGAACGTCGCATTCGGTTCCGATGCCTCAGATCACTCTGGCCCGATATTTTAGATATGATCTGTACAGAAAGGCTACTCACCTGTTTTAAAGCGATCAGTGTATCTACAAGAGCATCGTTACCTAAGGAATAGGTCGCTCGCGCACTTGCATAACGACAGCTCTGCCTTAAGTTGACCTACCTAGATGGTATGTTTCGATCTGATTCGTGATAGCAGCCTATAATATCAATACGCCGCGAGAAATAGGTCCCATGCGAAAATAACTGTTTTAGAGAAACGAGGTAGGCCATACGTGCAGAAATATGTACTTATGAAAATCAGCGCCTTGTTGAAACTGCCAGCTGCCAGAGATTTATGCATCCTTCTTTCATGACAAATTCTGTCTCCTCAGCCTCCGTCGGCAGCATATACAAAACATCGAGCGGCAGCTCGTTTGCTGCAACCCTCAATTCCGACTTCAGACGAGTTAAAGGTACGCCAGATGGGCCAACGATCAAGATATCATAATCACTGCCAACCGCAGATAGTGACGATCCAAACATGAAAGATTCGAACTCTGCGAGCGACCCACATGTTTGAAGAAGGTAGTAAGCTACCTCTCCTGCCGTCATCAACTGCTTTGCAAGAGCGTCTTCAGGTCCTCCCATTTCACCACCTTACATCCAAGTTGGCGACCTGCCTCGATCGCATTCTGAGTGGGATTTCCGCTAGGATTTATGTTCCACGCGATATCGACTGGGCCGCATCTGTACCAGAGCGTGCGAACTGCGTCGGCTGTCGGCTCATACTCCAGAATCATGCCTATCCTTAGAGTGCGTCCACTTGACAAACTTACATTAAGGACGCGATCAAACTCCCTGACAACATTCGTAATGCAGCGCAACTGTCGGATGAGCCGATAAGAAAAGACATACTCTTTATGCGCAGCAGTGTTTGCGTTGCCTACCGAAATAGCAGAGGAAAGTGTGCCAGCACTTCCCCAGCCTATAGTGTTGTCTTCTAAGTATCTAATCGCCCCACCTTCCCAGACACATTCTTTTCGATACCCGCACAGGAAATCCATATCAGGATATTCTTGGTGGTACTGCGTTGCCAATTCGGCGGTAATTGTATAGGCATTTGATATTACCGCAAGTACGTCAGGTTTATCATAGACGGTGATCTTGATAGCCTCACCGTGAACGTGCTCTGCCGATATAACTCCCCGAGCTTTTCGAACATTTAAAAGTGCATAGTTAACCTGCCAACTCATGCGAAGACCCGATCCATTTCTATGGGATAGCGAATTGCGCTGCCGACAACACCGCAAACGTGGCGTTCTGAAAGACCACGAACATGTTCTTGATAACGGGCGAACGTCTCCCGTTCTTGTTCCGTCATGTGATGTAGGTTCGCCTTCATGATGGCTTGGATACGAAAATGGTTGGGCAATATGACGCTTCGCATTCTTTGCGACCACGTCTTGGCCTTTTCAGATTCAGGATCGTACTCGAAGTTCGCCCCGTCCGAAGGAGCGAGTTCGTTCCAAACCGCTTTGTTTTCCGCCATAGCGGCCGCGATGGCCACTCTCACTTTGGCGCGCTCGTCATAAGAGAAAATCCCTTGCTTGTGCGCTAACGCCGCAAGATGATTGCTCTTCCATTCTAATAAGGTGCTCCGAGCATATCCGCCCGGATTCTTATCTACAATAGTATGGCATTTAGGGCACAACAAGATAAGGTTTTCAAATGAGTCAACCTCAAACTCTCCGGCGGGCCTTTCCTCGTGACGTGGCCCGGCTTGTCCATGTGGTACTACATGAGCCATTTCGGCTATATGCTTGTCTCCGCCCATTTCCGCAGGAAACAGGGATTGGAGGCAGTCGGGGCGTTGGCAATGCCCCGCAGCTTCTGAAAATAGACGCAGCTTCGTCTCTGTAGAAATATGTTTTCGCTCGGCCATAATTGTAAATTTGGTATTCGGTACAAATAATAATAGGTTATTAGGTACATCGAGCTGTCCTGCTGATCGGGGCCTAACCCATCTATCAAGGTTGGGCGCATCGCCCCCGAGTACAAATCACCTCTTGCGTCGCACCTTACAGTCGGGTTTCGTTTTGTGTCAATGTCCGTTTCGAGTCAGAAGCGACGCTAGAATACGTCCGTTTCAGCCTTCTTGAATGCATTTGACGGCTTGGCACATGATCGTATTTCCCTCGCAGAAAGTAAAAGGACTGGCTCGGCTCGAACGCCATGTTGCCGCAGTCCCGAAGGGAGGAGGACCAAAAGGTTGATCTCGAAGAGATTAACCTTTTAAGACGACAGTCTATCCTGCCTCCAAAACCAAACCCAAAAACTCTGCTTTCAACACGTAGAACCGATCCTAATGACGCTTGCATAAGTGCCAGCGCAATGCTGGGCTCGCTACCGACGGCACACTGCTATCTGCATCGCAGCCGAGCTAACTGAGCCGTGAAATCTCCTTCCCGGCAATGCGGCAACACCTGCGCGATACGGCCACACAGCTGCGATGCTTCTTTTCACGCTCACTATGGAGGCGTACATGGATCAGCAAACGGTCAATGTTGCGGTTGAACGCCGTGCGTCGAGCAATCGTGCGGACGTTCGGTTCCTCAGACTGAAGGAGGTGCTCGCCATCTGCGGCAAGTCGCGGAGTAGCGTCTACGACGCAATTAAGAAAGGGGACTTCCCGAAACCGGTGAAGCTCAGCGGTAGGTCGTCCGCCTGGATCAAAAGCGAAGTGGAACAGTGGGCAGTCGATTGCATTCGCGCCCGCCGACATGACTCAAGGCCTTGAGACACGAGTTATCGACCACAAACGGACGCGGTGCACGACGGGCAAGGCAAGCGCTATCGTATGTGCCACCAGCGGCTTAGCGACTGCAGGCTAGGCCGATCTCACTCATCAAGTGCAAGCAAACGTCGCAGCTTCACTATCACTTCATTCAGGCCCGGCGCCTCAAGCTTGCTTTTGGAGAGAAACGCGCGCCACTGCTGCTGCTTGATCGGACTCGCCACAAAAGTGCCGCTCAACCCCATCGGGACAACTGCAGGCACTTCGGAACGTCGGCGCGCGAACGTCGCCTGGACAGCTTGGCTTAGGACGGCGGCATCGATCTCGGCATAGGTCGCAAGAAACCACAGATCGAAGTAGTCCTTCATCCGCGTATTCGCCATACCGAGGCTGACGATCGCTTCATACTTCTCGGCGATCACGGTGTACACGGGATAAGCGCGCAACGAAGGTGCCGCGACATCGTCCAGAAGAGCCGGAAACTGCACGAGTTCCGGCGTCGGTGTGACGGCATCGCCATAGCCCACATCGATCTGCACCGAGCAGCGTGCATTATCCAGAGTCCCGACCAGAGTGACGCGCACGCCCTCGTAATTCGCCTCTTTGCGAATCGGCGCTGCCCGCACGCTTGCGTGATCGAAGAGGATGCCATCATCGGACGGCATCATGCAGACCTGCTGGAAGACCTCGATCAAGTGCTCGATATCCGAGGGACCAAACCCGAGGAGGTCGATGTCCCGGGTTGGACGATGCGGCTGGTCGAACCACAGGTCGAAGAGCAGCGCCCCCTTCAACAGGAACTGGTCGGCCCACGGCGACACGCTCAATCGGTACAGCAGGCGCTCGAGCGAATACCTCGTCAGCATCAGGTTGAAATCTGCCCTCTCCGCGCGTGCTCGGTTCAGCAGGCGTGCGCGGATGGATGCGGCGCGATTCGTCGCTTTCATGCTGCCCCTACCGCTTCCAGGTACGGACGCATGACATTCGCCACCCTGCAGATCTCGGCGTAGCGCCACAATTCATCCATCGTCGCGCGCTTGTCGTTCCAGGCTTCGCGCAGCGCTTCGAGGGCGACATCGAGACCGATCTTGTTTCGGTACTTGAAGCAGTCGGCAACCGTCTTCGCTACGCTAAACACGCGCACCTGCGTGCCAGTGACATCGACCGTCTCGACGCCTTCGGTCATCGACAACCCGGACATGCGGACGATACGCAACGGCGGATAGTCGAAGCGCGGCGCGTGGGCCTTGTGCGGGATGGCGAGCCACACGTCGGATGACTGCTGCGTGGTCAGGTCGTGGAAGCGCAGCGCCGACAGCAGGCATAGCACCCCATTTTCACTGCGCGCGGCCACTTCGGCGAAGCTGTCGTAGGTGGATGCTGCGCGATCAGGCAAAGAATACAAGCCGCGGCCAAGCTTAAGCAGCTTGCCTTCGTCGGTCAACGCCGCGAGCAGCGCCCGCGATGCGCCAGCGCTGTCCACGTCCCGTGTACGCAGCACGCCCTTGGATCGCGCCAGCTCAAGAATGATGTCGGCTTGGTGGTTCATTGCACCAGTCTATACAAAATCTAGGCAATTATCCATATTTGCCGATGTTTTGTTCCGAATCTGCACCGGCGTCATGCATTCTGGTCAGGAGTTCGTCATGACGAACGCTCGGGATTTCGTCGCGACGAAATTTATCCTTCTAATCCAGGTGCCACGCCACGCGCTAGATTTCGTCATGACGAAATTTTTGGTCCAATCAGCCGTAATGCCAGCCATCCCGTCATATCGAACAAAGCGAACCTGAACGGCCAGCGCGGGTCAAACCTGTGCCACGAGCTTCCGCAAACGAAAACCGCACCCATACCCTGAACGGCTGTGTATCCATGAATGTATCCATGTCACAGATGAGCTTGCCAAGAAAACCCAGCAGCGATACTGGTTCTAGCGGACTCGTCGATTCCGGCCGGAGGCACCAACAGCTTGTATCACCTTGTGTTATCGAATGCCGAAACCCGTTCTCCTCATAGAGGACACGGGTTTTTTGTTATGCCACGTAGTGCCGCCGAACCAACTCAAAAAATACTATTAAACGGTCAATATTGGCCATCTTGGATAGCGGCGTTCGATATTGTTTTCCACATCACTGAACACTCGGGTACGGGACCGGGAAATCTTCGAAAGAGAACGACGATTGTCTTTTTTATCTCTCGGCTGCATTGCTGTTGCCTGTGACGAGCAAATTTCAGCGCTTCCTCGAAATTCTCAGGATGCGTTGCATACCCAACCTTGTACTCGACCTCCCGCTTCGCCTCTAGTCTTAAACTGACCCGATAGCTGCAGTACGCGCCGCCCAACTCAAGTTGCGACATCGAGTTAAGCTCCGAGACTAAGTAAGGCTTGCAATCGAAGGCTCGGTCCGAGAAAGGTAGGTCTGCTTCCGAGGGTCCCTCATGGGCCTGAGCGATCTGAGCGCTTAGGGCGAGTATGACGAAGGTGACTACGGTTGCTTTCATTACTAGATCAGCCGCGGGCGACGATGCAGACATATACGTTGTCGCCATTGAAAAACTCTTTCTTCCATCTGCGCCACCCTTTGGTATCGGCATCCGAGCGTGTCGCTTCGCCAAGGAATAATATGCTGTGAAACTGGCAAAATACTATCTGACTGTCACTACCCCTTCCTTGAATAACAGAATTTGACTGTAGAACGCCCTAGTCAGCATCCTGGATTTCTGTGCCAACTTACGTGGAAACCTCACATTGGAAATCTGCCCGTGCCCGCTCTTGACGTGCAGTTGCCTGACTGTTGACCGCTACCAAATTTCTGCATTCCCAATTCTGCCACGATGCTCCGACACAAACAAAGGAGACACCATGGCGATCGACGTCTATCTGCAGATCGACGGCATCAAGGGCGAATCAGCCGACAGCCAGCATCCAGGCTGGATCGAATGCACTTCGGTCAACTGGAAGCTACATCAGCCAAGGAGCGCGACGTCGTCGACGGCCGGCGGGCACACAGCAGAACGTGCCGAACTCTCGGACGTAACTTTCACAAAGATGGCTGACATGGCCTCGCCAATCCTGGCCCAGCACTGCGCGATGGGCAGGACGATCCAGAAGGCAAAGTTCGAGTTTTTCCGGGCCGATGGCCAAGGTACCCGCGTCAAGTACTACGAAGTCGAGCTGGACAACGTCGTGGTGGGCGAAGTAGCCCAGTCGGTGTCGGGCGGGATCGGCATGGTGGACCACATCGGCCTCAAGTTCTCCAGGGTGAAATGGAAGTACACCCAGCAGAAGATCGCGGGCGGCGCCGGCGGCAACACTGCTGGCGGCTGGGATCTTGCCACCAACCGGGTCGCGTGACATGAGGGCCCTATCAATCGCGGGCCGCGCCCTCACCGCACTGGCCATGGTCCTCGCGGCTGCCTCGGTACCAGCATCGCAGGCTCAGGACGACGAACACCCCTTCATCATGCCCGGCACGCCGGCCAAGACTATTCCCGCCCCGTCGCCGTGGTTCACCGGCGCGCAGCTTCTACAGAAGCTTGAGCGGGGCAATGCCGCCACCGTCGAGTACCTCAAGGGCGTATTCGACGCCACCGAAAGCGGGCTGTGGTGCTACACGGATTACAAGCGCCGCCCAACGCCGAAGCAGTCGCCCGAGGCCATGCGAAAGGAGGCCGTCGAATTCCTGCGCGGACTACCGCGTGCACGCCTCAAGGGACGGGGCGCTGCGCTGGTAATCGAAATGTGGCAGATCAAGTGGCCCTGTCCGCCGGACGGCTGCTGCCCTGGAATGAGGGGGATGTAATGGTCCGACCGCCTTACATGGTGCTGCGCGCCCATTATCCCGATCCGTACAACGTCTCAGCGGAGGAACTTTGGCAGTGGATCGACCATCCGGAAAACGCGAAGAATCCTTATTGGGCTAACACCTGCGCCATACGCATGAGTCTTGCACTCGCCAGCGTCGGCGTATTCGTTCCGAACGCTTACCTGATAGTGGCAACCGGGAGGTACAAGGGTTGCCGCGTCGAGATCAAGCAGGAACTTCTGGCGAACCACCTGTGCGCGATATGGGGCGAGCCGGAGAAGTTTGGCGCAGCGCTGCGGAGAGAGCGGGTGGGCGACCGGCGCGGCGTGATCCGCTTCGTCGGCCTATGGGGACCGTACGACCCGCAGGGACACATCGATCTGGTTTGCCACGACGAGCATCATCGCCTTGCCTGCGAAGGTGGCCACGTCTATTGGCACGCGGTCGAATGCTGGTTCTGGGAATGCCCCTGATGTAGAGGCAGGTCGCTTAACCCTGCTGCTTTTCCCGCTCCACCAACGCAATACACACCCCGCTCGGATCGATGACCGAGAACTCGCGCGTGCCCCAGGGCTTCGAATCGAGAACCCCATTCGGATGCACGCAGCCGGCCTCGCCACAGCGCGCATACAGCGTATCGATACCGTCGACCTCGATCCGCAGGCTGGTCCAGTCGGCCAGGTGCTTGTCCTGGCTGGCGAACAGGTGCAGCTTGGCTTCTTCGCTGCCGACGATCGCGAACTGGGCCGGTTCGGCGTCGCGGTACAGCAGTTCGAAGCCGAAGGCACGCTGGTAGAAGGCGATGCCTTCTTCGACGTCGCGGGCGGGGATCATCGGAGACACAGCCAGGAAACGGGTCGACATCGGATCCTCATCGGGAAGCGCCGGACGAGATGCCGGCAGAGCGCCCACAATACCCGCGCGTTATCTGAAGGTCAACGCTTCGCTGGCACCCCATAATCGTCATACCGGTGCAAAATCCGCTGCAAGCTCCCATCGCGCTCCATGCTCTCCAGCGCCACGCCCATGCGCCCCGTCAGCTCGTCCGGCACGGCCTGGTTGCAAGCCAGGTAAACGCGGATATTGTTGAAAACCAGGACCGGCACGATCTTGCCCGCATAGCCCATGCGGTCGATCGTGGCGCTGCCGCGGCGGATGCTGGCGGCCCAGAGGTCGATGCGGTTCGCCATCAGCTTGCGCGGATTCAGCAGGTCGTTCGGCGCCGGATCGACGTCGAAGCCGCGCGCGCGTAGATACAGGTCGCGTGCATCGCCGTTGTAGGTGCCGATGCGGTAGCGGCGCGCATCGTCCAGGCTGTTCAGGCGCAGCTTGCGGTCGGCGCGCGCCATCAGGACCCAGTCCGCCTCGCCGATCGGGCCGACCCATTTGAACAGGGCTTCGCGTTCCGGCGTGCGGGTGGTGGAGAACACGCAGGTGTCCTGGCGCTCGAGCGCCGCGGTGTAGGCGCGCTTCCATGGCAGCAGCTCGATCGTGTGGGCGATGTGGGCGCGGACCATGATCTCGCGCACGGTGTCGGCGCCGATGCCGACCACGCGCTTCCCTTCCAGCATGCTGTGCGGCGCTGCGGCCTCGGTGGTGAGGTACAGGCGCGGCTCGGGCTGTGCCTGTGCCTGTGCCTGTGCAGCGGCGCAGCCGAGGGCAAGCATTGCGGCAACAATGATTGTGTTCATTCGCATAGCGCACCCAGTACCAAGGCTGCCAGACGGCAGCGACCTTGCATCCAGCATACCAGCAAGCTATAACGCGCGGCAATCCGTGCCATCTCGACAATTTTCGTCAAATTGGTGGCGCTCATGCGACAGCGTTTTGCATTCGGTCCAGCCAATCTGCTTGTGCGACAACATTTTCCTCTGGGAAAGTGACATACTTGCTTACCTGCCGACAAAAAACCGTCAATTCCATCAAATTTATGCTGTTTTCATTATTTAACGTGCCCGACGACCCATCCCTGCTCAGCTACGGGATGTATACGCCTGGCCTGGTGATCCTGTCGGTGCTGGTGGCGATCTTCGCCTCCTGGATGGCGCTGCTGATCGCCGGGCAGGCCGCCGTCAACCGCAGCCAGCGCTGGATCGTGCTCGGCAGCGGCAGCCTGGCGCTGGGCACGGGCGTGTGGGCCATGCACTTCATCGGCATGCTGGCCTTCGACCTCTGCACCGACGTCGACTACGACCCGGTCGCGACCATCATCTCGGGCGTGCCGAGCATCGCCGCCTCCTTCGTCGCGCTGTGGCTGATCGCGCGCGAGCGCCTGGGCGGCCGGGGCCTGCTGGCGGGCGGCGTGGTGGTCGGCGCCGGCATCGGCGTGATGCACTACGCCGGCATGGCGGGCATGCAGATGGGTCTCGAGCTGCACTACGACATCGCTACGTTCCTGCTGTCGATCGTGGTCGCGGTGGTGCTGGCGACGCTGGCGCTGTGGGTGCGCTTCGGCCTGAAGTCGCTGTCGCACCGCATGAGCGAAGGGCGCCGCATCTTCCTGGCGGCGATCGTGATGGGCTGCGCCATCGCCGGCATGCACTACACCGGCATGGAAGCGGCCCGTTTCGTCGGCAAGGCCGCCGTGCAGACGGCGCATAAGACACAATCGGACACCTTCCTGGCGCTGGCGATCACCCTGATCACGGTGGCCTTCGCCGTCTTCGTCCTCGGCGCCAACGGCCTGCTGCGCTACCGCCAGCTGTTCCAGGAACTGTCGCGCAGCGAAGCCTGGATGCGCGCCCTGCTGACCACCACCGTGGACGGCGTCATCACCGTGGCCGCCGACGGCACCATCCTCGAATTCAACGCCTCGGCCGAGCGCATCTACGGCTGGACGCGCGACGAGATCGTGGGCCGGCACATCCGCACCATCATCGGCGACCAGGAAGGCTCCACGCGCGCCGGCCTGCTGCGCGCCCTGGAAACCGGCGAGATCACGGCCGCCGCCAGGAGCGCCGACGTCAGCGGCCGCCGCAAGGACGGCAGCATCGTGCCGGTGCGCCGCGCGGTCGGCCATGCGCGCCTGGACGGCCAGGACCTGTTCGTCTGCTTCATCACCGACATCACCGAGCGCCGCGCGATGGAACAGGCGATGCGCGCCAGCGAGCAGCAGTTCCGTTCCCTGATCGGCAACATCCCCGGCATCTCCTACCGCAGCCTGCTGGAAGGCGACCGCCCGCTGGTCTTCATCAGCGACGCCGTCGAGCGCATCACCGGCTACCCGGGCAGCGACTTCGTGGCCCGCCAGCCCGGCGCCAAGGCGCGCCGTAGCTTCGACGGCCTGATTCACGCCGCCGACCGCGTGCAAGTCATGGAAGCCATCTCCGCGGCGCTGCGCGAAGACCGCCCCTACCTGGTCGAGTACCGCCTGCTGAACGCCGACGGCAGCGTGCGCTGGCTGTGGGAAAACGGCACCGGCGTGCGCAACGACGACGGCCAGCTGCAGTGGCTGGACGGCGTCATCCTCGACATCACCGAGCGCCGCGAGATGGAAGACGCGCTGCGCGAAGCGAAGGAAACCGCCGAGCAGGCCGCCGCCGCGCGCGCCAGCTTCGTGGCCAACATGAGCCACGAGATCCGCACGCCGATGAACTCGATCCTCGGCTTCACCGACGTGCTGCTGGACGGCGAGCTGGCGCCGGACCAGCGGCGCCACCTCGACACGATCCGCAGCGCCGGCCGCGCGCTGCTGCGCCTGCTGAACGAAATCCTCGACACCGCCAAGCTGGAAAAAGGCGCGGTCGAACTCGAACAGAACGACTACAACCTGCTGTCCCTGATCGACGAGCTGTCCTCGACCCTGGCGGCGAATGCGCGCGCCAAGGGCTTGCACGTCGACATCCACTACGACCCGGCGCTGCCAACCTGCCTGCGCGGCGACGAGCTGCGCGTGCGCCAGGTGCTGACCAACCTGCTCGACAACGCGATCAAGTTCACCGAAAAGGGCAGCGTCACCCTGCGCGCCGCGCTGCAGGGCGAGCAGCTGCATTTCGAGGTGAAGGACACCGGCATCGGCATCGCGCCGGCGCGCCTGCAGGCGATCTTCGATCCCTTCACCCAGGCCGACGCCTCGATGACGCGCCGCTTCGGCGGCACCGGCCTGGGCACCACGATCAGCAAGCAGCTGGTCGAGCTGATGGGCGGCCGCATCTGGGCCGAGAGCGAACCGGGCCAGGGCACGAGCTTCCACGTGGTGCTGCCGCTGGTGCTGGCGCGCTTTGCGCCGCAGCAGCCGCGGGTGCGCACCCCGGCCGCCCTGCCGCCGCTGCGCGTGCTGGTGGCGGACGACGTGCCGCAGAACCAGGAACTGCTGCAGCTGCTGCTGGCGCGCCGCGGCCACACCATGACCGCGGCCGTCGACGGCGCCCAGGTGGTCGAGCTGGCCGGACGCGAAGATTTCGACGTGATCCTGATGGACTTCCACATGCCGGTGATCGACGGCCTCTCCGCCTCGCGCCTGATCCGCCAGCAGGCGGAAAGCGCGGGCCGCAAGCGCGTGCCGATCATCGCAACCACCGCCAGCGTGCTGGCCGAGCACCGCCGCGCCAGCGTCGACGCCGGCATGGACGGCTTTGCCGGCAAGCCGGTCGACTGGTTCACGCTGTCGCACGAGATCGCGCGCGTGCTGGGCCTGGGCAGCCTTCATCCGGACCCGGACCTGCCGGCCCAGGAACGCATGGCGCTGAACCGCCAGGCCGGCGTGCGCCGCTGGAGCAGCAAGGAAAACGCCTGGCTGGAAGCGCTGGTGCATTTCGAGGCCCAGCACGCCAGCGTGGCGCAGGCATTGGCCGCGCAGGCCGCCCAGGCCGACTACCGTGCCATGCGCATGCTGGCCCATAAAGTGCGCGGCGTGGCCGCCAACCTCGGCCTGGAGCTGCTTGCCGATGCCCTCGGCAAGCTCGAAGGCCTGGTCGACGGCGACAGCGGCAAGCTCTATCCGGGCGCTGAAGGCACGCTGCTCGATACCCTGGCCCAGCTGCGCGTGCTGGTGGACGGCGCGCTGGCGGAGATCCGCGCGGCCCAGCCGGCCCCTGGCGCCAAGGCCGTGCAGGCCGTGCGCCCGGGCGTCGACCTGGAACGCGCCAAACGCGCCGGTGGCGTCCTGCGCGAAGCGCTGCGCCGCGGCGGCCTGGACGACGCCGCCTCGGCCGGCCTGGCGGCCGCGCTGACCGGCCATCCGCTGGCGGCGCGCGCGGCGCAAGTCCACGCGGCGATCGCCGATTTCGATTTTGACCTGGCCCTGCAACAGCTCGACGCCGTCCTGGCGGCCATCGACGACCTCGAACAAGAAACCACAGAATGAGCAATACGACCCTGCCGCTGATCCTCGCGGTCGACGACGAAGCAAGCAACCTGCAGCTGCTGCGCCAGATCCTGCAGGACCACTACCGCCTGCGTTTCGCCAAGGATGGCCCGCGCGCGCTCGAACTGGTGCGCGAGGAAGCGCCCGACCTGATCCTGCTGGACGTCATGATGCCGGGCATGAGCGGCTACGAAGTCTGCGCCGCGCTCAAGGCCGACCCGCGCACCGCCGGCATCCCGGTGATCTTCGTGACCGCCCTGACCGACACCGAGGACGAGCTGGAAGGCTTCGAGGCCGGCGCGGTCGACTACATCACCAAGCCGGTCAGTCCGCCCATCGTGCGTGCGCGCGTGCGCACCCACCTGTCGCTGGTGCGCATGGAAGCGCTGCGCGAATCGCGCCTGGAGATCGTCCAGCGCCTCGGCCTGGCGGCGGAATACAAGGACAACGAGACCGGCCTGCACGTGATCCGCATGAGCCATTTTTCGCGCATCCTCGGCCTGGCCGCCGGCATGACGGAAAGCGAAGCCGACGACCTGCTGCACGCGGCGCCGATGCACGACGTCGGCAAGATCGGCATCCCCGACCGCATCCTGCAGAAACCCGGGCCGCTCGATCCGGACGAATGGAAGATCATGCAGAGCCACGCCACCATCGGCGCCGAGATCATCGGCGACCACCCTGGCGGCATGCTGGCGCTGGCGCGCAACATCGCCCTCACCCACCACGAGAAGTGGGACGGCAGCGGCTACCCGAAAGGGCTGAAAGGGGAAGACATTCCGCTCGAAGGCCGGATCACCGCGATCGCGGACGTGTTCGACGCCCTGACCTCGGTGCGGCCATACAAGAAGGCGTGGACGGAAGAAGAAGCGCTGGAATTCCTGGTCAAGCAGAAAGGCCTGCATTTCGACCCGGCGCTGGTGGAGCTGTTCATTGCGCAGATGCCGGCGATCCGGGCGATCAGGGAGCGCTGGGCGGAGGATGCGCAGGAACTGAAAGCCGCATAAGGTCGTTCCCGCACCTCACAATCGTCATCCCCGCGAAGGCGGGGATCCAAGTTTGCAAGCGTTCACACAGCTCAAGCAGAACTTGGATTCCCGCCTTCGCGGGAATGACGTCAGCCCAAGCGCGTAGCCGGCGTCAACCCCACCTGCGCCCGCCGCGCCACCAGCTCCTGGTACAAGCCCGCATACCCATCCGCCATCTGCTCGGCCGTGAACAGCTGCCAGTAGCGCGCCTCGGCGCGGCGGCCCATTTCCCGGGCCATGGCCGGGTTGTCCCACAGGGTGCGCATCGCTTCACGTAAAGCTTCGTGGTCCGAGGGCGGCACCACCAGGCCGGTCTGGCGGTCGATGTTGATATAGGTGGTGCCGGTGCCGATCTCGCTCGAGATCATCGGCTTGCCGAACATCGCGCCTTCCAGCAGCGAGATGCCGAAGGCTTCCGAGCGCAGGTGCGAGGGGAAGGCCACCGCGTAGCACAGCTTGAGCAGCGCGACCTTGTCGAGCTCGTCCACCTTGCCGACGAACAGCACGTTCTTCAGGCCGAGGCGCTCGGCGTGGGCCTTCAGCTCCTGCTCGATCGGGCCGGCGCCGACGATCACCACCGGGTAGTCCGTGCCCGCCACCGCATCCAGCAGGATGTGCAGCCCCTTGTAATAACGCAGCACGCCCACGAACAGGAAGAACTTCGGCCCGACCTTTTGCCGCCACTGTTCCAGGCGCGCCTGGTCCGGTTCCGGATAGCTGGTTTTATCCAGGCCGAAGGTGATCACGCGGGTCTTGTCGCGGTAGCGGTCCAGCACCGTCGACGAGCCGAGGTAGTTGGGCGAAGTCGCGACGATCGCGTCGACGCTCTGCAGGAAGCGGTGCTGCAGCGGCTGGTAAAAGCGCAGCAGGGCCTTCTGGCGCACGATGTCCGAATGGTAGGTCACCACGCTGGGCTTGTTCACGCGCGCCATGAAGTGAGCCAGGTCCATGAAGGGCCAGGGGAAGTGGTAGTGCACGACGTCGGCATCGCGCGCCATGCGCGCCAGTGCCGAAATGGCCTGCACCGACACCGCGTTCGACGCCAGTTCGAAGTTCTGCGGCACCCGGTGCACCATGTGCCCCTCGAATTCGAAAGGCTGCAGGTCGGGCTTGCGCGACAGCGACAGGACCTGGTTGGTCACTCCCAGCCGCCCGGTCCCGACGCACATCTGGCGGATGACCTGTTCGATCCCGCCTACCGAGTCGGGATAATAGGTCTTGTAGAAGTGAAGGATACGCATGGCTTGATTAAATAAGTGAGCGGTAGACGGCAGCGGTCTGGCGCGCCGTCGCCTTCCAGGTCAGCTGGGCCGCGCGTGCGCGTCCGGCGGCGATGCAGCGGGCCCGCAGCGCCGGTTCGCGCACCAGCGCCAGCATGGCCGTTTGAATCGCCCCCACATCGAGCGGATCGACTTCCAGCGCCGCCCCGCCCGACACCTCGGGCAGCGAAGTCACATTCGAGGTCACCACCGGCACGCCCGAAGCAAAGGCCTCGAGCACGGGGATCCCGAAGCCTTCGTACAGCGAGGCGAACAGGAACACGCCGGCGCCGGCATACACGTGGCGCAGCTGGGCATGGTCCGTCAGGCGGTTCAGCCACAGCACGCCGGCGCCATCCTGGCTTGCCGCGGCGATGCGGCGCAGCAACGCTTCCGAGCGCGCGCCGGCATTGCCGACGATGACCAGCTGGCGTTCGTCGCGCACCGCCTGCGGCAGCGCCAGCCAGGCTTCCAGCATGCGCTCGACGTTCTTGCGCGGCTGCAGCGTGCCGACGAACAGGAAATAGCCCGGCCGCAATCCGTACGCCTCCATCGTCGCCGCGACCTCGCCCGGCGCCGGCGCTTCCAGCCATTCCTCGTCGACGCCGTTCGGCACCACCGAGATACGGCGCTCGTCGACGCCGAAACAGTCGACCAGTTCCTCGACCGCATACTGCGACACGGCGATCACGTGGTCGGCCTTCTGCGCCGCCTTGCGCTGCAGCCAGTTCTTCAGTCCGCGCAGGCGCGGGTTGCACCACTCGGGATGCTTGATCGGCAGCGCGTCGTGCAGGGTCGCCACCACCGGGCAGTCCATCCGCACCACGCGGTAATCGGTGGCGTGGAAGACCTCGGCCGGCATGTGGATGCGGTGCACGCCCGGCGTCAGCAAATCGACCAGGGTCGCGCGTCCGAAGGACTGCGGCAGCGCCGCGCCCTCGCTCGGCGGGGTCGCGCCATCCGGCCAGGACCAGGGCTGCACCTCGCAATCCGCTTGCGGCAGGTGGCGCAGCAGGGCCCGGGTATAGACCCCGATGCCGTCCAGCCGTCCGCCAGTGAAGCCCGGTTCGATCATGGTCGTTCCCAGGCCGACGCGCAATCCACTCACGCCGAATACATCCAGCGCAGCGTTTCCAGCAGCGGGGTCGGTTCGATCTTGCCGATGACCGCGGCCAGCCTGGCGTTGCTGCCGGTGAGCGTGAGCACTTCATTGGCGCGCACGAACGCCGGATTGACGTGCACTTCGATACGATAGCCGGCGATCTCGCTCATCATGTCGATCAGGCTTTCCAGCGTATGCGGCTGGCCCGAGCAGACGTTGAAGACCTGGCCGGCGGGCGCCTCGGCCAGCAGGCGGCGGTAGCTCTTCGCCACCATGCGCACGTCGGAAAAGTCGCGCGCGATCGCCAGGTTGCCCAGCTCGATGCGGCGCGCCTCCTTGCGGAAGTGCGACACGATCTTCGGCAGCAGGAAGTTCTCGGTCTGGCCGACGCCGGTGTAGTTGAATGGGCGCGCAATCGTGATCGGCAGCTTGTCCATCCACAGGCGCGCCATGGTCTCCATGGCCAGCTTGCTGACCGCGTAGTCGTTGGCCGGGTTCGGCGCCACGCTTTCGTCGATGACCGGCACGTCGGCATTGCCGTAGATATTGGCGGACGAGGCCAGCAGCACGCTGGACGGCTTGTGCGCGCTGGCCGCCAGCGCTTCCAGCAGGTTGCGGGTGCCGACCACGTTGACGCGGTACATCTGGTCGGCGTCGTTATGGGCCACGAAGGCGATCGCGGCCAGGTGCACGACCACGTCCGGCCGCACCTGTTCGATGGCGGCAGCGACCGCGGCGCGGTCGAGCAGGTCGACGGCGAAGATGTCGGGTCCGGTGGGCTCGCCCGGCAGCACGGTGCCGTGGACGTGGTAGCCGGCCTCGCTCAGCTCGCGCGCCATGTAGTAGCCGGTGAAGCCGCGCAGCCCGGTGATCAGGGCGCGCTTCCCTTCGCCTTCGCGCGGCTCGGTCAGGCGAACGATCTCTTCCGTGGCCATGCGGTTCATGTCAGAACGAGAATCCCAGTTCGTTGCGACGCAGGTCGGCGTCGACCATCATCTGGCACAACTGTTCGAGCGTGGTGTGGCATTGCCAGCCGAGTTCGCGCTGGGCCTTGGTCGGGTCGCCGATCAGCAGGTCGACCTCGGCCGGACGGTAGAACTTTGACGACACGCGCACCAGTTCCTTGCCGGTGCGGCCGCAGTGGCCGGTCTCGGCCTCGCCCTTGCCCTTCCACTCGATATCGATGTTGGCGCCCTTGAAGGCCATGGTCACGAAGTCGCGCACGGTTTCGGTGCGGTTGGTGGCCAGGACGAAGGTATCCGGCTGCTCGGCCTGCAGCATGCGCCACATGCCTTCGACGTATTCGCGCGCATAGCCCCAGTCGCGCTTGGCGTCCAGGTTGCCCAGTTCGAGCACCTCGAGCTTGTTCAGCACGATCTTGGCCACCGAATCGGTGATCTTGCGGGTCACGAATTCACGGCCGCGCAGCGGCGACTCGTGGTTGAACAGGATGCCGGAGCTGCCGAAGATGCCGTAGGACTCGCGGTAGTTGACGGTCATCCAGTGCGCGTACAACTTGGCCACGCCGTAAGGGCTGCGCGGATAGAACGGCGTGCTCTCGATTTGCGGCACTTCCTGCACCTTGCCGAACATTTCCGAGGTCGAGGCCTGGTAGAAGCGCGCCTTCGGATGCACGATGCGGATGGCTTCCAGCAGGTTGACGGCGCCCAGGCCGGTGATCGACGCGGTGGTGACCGGCTGCTCGAAGGAGACGCCGACGAAGCTCTGCGCCGCCAGATTGTAGACTTCGTCCGGACGCGAGGCTTCCATCAGGCGGATGCTGGATGACAGGTCGGTCAGGTCGTATTCCACCAGCGACAGATTCGGGTGGTTTTCGATGCCCAGTTCCGCGATGCGCCAGAAGTTGACCGAACTGGACCGGCGGAAGGTACCGGTCACGTGATACCCTTTTTCCAGGAGCAGCTGCGCAAGATAAGCGCCATCCTGGCCCGTGATGCCGGTAATAAGGGCTCGTTTTATTGTTTGCATGTTCTAGGTAGTTCCAGGTGCTGGTCGAGGATGCCGCTGCGGCAGGCAGCAGGCCTTAGGGAGAGTCCGGACCAGATAATTCCGACAAACCCCGCATTGTAACAGAGCCAATGCCTGAAGCTTTGCGCAGGAAAGGTCGTGCAAAAGATACAACAGATGCTTGACTATTATCACCTGAAACAAATGAATAACGTCGCGTGATTACGCATTGTTACGTCTGCCTCAAGGATTAATACAAGTTCTTCAAATGTAGGGAACTTCTACATTTTTGCGACACCCATAGAGCGAGAACCCATGAAAAAAGAGACCGCAAGCGGCCTCTTTTGATCGGTCAATTGTTAAATATTAACGCGCCGACACCGCGTCCACCACGCACAGCGCCGTCATGTTGACGATCCGGCGCACCGTGGCCGACGGCGTCAGGATATGCACCGGACGCGCGCAGCCCAGCAGCACCGGGCCGACGGCGATGCCGTTGCCGGCCGCGGTCTTGAGCAGGTTGTAGGCGATGTTGGCGGCGTCGATGTTCGGCATGACCACCAGGTTGGCGTCGCCCTTCAGCGTCGACTGCGGCATGATCTTCGCGCGCAGCTTCGAATCGAGGGCGGCGTCGCCGTGCATCTCGCCGTCGACTTCCAGGTTCGGCGCCTTCTGCTGCACCAGCGCCAGCGCGGCGCGCATCTTCTGCGCCGATTCGCTGTTCGAGGTGCCGAAGTTCGAGTGCGACAGCAGCGCCGCGCGCGGGGTGATGCCGAAGCGCTCCAGCTCCTCGGCCGCCATGATGGTGATCTCGGCCAGTTCTTCCGCGGTCGGGTTCTCGTTGACGTGGGTGTCGACCATCGCCAGCTGGCGTTCCTCGGTGATCACGAAGTTCATCGCCGCATACACGTTGGCGCCCGGGCGCAGGCCCAGCACCTTGTCGATGAATTCGAGGTGGGCGTGGGTGGTGCCGTAGGTGCCGCAGATCATGCCGTCGGCGTCGCCCTTGTGCACCATCATGGCGCCGATCAGGGTATGGCGGCGGCGCATCGCCAGCTTGGCCATGTCCACGGTCACGCCCTTGCGCATCACCATCTGGTGGTAGGTCTGCCAGTAGTCGCGGTAGCGCTCGTCGAAGTCCGGGTTGATGACGTCGAAGTGCTGGCCGGCCTTCAGGCGCAGGCCAAACTTCTCGATGCGCTTTTCCAGCACCGCCGGGCGGCCGACCAGGATCGGGCGCGCCAGCTTCTCGTCGACCACCACCTGCACCGCGCGCAGCACGCGCTCGTCCTCGCCCTCGGCGTAGACGATGCGCTTGAGCTCGGGCGGCGTGCTCTTGGCGACCTGGAACAGCGGCTTCATGAAGGAACCGCTGCGGTACACGAACTGCTCCAGGCTCTCGGCGTAGGCTGCCAGGTCCGCGATCGGGCGGGTGGCGACGCCGCCGTCCATCGCGGCCTTCGCCACCGCCGGCGCGATATGGGTCAGCAGGCGCGGGTCGAAGGGCATCGGAATCAGGTATTCCGGCCCGAAGGACAGATTGGCGATGCCATAGGCCGAGGCCACGATGTCCGACTGCTCGGCGTGGGCCAGGTCGGCGATCGCGTGCACCACCGCGATTTCCATCTCGCGCGTGATGGTGCTCGCGCCGCAGTCCAGCGCGCCGCGGAACATGTAGGGGAAGCACAGGACGTTGTTGACCTGATTCGGGTAGTCCGAGCGGCCGGTGGCGATGATCACGTCGCTGCGCACGGCCTTGGCGTCTTCCGGCAGGATTTCCGGATTCGGGTTGGCCAGCGCCAGGATCAGCGGGTTCGGCGCCATGGCCGCGACCATCTCCGGCTTCAGCACGCCGCCGGCGGACAGGCCGAGGAAGATGTCGGCGCCCGGGATCACCTCGGACAGCGAGCGGTGCGGCGTGTCCTGGGCAAAGCGTTCCTTGTCCGGGTCCATCAGCTCGGTGCGGCCCTTGTAGACCACGCCGGCCAGGTCGGTGACGTAAATATTCTCGATCGGGAAGCCGAGGTCGACCAGCAGGTCGAGGCAGGCCAGCGCCGCGGCGCCCGCGCCGGACACCACCAGCTTGCACTGCTTCAGATCCTTGCCGACCACCTTCAGGCCGTTCAGGATGGCGGCGCCGACGATGATCGCGGTGCCGTGCTGGTCGTCGTGGAAGACCGGGATCTTCATCCGCTCGCGCAGCTTGCGCTCGATGTAGAAGCACTCCGGCGCCTTGATGTCCTCGAGGTTGACGCCGCCGAAGGTCGGTTCCAGCGCGGCGATCACGTCGATCAGCTTGTCCGGGTCGTTCTCGTTGATCTCGATGTCGAAGACGTCGATGCCGGCGAACTTCTTGAACAGCACGCCCTTGCCTTCCATCACCGGCTTCGAGGCCAGCGGGCCGATATTGCCCAGGCCGAGGACGGCGGTGCCGTTCGAGATGACGGCGACCAGGTTGCCGCGCGCCGTGTATTTATAGGAATTGGCCGGGTCCTTGACGATCTCTTCGCAAGGCGCCGCCACGCCCGGCGAATACGCCAGCGCCAGGTCGCGCTGGTTCAGCAGCTGCTTGGTCGCGGTGACGGAAATCTTGCCGGGGCGGGGAATCTGGTGGTATTCGAGCGCTGCAGCACGCAGTTGTTGGCGTAGTTCTTCTTTTTTGTCGATTGACGAATCCATGCTATGCAGGCCTTCCTGTACTGAACTGACTGGGGGCTTACGATTTTATCAGAGTGAATCCTCTAATCGTGTACGTATTTTTACCAACGGCAGTACTTAACGGTAGGAACACCGGTGAACAATGCTGCTGAAAAAGCCACTTTCAAAATAAATTGATTCTACTCAAGTCCAGATCATCAACCCGCGATTAACTTCGTCGCTGCGCAACTTTCCTTTTGCGCTAGTGCAATTTGCATGATGAAGGAGTTGCTTGTGAAGAGTAGTCAAACAATCGCAGCCGACGCTGCGCTGTCGGCGTTCAGTCTCGATGCGCAGCATGACCGCCTGCTGCGCCTGGAATTCCCCCGCAACGACGGTCCGGAACGCATTCTCCTGCCCAACCGCTTGAAAGCGCACGAGGAAGTCTCGCGCTGCTTCCGCTTCGAGGTCGAACTAATGTCGGACGACGCGCAGATTCCCCTGAAGGCGATGATGGCCCGGATGGTCACGATCTCCCTCGTTCGCGAAGATGGCTCGCTGCGCTACTTCAACGGCTACGTTACCGAATTCCGCTTTCTGCGCGCCGATGGCGGCTTCGCGTTCTACCACATGGTCCTCGAACCCTGGCTGGCCTTCGCCAGGCTGCGCAAGGACAACCGTTCATTCCTCGGCAAGAGCGTCATCGAAATCACCGAACTCACCTTTGCCCAGTACCGCCAAAAAGACTGGCATCCGGTCATCGTCGGCGAGTATCCGCGCCTGACCTGTGCAAACCAGTACGACGAGACCGACTACAACCACCTGCACCGGCGCTGGGAGGAGTTCGGGCTGCACTACTACTTCGAGCACCGGGCCGACGGGCACACGCTCTTTCTCAGAGACAGGAGCACGCTGGCGCAACCCATCGACCCGACCGGGATCGACGACTCCGGCGAAATCCCGTTCCGCGACAAGGCCGGTTCGCTCGAAGACGACGGCATCCGCGAATGGATCCCCATGCGTCGCCTCGGCTCCGGCCAGACGACCCTGGCCAGCTTCGACTACAAGAACCCGGTGGCGCAACGGGCGAGCGCCGAGTCCCTGAACAACCAGGGCGACGTCTATCCATACGAAATCTACGAAGACACGGGCTCGTACGGTTTCCGTACCCATGACGACGGCGAACGCCTTGCGCAGCAGCGCATGGGCGAGGCTGATGCGAACATGCAAACCTTCGAAGCCCGCGGCAACGATCGCACCGCCCAGCCGGGCCGATGCTTCAAGCTCGCCGGCCACTTCAGCGCCGAGCTGATAGTTCCCAAGCGCGGCGAGCCGGCCAAGCCCAGCATTCGCGACCGCGACTACTTGATCCTCTCCGTCGACCACGAAGCCCGCAACAATTACCAGGCCGCCCCGGGTGCGCCATCGCACTACGAGAACACCTTCCGCTGCGTGCGCCGGGACATCCAGTGGCGTCCGGGACGGCACTACAACAGCCAGCCCTGCACCTGTCACGACATCCAGACCGCCATCGTGGTCGGGCCGGCCGGCGCCGAGATCCATACCGATGGCTACGGGCGGGTCAAGATCCAGTTTCACTGGGACCGGCTGGGCAAGCGCGACGAGAACAGCTCGGCCTGGGTCCGCGTGATGTCGCCCGGGGCCGGGGTCGAATTCGGGAACATCCGCCTGCCGCGGGTGGGCGAGGAAGTGGGCGTGGTCTTCGTTAACGGGAACATCGACCATCCGCTGATTCTTGGTGTGCTGTACAACTTCACGCACATGCCGCCGTGGCAGCTGCCGGAACAGCAGGCTTTGAGCGGTCTGCGCAGCCGGGAGCTGCAGGCGGGTGCAGCGAGCGGGCGCGGTAATCACTTGGTGCTGGACGATACCCCGGGGAAGATCCAGGCGCAGCTGAAGAGCGATCATCAGTGCAGTCAGCTGTCGCTTGGGCATATTACCCGCGTCGAGGACACGTCCGGCCGAACGGATCCTCGCGGCGAAGGATGGGAGCTGGCCACCAATGCCTGGGGCGTGGCGCGCGCCGACCAGGGCATGCTCATTACCACGGAAGTGCGGCCGAACGCTGCCGCACATATCAAGGACATGGGCGAGACCATCCAGCGGCTGTCGGCTGCCGCGGACGTGCAGGAGCAGTTGACCGGGATGGCGCAGCACTATGGCGCCCAGGAGAAGCAGGAACCTCAGCAAGGGGATGCTGTCGAGGATCTCAAATCCCAAAACCAAGGCATTCGGGGTGGCGGCAAGGGCGAGTTTCCGGAATTGGCGGAGCCGCACCTGGTCGTCACCAGCCCGGCCGGCATCGAGATGAGCTCGGGACAGTCCACGCACATCGCCAGCGGTCGCCATACCGCCATCACCAGCGGCAAAAGCCTGTCGATCGCCAGCGTCGACGGCCTGTTTGCGAGCGTTGGCAAGACATTCCGGCTATTCGTGCACAAGGCCGGCATGAAGCTGATTGCCGCCGGTGGCAAGGTGTCCGTGCAGGCGCAAGAGGACGACGTCGAGATCATCGCCAACAAGGTTCTTGCGCTCTTGAGCGAGTCGGACTGGGTGACGATCAGAGGCAAGAAAGGAGTAAGGCTGCAGGGCGCTAATCACATGGTTGAGATTAGCGAGCAAACGCAGTTCTTCACTTCGTCGCCTGTGCTCTTTCACGGTAATTTAGAAACCCTGCCGCCCAAGAGCGTTTCGCAAGCTTTTAACGAGAAACCCACCGGCTATCGCTTCGACCAGGAAGTGAACTTCCTGCAAGAGAATGGCAAGCCAGCTCCGAACATTGCCTTTGATTTGGTAAGACATGACGGCACAGGGACCGGAACGACAGCGGCAAACGGAACAACGGGAATGCAAAAAGGAGAAGGGATGGAGAGCTATAAGATCCGATGGAAAGGCGAACTCCCATGAACGAAGACAAGGGTCTGAACGAGCGCGGTAATTATCTAGGAGAATTCAACCAGGGCGTTGGCGGCTGGGCGGAATACACGGTGCACATGACCGAGACCAGCGATACGATCCGGCACGACGTGACGGTCCCGCCTGGCAAAGTCATCCCTGTCATCTTTCTGCCGGGTGTCATGGGCAGTAACCTGCGCATGAGCAAAAAGCGCCAGGATGAATTGGAACGCGCCGACAACCGCGCCTGGCGTCCTGACGATCTCGTGTCCAGTCCTTTGTCGGTTGGGGCCAAGGTGGGACTGGGCGGCTGGTTCCGAAAGGCCTCGCCGGCGCAGCGGCAACTCGTATTCGACCCGAACGAGACCGAGGTCGAGTACTACCACTATACGGAAGACAAAGGGCGCTTCGACCCGGAGGGCAAGGAAACCCTGGCAGCCGACGCTCGCCACCGGAACGTCCCTGACAGTCTGGCCCCGATTCCGCCCCTGATCAGGGCGCAGATTCCGCCACCGGGCCGACCCGACTTCGGCAAGCTGGAAAGCGCGGCCCAAGTGGCGCGCTGGCGCGGATGGAGTGAAGTGCTGTTCGCCGGCGCGTACGGGGAAATGCTGAAAACGGCGGAGCGCTATCTCAACAACATCTCACGCAACGGCCAGCTCGATCCCTATGGATGCTGGAAATCGGGTTCCTATGGCTCGCTGTTCGGACCATCGTCCGGCCTGGAGGTCAACATGGGCGAACTGAAAAAAATCGCTGCCTGCTGGTACCCGGTACACGCGATGGGCTATAACTACCTCAAGAGCAACGGCGATTCGGCCAAGGCCATTGCCGAGCGGATCAAGGGACTGGTGCGCGGCTACCAGCAGCGCGGCTTCAAATGCAGCGAGGTGATCGTCGTCACGCACAGCATGGGCGGCTTGGTAGGCCGAGCGCTACTCCATCCGAAGTACGGAAAACTGTTGAACGATCCAGCGGTGAAAGTGCTGGGGATGTATCACAGCGCCATGCCGACCTTGGGTGCCGCCGCCGCTTACCGGCGCATGCGCTTCGGCTTTCAGGAAAAGGAAGGGATCAAGGCGGAAGTCTTCGCCGAGATCATCGGGATTGACGGCCAGCACGCCACGGCCATCCTTGCGAATGCGCCTGCGCCGCTGGAATTATTGCCGGCTACTGGATATGACAAGGACTGGCTGAAGGTCGTGGATGGATGCGGCAGGACGATCCGTAGCTGGCCTCAGGAGAATGAAAACGCGCTCGACAGCATTTATCTGCAGCCGCAGAACAACTGGTGGCGCCTTATTAATCCGAATTGGGTCAATCCCGGTAACCTGAAAAAGCAGAATGGTGGAGGGTTGGCCAAGGTGCAAGAACGCCTGATCAGCGCAAACGGTTTCGTCAACGGCATCGAAACCACGTTTCACCCGACTCATTGTTATGCCAGCTATTGCGCATCGGATGAGCACAAGAGCTATGGCAATCTGACTTTCAAGGTCATGAACCCTGAAGTCTGGACACCCGCCATATTTCGCTGCCGCCAGCCGATACCTGGAAACTCTTAACGGACGATAAAAAAGGCACGTTGACAGTACAGGCCGGAACGCGGGTGCTGACGCTTAAATTACAGCCGGGAGACGCGGCCGGCGACGAGACAGTGCCGGCCGAACGATCGGCCCGTAAGATCGCCGGCACCTTGTTCCCGCATGGGCAAGCCAAGGGCAGCGGCTATGAACACCAGGACAGCTATGCACATCCGCATGTGCTGGCGTCGATGCTGCATTCCATCGTCAAGATCGCCGGCACGGCGCAATGGGAGTGACCATGCGTGCAAACAAGCGGAGCGTGTTGGCTGGATGCGTTGCCTTATTGATGGCGGCATCGCTGATGACTTGCTCAAAGACCTATGCCTATAAGGAGAAAGCTGTGCCTGAACCTGTCGCCTTAAGCCCTCGGTTGAAAAACCTGTTCAAGGAAACCAAGCTTGTCTGCTTTGGGCGATATGCGCTCACGGTTCCCAAGGAAGCGCAGGTGACGTGGGGCACTGTGTCCTTCCCATCCAAAATTTACCTTTTCAAAGGCGATCAGAACGCAATCAAGATTCTCGTCGATAAAAACATCGCGAAACTAAAATTCGCCGATGACGACGCTGACATCACCTACAACGGCCGCGGGCCGATCGAAGGCAGCTGGCAAATGCGGTATTACGAGAGCAAAGCCGCCAAGAAACTTAACCTTCACTTTTTTAATACCTATGTCAACAAGGGCGACCTGATCTTTCTTCTTGGGGGTGAAATAGAAGACGGGCAGTCCGAGGAGCAAGCTCTAGCTTTGGCAAACAACCGGGCGAAAAGTCTGCGCTTGCGAACCGAAGACGAAGTCCCCTCCGACGAGGGTTACTGCATCGAGCAAGGCTTCATGGCCAGCTCCTCCTATGGCGACCAAGAAATGGTCAACGTCGGCATCCATCTTCCCAGCATCCCTGACGTAAGCTTTTCGATCAGCTCGAACAAGGATGCGTATGCTGACTATTCCAAGGAAGAATTCGCGCGCATGAAAGTGGAAGAACTGTCCCTGCTGGCGCGCATCCATGGGGCGCAGAAAGAACAGGGGCTCTCATACCCGTTGCGTACCCTCCTGCGCGAAGGAAAGCGGAACGTGCAACACTGGCACGGCGAAGAATCCCTGATCAGGCGGACGGACGGCGTGCACGATTTCGAGTGGGGATTCGTCGGCACACCAAAGGATGTCGCCAACCCGTCCGAATTCCTCGTCAACATGTACACCAAAGTCGAGCACAACACGGTTGGGGCCGCAAAAGCTGCATCGCTAAGCGACGACGAGGCCGTTGCGTTGTGGGACAAACTCCTCTCGGGCCTGAAGTTCAGAGTCAAAGTACCTAGCGCACCTGAAGGCTCATACTTCATCCCCCCAGGTAAAGCCGATACTGCAGCTGCAAGCCAGTAACGCTCAAGTCGCGATCTCTACTAATGAATGAACAGGACTGACAATGAAGCACCAAGGACGCGACGTAATTCGGCTCAACGACAAGACCGATCACGGTGGCCAGGTGATCAGTGCATCCTCAGGCACAAAAGTAATGGGCATGGTGGCAGCACTTCAAGACGATATGACGCAGTGCCCGAAGTGCAAAGGTAACTTTGCGATCAAGCCTGATGGCGCGGGTGCGCGACACGAAGGCAAGCCGTATGCCTACGATGGAGATGTGACCGAATGCGGCGCGAAATTGATAGCGTCACTATAAATTGTGCGCTAAAAGCGTCGCCCCTCAATCATCCAAAACGCGTAAAGGGCCGATAACGCACTATTCCATTTTTTGACCGATCGGTTTCTTGAGCACCGGCGCTTGCCCTACTGCCTGATCGAGCAAGTTAGAATTCAAAAATGCTCTCCGAATTCGACCTCATCAAACAATACTTCACCCGCCCCAAGCGCCGCGATGCGTCCGGCCGCACCGTGCTCGGCGTCGGCGACGACTGCGCCCTGCTGGCGCCCACGCCCGGCCTGCAGCTGGCCGTCTCGTCGGACATGCTGGTCGAGGGCCGGCACTTCCTGGCCGGCGCCGACCCCTACGCTCTCGGCCATAAATCTCTGGCCGTCAACCTGTCGGACCTGGCGGCCATGGGCGCCGCGCCGCTCGGCTTCACCCTGGCGCTGGCCCTGCCCGCCGCCGATGCGGCCTGGCTGGACGGCTTTTCGCGCGGCCTGTTCGCGCTGGCCGATGCGCACGGCTGCGAACTGGTGGGCGGCGACACCACCAAGGGCCCGCTGAATATCTGCATCACCATCTTCGGCGAGCTGGCGCCCGGGACTGCGCTGCGGCGCGATGCGGCGCAGCCCGGCGACGATATCTGGATTTCCGGGACGCTGGGCGATGCGCGCCTGGCGCTGGCCGCCTGCCTGAACGAATGCGCGCTCGACCCGGACGATGCAGCGCTGGCGGCGCCGCGCCTGCATGCGCCGGCGCCGCGCGTGGCCCTGGGCCGGCTGCTGGCCGCGGGACGGCTGGCGCACGCGGCGCTGGATATCTCGGATGGCCTGGTGGGTGACCTGGGGCATATCCTGGCGGCGTCGAAGGTGGGCGCGGTGCTGGACGTCGATGCGCTGCCGGCCGGGCCGGCGCTGGCGCGCCAGTCCCTCGAACTGCGGCGGCGCTTCACGGCGGCGGGTGGGGACGATTATGAGTTGTGCTTTACGGCGTCGGCGGCTAACCGGGAGGCGATTCTGGCGGCTGGGGAGCAGTCGGGGACGGCCGTGACGCGGGTGGGGCGGATCGAGGCAGAGTTGGGATTGCGGCTGGTCGATGCAACCGGGGCAGCGCTGGCACTGCACCTGCAAGGCTGGGACCATTTCGCCTGATCGTCATGCCGGGCATTGCCCGACCTGACTTCCCGCGCAGGCGGGAATCCAAGTTTCCGGCAGCACCGAAGAACTTGGGTCCCCGCCTGCGCGGGGACGACGGCGTTCTTTCACGCCGCCCTCTCATCCCGCGGCTTCTTCCGGTCATCGAAGGGCCCATGCGTCAGCCAGTACTGCCGGAACGCCAGCCGCACATTGTCGCGCAGCTCGTTGTCGTTCCAGGGCTTGGTATAGAAGCGGTAGATGGCGCCGCGGTTGATCGAATCGAGCACTGATTCCACGCCCGTATAGCCGGACAGGATGATGCGGATGGTGTCCGGGTACATCTCCTTCACCTTGCTCAGGAACTCGATGCCGCTCATGACCGGCATGCGCTGGTCGCACAGGATCACCTGCACGTGGTACAGCGCCAGCAGCTCGAAGCCCTCGGCCGGCGTGGCCGCCGTCAGCACCCGGTAGTTATCGCGCCGGAACAGGCGGTGCAGGGCCGCCAGCACGTCGACGTCGTCGTCCACCACCAGCATGGTTTGCACGTTGCGGTCGTCGGCCGCCGGGCGGGCCGGCTGCGAGCGGTTGTCCAGCACGAAGGCGCCCAGCTCCGCGGGCGGCAGCGCGCGCGAGACGTGGAAGCCCTGGATCTCGTCGCAGAAGTGGCGGCGCAGCAGGGCCATCTGGGCGCGCGACTCGACGCCCTCGGCAATCACCTGCATGTGCAGGCTGTGCGCCATGCTGATGATGGCCAGCGCGATCGCGGCATCGTCCGGGTTGGTGGTGATGTCGCGCACGAAGGCGATGTCGATCTTCAGCTTGTCGATCGGGAAGCGCTTGAGGTAGGCCAGGCTCGAATAGCCGGTGCCGAAGTCGTCGATCGCGATGCGGATGCCGAGCGCCTTCAGGCTTTCCAGCACCTCGACCGTGTGCTCGAAGTTCGACATCAGCGCGCTCTCGGTCAGCTCCAGTTCCAGCAGGCCCGGCTCGACATGGTGCTTGTCCAGCGCGCTGCGGATGTCGCCTTCGAGGTCGCCCTCGACGAACTGGCGGCTGGAGACGTTCACCGCGATCCGCACGTCGCGCACGCCCTGCTTGTTCCAGGCGGCGATCTGGCGGCAGGCCTCGTCGATGATCCAGGAACCGGCCCGCACCACCATGCCGTTTTCCTCCATGACCGGCACGAACTCGGCCGGGTAGACCAGGCCGAAGCCGGGACGGCGCCAGCGCAGCAGGGCCTCGACCCCGCTGACGCGCCCCGTGTTCAGGTCCAGCTTGGGCTGGTAGTGCAGCTCGAACTGGTTGCCGTCGATGGCGCCGCGCAGCGCCAGCTCGAGGTCCAGGCGCGCCAGCACCTGCACGTTCATGCCCTGGGTGAAGAAGCGGTAGCCGTCACGCCCGGCCTCGCGGGCGCGCACCATCGCCACGTCGGCGTACTTGACCAGGGTGCCCGGATCGACGGCGTCGTCCGGGTACATGGCGATGCCGATGCTGGCCGTCAGCGCGGCCTGTTGTCCATTCAAGTCGAACGGCGCGCGCAGCGCCTCGCGCACCTCGTTGGCGACACTCGCCGCCTCCTCTTCCTTGTCCTCGGGCTTGGTGGTGAGGATCAGCGCGAACTCGTCGCCGCCCAGGCGTCCGAGGCTGTCGCGGTGGTGCAGCGAGCGCACCAGGCGCGTGCTGAACTGGCGCAGCAGCTCGTCGCCCAGCGCCGGGCCGAGCGAATCGTTGATGACCTTGAAGCGGTCGAGGGTGATGAACAGCACCGCGATGCGCCAGTTCTTGTCCTGGACCAGCTCGATGGTGTCGCGCAGGGTCTGGAAGAACAGGGTGCGGTTCGGCAGGCCGGTCAGGCTGTCGTAATTCGAGATGTGCTTCAGGCGCTGGGCCGCGTGAATGCGCTCGCTGATGTCGCGCGCCACCGCGATCAGCATGCGCATCTGGTCCAGCTGCTGCAGCTGCCAGCTGATCTCGACCGGCACCGAACCCTGCCCGTCGGCGCGCAGCAGCTCGGTCTCGACGATGTCGTGCTCGCGCGGCTGGGACGCATCGTCGGCGTAGCGCTCCAACTGGCCCCGCTCGGCCAGGCCCAGCGCCACCGGGTCGATGCGCAGCAGCGCCTCGCGCGAAAAACCCAGCATGCGGCAGGCGCCGTCGCTGACGTCGAGCATCGCCATGTTGCGCGCGTCGACCAGGAAGATGGCGTCGGCGGTGGCGTCCATCGCGCCGCGGAAGCGCTGCAGCTCGGCGGTGCGCTCCCTCACCTTGCGTTCCATGCGCGCGCCGTAGTCGCGCGACTCCTGGTGGAACAGGCGGACTTCCAGCAGGTTGCGGATGCGGGTCAGCACCTCGACGGTATCGAATGGCTTGCCGATGAAGTCGCGCGCCCCCGCCTCGAGGGCGGCCAGTTTCTTGTCCGGTTCGGCCGTCACGACCAGCACCGGCAGCCAGGACTCGAGCTCCATCGGCTTCAGGGCCTCCATCACCTGGAAGCCGTCCATGTGCGGCATCTGCAGGTCGAGGATGATCAGGTCGTAGCGGTGCTGCAGGTGCATGGACGGCACCTGGCGCGGGTCGGTGGTACTCGAGACGTTTTCGTAGCCGGTGGTCTTGAGCAGGAATTCGAGCAGCTGCACGTTCACCGGTTCGTCGTCGACGACCAGGATGCGCGCACGCCGGATATCCGAGGGCGAAATCATATGACTGACCTCATGGGGCTGTCCTTTCTTCCGCGGCGCGCTGGGCCAGCACGCCGTCGATGGCCTCATTGAATTGTTCGATGTCGATGGGTTTGGTGAGATAGCGGTTGAAGCCTGCCGACAGCCCGCGCTCGATATCGCCCGGCATGGCGTTGGCGGTCAGGGCGAGCACCGGGATGTGCGCCGTGTTCGGGTCGCGCCGCAGCTGGGCCAGCACCTCGAAACCGCTCATGCCGGGCAGGTTCAGGTCCAGCAGGATGATGGCCGGACGCTCCATGTGCGCCAGCGCCAGCCCGGCATGGCCGTCCGGCGCGCTCAGGAGGCGCAGGTCGGCGCGGAAGGACAGGATCTCCTGTACCAGCCGCAGGTTGGCCGGGTTGTCCTCGATGTACAGGATGGTGCGCGGGGCGTCGCCGCTGGGGGCGTTGGCCAGCGGGCCGCCATCGCTTGCCGCCGGCGCCGCCAGCTGCACCAGCGGCGCGGCGGCCGACAGCTCGATCCAGAAGGTGCTGCCCACGCCCGGGGTGCTGGTCACGCCGATCTCGCCCTTCATCATCTCGACCAGGCGCCGGGTGAAGACCAGGCCGATGCCGGTGCCCTCCTGGGCGCCGTTTTCCTGGCCGAGCCGGTTGAAAGGCTGGAACAGCGCGGCCACCTGGTCCGGGCGCAGGCCCATGCCGGAGTCAACCACCGCCAGGCGCAGCCGGTCCAGCCCGCAGGCGGTGCACTCGACCGCGACTTCCCCGCCCTCGCGGTTGTACTTGACCGCGTTCGACAAGAGATTCAGCAGCACCTGTTTCAGACGCGTGCGGTCGGCCTGGACCAGGGCCGCGGCGTTGTCGGGGAAGCGCACGCGGATGCCGCGCGCGGCCGCCTGCGGCGCGATCATGGTCTGGCATTCCGCCAGCACCTCGGCCAGGCCGACCGGCTCCATCGACAGGGTCAGCGCCCCCGCCTCGACCTTGGCCAGGTCGAGGATCTCGTTGATGAGCGTGAGCAGGTGGCGCCCCGACTTCAGGATGTGGCCGGAGAACTCCTTCTTCTGTTCCGGCGTGGTGGGCAGGTTGTCGGCGGCCAGGATCTGGGCGAAGCCGAGGATGGCGTTCAGCGGCGTGCGCAGCTCGTGGCTCATCGAGGACAGGAAGGCCGACTTGGCCTGGTTGGCGTTGCGCGCCTCCTCGATCGCCAGCTCCAGTTCGGAGTTCGCCAGCTCGAGCTGCATGGTGCGCTCGTGCACGCGCTCCTCGAGCTCGGAATTCAGGCGCATCACTTCCTGCTGCGCGAGGGCGCGCTCGAGGGCTTCGCGCGCGATTTCGCGGTTCGAGCCTTCCAGCGCCAGGGTGCGCTGCTCGATCTCGGTCAGCATCGCATTGAAGGAATCGACCAGGGCCGCCGCTTCGTCTTCGCTGATGCGCGGCGCGCGGCGCGAATAGTCGCGCTTCGCCACCACCTCGCGCGCGATGGTGGTGATGGCGTCGATCGGCGTCGTGATCGTGTGGCCCAGGCGGCGCACCAGCAGCCAGGCGACCAGCAATGCCAGCAGGGTGGTGCCGATGCAGATCAGGAGGTAGTCGCGCACCCGGCCCATGAGCTGGTTGGTGGAGCGCAGGTAGACGGTGCCCAGCTTGTCTTCGTTCTCGACGATGGCTTTATAGAGCACCAGTTCGTCGCCGTCCTTGAGATGCCCGACTTTGCCGGGATGCGCCGGGAAAGCGCTGTCCTCGCCCGGCGCCAGGTAGGACGCGAACAGGGCGCCGTTGGCGTCGTAGATGGCGGCCGCGCGCACGCTCGGGCGCGAGCGCAGCATCGCCAGGTTTTCGCGCGCCAGGCGCGGGTCATCGAACGACAGCGCGGCCGAGGTCATGTGGCCGACCAGCTCGGCCTGGGTCGAGAGGTCGTTCAGCAATGCACGCTGGTAGCCGCGCAGGTCGTAGGCAACCACGGTGCCGACCGACACCGCCAGTGCCGCCAGCGTGGTCGACATCACGATCGTGACCAGCTTGGTGCGGATCGAGCGCTGGCCGATCATGCCGCCTCGGCCATGCGCGAACATTCGAACGGCATGGTATTCCTACATCGGTAAAAAGAAGACTTCCGGGGAGCGGCCCGGCAGGCGTGCAGAATAGCAGCAGGTTTTCGGATGATGTCGCACGGCACGACATCGGTATTTACATCATGTTCATGGCGTGTTTTTTGGTTAAGGTTTTTAGCGCGCACCGGACCGAGGCGCGCTAGAATGGTCCGGCGCAGCATCAACATAAGGGAGTGGAGCGATGGAGAACGATATTCTTGAACTTGCGGCCAAGGTCGGCAAGCTGCTCGAAGCGAAAAACCTGCTGCTGGCCACCGCCGAGTCCTGCACCGGCGGCGGCGTGTCCCAGGCCATCACCGAGATCCCCGGCTCGACCGGCTGGTTCGAGTGCGGCTTCGTCACCTATTCGAACGCTTCCAAGACCGAGATGCTGGACGTGCCGGCCGCGCTGATCGCGCAATGCGGCTCCGTCAGCGTGGAAGTGGCCGGCGCCATGGCCGAGGGCGCGGTCGCCAACAGCAATGCCGACGTCGCCGTGTCCACCACCGGCATCGCCGGCCCGACCGGCGCGGTGCCGGGCAAGCCGGTCGGCACCGTCTGCTTCGCCTGGTCCAGGGGCAGCACCACCTATACCGAGCGCCTGGTGTTCCAGGGCGACCGCCGCGCCGTGCGCGAGCAGACGGTGGCGCATGCGCTGACCGGGCTGCTGCGCTTCCTCGAGTAAGGAGGATGCCGGCGCTTGCGACACGCCTGGCCGTGGCGGCCGGCGGCCTGCTGCTGGCCGCATCCGCCTTCGCCGGCGCCGGTCATGGCATTACCGTCTACGCGGCCGGCGACATCGCCCGCTGCGCCTACAGCGACCCGGCGTATTCCGGCGCGGCCGAGACCGCGCGCACCGTCGCCGCCGGCCTCGCCCTTGACCCGGACGCGGTGGTCCTGATGCTGGGCGACGCCACCTACCCGCACGGCAGGGCGAAGGAATTCACCGACTGCTACGGCCCGACCTGGGGCAGGTTCAAGGACCGCACCTGGCCGGCGCCCGGCAACCACGAGTACTACACCCCGAAAGCCGCGCCCTACTTCGCCTGGTTTGGCGAACGCGCCGGGCGCGGCTACTACAGCCTCGACCTGGGTGGCTGGCACCTTGTCTCCCTCGACAGCAACCTGGCCCCGATCGAGCACGCCGCCCAGATTGAATGGCTGCGCGCCGACCTGGCGGCGCACCCGGCGCGCTGCACGCTGGCCTTCTGGCATCACCCGCTGTACAGCTCCGGCGGGCATGGCAGCGTCCCCAAGATGCGTGACGCCTGGCGCCTGCTGCAGGACGCCGGCGCCGAGCTGGTACTGTCCGGCCACGACCACGATTACGAGCGCTTCGCGCCGCAGGACGCCGACAATCGTCTCGATCAAGCGCGCGGCATGCGCCAGTTCGTGGTCGGCACCGGCGGCGCCTATCCGACGCCCTTCCTGCTCACGGTGCGCAACAGCGAGATGCGCGACAGCGGCCGCACCGGCGTGCTGAAACTGCGCCTGCTGGACGGCCGCTACGAATGGGAATTCCTGGAGTCCGCCCGCCTCACGCCGCTCGGCCTGCCCGAGCCCGACCGCGGCGCCGATACCTGTCACTGAATGCTTCATACGGAGTCCACATGAATGTCCGTCCGCCCTTGTCGACTTCCCTGATGCTGGCGCTGGCGCTCGCCGCCGGTTCCGCGCCCGCCCAGAACCCGGCGCCGGCGCCCGCCCTGCCCCAGGTCGCGTTCGAAAAGACCACGCTGCCCAACGGCCTGGAACTGATCCTGATCGAGGACCACCGCCTGCCCGTCGTCGCGGTGAACATCTGGTACCACGTCGGCCCGGCCAACGAGGCGCCCGGGCTCACCGGCTTCGCCCACCTGTTCGAGCACATGATGTTCGCCGCGACCCGGCACGTACCGCGCGGCCTGGCCGACCGCCTGCTGGAAGGCGCGGGCGCCACCGACAGCAACGGCAGCACCGACTACGACCGCACCAATTACTACGACACCGTGCCCACCAACCAGCTGGAGCTGGCGCTGTGGGTGCATGCCGACCGCATGGGCTACCTGCTCGACGTGCTGGACCAGACCGCGCTGGCGAACCAGCAGGACGTGGTGCGCAACGAGCGCCGCCAGAGCGTCGAGAACCGCCCCTACGGCATCGTCGAAGAGGCCATGAACCACGCGCTGTTCCCGAAGACCCATCCGTATTACGCCTCGGTGATCGGCTCGCATGCGGATATCCAGAATGCGAAACTGGCCGACGTGCGCGACTTCTTCACCCGCTACTACGGCCCGAACAACGCCAGCATCGTGATCGCCGGCGACATCGACAAGGCGAAAACACGCGCCCTGGTGGCGAAATACTTCGGTAGCTTCAAACGCAGCGCGCCGGTCGCGAAGCCCAACGTGGCGACGCCGCCGATCGTGCGCGAGCGCCGCCTGACGGTGGCCGACCGCATCGAACTGCCGCGCGTCTACATGGCCTGGCTGACGCCGCCCGCCTACCAGCCGGGCGACGCCGAGCTGGCGGTGACGGCCCAGATCCTCGCCGGCGGCAAGGCCGGACGCCTGTATAAATCGCTGGTCTACGAGCGCCAGATCGCCCAGGACACGGCGGCGGCGCAGAACTCGAACGCCCTGACGTCCACCTTCATGATCGACGTCACCGCGCGCCCCGGCGTCGATGCCGCCACGCTGGAAAGTGCCGTCGACGCCGAGCTGAAGGCGCTGCGCGACAGCGGCCCGCTTGAAGCGGAAGTCGAACGCGCCCGCAACACCATCGAGACCGCGATGCTGACCTCGATCGAGAAGCTGGGCGGCGCCGGCCTGGCCAACCAGGTCAACCAGTACAACCAGTACACCGGCGACCCCGGCTTCCTCCCGAAGGACATCGCGCGCCTGCGCCGCGTGAGCGCCGCCGACGTGCAGCGCGTGGCGCGCAGCTGGCTGCAGCCGAATGCGCGCGTGGTGGTGGCGGCCGTGCCGGGCAAGCCGGAGCTGGGCCCGGATCCGAAGGCGCAGCCGGTGAAAGCCGTCAGGACGGCTGCCGCCGCCGGCATCAACCGCGATGAAGCCTGGCGCCGCCAGCCGCCGAAAGCCGGACCGGCGCCGAAGTTCACGCTGCCGCAAGGCGAGAGCTTCACGCTGCCGAACGGCCTGCGCGTGATCCACCACTACAACCCGGCGCTGCCGCTGGTGGCGGCCGAATTAGTTGTAAAGAGCGGCTCCGACGCCAACCCCGACGATGCGCCCGGCCTGTCCGGCTTCACCGCCCAGATGCTGCAGGAAGGGACGGCCACCCGCAGCGCGCCGCAAATCGCCGACGAGATCGCGCAGCTGGGCGCCTTCCTCGGCAGCGGCAGCAGCACGGACGCGTCCACGGTGTCGCTGCTGTCGCTGAAGTCGACCTTCGCGCAAGCGCTGGAGGTGCTGGCCGACGTGGTCCAGCACCCGGCCTTCCCCACCGCCGAAGTCGAACGCCAGCGTGCCGCGCGTATCGGTGCGCTGGCCCAGCAGCGCGACAACCCGGAGCAGGTGGCGGCCGTCGCCAGCGCCGGCGCCTTGTATGGACCGAAGCACCCCTACGGCTACGGCCAGCTCGGCACCGAGCAGGCGATCCGCGCCGTCATCCGCGACGACCTGTACCAGTTCTGGCGCCGCCACTACGTGCCGGCCAACGCGGCGCTGATCGTCTCCGGCGACATCACGCTGGATGATTTACGCGCGCTCGCCACGGCCCGCTTCGGCGGCTGGCCGCGGGTGCTGCCGTCGCCGGTGCTGGTGGGCGACGCCGAAGGCACGAAAGCGCGCCTGGTCATGGTCGACAAACCGGGCGCCCCGCAGACCGCGCTGCGCGTGACCCAGCTGGCGGCGAACCGCAAGACCCCGGATTACCCGGCGCTGCAGGTGATGAACGCGGCGCTCGGCGGCCTGTTCTCCAGCCGCATCAATCTCAACCTGCGCGAGGACAAGGGCTACAGCTACGGCGTGTTCTCGGGCTTCCGCTACGACCGCACGCCGGGGCCCTTCGTCATCGCCGGCAGCGTGCGCACCGATGTGACCGGCGCCTCGGTTGCCGAAATTTTTAAAGAGATACGCGGGGTGCGTTCGACGCCGCTGCCGGCCGCCGAACTGGCCGGTGCGCGGGATTCGCAGGTATATTCGCTGCCGGGGCAATTCGAGACCAATTCCACCATCGTTGCGAGTCTGGCCGAACCGTATCTGTTCGACCTGCCTGCGGACTATTGGCAGACCCTGCCCGAGCAGTTCCGGCGCGTGAGTGCGGCGCAGGTGCAGGCGGTGGCGAACAAGTATCTGGCGCCGGAACGGATGAAGGTGATTGCGGTGGGAGATAAGGGACAGGTGCTGCCGCAGTTGAAGAATCTGGGGCTGGGGACGGCGGAGTTGCGGGATACCGATGGGCAGCTGCCTTAAGCTGCGGGCATGATGACGCGCGCAATGCTCGAGGATTTTTTTGCGGAGTCCCGGCGTACCTACGCGTCCGGGCGCGCCAACTGGAACATCGACGACGAGTGCCGATGGTCCTACTTCTTCGTCGACCGCGATCGTGAGAAGCTGCTGCCGATTGCGGCGCATCTGGCGCCGTCGGCTTATGAATTTGTCGGCACGCTCGGTCCGGATGAAGCCAGCGACAACCCGGTTTTTTATTTGCGCCTGGATCGTGTCGAAACCCATACGCCGGCCTCCCTGGACGAGTGCAATCAGCTGCTCTACGCCATTGCGGCGCGGTTTGGCGTCGCGAGCTATGACGGTTTCGACGTCGGCGCGGTTGACGGACCTTGATGCTGAACGATGGGATAAACATGTCGAAAACGCTTGCCCGCGCCACCTTCAAAGTCATTTTGCCCGGTCTGGCCGCAGGCGGGCTATGCGGCGCGGCCGCCGGCGCCGGCCTGGTCGATCGCGGCTGGGCCGTGGCGGCTGCCATCGGCGTCGCACTCTTTGTCGGGCTGTCCGTGCTGCGCATCCGGCGTCGATTCAAGGCAGGCATGGCTGCCGCGCCGGCGCCTGGCGACACCTGAGCATCCAGGCAGGCACGACACAAGAACTTGCGCCGCCCGGCGCTTTGCGCTTAACATGTGAACAGTTCTTCACATGTTAGGCATGAGCACCCCACACGACTTCGACTACCTGGTCGACGAACTCGCCGACCTCTTCCACCTGCTGGGCGACCCGACCCGGCTGCGCATCGTGCTGGCCTGCCTGGCGCAGCCGATCGCGGTGGGCGACATCGCCGCCAGCCTGGAGCTGTCCAGCTCCCTGGTCAGCCACCACCTGCGCCTGCTGCGCGCGGCGCGCATCGTCAAGGCCGAGCGCCAGGGCAAGCAGGTGTTCTACACCGCCGCCGACGCCCACATCAGCGGGCTGCTCGCCAACATGTTCGAACACATCTCGGAACCCACGACAGGATTGGACGCATGAGCCTTCACCACAATCACGACCATGGCCACGGCGGCCACGGTCACCACCACCCGGCCCCGGCCGACGCCGGCCGCGCCTTCATGCTGGCCATCGGCCTGAACATCGCCTTCGTCGCCATCGAGTTCTTCTACGGCTTCATCGCCAATTCCACCGCGCTGATGGCCGACGCCGGCCACAACCTGTCCGACGTGCTCGGCCTGGCGCTGGCCTGGGGTGCGGCGCTGCTGGCCAAGCGCGCGCCGACCCGCAGCTTTACTTACGGCCTGCGCGGCACCTCGATCCTGGCGGCGCTGGGCAATGCCCTGCTGCTGATGGTGGCCTGCGGCGCCATCGCCTGGGAAGCGGTGCTGCGCTTCGCCCATCCGCAGCCGGTCGCCGGCATCACGGTGTCGATCGTGGCCGGTATCGGTGTGCTGATCAACGGCTTCTCGGCCTGGCTGTTCATGGCCGGCAGCAAGGACGACATCAACGTGCGCGGCGCCTACCTGCACATGGCGGCCGACGCCGCATTGTCATTGGGCGTGGTGGTGGCGGGCCTGGTCGTGATGTATACCGGCTGGACCTGGCTCGACCCGGCGGTCAGCCTGGTGATCGTGGTGATCATCGTGGCCGGCACCTGGTCCTTGATGAAGGAATCGCTGCAGATGGTGCTGGCGGGCGTGCCGGCCAGCGTCGATGCGACCCAGGTCACGGCCTTCCTGGCCGCGCAGACCGGCGTCACCGAGGTGCACGACGTCCACATCTGGGCGATGAGCACCACCGAGACCGCGCTCACCGCGCACCTGGTGATGCCGGGCGGGTATCCGGGCGATGCCGTCCTCGACGACATCGTCGGGCACCTGCGCGAGGATTTTGCGATCCACCATTGCACGCTGCAGGTGGAGCAAGGGACGACGAAGCACAGCAGCTGTGCGCTGCACGGCGTGCATGAGCACAGCCACGACGACCATCACGGCCACGATCATGGCCATGGCCACACCGAGCCGAAACACGCGCACTGAACGTCGACGCGTGGGCACGGGGTGCCCACCCTACGGCCAATGTAGGGTGGGCTCCCCGAGCCCACGTTCACGTCACCCCGCCAAGTTGGCGTAAAGAGCAGTACTCAGGTAACGCTCCCCAAACGAAGGAATGATCGTCACGATCATCTTCCCCGCATTCTCCGGCCGCCTGGCCACCTGCAGCGCGGCCCACAGCGCCGCCCCCGACGAGATCCCGACCAGCAGCCCCTCCTCGCGCGCGGCCGCGCGTGCGACCTCGAAGGCATCCTCGTTCTTCACGGTGATGACCTCGTCGTAGCTATGCGTATTCAGCACTGCCGGGATGAAACCGGCGCCGATGCCCTGGATCGGGTGCGGGCCCTTGGTGCCCTTCGACAGCATCGGCGAGGCTTCCGGCTCGACGGCGATCGCCTGGAAGCCGGGCTTGCGTGCCTTGATGACTTCGGCCACGCCGGTGATGGTGCCGCCGGTGCCGACGCCGGCCACCAGGATGTCGACCTTGCCGTCGGTGTCGCGCCAGATTTCCTCGGCCGTGGTGCGGCGGTGGACTTCCGGGTTGGCGGGATTGTTGAACTGCTGCGGCATGAAGCAGCTCGGGTCCGAGGCGACGATTTCCTCGGCGCGGCGGATCGCGCCCAGCATGCCTTCCGGGCCGGGCGTCAGAACCAGCTCGGCGCCGTAGGCGCGCAGCAGCATGCGGCGCTCGTTGCTCATGGTCTCGGGCATGACGAGGCGGCAGCGGTAGCCGCGCGCCGCGCAGACCATCGCCAGCGCGATGCCGGTGTTGCCGCTGGTGGGTTCGACGATGATGGTGTCGGGGCCGATCTTGCCGGCCTGCTCGGCGGCCTCGATCATGGCCCAGCCGATCCGGTCCTTGACGCTGTGGGCCGGGTTGTAGAACTCGAGCTTGGCGAGGATGTCCGCGCCGGCGCCCTGTGACAGGCGCCGGATGCGCACCAGTGGAGTATTACCGATCAGTTCAGTAACGTCGTTCGCGATGCGCATCTGGAAAACCTCCTGCGTCAGGTTGTCATTTGACTTACTTTACGTCCAGCAGTTCCACGTCGAAGATGAGATCGGAATCCGGCGGGATGCCGCCCGGCGAGCCGCGCTTGCCGTAGGCCAGTTCGCTGGGGATGATCAGGGTGCGCTTGCCGCCCACCTTCATGCCGACCACGCCCTGCTCCCAGCCCTTGATCACCATGCCGGCGCCGAGGCGGAAATCGAGCGGGCTGCGGCCGGCGTCCAGCGAGGAATCGAACTTGCGGCCGCGTTGCTTTTTGGCCATGGGTTTGTAGAACCAGCCGGTGTAGTTGACGAAGACGGTGCTGCCGACCGTGGCTTCCTTGCCCTTGCCGACGACGCCGTCGATGACCTGGATCTTCGGTACGGTGGACTGGACCGCCGGCTGGGCCGGCTGCTCGGTGGTCTGCTGGACGCTGTCCGGGGTAGCGGCCGCGGTCTGGGCCTGGGTCTGGGTGGAGTCCTGCGCGCCGGCGGTGGTGGCCGCCAGCAGCAGGCTCAGGAAAGCGATGCGACGAATCATTGGGCCTCTTTCATGGATCAGTAATAACTGAACCTATGATAACAAGGCCACCTCTGCTTGCACAGCATCGTTGGCGGCGGGCGCCGCGATATGCACGGGCGCCACGGCCGGCGCCGCGACGGCATTCGCCGCCTCCGCCATCTTGCGCAGCATATGCCCCGCGGCGACCATGCCGAAGGTGGCGGTCACCACCATGCTCGAGCCGAAGCCCGCGCAATTCAGGCCGGTGATGCTGTTGGCATCGATCTCGCAGGCGTCGCCCGCTTCCGGATAGCGCAGCGGCTCCATCGAGAACACGGCGTCGACGTGGTACTTGTTCTTTTCGCCCTTGGCAAAACCGTACTGGGCGCGCAGGATCTTGCGCACCTTCTTCAGCAACGGCTCCTGCTCGGTGCGGGCGAGGTCGCGCACCTCGATTTTCGTCGGATCCAGCTGGCCGCCGGCGCCGCCGATCACGATCAGCGGAATCGCATGGTCGCGGCAATGGGCGATCAGGGCCGCCTTGGCCTTGACGCTGTCGATGGCGTCGAACACGTAATCGTATTTGCCGGGCGCGACCATCTGCGGGATGTTGTCCGGGTCGATGAAGTCCTCGACCAGTTCCACTTCGCAGTAGGGGTTGATCAGCGCGATGCGCTGCCTCAAAGCCTCGATCTTGGGCATGCCGATGGTCGTCGACAGCGCCTGGATCTGGCGGTTGATGTTCGATTCGGCCACGTTGTCGAGGTCGATCAGCGTGAGTTTGCCGATCGCGCTGCGGGCCAGGGCCTCGACGATCCAGGAGCCGACGCCGCCCACGCCGATGACGCAAACGTGCGCCTTGCGGAAGCGTTCCAGTGCACGCTCGCCGTAGAGGCGGGCGATGCCGCCGAAGCGGCGCTCGAAGTCGACTTCGTCGTCGAAGTCCGCGCCGGCCGGCGCAAGCAAGGAAGAAGGAAGTGTCGTCATGATTCCGCCATTTTACCGGACGGAATCCCCGTCCTTGCTCTAAAATAACTTTCAGTCAATCAAATTTTTCGGCCGTTACACGCGTCCGCAACAGCCACCATGAACGAGCTTCTTCCCGATACCGCCCCTGATTTCGACCAGCCGGTCGCCGTGCTCAAGCATTGCCACGGCCGCATCCGCAAGCAGCTTGCGACTTTGGAAAAACTGCTGGCCCATCTGCCGCTGCATCGAGCTGAAGACGGCGGCGCCGACCAGCAGGCGCGCCAGGCCGCCTCCGCCGTGCTGCGCTACTTCGAAAAAGCCGCCCACCTGCACCACGACGACGAGGAGCAGGACCTGATCCCGATGCTGCGCGCGGTGGCCCGGGGCGAGGACGCCGCCACCCTGCAGGCGCTGGCGCCGGTGATCCTGCAGGACCACAAGGACATGGACGCGATGTGGCAAGACCTGCACGAGCAGCTGGCGGCCATCGCCGATGGCAGCGGCGCGCAGCTCTCCGGCAGCACCGTGCAGCGCTTCAGCCAGCGTTACCTCAACCATATGGAACGCGAAGAAAGCACGATGGCCCCGATGGCGCTGCGCCTGTTTGATGCACAGCAGATGAAGCAGCTGGGCGAGGCCATGCGGCGCCGCCGCGGCATCGGCCCGGCGGCTTCGGTGGGCGTCGCGGTCGGCGAGCGCGTGGCCGACCTGCGCAAGGATTACGGCCAGGCCAGCCTGGACGAGAAGGACGTCGCCGACGACCCGGTCCAGCAGTTCACCCGCTGGTTCGAGGAAGCCCTGAAGGCCGAGGTCAACGAGCCGAATGCGATGGGCGTATCGACCGTCGACGAGCGCGGCCGGCCGAGTTCGCGCATCGTGCTGATCAAGCAGTTCGACGAGCGCGGTTTCACCTGGTACACGAACTACGATAGCCAGAAGGGCAAACAATTGAACGGCAATGCATTTGCATCTCTGCTATTCTTTTGGAGTGAACTTGAACGGCAAGTACGCATCGAAGGAAAGGTCGAGCGTACCTCAGCCGAGGAAAGCGATAAATACTTCAACAGCCGGCCTTTGAAGAGCCGGCTGTCGGCGATTGCGTCTCAACAGAGCGCGCCGATCGCCAGCCGCGCAGATCTCGAACACAACTACGAGGACGTTGCGCGACAGTGTGGAGAAACGCCCCGGCGGCCAGACAACTGGGGCGGGTTTCGACTGGTGCCGGAACGGATCGAGTTCTGGCAGGGGCGGCGTTCACGCTTCCACGACCGTGTTGTATACACGCGTCAGGAAGACGGCAGCTGGACGCGGCAGCGTTTGCAACCGTAAGGGGCTTCACAGCCGCGAAGGTCGGCGATGCCCCGTCAGCCGGAGGGGTATCGCGTGTTCGACCAGATCAAGTTATCCGCCTGGACCGCAGGCATTCGTGACAAATACAAGCTGCCGCTGCGCGTGGAACTATGGAACGGCGAGCAGGTCGACCTCTCATCCGAACAGCCGCGCGTAACGATCCGCGTGCCGGGCCCCGGCAGCCTGCACTACCTGCTGTCGCCGACCCTCGGCAACCTGGGCGAAGCCTATGTCGAAGGCGCGCTCGAGATCGAGGGTAGCGCGGCCGACATGATCCAGATCGGCAACTCCCTGGCCGAATCGACCGGCAAGCCGGCCCGCCACAGCCGGGTGGCCAGCGCCCTGCGCATGGTCTCGCCGCACACGCGCGAAAAAGACGCCGAGGCGATCCGCTACCACTACGACGTCTCCAATGAGTTCTATCAGGAATTCCTCGATCCGGCCATGGTGTATTCCTGCGCCTACTTCGAGACCGGCGACGAAGACCTGGCCACCGCGCAGACCAAAAAGATCGACCACATCCTCACCAAGATCGGCGTGCAGCCGGGGCATACCCTGCTCGACATCGGCTGCGGCTGGGGCGCGCTGGTGCTGCGGGCGGCGCAGAAATTCGGCGCCCGTTGCGTCGGCGTGACGCTGTCGCAGAACCAGTTCGAGCTGGCGCGCGAACGGGTGGCGCGGGCCGGGCTGCAGGACCGCATCGAGATCCGCTTGCAGGATTACCGCGACGTCGCCGGCGAATTCGATCGCATCACCAGCGTCGGCATGTTCGAGCACGTGGGCGTGCAGCACCTGTCCGAGTACTTCGGCCGCATCGACCGGCTGCTGGCGCCGGGCGGCGTGGTGATGAACCACGGCATCACGACCACCGACGTCGAACAGCGCGCCAGTCCCTGGGGCGGCGGCGAGTTCATCGACCGCTACGTGTTCCCGCATGGCGAGCTGGCCCATTTGTCGACCGTGATCCGCACCATGCAGGAAGGCGGGCTGGAAGTGCGCGACGTCGAAAACCTGCGCCGGCACTATGCGCGCACCTGCGCGATCTGGACCGAGAACTTCGAGGCCAAGGCCGCGCACATCCGCAAGCTGGCCGACCCCAAGACCTTCCGCATCTGGCACGTCTACCTGGCCGGCTGCGCCTATGCCTTCGCGCACGACTGGATCAGCCTGTACCAGATCGTGTGCGGGAAGGCGGGGCGGGATCCGGCGCAGATGCCGTGGTCGCGGCGGTACATGTATGACGGCAGCGGCGCAGTCGATTTGTTATCGACCAGGCACTGACTGTACGCGGGCACGGGGTGCCCGCCCTACGTAGGGTGGGCACCCCGTGCCCGCGTTATTTCATGCGCTCGGCAAACGTCTTGCGAAACTTCGCCACCTTGGGCGCCACCACGAGAGCGCAGTAGCCCTGCAGCGGATGCTGCGCGAAATAGTTCTGGTGGTAGTCCTCGGCCTTGTGCCAGGTTTCTTCCGGCAGCACCTCGGTGACGATGGGCGCGTCCCAGACGGCCGCCATCTCCGCGATCACCTTGCGCGCCATCGCCTCCTGTTCCGGCGAGGTGGTGAAGATGACGGAGCGGTACTGGGTGCCGACGTCGTTGCCCTGGCGGTTCAGGGTGGTCGGGTCGTGGATGGTGAAGAAGATCTCGAGGAGGTCGCGGTAGGAAATGACATTCGGATCGAACTCCAGGCGCACGACTTCCGCGTGACCGGTGGCGCCGGCGCACACTTGTTCATAAGTTGGGTTGGCGGCGGCGCCACCCATGTAGCCGGATTCGACACGGGTCACGCCGCGCGCTTCCAGGTACACCGCTTCCAGGCACCAGAAACAGCCGCCGCCCAGGATTGCCACGTCGCTTGCCGATTGCGGGCTCATACGATGTCCTCGGGAGGGTCGTTGTCGATTCCTTCACTGTAACCCAAAGTGCACGCCCATGCATTTCCCAGGTGAAGCGGTTCCGGGCAGCCGGGCCGTTGGTGGCATAATGGCGTAGATGAACACCAGCTCTCCCCGCTCCTCCGCGCGCGGTTTCGATTCCGCGCATTTCCGCCAGGCTCTGTCCCAATTTGCGACGGGCGTCACCGTCATTACCACCCGCCTGGCCGACGGCAGTTTCCGCGGGCTGACCGCCAGTTCCTTCAACTCCGTGTCGCTGGAACCGCCGCTGGTGCTGTGGAGTCTCTCCGACAAGGCCAACAGCCTGCCCATCTTCACCGGCAACTCGCACTACGTGATCAACGTGCTGTCCGCCGGCCAGGAAGAACTGGCGCGCCGCTTCTCCCGCCGCGGCGCCGATCCCTTCGCCAGCACCGACTACGAACTCTCGCGCACCGGCCAGCCCATCCTGAAGGGCGTCACCGCCTGGTTCGAATGCCACAACCGCAGCCGCTACCCGGAAGGCGACCACGTGATCTTCGTCGGCGAAGTCGAAGAATGCGCCGTGCATCCGCAGCCGGCCCTGATCTTCCACGGCGGCCAGTTCGGGTCCACCTAAGGAGGGGTCAGACCCCGGTTTTGCCTGCCTGGGGTCTGACCCCGGTGGTCAGTGGCGGCTTGTACCTCTGAGCACCGGGGTCAGACCCCACCCGCGTGAACCGGGCTCTGACCCCTGTGACGAAAATGAAAATCCCTGTCGCCATTTCAAAAGCCGCAAGCTAGCCGGATTCCTATAATGCCTAGACTCGGGCGGCGCCAGACCGCCCCACGTCCAACAAGATTCTTCTGAGACAGGAGTCCCGTGCATGAGCCGTTCCGATTCGCCCCGCAAAGCCCAATTTCACTGGGATGACCCGCTTCTGCTGAACCAGCAGCTGACTGATGAAGAGCGCATGGTGCGCGACGCCGCCGCCGCGTATTGCCAGGACAAGCTCAAGCCGCGCGTCCTCGAAGCCTTCCGCAACGAAACCATGGACGTGTCCATCTTCCGCGAAATGGGCGAACTCGGCCTGCTGGGCCCGACCATTCCGGAACAGTACGGCGGTCCGGGCATGAGCTACGTCAGCTACGGCCTGATCGCGCGCGAAGTCGAGCGTGTCGACTCCGGCTACCGCTCGATGATGAGCGTGCAGTCCTCGCTGGTGATGGTGCCGATCTACGAGTTCGGCAATGAAGAAACCAAACAGAAATACCTGCCGAAACTGGCCACCGGCGAATGGATCGGCTGCTTCGGCCTGACCGAGCCGAACCACGGCTCCGACCCGGCCTCGATGGTCACCCGCGCGCGCAAGGTCGACGGCGGTTACTCGCTGAGCGGTTCGAAGATGTGGATCACCAACTCGCCGGTCGCCGACGTGTTCGTGGTCTGGGCCAAGGACGACGAAGGCGCGATCCGCGGCTTCGTGCTCGAAAAGGGCTGGAAAGGTTTGAGCGCGCCGGCGATCCACGGCAAGTTCGGCCTGCGCGCTTCGGTCACCGGCGAAATCGTCATGGACGAAGTGTTCTGCCCGGAAGAGAACGCCTTCCCCGAGGTGCGCGGCCTGAAGGGCCCGTTCACCTGCCTGAATTCGGCCCGCTACGGCATCGCCTGGGGCGCGCTGGGCGCGGCGGAAGACTGCTGGCACACCGCGCGCCAGTACGTGCTGGACCGCAAGCAGTTCGGCAAGCCGCTCGCCGCGAACCAGCTGGTGCAGAAGAAACTGGCCGACATGCAGACCGAGATCACGCTGGGCCTGCAAGGCTGCCTGCGCCTGGGCCGCATGAAGGACGAAGGCACGGCCGCGGTCGAGATCACCTCGATCATGAAGCGCAATTCCTGCGGCAAGTCGCTGGACATCGCCCGCACTGCGCGCGATATGCTCGGCGGTAACGGCATCTCGGACGAGTTCGGCATCATCCGCCACATGGTCAACCTCGAAGTGGTCAACACCTACGAAGGCACGCACGACATCCATGCCCTGATCCTGGGCCGTGCGCAGACCGGCATCGCGGCCTTCTAAGCGACGCCGCGCCCCACGAAAACCCGCCGCCGTGCGGGTTTTAACAGTTCGTGGGAACCTACTTATTCCTGCACCGTCTCATGCAGTATGAGCGAGTTCGCTCCCATCAGCTGCCAGGCCAAGGAGGTCGAAGTCGTGATTATCAACCACGGCGACACCACATTCGAGGAAGACCTGGCCAGCGACGCGCTTGAGATCATCACCGTTTTTTCGGCCAGACTATACGGAAGCCGCAGCCACAAGAACCAGAAGCTGCTCGACGGCGTGCGCCGGGCTGTGCAGGAGGCTACGTGCTGATTGCCCACCGGATCGCCCTCGACCCCAACAACGTGCAGGCCACCTACCTGGCGCGCGCCGCCGGTGTGGCCCGCTTCGCCTACAACTGGGCGCTGGCCGAATGGAACCGCCAGTACGCCGCGCGCCAGGCCGACGCGGCTTGGCCACAGCCTTCGCAACTGTCTCTGCGGCGCCAATTGAACGCCATCAAGCGCGCGCAGTTCCCCTGGATGCTGGAAGTGACGAAGTGCGCGCCCCAGATCGCGATCATCCAGTTGGGCCAGGCATTCAACAACTTCTTCGCCGGCCGCGCGCGCCACCCGAAGTTCCGCCGCAAGGGCAAGCACGACCGTTTCAGCATCAGCAACGACCAGTTCCGCGTCGCCGGCAAGCGCCTCCGGATCCCAATCCTGGGCTGGCTGCGCATGCGGGAGGCGCTACGCTTTACCGGCCACCTGGTCTCGGCCACGATCTCTCGACAGGCCGGCCGCTGGTACGCCAGCATCACGGTCGATACCCCTGACGTCTCCCTGCCTCCGGCCGAAAACCAAGGCGCGGTCGGGGTGGACCTTGGGGTGTCGACGCTGGCGACCCTGTCGACCGGCGAGACTTTCACAGGGCCGAAGCCACTGCGCACGCTGTTGGACCGGCTGCGTTGCCTTTCACGAGCGCTGTCACGCAAGGTGAAGGGATCGAACAACCGGGCCAGGGCGAAAGCGAAGCTGGCGAAACTTCACGCCCGGATCGGCAACCTGCGCCGCGACGCCCTGCACCAGCTGACGTCAGACCTGACCCGGCGTTATCACACGATCGGCATCGAGGACCTCAACGTCAGAGGCATGCTGGGCAACCGGCGCCTGTCGCGCGCCATTGCCGACATGGGCTTTTACGAACTGCGCCGGCAGCTCGAATACAAGGCGGCCTGGCGCGGTGGCCAGGTGGTCGTGGCCGATCGATGGTACCCCAGCAGCAAGACCTGTTCGGCATGCGGGCACGTGCTCGAGACCCTGGCGCTGGGGCAGCGCAGTTGGTCCTGTCCAGGCTGTGCCACGGAACACGACCGCGATGTGAACGCGGCAATGAACCTGAGGAATCTGGCGGTCAGTTCGACCGTCACTGCCTGTGGAGGGGAAGGCTCTGGCCCGGTGCCATGCACTGGGCGAAACCGGCCCCGGCGAAGCAGGAATCCAACGGCGAGGCAGCTTTAAGCAATAACGGCTAGCTTTGCGTAAGTTTGGTAGAACGGTTTTTTTATGGTTCATCGCGGGTTTCCGGGATGAACCTGTTGTAAACGCAAGAGAGCAGTAAGGAAGAGTTATTGTG